>NZ_MEIR01000080.1 GCF_002777825.1 Snodgrassella alvi | reverse complement strand
AGTTTAAAATCTCAGCTTCAGGAGGAAATCATAAAAAAGCTATAGTGCCTACTCAAGCACGTAAAGCTTGGGCTGTACTACTGCAAGAAAGTCATTCTGTTACTATTGCCATGAGCTGCGCTATTGTTGGCTTAAGCCGCTGTGCTTACTATTATCAACCCAAGTTACCGGATGATTCAGTGATTATGTCGGTACTAAGTGCTATTACCGATAAGCATTTGCGCTGGGGCTTTCCCAAATGTTTTAATCGCATCAGAAAGTTCGGCTATAAATAGAATCATAAACGTGTTTATCGAATATACTGCCAGTTAAAGCTTAATTTCAGGGTAAAGCGTAAACAACATATTCCTCCGCGAAGCCCAGAAAGGCTATCAGTACCGAATAAACAAGGTGAATGCTGGTCAATGGATTTTATGAGTGACAGCAGTCGCAATCAACGGCGTTTTAGAACCTTCAATGTGATAGATGACTTTAATCGTGAGGCGTTAGGCATTGATATTGCGGTTAGTCTACCTGCTGGCAGGATTACCCGTTATCTGGATAAACTGGCCGAATATCATGGCTATCCACTCAAAATACGAGTGGATAATAAACCGGGATTTACCGGAAAAACATTCATCGACTGAGCAAAGTCAAATGGTATAACCATAGATTATATTCAAGCAGGCAGCCCATATCAAAACGGATATATTGAACGATTTAATCGCACCTATCACACAGAGGTACTAGATTTATATCTATTTAATAATCTGGAACAAGCAAGAAAGGTAATCGAAGAATGGCTAACCATTTATAACACGGAAAGGCCTCATGAAGCATTAAATAATATGACGCCGATTGAATATAAAACCCTAAAACAAGCAGCGTAATTTTTTACCTGAATCTTGTACTAAGTTTTGGGTATTTACACATAAAATCTTAACTCAGAGTGTTGTATTAGAAATTTCTCAACTCCGTTAATAGAAAAATCAAGAATTTTTTTGCTTATCTTATGGTTGTAGCTGACTAAATAATTATTCTCTCTCATTTTGGAATACTATTTTTATTAATTAATAATATATAATCAATTCCTAAGCAATTATTAAAGTGATTACAATAACCCCTTACTTTCTTAATAAGATATCATATTTTAAATACAAATTGGTATATTGGTTGAGAATTGACATAAAATAAAAGTATGAAAGAGAGTGGAATATTATTAATTAAAAGCAGCTAATGGTAACAAATATTTTATAGTACTAATACAGCGTTAATATGTTTAATAACAAACATGGCTATCCGGTTGCCTGTTATTGTGCAGTAGTTACCAGAATAACAAATTATCTTTTAACAGCATGCATTACAAACAACCAGATAGCTTTCAACAAAAACAATCAATGCTTACTGTCTGGCGTTCTGTTCTTCAGTTTCCAGCTATTACCTGCATGCTGGGTAGGAGGTGCTTTTTCATGGTCTTTAAGCGTAACATAATTTTCCACACCATGACCATGCTGATCGACTTCCTGATAAATTCCGCCATTAGTGCCAGAATTATCACCGGGTTTCAGATTGCTCATATACCACTCCTTGTACAATATCTGCCGTGAAACTACGGTAGGCTTATTATTGATTATAATTTTAAATAATACAATCACTTAACTTTAATTTAACTTGTCAAAATTAAATTAACAGTTACTATGGTTTAAAGTAAGTCACGCTATCATCAGCTACTGCCGGTTATCTGTAGAATAAATTGACTCAGCCAGCCATTAGTAAGCAAATAATTCCTTTATCGGTAAAAAACTACAAAATAATCATTTATAAATAACTGATAGAAATGTTTTAATTCAGCCTGTTGATTTTCATCAGCGGAAAAAAACCTAATAAATAATAAAGAAGTTTTTGTTTAGCCTTGAAGCTTGTTATCCGGTATCCGGGCGATTTTCGGTTACAATAATCGCTTGCAAAGAAAAAAGTAAGGAAAAGTATGGCATGCGCTCAGGTGCGTGATTACCTGCAAACACAAGGATTAAAAATATCAGCAGAAGAAGTACGGATGGCCATGCTGGCTGTACAGTCTGTATTGGAGCTGGCACAGGCTGAAATCGATATGTCTGTCTTATGGTATGAAGAATGCGGCTTTAGTCTCGCACGAAAATTTGGCTTGAATACAGCAGTACTGCATCAGCTACAGCCGACTGATCTGTTTACTGTCAATAATAACAGTGCATATACATTGCGACAGATGTATCTCGCTTTAGATTCAATCGCAAGCCGTTATCATAATGATACCTTTGCTTTATATTTATACGAATCAGATGATGAAGTAGGGCAGTTATATCGACTACTGGCTCAGGGCTGCAAATTGCCGGCGAGAATTGAATGTGGGCAGCAACAGGTACAACAGTATTTATTTGCCCGAACGGCAACAACCGGCTGGCTGAATCAGGTAAATAACGTGCAGCAATGGCTGGCAGATGGCAGCTTGATCGGTGAACAGGTTGGTGCTTCCCAGCTAGCTGTTCCCGTAACCAGCGAGCAGGGGCAGATATTAGGTGTGCTGTATACTACTCATCAGCACGATAATGCCATCACCGAAGCCGAACTAATCGACTGGATAGCTATGGCCATTGTTATCACACCGTTGCTGCGAAATCTGCATAATGCCAGTACGGCACACATCAAGGGATAAATATCATGACTACAATACATCAAAACCAGATTAAAGATCATAGCCCAGTACGTTTTATTGCCTCCTGCCGTTTACCTACGCAGTGGGGCGAATTTACCATGTATGGATTTGAAGATGTACGCAACCGGCAGGAGCACATAGCACTTACCGTAGGCGATATTGCTACTGGTGAAGCTGTACTTGGACGAATTCATTCTGAATGTCTTACAGGCGATGCCTTGTTTTCCAAACGTTGCGATTGCGGCCCGCAGCTTGAAGCTGCCATGAAAGCCGTGCAGCAAGCAGGATGTGGTGTAATTGTATATTTACGCCAGGAAGGGCGCGGCATTGGCTTACTGAATAAAATACGTGCTTACAAGCTACAAGATGAAGGACTGGATACAGTTGAAGCCAATCTGGCTTTAGGTCTGCCAGTAGATGCACGCGATTTTGCGCTGGCTAAAGAAATTTTCGACTATCTTGGCGTACAGTCAATACAGCTAATGACCAATAATCCGCAGAAAGTAACCACACTCAAAGCGCTAGGTATCAATGTAGTCAATCGTGTACCCTTACATGTTGGTCAGAATCCTGAAAACCAGCATTATCTGCACACCAAAATGGAAAAACTGGGACATTTTACTAATTAAAGTCTAAACCAAAAGTTTATTTTTAATGTAATAAAAAACAAACGGCTAGTATTAACTAGCCGTTTGTTTGATCAATAGAATTCAGCTGGTATAGTCAGTTTTAACTTCTCTCCATGATAAGCGCTTGAATGTAATCGGGCATTTAGGAACTGTAGTCCCAACCGCGTTGCCTAGTGAATCGCCTCCTTCTATCGATGTTCGAGTGCATTCTTTCGTAAGATTAGGATTCTTTTCATCAGGATCCTTTTCAGGAGGATCCTCATTAGGAGCTCCTAGCTTTCTTAATGCTGACTGTGTCAAATCACCACCTATATCGATACTATTGTGATCAGTTATTTTAAGACCATACATTCCTTGAATAGATATCACTGCACCAGCTGGTGCGTCGTTTACATTTAAATGCGGATCCTTTTCCCCCAGTCTTCCGCCTGTTTTAATATTGTATTGTATTACACTGCTGTAAACTTCGCTTTTTTCTGTGCGTGTAGTTTTCCAGCAAGGATCAGACGATTGGCTATCTTTTGTGGTTTTATATTTTCGACTAATAATAATGCCACCATAGAGAATAGTAATAGGTTTGCTTACTACACGTTCACCGGTACCGCTCTCCAGATTAAAATACCACCCTCGGTTAACTCTTGGGTCAAACCGGTTGTCTGAAAGTTGGCGATAATTACCATTGGTGGTTAATTCCTGCTTCAGCAAAGAGTGTTTTGAAATTTCAGCTGGTGTTTTATCATTTAGATTGTCATAGATACCATATACAGCCTGCTGATCTTTATTTGATAAATCAGACTGATAAATATCACTACCTGTACCGAAAGTAATAACGGCATTCAGATTATACTGATTGTTATTTGGATTATTATTCTGTGGATTGTTAACCAGAATTACACCAGGTGCTGAGGTGATGGGGGCACCGGCTGAAAATAATTTATGCACAGTCCAGTTAGTAGGATTAGGTGATCTCAGGTCAAAGCGGTATAGATTACCCGCATAATCCCCAGCATAAGCTATATCTGCGACACCATCACCATCAATATCAATCACTGTTGGGCTGGAAAGTCCTCCAGTACGTTCATCCTCTTCATAATCATCACCATTATCACCATTTTTCGAATCAGTAGGCTGCTTGACAGTAGTCAACGGTGGAGAAAGTTTGGCAATTAGATCACCTTTTCTAAAGCCAGTTCTGGTGTAGCCATCAGTACCGACATCCACACCCAGAATATCGTAAATATAGAGTGCAGACTCTATGGAGAGCTGGCTTGCATTATCGCTGGCCAGCGTGGAAGAATAATTATATCCGTTACTGATAAATGCGGCTTCGCGGATGTGGTTGGCTACAGAAGTGGGGGATGCCTTAGGGTCTTCATTTACCCGTAGCCTTGCGATAGCAGGGGTTCCCACGGTAAATCCAAAGTAATTGTTCGATCCGGTGGGCGTCTGGAACAGGGATACGTCATTATACCAGCCGGAACTGCCCATATTATCTACAGCAATTGGTCGGCGGGAAACCAGCTCATTTCCCCCGATATTGATAGCAAATGCTCCGCGTCCGGCCTGCCCCATTGTTGATACCATAAATGTCTGTTGTGGACGATCATCACCATTTCTATCTTTACTCTGCTCAGTTTGCTGTACCACCATTCCTCCATTCAGCAGGAAGCGATGCGGATGCTTACTGCTACCATAGTCATTATAAGTAAGATCTTTATAATAATGGGCGACTAGATCAGAGCCATCATTGCTTTGACGTTCAATACCCATCGGCATGAAGTTGAATTTCAAATCATAAGGGTATTGCTTATTATTAGTAGCGCGGAAAACATATACCATGCCATCGTTGGCAGAGGTAATCATGTATTTCTGCAGGCCGCTATTCTTATCAATATTACCTGCGGTAATGATTGGATTATCAATCATGTCACCCATGTCACGAGTTTTTCCAAATCCCTCTATAGGTGATGCGGTCCGTTGACGGTAATCGAGTACAAAGTCATCAGTTTTGATGGCATCATCCTGTTTGGAGCGGCTAAGCCAAGCTAGTAGCCCATTTAGCCACTCTGACTGATTTTTGCCATTATTACTTATCTTGAATGTGTTATTGTTCAAGCCAGTTAGACTTCCTGAATACAGATAGGTACGAGTGCCGTCATTCAATAATAGCTGACGGTTGTTGAATGATGGCTGAGCAGTACACTTGTTATCTTTTTTACCTGTATTAATTTCTTTATCTTTATTAATTTCGCGAATACAGATTTTACTACTCCATGCGCCAGATTCAATCATGGCAGTAATGGATATATTGTTACTTTCAGAGCGGGATATGGCCACCGTTGGCGTAGTAGAAGTAGTAGTAGTAGTAGTAGTAGTGGAGGACCCTTGAATCGATTCGAAGATTTTTTGAAAAGCCTCTTTAATCTCTTTATGTGAATTGGCATTAAAGAAATTTCCAGTCGGGTGAAGACCAGGAGGCGTGGCACCATTTTCCATAAATGGAATAGCCTTTTTACCTAAGTTGGTATTTTTCTCACCTAAGCCCACGCCAATAGTAAAGGTTTCTGCCGTTTGAGTGAATCGACGCGTACTATTCGCTTCGACAGGAGCATCCCACGGTTGACCTGCTTCATCGGTAGTACGTTTACTAGGGTGAAAAACTATAGTACCTCGATCGTTATAAACATCACCATTGTAAATATAAGAACCAAAGTTTTTTTCTTTTAATGTTTCAGTGTAAAATTTCAGGCGGTAAGGCATGGTGTTCTCGTTAGAGCGTAAAAATTCTCTTCTTTTTCTTGCATTTAGCCATTTACCCGTATTATCAAAATAATCATTGACATTAAAAGCATTATTTTCAGGTCGCCATGCAAGCCTCCATGAACCATTACCATCAAAATAACCACCCTGGTCAGTAGTTACATCATCATCAATATTATTATCATTTTCATTGGCTATCTGTCGTTTAGCCTCACCATCAGAAAGGTAAACGATATAAGATTTCTGACAGCGATACTTTAATTTGTTCATCACTAAATTTCTGGCTACAACTGGAAATTGTCGTATAGTTGGTGTAGAACCACCAGTCCCCATTTTTTTGATAAGTTCAACCAGCGTATTGTATTGTGTTGGATCTGAAGTATCATAAAATGTATTATAAGCTGCATTCTCTCTACCTTTATGCAGAGGATGGAAAGCAAAATACATACTATCGTGGTAGTTTGTCAGAATATCCAGCAAAACAGCTTTAACTGAATCGACTTTTCTATCCGGCCGGCATCTATATTGGATATCATTGGTGTTGGCTGGTTTCTCTTCTTTTCCATACTCATAGTCACTCCATGGAGTCCAAGCTATGGTGTCTCCCTTCGCGTTTTTTCTTATTGATTTGCGACTTCTACATCTATACGAGAAGTTTTCTTTAATTTTTTCTCGCATACTGGCAGAATCATCAATAAATAAGGTAATATTGGGCTTAACACCATTGGCATCTGTAGTCGTAGATGAGTTTTGTAAATGTAGCGGGATATCGGCAAATATATTAGCTCCAGCCTGAACCTGCCATGCAGGAAAAACAATCAGTGCAGCAGTAACTGCTGAAAACAGTGTCTTTTGCCTTTTAAGAAATTTGTCTTTTTTATTTTTAACAAATTTATGGTGCATGGTTAGTTACTCTCCACTAGGTGTAACAACAGTATCTATTTTATACAATTTAACAAATTTATGGTATATATTGGCTACTCTGCCGCTAAGTGTAGCAACGATATCCAGTTCATATAAAATAAATGTGTAAAAGTTTACGCTTTAATTAAGCACTTTTATATTATTACTCCTAAAGCAATATCTATTCAAATAAAAAATTAAATATTTTTTGTAAAAGTATGTTAATTATTATAGTATTATTACATAAGATTAATTAATATTGGGTTTAATATGTAAAATATTAATGGATATGGCATAAGTTTAATTTATGGAAAGTGTAAATAATATTTCGTTATGAAATATATTGTAAGATTTATTATTCTAATATTTTAAAATAAGATATATATTGATGTTTATATTGAGTAAATGGCTATTTATTAGCTATGGTTTTTTGGATAAATTATAAATATAATTATTAAAATAATGATAAAATATTAACTGAGTGTGCCAGTTTTTTTAGTTATGGTACAGCATATTTATAGAAATATTTTTTATAAATTTATACTCTAAATTATCATAAAATAAAGTGTGGTTTATTTAGATAATTTACAACAAAAACCAAAAATAAAACGGCTAGTATTGACTAGCCGTTGATTTCATGAATTAGATTTAGCCAGTATAGCCTGTTTTAATTTCCCGCCATGATAAACGCTTGAATCTGATTGGACATTTAGGTACATTAACCGTAATCACATTACCTTCTGTATCGACACCTTCTATTGGTGCTCGCGTGCACTCTTCCGACAGGAGGGTACGCTTTCCTAATGGAAGTTGTGTCCTACTACCACCTATATCATATCGATTGGCACCAGCTACCGTAAAATTATATAATCCTTTAATTGTTTTCACTGCACCAACCGGATGATTTGAGTCTAAATTAAAATGTGGATCAGATTTTTTTAGTCTTGCACCCGTTTTAATATTGTACTGTATTACACTACTGTAAACTTCGTTTTCTTCTTTGCGTTCAGTTTCCTGGCAAGGATCGGGCAATTTGTCGTCTTTTATGGTTTTATATTTTCGTGAAAAAACAACGCCACCATAGGAAATAGTGACAGGTTTGGTAACCACACGTTCACCTGTGCCGCTTTCCAGATTGAAATACCAGCCCCGGTTAACCTTGGGGTTAAATTCGTTTTCAGAAAGTTGGCGATAGTTGCCAGTGGCGGTTAATTCCTGTTTCAGCAGAGACTGTTTTGAAACTTCAGTCGGTACCTTGTCATTCAGGTTGTCATAGATACCATATACGGCCTGCTGATCTTTATTCGACAAATCAGACTGATAAATATCACTGCCGGTACCAAAAGTAATAATGGCCGTTAAATTATTCTGACTATTATTATTGTTGTTTGAGCTATCATTTTGTGTATTGTTAACCAGAATGACACCAGGTGCTGAAGTGATGGGCGCACCGGCGGAAAATATTTTGTGTGTAGTCCATTTATCAGGA
This sequence comes from Snodgrassella alvi, assembly GCF_002777825.1. Taxonomy (GTDB): domain Bacteria; phylum Pseudomonadota; class Gammaproteobacteria; order Burkholderiales; family Neisseriaceae; genus Snodgrassella; species Snodgrassella alvi_C. The sequence continues at coordinate 368,110 of NZ_MEIR01000080.1, read as the reverse complement.
TCAGGTGATCTCAGGTCAAAACGGTATAGGTTACCACTATAATCAGCAGCATAAATTATATCTGCGATATCATCGCCATCAATATCAATTACTGTCGGGCTGGAAAGTCCACCAGTATATTGATCTGAATCAGGGTCCTGCACCGGTGCAAGCTTGGCAATCAGTTCACCTTTTTTGAAGCCAATTTTTCTATAGCCATCAGTACCGACATCTACACCAAGAATATCGTAAATATAAAGTGCAGACTCTGAGGAGGGTAAGCCCGCATTATTGCTCGCCAGCATAGAGGAGTAATTATAGCCATTACTGATAAACGCAGCTTCACGGATATGGTTCGCTACAGAAGTAGCAGATGCGCTGGGATCTTCGTTTACCCGTAGCCTCGCGATGGCTGGTGTCCCCACAGTAAATCCGAAGTAATTATTTTGTCCAGTAGGTGTCTGGAATAGGGACACGTCATGGTACCAGCCAGAGCTGCCCATATTGTCTACAGCAATTGCCCGGCGGGAAAGCAGATCATTGCCTCCGATATTGATTGCAAACGCACCGCGTCCTGCTTGCCCCATTGTTGATAGCATAAATGTTTGTTGCGGAAGATCATTCCCATTTTTATCTTTACCCTGTTCAGTTTGCTGTACCACCATTCCTCCATTCAGCAGGAAGCGATGCGGATGCCGGCTGTTTTTACCATAATCTTTATTGGTAAGGTCTTTATAATAATGGGCAACCAGATCGGAACCATCGTTGCTTTGGCGTTCAATCCCCATCGGCATGAAGTTAAATTTCAAATCGTAAGGATGTTGTGTGTTATTGGTAGCACGGAAAACATATACCATACCATCATTGGCTGAGGTAACCATGTATTTTTGCAGGCCGTTACTCTTATCATGATCACCTGCGGTGATGATTGGATTATCAATGATGTCGCCAACATTTCTTCTGGTTTCATCAAGTCCTTCTTCGGTTGAGATGGTACGATTACGGTAGTCGAGCACAAAGTTATCGGTTTTAATGGCATCATCCGGTTTGGAGCGGCTAAGCCAGGTTAGTAACCCATTTAGCCACTCTGACTGGTTTTTGCCATTATTATCTATCTTGAACGTGTCATTGTTCAAACTGGTCAGACTACCTGAGTACAAATAGGTATGGGTACCATCATTCAGCAATAGCTGGCGGTTATTAAATGATGGCTGCGCGCTGCATGCGTTATTGGTTTTATCTTTTATTTCACGAATGCAGATTTTACTACTCCATGAACCAGATTCAACCATGGCTGTAATTGATATCTTGCCCCGCTCGGATTGGGATATGGCCACAGTTGGTGCAGTCGCAGTAGTGGTGGTGGTGTTAGTTTCGGAGTCGCCTTTAATTGACTGAAAGATTTTTTCAAAAGCATCCACAATTTCTGCTTGGGAATTGGTATTAAAGAAATTACCGGATGGCATGGCTCCGTTTTCCAGATATGGGATAGCAATCTGTCCTTTTGCATTGGTTTTCTGACCTAGACCCACGCCAATAGTAAAGGTTTCTGCCGTTTGGGTGAAAGGCAGATTGTTATTCAAAGGATTAGGGGAGTTCCACGGTTGTCCGGCATTATCAATAATGCGTTTAGAAGGAGCTAGAATTGTTCCACCACCAGGTGAATAGTAATCACCACTGTAAATATAAGGCCCGAAACTTTTTTCATTTAATTTATGGGTATAAAACTTAAGACGGAAAGGCTTGTTTTTAGTTCGGTAATTGCCGCCACGAGTAAAGAAGTCTCTTCTTTCCTTATCTGTTATCCATTCACTATCAAAGTAACCGTCTTTTGCAGCATCTGACTGAGCAGAAGTATCATCGGCCTCACCGTCTGAAAGCAGAACAATATATGATTTCTGACAGCGATACTGTAATTTGTTCATCACCAAATTTCTGGCTACAACGGCAATTTGCTCGGTAGTTGGTGTGCCGCCACCAGTTGCTAGATCTTTGATATGTGTAGTCAATTCATCGTATTGTGCAGGATCTGAAGTATCATAAAAGATATTATAGCGGTCATTGGTGCCATGTAGAGGACGGAAGGCAAAATACATATCATTACGGTATTTTGCCAGAATATTCAGCAAAACATCTTTTACCCCATCGATTTTTTTGAATTGCCGACATCTATATTGAATATCATTGGTGTTGGCCGGTGTTTCCTGAAATCCATACTGATATTCACTCCATGGAGACCATGCTGAGGTTGTTCCCTGCGCATTCTTTCTTATGGATGTACGGCTTCGACATTTAATTGAATCCCCCTGAAGTTTTTCATTCATACTGGCTGAAGCATCAATTAATAAGGTAATATTAGGTTTAATATTATAAGCAGTAGTAATCGTAGATGAGTTTTGCAAATGTAGAGGGATGTCGGCAAATATATTAACCTCTGCGAGTGCCTGAGCACTTAAGGCTCCTGCTACCGCAACAAATAAAAATTTTTTCCCTTTTCGAAATCTGTTTTTTTTATTGTTTATATTTAAGGTGCTCATAGTTAATTACTTTCTAGTATGGGCAGATAAGGTAAATCGATTTAAATATTATGCTATACACAAATTATTACAATTATATACTATTTGTATATGTTAAATAAGATACCTTTTTAATTATAATGCATAATATAAATTAGTGTAAGAGTTATTTAGACTTTATTTATATTGAAATATTAATAAGATAATGATTTTTTGCTAGATTGTAATATTATGATTATAAATAGTTATCTATAATTCTAAGAAGGCTTGTGTAATCATGTTACGAGGTTTTATTTATAAAATTTCATATATTGATATATATTATAAATCTATGTAATAAATATATTATCAAATTGATTTATTAGATAAATTACTTTTTGTTAATTTTTTACATATTGTTTTTTCTATGGATTTGTTATTGTTAATGGAGTGATAAATATATTAATTTTTATTATATGTAAATAATTAAAAAAAATTGATAATTTATTTTGGCTGTTTTTATTATTGTTTGATTATTTCAATAATCTTTTTTGTCGTTTCAATTTCAGATGCGGTTAAATCTAATCAGACAGGGTATTACTTGAATGGTTAGCTTTTCTCTATCAGCAGTGGTAACAATAACTGTGCGGCATGAACAGCTTTCGAAAGGTTGTGCAGGAGAAAAAGGATAGCTGATATTGCTTTCGTTATTTTCCGGAACAGTAAACCTAAATAGCCTTTCAATGTTGATACTGCTGCTAACAGCAGGCTTATCGTAGAATATAGGGTTTGGATTTGTGCCGTGTAATGCACTATCAGTTTATACGGTAAGTCAAATTTCGCCTATAGTAAGGGAAGTACGTTGTAGGATTATGGTTGCTTTGCATGGATAAGGTAAATTTTCTGTTTTTTTACATTATAAGCACGTGACGATACTGCTATAGCACAGGAAAGAAAATGTGTTTTGTAAAACCACTTTGCAGCGTGAAATACCAGCCACGATACATAGATGGATTAGGGGGATATTGCTTGCTTAGCTGGTGATAGTTTTCATTTTGTGTAAAATCACATTGAAAATGTATTGTTTTTCTAATTTATTCAGTATTTTGCTAGTTTAAATCATTCCTGATTTCGCATATGGTTTGTTCGTCTTTGTTGTTCGGGTTAGACTGATAGATATTACTGCCAGTACCAAAAGTAAATATTATGTCTGGGTATAGAATTTAGCTGTAATAAACGCTGCTATCATTAGGGTTTATTATGGCTGTTGTCTGAAATGTATTTGGTGCTGCTGTGGTTAGTGCATCGGTGGTAGCGAACTTTATATTTTTTCTAATCTATTGGTGCCAGGCACGTAAATCAGAGCTATATAGATTGCGTTGTGGTCGCCAGCATAGATAATATTAGCAGTGCCATTGCCATCTGTATCCATAACTATAGGGCTGGACACGCTATCGACGTTGTTTGATGTAACCAGTTCTGTTTATCTGTGTTCTATATGAGTACAAGCTATGATGTCTATCTCTATGCTGGGAATATTGTAAATATATAATGCAGATAGTGTCGTACATCTTGTGGCAATATTCTGCGTCAGTTCTGTGGAGTAGTTGTAGCCGTTGCTGATAAATGTTATCTGGTGATTATAATCCGTGATTGATGCATTAGCGGCGTCTGTATGGGAGTTAACTCGCACGCAGGAAATGATATTAGTGTTTCAGTTTATTTGCTGGTAGATTACGGGTACTAAGTGAAAATTGATGCGTAGTTTGAGTATTACAGGGAATTTTAGTTTCTAAATATTATCATGCATGTTCGATTGTAACTATCCCCTAAAATAGTACAGCATAAAAGTAGAAAATTTTCTTTATTAACCCATTGAGAATTTAAGTATGAAAAAAATGACTGAACATCAGAGTATCTATTGTAAAAGAAGCCGAAGCCGGTATCCCCGTCAAAGAACTCTGCCGTAAATATGGCATCGGCAATTCAACTTTTTATAAATGGCGTGATAAATACGGTGGTATGGAAACGTCCGATATCAAACGTTTAAAGGAGCTAGAGGCTGAAAACCGTAAGCTTAAACAGATGTTTGCTGAGCTCAGTTTAAAATCTCAGCTTCAGGAGGAAATCATAAAAAAGCTATAGTGCCTACTCAAGCACGTAAAGTTTGGGCTGTACAACTGCAAGAAAGTCATTCTGTTACTATTGCCATGAGCTGCGCTATTGTTGGCTTAAGCCGCTGTGCTTACTATTATCAACCCAAGTTACCGGATGATTCAGTGATTATGTCAGTACTAAGTGCTATTACCGATAAGCATTTACGCTGGGGCTTTCCCAAATGTTTTAATCGCATCAGAAAGCTCGGCTATAAATGGAATCATAAACGCGTGTATCGGGTGTATTGTGAATTAAAGCTTAATCTCAGGGTAAAGCGTAAACAACGCATTCCTCCACGAAGCCCAGAAAGGCTATCAGCACCCAGTAAACAAGGTGAATGCTGGTCAATGGATTTTATGAGTGACAGCAGTCGCAATCAACGGCGTTTTAGAACCTTCAATGTGATAGATGACTTTAATCATGAGGCGTTAGGCATTGATATTGCAGTCAGTTTACCGGCTGGCAGGGTTACCCGTTATCTGGATAAACTGGCCGAATATCATGGCTATCCACTCAAAATACGAGTGGATAATAAACCGGGATTTACCGGAAAAACATTCATCGACTGGGCAAAGTCACATGGTATAACTATAGATTATATTCAACCAGGCAGCCCATATCAAAACAGATATATTGAACGATTTAATCGCACCTATCGCACAGAGGTACTAGATTTATATCTATTTAATAATCTAGAACAAGCAAGAAAGGTAACCGAAGAATGGCTAACCATTTATAACACGGAAAGGCCTCATGAAGCATTAAATAATATGACACCGAGTGAATATAAAACTCTAAAACAAGCAGCGTAATTTTCTACCTGAATCTTGTACTAAGTTTGGGGTATTTACAAGCGGATCTGTATATCGGCTGGAAAGCAGAGTAAGTGTTATTATACAGTTGCTGGTGATGTCTGTTAAAACTTCTTTAACTCAATCTATATTTCGATATGTTTTCTAGCCATGCTGAGTTTCCGGGATGTTTTCGGTTCTACATTAAATTCGTATTTATAACGCCAAACGGCGCAGCTATGTAACACCATTGCCGTTGGAATTGGTAATTGATTCATTTACTCGGTATTTACAGGTAATAGGAGTTATGTCTATTAATATACTGTGGGTATGGTCGATATAAAAGTTGAGATTTGGTCTAGCAAGATAAAATGAGGCTGCAATGGATTTGTTTTTCTGGTGTAGCGGTATATCAGTAAAATATTGGTTATGGCTGATGGAGTGGCAAGCAGATTTAAATTGCTAAACGGTATAACTCACAATTTGAGAGGGAGTACGAGATTTGGCTGCATGAGTTCGGGTTATATCTGGTTGCTTATTGATAGGTCTCTTAATTTTTTATGCTGTATGTGATTTATACGGGTATTAAGATGAGCTGGAGGTATATACAGGTATAGTAATAGTATGAGTTTGGTTGAATCTGCTTTTGTAATTTCAATGAGGATTGTTTACTGGTGTTCAAGTTTGAATTTAGTCCAGAAAACAGAATACTAGTTGAGGTTGATTTTAGTTTGTATTATTTATGTTAAAAGTATCTTTGGGAAAATTTATCCTCATTAGTTATAAGATATGAATTTTTGGAATGAGGACGAATTTAAATCTGTTTAGCTAGGAGTGAAAAAACTATCTTAGAGGATAAATGTATAGCTACTATATCTGATTCTTGCTAATTAATATTAATATATTAATTTTGTGTTTTAAGCTTTTCTTTGGTTATTTATTTAGATTGTTTATTTCTTAAATAATATATTATTAATTTATTTTTTTAGCTGGCATTTAGTATTTTACAGCTTATTTTCTGATGAGTGTTGTCTATATCTGTTGAGAAAAACTATTTAATAACAGGTTTTTATTTAATCTGTGTAGATGTAGAAGAGAAATCACAATATAGAGTAATATGTTGTTCTTACTAGGTAAATTAAGATGTTGGATGAATTTATAAGTTTTGTTTTAATTTTAAAATATTAATTGTGCTGCGCTTTGAAGATGTGTATATCTGCTGAAAGGTGGTGTCTGAAAATATGATTTAATGCATGCTGAGAATAATTAGATAGTAGTCAAGTTAAGTTTTATTTTTAAAACAATAAATTATAAAACAAATGCTCTGTATAAGAAAAAAAGAGCTTGCTGTGTTTCTTACTCTATGATTAAATACGCGCCTCAACAGCACAGGGTGATTAGCTCAGTTGGTAGAGCGTCTGCCTTACAAGCAGAATGTCGGCGGTTCGACTCCGTCATCACCCACCAGTTTTTTGTTTTATGCATAGCATAAAATATGCGCGGTGGTAGCTCAGTTGGTTAGAGTACCGGCCTGTCACGCCGGGGGTCGCGGGTTCGAGCCCCGTCCGCCGCGCCAATTTATGTTTTGCTGTTTTCTTTTATGGGTGATTAGCTCAGTTGGTAGAGCGTCTGCCTTACAAGCAGAATGTCGGCGGTTCGACTCCGTCATCACCCACCAGGTTTCTGTTTTATGCACAGCATGAAACTTGCGCGGTGGTAGCTCAGTTGGTTAGAGTACCGGCCTGTCACGCCGGGGGTCGCGGGTTCGAGCCCCGTCCGCCGCGCCAATTACGTTTTTGCTGTTTTCTTTTATGGGTGATTAGCTCAGTTGGTAGAGCGTCTGCCTTACAAGCAGAATGTCGGCGGTTCGACTCCGTCATCACCCACCAAGCATTTGATCTCTCTCTATTATTTTATCCTTTTCGGTTAGGTTGCTGTCTGAATTCATTGGAGTATTGGCATTTGGATGCTGTATTTTGCTGATGACACTGTTTATCTGAAATGATATTTGTAATAGTAAACTTATTGCTACCACTGAGTTTACGGTAAGAAGCTTTCAGACGTAATTATGTCTATTTGTATAAGCTAATATGTATCTATTTGTATATTATTGAGATATTTCTCTTGGCATGGAATGTAGATTATCCTATAATTTAATGCTCAATCAGTTTTGATTGCTTGTGCGGATATGGCGAAATTGGTAGACGCACCAGATTTAGGTTCTGGCGCCGAAAGGTGTAAGAGTTCGAGTCTCTTTATCCGCACCATGAATTTTAAAAGATATCTCAGAAATGAAGATATCTTTTTTATTTTATTTATGATGTTCAGTTTGATTTACTAGCTTACATTTGATTCAAGTTTGTATTTTTCTACAGTTTTTAAAATCATTTATTTGCTTATCTATTTGTTTTATAAGTTGGAATAAGCTTGTAAATACCCAAAACTTAGTACAAGATTCAGGTAAAAAATTACGCTGCTTGTTTTAGGGTTTTATATTCACTCGCCGTCATATTATTTAATGCTTCATGAGGTCTTTCCGTGTTATAAATGGTTAGCCATTCTTCGGTTACCTTTCTTGCTTGTTCCAGATTATTAAATAGATATAAATCTAGTACCTCTGTGCGATAGGTGCGATTAAATTGTTCAATATATCCGTTTTGATATGGGCTGCCTGCTTGAATATAATCTATGGTTATACCATGTGACTTTGCTCAGTCGATGAATGTTTTTCCGTTAAATCCCGGTTTATTATCCACTCGTATTTTGAGTGGATAGCCATGATATTCGGCCAGTTTATCCAGATAACGGGTAATCCTGCCAGCCGGTAAACTAACCGCAATATCAATGCCTAACGCCTCACGATTAAAGTCATCGATGACATTAAAGATTCTAAAACGCCGTTGATTGCGACTGCTGTCACTCATAAAATCCATTGACCAGCATTCACCTTGTTTATTGGGTACTGATAGCCTTTCTGGATTTCGTGGAGGAATGCGCTGTTTACGTTTTACCCTGAGATTAAGCTTTAATTCACAATACACCCGATACACACGTTTATGATTCCATTTATAGCCGAACTTTCTGATGCGATTAAAACATTTAGGAAAGCCCCAGCGCAAATGCTTATCGGTAATAGCACTTAGTACCGACATAATCACTGAATCATCCGGTAACTTGGGTTGATAATAGTAAGCACAGCGGCTTAAGCCAACAATAGCGCAGCTCATGGCAATAGTAACAGAATGATTTTCTTGCAGTTGTACAGCCCAAGCTTTACGTGCTTGAGTAGGCACTAGAGCTTTTTTATGATTTCCTCCTAAAGCTGAGATTTTAAACTGAGCTCAGCAAACATCTGCTTAAGCTTACGGTTTTCAGCCTCTAGCTCCTTTAAACGTTTGATATTGGACGTTTCCATACCACCGTATTTATCACGCCATTTATAAAAAGTTGAATTGCCGATGCCATATTTACGGCAGAGTTCTTTGACGGGGATACTGGCTTCGGCTTCTTTTAAAATAGCTACGATTTGATGTTCAGTCATTTTTTTTTTGCTTAAATCCTCAATGGGTTAATAAAGAGAATTTTCTACTTTTATGCTGTACTATTTTAGGGGATAGTTACAAGCTCAATCTAAATTGTAACCAGTTTACTTGATATTATTATCAGGATAAGTTTCAGGTTTATGTCAGCTTTTATTTGGTGAAAGCGGCTGAATATCTGTTTGAGTAATGCTTTTAAGCTGAATACTCAAACGTTTATTCAGAGTTTGGACACGCGTTAATGTATTGGGATTGATTATAAGACGGAGCCATAGATTAGTATTTAAATTAACTTATTCGATTTAATTAAGTATGTTGAATTGATTAATTTATGTTGGTGGTATGTGGATTTTAAAAATATATCTATTCTGTATCTTATATCTGAGATAAATTAAAAATTATAAATTGATAGGCTTCAATTTAGTGATTTATATCTATAAAAAAACTGCACTGTCTGGAGTAAATTTGATTCAGACAGTACAGTTTATGATCTATATTAATGATTGCTTAAATTACATGGTTTCTAAAGTATCTATACCTAATAACGCCAAACCTTGTTGTAAGGTTTTGCCGGTAAGGCTGGTTAGCTGCAAGCGGCTATGGCGCGTGGCATCATCTGCTTTAAGTATCGGGCAGGCTTCATAGAAGCGGCTGAATAGGGTGGCAATCTGATACAAGTAAGCAGCCAGATAATGTGGATAGGCAGTTTCTGCAACGCTATCCAGTATGTCTTCAAATTTGAGTAACTCTACTGCAAGCTGTTGTTCCAGTGGTTCATTAAGGTTAATCGTTGCATTTGTATCCCATGCCCCTGCTTTGCGGAAAACGCTTTGTACTCGAGTATAGGCATACTGTAAATAGGGTGCTGTATTGCCTTCAAATGATAGCATGCTGTCCCAGTCAAATATATAATCGCTGGTGCGGTTTTTACTTAAATCAGCATATTTCACTGCACCAATACCTACTGCTTGTCCTATATGAGCTATTTCGGCTGGGCTTAGTTCGGGGTTTTTACTGGCGACTAAAGCAGATGCACGAGTCACGGCTTCATTGAGCAAGTCCAGCAGTTTTACAGTCTCGCCACTGCGGGTTTTAAACGGTTTGCCATCTTTGCCCATCATGGTGCCAAAGGATACGTGTTCAGCGTGTACGTTTTCTGGTAGCCAGCCAGCTTTGCGGGCTACAGTAAACAACTCACTAAAATGCAGGCTTTGACGTGCATCTACAACATATAATAGGCGATTGCCATGCAAAGTATTGATACGATAGCGAACACAGGCTAAATCGGTACTGGCATAAAGGAACCCACCATCTTTTTTCTGGATAATGAATGGAGCCGGTTCGTTGTCCTGATTCTTGAATTCTTCAAGAAAAACGACTTTAGTTCCATCGCTGTCTACGGCAATGCCTTTGGCCAGAAGTTCGTTTACGGTAGGTTGCAGCTGGTCGTTATAAAACGATTCTCCGGTTACATCGGCAGGCAACAGTTTTAAGCCCAACTTTTGGTAAACAGCCTGTGCATGTTGCAATGATGTTTGTACAAACTGTTGCCATAGAGCCAGTACGCTGGCGTCACCACTTTGTAATTTAACTACATATTCACGCGCGGTATTGGCGAAGTTTTCGTCTTCGTCAAAGCGTATTTTGGCGTTGCGATAAAACTGCTCCAAATCCGCTAGCTCCAGATCAGCACGACCATTTTGTTGCTGTTCAGTCAGATAGGCTACCAGCATACCAAATTGGGTACCCCAGTCTCCTACGTGATTCTGTGCAATAACTTTGTGTCCTAGAAAAGACAGTACACGGTTTAGGCTATCTCCGATGATGCTGGAGCGTAAATGCCCTACATGCATTTCTTTAGCCAGATTGGGTGAAGAATAATCGATAACTATTGTTTGTGGTTCGCTGCTGCGGGTAATACCTAAATGATCATCCTGCAATGCAATTTTGATATATTGAGCCAGTTTTTCCGGCCGCAGACGCAGATTAATAAAACCTGGGCCAGCTACTTGTGCTGTGGCAATCAGGATATTTTCCTGTAGGGCATCAGCAACTTTCTGTGCCAGTTCGCGTGGATTTTGTTTGGTTTTTTTGGCTGCGCCCATTACGCCATTAATTTGGTAATCACCAAAATCACGGTTTTTAGCAGGTTGTAGGACAATTGGATGTTCGGCGAGTCCGGTTGTGCTGAATGCTTTTTCAACTTCAGCTACAACTTGTTGATGTAGTTTCATATTGGTTTAACTATTAGGAGAATGACTAATTTTCGCACAAATACGCTTAAATAGCATTAACAGAATATAGCAATGAGTAGATATAGTCTGATTCGTTTTGTTACTGGGTAGAGAAATTTATTCTATAACGGGATATAAATGTTGTTCCTGAGTAGATAAATAACTCTCCATTGGTTGGCTAAATTTTTATTTTTATATTATTTGTTGTGGAGGCCGGCAAAGCATTGCTGCTATCTATCTGGATTACAGATAGATATTTAGTTGTTTATGCAGCTTTGCAAAATTAGCCGACGCGATAAAAAGCCAGGCTACCTAGCAGGTTTGGCCACAAGGAAATACGTTTATTGCCACTCATAACGGCGCGTTGCAGAACTTTTAAATGGTTTTTGGTGCATAATCTGTCGAAATCCTGAAGTGTACACCAGTGTATATTTGGGGTATTGTACCATTGATAAGGCATGCGTTCTGATACGGGCATATGCCCACCAAGGGCGATTTGCAGGCGATTGCGCCAATAGCCGAAGTTGGGAAAGGTTACTATGGCTTCTCTGGCTACGCGTTTCATTTCTTGTAGTATGTTTTCAGTATTTTTCATGGCTTGAATGGTCTGGCTTAAAACAATAATATCAAAGCTGTTATCATTAAAGTGTTGCAGACCGGCTTCCAGATCAGCTTGTATAACATTAATGCCACGCTGCATGGCGGCTAAAACGCTGCTGGTGGCAATTTCCAGACCGTAACCCTGACAGTTTTTGTATTTGATCAGGGCAGCTAGTAGTTCACCATCACCACAGCCTAAGTCGAGCACACGACTATTGGGGGTAATCCAATCGAAAATCATTTGTAAGTCACCACGCAGTGGTGTTGACGAAGTATTCATTGTGTTAGTTCGGTGGCTATATTATTAAAATAAATACGGATGGCAGCCTGATAGTCTGTGTCTTCCATTAAAAATGCATCATGACCATGGGCAGACTGGAGTGCTATGTATTGCACAGGTTTGTTGGCTGCAACTAGAGCGTCGAGCAATTCCTGCGAACGTCTGGGTGAAAAACGCCAATCACTGCTGAAACTGGCAATCAATATTCTGGCCTGAATTGCTGATACTGCGGCAACTAAGTCGCCAGCATAATCACGTGCCGGATCAAAGTAATCCAGTGCTTTTGTCATTAGTAAATAACTATTGGCATCAAAAATATCGGCAAATTTATCACCCTGATAATGTAGGTAGGATTCTACTTCAAATTCAACGTTGTAATCATATTGATAGTTTGGCTGACGCATCTGACGACCAAATTTTTTACCCAGTCCGTCTTCTGCCAGATAGGTGATGTGTCCCATCATACGCGCTATACGCAAGCCACGGCGGGGAATTCGTTGTTGCAGGGCATAATGACCCTGACAGAAATCGGGATCGGTAAGAATGGCTTGACGGGCTACATCATTAAAAGCAATATTTTGTGTCGATAGCCGGGGAGCAGAGGCAATGATTAATGCATGACGTAAACGTTGTGGCTGATCAATTGCCCACTGTAATGCCTGCATTCCGCCCAGACTGCCGCCCATTACTGCCGCCCACTGCTGGATACCCAGCCGGTCGGCCAGCATGGCTTGGCTCTGAACCCAGTCTTTTACGGTAACTATGGGAAAGTCGGCACCATATGCTTTGTTGGTGGCTGGGTTGATGCTCAATGGTCCGGTACTGCCATGGCAGCCTCCCAGATTATTTAGGCCTACGACAAAAAACCGGTTGGTATCGACCGGTTTACCGGGGCCAACCATGTTGTCCCACCAGCCGGGATGTTTGTCGTTACTGCTATGGTAGCCGGCAATGTGATGATTTCCAGACAGCGCATGACATATCAGTACCGCATTGCTTTTGTCTGTATTAAGGGTGCCATAGGTTTCAACCATTAATTCAAACTGTGGTAAAACACAACCGTTCTGCAAGGTTAAGGGGCAGTCAAAGGACAATTTCTGCGGGGTAACAATGCCAATACTGTCTATTTCTTTCATGGGAATAGGTAAAAGAATAGAAAACTGGCATTATAACGGCTTTGTCTGGTTTGCACAGATTTAACGTATTTTGGAAAATATATGCTAGGCCGATTGTTGCGTCTGTTTGTTGTGGTAATTTTGCTGGGTGTGTTGTTAAAGTATGTGCTTGGAGAACAACAAAAGCGGAAATTCGGTTATTGGGTGCACTGTCTGGCGCTGATATTGCTGTTGATTACTTCACTGATCTGGCTGCTATATGCACTGCAATCAGATTTCTGGTAATTTAGAAGTGTTGTGATTTTGATTAATAAAGATATCCGGCCAGCTACTCAGCCCGGCCGGATATTTTGTTTGTATTTTATAATAAATTGCTAACTTCAGCTTTTTCTTCTTCAAGCTCTGCTAAAGTCTGGTTGATACGCTGCTGGCTGAATTCATCAATTGGTAAATCTTTGACAATGGTGTACTCACCATTTTCGCAGGTCATGGGGAAGCCAAATACAATTCCTTCCGGAATACCGTAGGAACCATCGGATGGCACACCCATGGTAACCCATTCGCCATCACTTCCGATTAACCAGTCATGAATCTGATCGATAATGGCGTTGGCGGCACTAGCTGCTGAAGACAGGCCGCGAGCTTCGATAATAGCAGAACCGCGTTTACCTACTTTAGGCAGATATTCGTTTACATACCAGTCCTGATCATTAATCATTTCTGCTACGTTTTCGTTATCTAAAGTTGCAAAGCGGTAATCAGTGTACATGGTGGGGCTGTGATTTCCCCATATGCACAGTTTTTTAATTTTACTCACTGGCTTACCGGTTTTTTCAGCCAGCTGGCTAAGTGCGCGGTTTTGATCCAGACGCATCAGGGCAGTGAAATTTTTGGCCGGCAGGTCTGGTGCGGATTTCATGGCAATATAGGCATTGGTATTGGCCGGATTACCAACTACCAGTACTTTTACATCACGGCTGGCCACTTTATTTAAAGCCGCACCCTGTGTAGTGAATATTTCTGCATTTGCCTGTAGCAGATCGCTGCGTTCCATACCTTTAGTACGCGGGCGGGCGCCAACGAGGATGGCTATGTCTGCATCTTTGAATGCTACCTCTGGATCATGTGTAGCGAACATGTCGACCAGCAGGGGAAATGCACAATCCTGTAATTCCATCATTACGCCGTTAGCAGCAGTTTGTGACTGGGGTAAATCAAGAAGTTGCAGAATAACTGGAGTATCAGTTCCAAGCATGTCACCACTGGCAATGCGGAACAGCAAAGCATAACCAATCTGACCGGTAGCACCCGTTACAGCGATGCGTACAGGTTTTTTCATAACTTATCCTCTTAAAAATAAAAACACAACTACAAATATTTTTCTTGTCTTTAAGGTGGTGGATTTGGCAGCACTACAAGAATTTGGCGCGTATGATAACAAAATTCTGTTTAAGGTTAAATTAATTGGCGTAATAGATTGGTGTCTTTTTGAGAATGTTGGAGCAGTTTTTCGTGCTATCTTATGTCTTATATAAGACTTTGTTTACTTGAGTTTGAAATGTCGTACAATAGATTAAAAATTAATCCGCTTAAAAGGCATATGCCGTTATATCAGTTAGTAATGCAGAGGGTTATACATTTACTTGTGGATGGTGATTTCAGACCCGGACAACAGTTACCCAGTGAATGGGATTTGGCTGCACAATGGGGCGTGAGTCAGGGTACGGTACGCAAGGGTTTGAATGAACTGGTATCACGAGGCATTTTGCAGCGTCATCAAGGAGTAGGTACTTTTGTTACTCAGCAAAACTGGGACTGGGGCTATTATCCCTTTACAGAAATTCCTGTATTGCAACAGGGTAAAACGGAAAGGGTATGGCCAGTAGCAGAGGTACTTAGTCTGGTGCTGGCTGCTGCTGACGAGGAAACAGCCGTACAGCTAGGCTTAAAAATAGCGGAACCAGTGTGGAGAATTATGTTGCTATGGCGTACTGGTTATATAGAGGTGGCGGTAGATGAACTATTTTTACCTGTTGCGTTATTACCAGATTTAAATGTGCGATTTATACATCGCCACCGCAGTTTTTATGCTTTTTTGTTGCTTGAATATGATGTTCTGGTGGATACTGCGCAACAATGGCTCTGGCAGACTGTGTTGCAGCCAGAAACAGCCAGACTGCTGAAAGCGGATAAGGCTCTGCCTGCACTTTGTTTGGGACGTTTGAGCCAGAGTGTTGACGGTGTGCACTATGAGTGGCGCCGGCGTTATTTACAGCTTGGAAATCAAGCTCTGCAGTTAAGTGGTACTGCTGCTGAGTTTTGAGGGCTGAATTGTAAATAATCTGTGTGTTTTGTTTTTGCCTATTTGTTAAAAACTAGGTCAATTGCTGTAAATTTCGGTTTGAGGCGGCTCAGGTCGCTGGTTTTGAGTTTTAAATCTTCTAATAATCAAGAGGAGTTACCGATGCAAAAAGAAAGGCCAGTGTATCTGGATATACATAAGATACGATTACCCATTCCGGGTATTGTATCTATTTTTCATCGTTTCAGTGGTGTGGCGCTGTTTATCTGTATTCCGCTGTTGTTATGGCTGTTTTCAGGTACGCTGTCCCATGAATCTGCGTTTAATACCTATCATGCGCTTGTGCAGAATCCGTTGGTGAAGTGTGTTCTTTTTGTTCTGCTGCTGGCTTATGTTTATCACAGTTTGGCTGGTGTTCGCTTCCTGCTGCTGGATATCCATAAAGGCACAGAGTTGAAAACAGCACGCACTTCTGCCAAAGCAGTAGTTTTTTGCGCAATTGTATTGACCGTTATTATTTATGGAGCGTGCTTATTATCATGATTGATCGTAACTTGGCTGGCGCGCACTATGGTTTGCGCGACTGGATTATGCAGCGTATCACCGCAGTAGTCATGTTGGTGTATTCAGTACTCTTTTTAATCATGATTATCTGTTTACCACACAGTTATCAGCAATGGCAGTGTTTCTTTGCTCAAACCTGGGTACGTCTGATAACACAGATTTTTGTGCTGGCGCTGGTATTACATGCCTGGGTTGGCATTCGTGATTTGTGGATGGACTATATTAAACCGGTAGGTTTGCGCCTATTTTTGCATGTCGCCACAATTTTATGGCTGGCCGGCAGTTTGATTTATTCTGTTAAAGTGATTTGGGGGTTAGCATGAGTATGCCCAAGAGTTTACCGGTACGTCGTTTTGATGCAGTAATCGTTGGCGGCGGTGGCGCAGGGCTTCGTGCGGCTCTGCAGTTATCTAAAGCAGGTTTGAATACAGTGGTGTTGTCCAAGGTTTTCCCAACCCGTTCTCATACGGTAGCCGCTCAGGGTGGTATCTCTGCCTCTCTTGGCAATGTACAGGAAGACCACTGGAACTGGCATATGTACGATACGGTTAAGGGTTCTGACTGGCTAGGTGATCAGGATGCGATTGAATTCATGACGCGCCGGGCACCTGATGCTGTTGTGGAACTGGAGCACATGGGTATGCCGTTTGACCGTGTTGAATCTGGCAAGATTTATCAGCGTCCGTTTGGCGGACATACTGCTGAATTCGGTAAACGTGCGGTAGAGCGTGCCTGTGCTGTGGCAGACCGTACCGGCCACGCGATGCTGCATACTTTGTATCAGCAAAATGTACATGCAGAAACCCAGTTTTTTGTTGAGTGGGCTGCTCTTGATCTGATTCGTGATTCCGAGGGTGTGGTTATTGGTGTTATCGCCATGGAAATGGAAACCGGTGAAGTTTTCATTCTGCATGCCAAAGCGGTGTTATTTGCCACAGGTGGCGCGGGTCGTATTTATGCTTCTTCTACCAATGCCTATATGAATACCGGTGATGGTTTGGGTATGGCTGCCCGTGCTGGTATTCCTCTGGAAGATATGGAGTTCTGGCAGTTCCATCCTACTGGTGTGGCTGGTGCTGGAGTTTTGATTACTGAGGGGGTACGTGGCGAAGGCGGGATTCTGCTCAACAGTGAGGGTGAGCGTTTTATGGAGCGCTATGCACCTACTGTGAAGGATTTGGCTTGCCGTGACGTGGTTTCGCGGGCTATGTCCATTGAAATCCATGAAGGCCGTGGTGTTGGTAAGAATAAGGATCACGTTCTGCTGAAAGTTGATCATCTTGGTGCAGAAAAAATTATGGAAAAATTGCCGGGTATTCGCGAAATTTCCATTCAGTTTGCTGGTGTTGATCCGATTAAGGATCCGATTCCGGTGGTGCCAACCTGTCACTATATGATGGGTGGTATTCCTACTAATTATCATGGTCAGGTGGTAATGGCCAAGGGTAATGATCTGGAAGCTCCGGTGCCTGGTTTTTATGCAGCAGGTGAATGTGCTTGTGCATCGGTGCATGGTGCTAATCGTCTGGGTACCAATTCATTACTTGATCTGGTGGTGTTTGGTAAGGCGGCTGGTGATCATATGATTGATTATATTAAAAAACACGGTGCGCATCGTGAGTTGCCTGCTGATGTAGGTGAGAAAACGCTTGCACGCCTTAGCCGTCTGGATAATCAGACTAATGGTGAAGAAGTATCTGAAGTACGTAATGACTTGCAACGGTGTGTTCAGTCGCATGCAGGTGTGTTCCGTACCGATGCTTTGTTGCAGGATGGCATTGAGAAAATTAATGCGATTGCTGAACGCGTAGCCAAAACGCAGATTCATGACAAGAGTAAAGTGTGGAATACAGCACGACTTGAAGCACTGGAACTGGATAATCTGATTGAAGTGGCTCAGGCTACGCTGGTTTCCGCTGCTGCACGTAAAGAATCACGTGGCGCTCATGCTTCAGATGACCATCCAAACCGTGACGATGAAAACTGGATGAAACACACACTATATTACGCAGAAGACCAGCATCTGGAATATAAGCCGGTACATACCAAACCTTTGAGTGTGGAATATATAAAACCGGCTGAACGCGTTTACTAAGGAACTATCAAGATGGAAAAAATCCGCTTCCAAGTGTACCGCTACAATCCTGATGTGGATGCCAAGCCGTACATGAAAGATTATGAACTCGAAATCGAACCTACAGATGTGAAGCTGTTGGATGCGCTAATCAAGCTTAAGGCGCAGGATGACAGCTTGTCTTTCCGTCGCTCCTGCCGTGAAGGGATTTGTGGTTCTGATGGGATGAATATTAATGGTAAGAATGGCTTGGCCTGTCTGACTGATATTCGCAGTTTGAAGCAGCCAATTGTTTTGAAACCACTGCCAGCTTTGCCTGTTATTCGTGACTTAATTGTTGATTTTACGCAGTTCTTTAATCAATATCATTCGGTTAAACCCTATTTGATTAATGACACGGCGGCACCGACAGGGGAGCGTTTACAGTCGCAGGCGGAACGCAAAGAGCTGGACGGCCTGTATGAATGTATTTTGTGTGCCTGCTGTTCTACCTCATGTCCTTCGTTCTGGTGGAATCCAGACAAATTTGTTGGCCCGTCCGGTTTGTTGAATGCTTATCGTTTTATTGCTGATACTCGTGATACGCGCACTAATGAACGTCTGGATAATCTGAACGATCCTTACCGGCTGTTCCGTTGCCATACAATTATGAATTGTGTGGATGTTTGTCCGAAACATCTGAATCCAACGCGGGCTATCGGTAAGATTAAAGATTTAATGTTAAGAAGAGCAATCTGATGCAGCATTTTGATGATAATGCCAAACGTCGCATACGCTGGTTAACTCGTCGTGGCCTACTGGAGCTGGATATTATTTTAGGTCGCTTTATGTCTCATACCTTTGATCAGCTATCAGATGATGAGTTGAATGCATTTGTGGCGCTAATGGATTTACCTGACCCGGAAATCCTGGCATTGATCAATCAGTCTGAAAACTGTAAAAGTGCCCAGTTTGAGCCTGTTCTGGAGAAAATCAGGCAGGTTCAATTTTTGTAAATGCTTCTCTTTCGTTAATGTTTTTTAGTTTAGTTTATTTAAATAGAAAAAGTGAAAATTAAGGAGTTGGAGATGGTCAAGAACGCTATACTAAACATTGAAGGACAAGAGCCTTTTGAGATGTCGGTATTGTCTGGCAGTTTGGGGCCGGATGTAGTTGATATTAATAAGCTGTATGCTGGTACAGGCATGTTTATGTTTGACCCAGGGTTTACATCAACAGCATCCTGCGAATCGAAAATCACCTTTATTGATGGTGAAAAGGGGCAGCTTTATTATCGTGGATATCCCATTGAACAGCTAGCGGAACACAGTGATTATCTGGAAACCTGCTATTTGCTGATATATGGTGAGTTACCTGATGCAGTCGAGAAACAGAAATTTGAGCTGGGTGTGTTGCGTCATAATATGGTGCATGAACAGCTAACTTGGTTTTTCCGAGGTTTCCGTCGTGATGCTCATCCGATGTCAATGATGGTAGGGGTAGTAGGTGCACTGGCGGCATTTTATCAGGATAGTTTGGATATTAATAATCCTGATCACCGCCGAATTGCTGAATACCGCATGATTGCCAAGGTGCCAACTCTGGCTGCCATGTGTTATCGCTACTCAAAAGGTTTGCCATTTAATTATCCGCGTAACAATCTGTCTTATACCGGCAACTTTATGCATATGATGTTTGCCAAACCAACGGAGGACTATGTAGTCAATCCTGTGCTGGAACGCGCTTTGGATCGGATTTTTATTTTACATGCAGATCATGAGCAAAATGCTTCGACATCTACTGTGCGTTTGGCTGGTTCATCTGGTGCAAATCCTTTTGCCTGTATTGCAGCGGGTATTGCCTGTCTATGGGGGCCGGCTCATGGTGGAGCCAATGAGGCAGTTTTGAAAATGCTGGATGAAATTGGTGATGTATCCCGTGTCGAAGAATTTATGCAAGGGGTTAAAGAAAAGCGTTATCGTCTGATGGGTTTTGGACATCGTGTATACAAAAATATGGATCCACGCGCCAAGATTATGAAGCAGACTTGTGATGAAGTGTTAAATGAATTGGGATTGCTTGATAGTCCTAAATTCAAGCTGGCAATGGCTCTGGAAAAAATTGCTCTGGAAGACCCTTATTTCATTGAACGCAAGCTTTATCCGAACGTTGATTTTTACTCTGGTATTGTTCTAAGTGCATTGGGTATTCCGACCACAATGTTTACTGTATTGTTTGCTTTGGCACGTACAGTTGGCTGGGTATCACACTGGCATGAAATGATTGCTGACCCAAATCAGAAAATTGGTCGTCCGCGACAGTTATATACTGGTTCTGGTCGACGCGATTATCTGCCTGTAGATAAACGCTGATTATTTTTGTCTGTATAGGCAGCTGTAAAGCTGCCTGAAATATACTGATGCTTCATCCCCATGTTGTACACGTGGTGATCTGGAATCGGTATGTTGATATGCGGTAATCTGGAATCGGCATTCGATTTGAATATTGGTAGGGGATAGTAATATTCCTGTTTTATTAGTTTAAGGTAAAAAAGGGTTTTTACCATGATGGAAGAACAAACCAGTCTTTCTTATTTATATGGTGCCAATGCTCCTTACATTGAGGAGCTTTATGAGAGCTACCTGAAAGATCGAGATTCAGTTGATGAATACTGGAAAGATTATTTTGACAAAGTAGCCGCATTGCCTGGCTACGTTGCCAAAGATATACCGCAATTACCGATTCAGGAATCTTTTGTCAATCTGTCCAGACAGCATGGTACTGCTGCTCAGGGTAGTGTTGATTTAAATATATTACAAAAGCAGGTATCAGTATTGAAGCTGATGAATGCTTATCGTATTCTAGGTAGTCGCAATGCTAATTTGGATCCGCTAAAACGCCGTTCTAAAGAATATTTGGCTGAACTTGATCCGGCACAATATGGTTTGACAGATGCTGATATGTCTACCAAATTCTATACCGGTAGTGATTTTGCATGTAGTCCGAAGCTGCCTTTATGTGAAATTATCAATAAGCTGGATCAGACTTATTGTGGTACGGTCGGTGTGGAATTTATGCATATCACGCGTCCGGATGAGCGCAACTGGGTTCAGGAGCGGGTAGAAAAAGATTTATCAGCTGGCAGTTTTACTCCTGAACATAAACGCCGCATTCTGAAACAGTTAACTGCTGCAGAAACACTGGAACGTTATTTGCATACCCGCTATGTCGGTCAGAAGCGTTTCTCACTGGAAGGTGGTGAAAGTACGATTGTTGCTTTGGATTATCTGACGCAGCATTGTGGCAATCAGGGGGTTGAAGAAGTCATGATTGGTATGGCTCACCGTGGCCGCCTGAATGTGCTGGTAAATATCCTTGGTAAAGAACCACGCGATTTATTTAGCGAGTTTGAGGGTAAATATACTACCACTCTGCCTAGCGGTGATGTGAAATACCATATGGGTTTTACTTCTGATCTGGCTACTGGCAATGGTCCGTTGCACGTTTCATTGGCTTTCAATCCTTCTCATCTGGAAATTGTTAATCCGGTAGTGGAGGGTGCTGTACGTGCACGACAGAAACGTCGTGGTGAATCTGGTCGCAAAGCTGTGTTGCCGGTATTGATTCATGGTGACTCTGCGTTTATCGGTCTGGGCGTGAATCAGGCTAATTTCAACCTGTCCCAAACCCGTGGCTATACTACTGGTGGCACTATTCATATTGTGATCAATAACCAGATTGGCTTTACCACTTCTGATTTGCGTGATACACGTTCAACTGTGTATTGTACAGATCTGGCTAAAATGGTTGATGCACCGATTTTCCATGTGAATGGTGATGACCCTGAAGCGGTAAGCTATGTGGTAAGTCTGGCGATGGATTATCGCAAGTCATTCGGTAAAGATGTGGTAGTAGATATTGTTTGCTTCCGTAAATTGGGGCATAACGAGGGTGATGACCCAATGCTGACACAGCCGATGATGTATAACAAGATTCATCAGCATCCGGGAACACGTGCACTGTATTCAGAGCGTCTGGTAAGTGAAAATGTGATTACTAAAGAGCAGGCGGATGGGCTGATTCAGGCTTATCGCGATGCACTGGATAAAGGTGAACATGTAGAACAGACTACGCTGACTGATTACAACCATAAGTATGCGGTAGACTGGACACCTTATATGGGTACTCACTGGAACCATCCAGTTGAAACCGGTATTCCTGCCGCAGATATTCAACGTCTGACTGCAAAATTCACTACGCTTCCAGAAGATTTTACGCCACATAATACTGTGAAGAGAATGCTGGCTAATCGTGTTGCCATGGCTGAAGGTACACAGCCTGTTGATTGGGGCATGGCAGAAACACTGGCTTATGCCAGTTTGGTAAGCAATGGTAATGGTGTGCGTATTTCAGGTGAAGATTCCGGCCGTGGTACTTTCTCTCACCGTCATGCTGTATTGCATGATCAGAAACGCGAAAAAAGCGATGCCGGTGCGTATGTGCCGCTACGCAATTTGAGTGAAAATCAGGCCTCTTTCCTGGTAATTGATTCAATCTTGAATGAAGAAGCTGTATTGGCTTATGAATATGGCTTTGCTTGCAGTGCACCTGATCAACTGGTTATCTGGGAAGCACAGTTTGGTGACTTTGCCAATGGTGCCCAAGTAGCAATTGACCAGTTTATTACTTCTGGTGAAACTAAATGGGGTCGTTTGTGTGGCTTAACCGTGATTTTACCTCATGGCTATGATGGTCAGGGCCCAGAACACTCTTCTGGTCGTCTGGAGCGCTGGCTGCAATTGTGCTCTGAAGAAAATATTCAGGTTGTTATGCCGTCCGAAGCTTCTCAGATGTTCCATGTATTGCGCCGTCAGGTACTGCGTCCATACCGCAAACCGCTGGTTATTTTCATGTCCAAACGTTTGCTGCGTTTCAATGAATCCATGAGTCCGCTCAGTGATTTCACTGAAGGTCATGCTTTCCGTCCGGTAATCGGTGATCAGGTTGAAGGTAATGAAAGCAGCGTTAAACGGGTGATTCTGTGTGCCGGCCAGGTGTACTACGATATCAATAAAGCGCGTTTGGAACGTGATCTGGGCAAAGATATTGCTATTGTGCGTGTGGAACAGTTGTATCCGTTCCCATACGAACAGCTGGCTGCTGAATTGAGCCGTTACCCCAATGCAACTGAAATTCTGTGGGCTCAGGAAGAACCAAAAAATCAGGGTGCATGGTTCCAGATTCGTCATCGTATTGAAAAGATTGCTGGCAGCAAGCAAAAAGTTATTTTTGCTGGTCGTCCGGCCAGCGCGTCACCAGCAGTGGGCTATATGAGTAAACATGTTGCCCAGCTGAAACAACTGGTAGATGATGCTCTGGAATTGAAATAATTCGAATCCATTCTGAATAACTGGCCACCTGGGTGGTGGCCTCTGGCCTTTTTTAGGAGTAATCCATGATTATTGATGTAACCGTTCCCATGCTTCCAGAAAGTGTGACTGAAGCCACTCTGATGACCTGGAATAAAAAAGTGGGAGATTTCGTACAGCGTGACGAAAACCTGATTGATTTGGAAACGGATAAAGTTGTATTGGAATTGCCTGCCCAGCAGGCGGGTAAACTGGTGGAAATTATTGAAGCTGATGGTGCAACTGTAACAGCAGGCCAGTTGCTGGCTAAAATCGATACTTCAGCTACTGCCGAAGCTGCTGCTCCAGCTGCGGCAGCACAGGACGCTGCTCCTGCTGCTACTCCTGTAAGTGCTGCACCGGTTAATCAGTCTCAGGCTGGTGTTGCTATGCCTGCTGCTGCCAAACTGGCTGCGGAAAAAGGTGTGAATACAGCTACTATTCAGGGCTCAGGCCGTGATGGTCGTGTACTGAAAGAAGATGTTGCCGCAGCTGCATCTGCTCTGGCTGCTGCTCCTACAATGGCTACCACTAAGGCTGCTGCACCTGTTACTGCCGGTGACCGTATAGAGCAACGTGTACCGATGTCACGTTTGCGTTCCCGTGTTGCTGAACGTTTATTGCAGTCACAGCATGAAAATGCCATTCTGACTACTTTTAATGAAGTAAACATGAAACCGGTTATGGATTTACGTAACCGTTATAAAGAACAGTTCCAGAAAGAATATGGAGTTAAGCTGGGCTTTATGTCTTTCTTCGTTAAAGCTGCGGTTGCTGCTTTGAAGAAATACCCTGTTGTAAATGCTTCTATTGATGGCACTGATGTTGTTTATCATGGCTATTTTGATATTGGTATTGCTATTGGCAGCCCTCGTGGTCTGGTGGTACCGATTCTGCGTGATGCTGATCAGATGAGTATTGCTGACATTGAGCAAGCTATTCACGATTATGCAGTAAAAGCCAAAGATGGTAAGCTGGCACTAGAAGACCTGACTGGTGGTACTTTCAGTATTACCAATGGCGGTACTTTTGGTTCAATGATGTCTACGCCAATTATCAATCCGCCTCAATCAGCCATTTTGGGCATGCACGCTACCAAAGAACGCGCTGTAGTAGAAAATGGTCAGGTTGTGGTACGTCCAATGATGTATCTGGCTCTGTCTTACGACCACCGTCTGATTGACGGCCGTGAAGCAGTATTGACTCTGGTAGCCATTAAGGATGCTCTGGAAGATCCTGCACGTTTGCTGCTGGAGCTGTAAGAAAATTAACTGACTACTGTAATCTGTGCTGTTACTGAGTAGTCTGAGGATGATAACCGTAATGATGGCCACAGCGGATAAAATGGCGTTTGTGCCACATTGCGGTTTTATTTTATCAGTCAGAAATATTCATGATTGAAAGGAATTTTGATGTCTCAATTTGACGTTGTGGTAATTGGTGCTGGACCTGGTGGCTATGTTGCTGCTATTCGTGCTGCTGAGCTGGGTTTTAAGACGGCCTGCATTGATGCTGGTTTGAATAAAAAAGGTGATGGACCAGCATTGGGCGGTACATGCCTGAATGTAGGTTGCATTCCTTCCAAGGCTTTGTTGCAGACCAGTGAAAATTACCATGCAGCGCAAACTGAATTTGCTGAACACGGTATTGATGTTCAAGTTAAAGGCTTTGATGCCAAGAAAATGATTGAACGTAAAGATGCTATTGTTACCAAATTGACTAATGGTATTGGCTTTTTGTTCAAAAAAGAAAAAGTAGAAAGTATTTTTGGTAAGGGTTCTCTGCAAGGCCAGGTTGATGGTTTATGGCAGATAGAAGTGGATACTAATGGTACTAAACAGTTGGTTACTGCCAAGCATGTAATCGTGGCTACTGGTTCTCTGCCACGTCCACTGCCTTTAACTGAGATTGATAATGTTAATGTGCTGGATAATGAAGGTGCACTGAATCTTGAAGCTGTGCCAGCCAAACTGGGTATGATTGGTTCTGGTGTGATTGGTCTGGAAATGGGCTCTGTATGGAACCGTCTGGGCGCGGAAGTTACCATTCTGGAAGCCATGCCTACGTTCCTTGCTGCTGCTGATCAGCAGGTTGCCAAGGAAGCATTCAAGGTTTTTACTAAAGAACAAGGTCTGAATATCCATCTTGGTGTAACGGTTAATGAAATTGTTAAAGGTGAAAACAGTGTGACTGTTAAGTACACTGTTGCTGGTGAAGAAAAAACGGAAACCTTTGATAAACTGGTTATTGCAATTGGCCGTATTCCTAATACCAATGGCCTGAATGCCGATGGTGTTGGGCTGCAAAAAGATGAACGTGGCTTTATTGTGGTTGATGATGAGTGCCGTACAAGCCTGCCGAATGTGTGGGCGATTGGTGATGTGGTACGTGGTCCGATGCTGGCACATAAAGCTTCTGCTGAGGGTGTGGCTGTGGCTGAACGTATTGCTGGGCAGAAACCTTTTGTAGATATGAATACTATTCCGGCAGTTATGTATACTCATCCGGAAATTGCGTGGGTTGGCCAGACTGAGGAGCAGTTAAAAGCTGCTGGCGTGAAGTATAAAAAAGGTCAGTCTAGTTTTGCTGCTAACGGCCGTGCTCTTGGTATGGGACAGGCCAAGGGATTTGTTAAAGTTCTAGCGGATACAGATACGGATCGTGTGCTGGGCGTGCATATCATCGGGCCTGTGGCTTCCGAACTGATTGCCGAGGCAGTGATGGCCATGGACTTTAAGGCATCCAGTGAAGACATTACCCGCATTGTTCATGCTCATCCGACATTATCTGAAGCCATGCATGAGGCTGCTTCTTCAGTTAAATAATATTGATTGTTATGCTGATTTAACCCGTATTCTGAAAGATGCGGGTTTTTATATATTATAATAATTGAATATATGTATTTGTATATTAAAGTTTTTATGTGGTGTTTTGTTTTTATTTAAAGTAATATCTGTTATTTTAACGCTTTTTCATGTGATAAGTACGTTAGAGAAAGTCTATGCCTAAAAATTATTGTGTTTTTTATGTAGAAGAACCCTTTAATGAATTTACAGCTGGTGCGTTAATTCAGAAAGATTATTTTTATTATAAGCAGTTGAGAACTTGGAAAAGCCTGGATGCACTTTTTCCGTTTAATGATGTCCATGATAAAAAATACGATGTCCGTGATGGTAGTGATTGGGAAAGTGTTTTAAAACCAAGAATTAGAGAACGGTTAAACTATGCTGATAATTTAATTTTGATTTTGAGTGAGGATACTTTTCAATCGCGGAGTGTGAAAGAGGAGATTGAATATGGTATTGGATATCTTAAATTACCGGTTATTGTGATTTATACTGAATTGCGTGAAAAAAAGGATATGCTGATTACTGGAAAAAACAATGTAAATTTTAAATTACATTATTTCTGGAATAAACTGCCCATTTTCAAGCATTTAAAAACTCAGGTTCCGGTTTTACATGTCCCGTTCAATAAAGAGATGGTTGCCAAGGCTCTTAAGAAAAATAATTTTGTTAAAAGTAGCCATATTAGGCCAAATAATTATATGTTGACGATTTAATGTTAATTGGACTTATCAGTATGCAATATTTGTTGATACAGATAATGAAAATATTTTGACTACGCTATTTAAAGCTGTTCAAAGCCAATTATCGCGAATAAGAAAAGGTTTTTTGCACAAATGAAGCAATACGCTGAGTTTTATTCTTCCCAATGTCTTTTTACTTTATCAAGTGCTCTGCGATCACGTTTAGTAGGTCTGCCATCTGGATATGCGGCACTTATTTGGCTGGCCTGATTCAGAGCTTTCAGTTCTTCCCGTTTGGCGGCAATACTGCTGTCTTCGCTATAAAGTAACCGTGCTTCGGGTGCCGGGCGGCGCATTTGATTAAGTTGCTGTACCTGAATTTTATAGGGCAGGGAATTGAGGGTTAAGTCGATGATATCACCAATCTGGATGTTTTTGCTGTTTTTGACTTTGGCGCCATTGACCTGAACGCGTCCTAATTCAATATGTTTTTGTGCCAGAGCACGAGTTTTAAAAAATCGTGCTGCCCATAGCCATTTATCCAGACGCATGCTTGTTGTGCTGATATTGTTGTTTTTACTCATTAATTTATATCCATCTTGATAGTTTTCTGTAGTTATCTTAAATGCTGATAAATGACAGATTAAATTATTTAGCCATTTTATGGCGGAAATTTGCGCTTGTTGTTCTGCTTTAATCCGCTTTTACGGCAGTGCTGTCTGGTATGTCAAAAATTTGCCGCAGATAAGCCAGAAATGTGTTGTTGTCTGTCATGGTTTTACCGGGTGAATCAGATATCTTAGCTACAGACTGTCCGTTGCATTCAACTAGTTTTAATACGATATTTAATGGCGTTAAGCCCATATCACAGGTGAAATTGGTGCCAATTCCGAAACTGGTTTTGAAACGGCTGTTAAAGTGGATATATAAATTCCAGGCGCGCTGTAGATCCAAGCCGTCACTAAAGGCCAACATTTTGGTACGTGAGTCTATTTTAAGTTTCTGGTAATGGGCATATGCTTTTTCTCCCCAGATATAGGGATCGCCACTGTCATGGCGCAGTCCGTCAAACAATTTGGCGAAATACAGGTCGAAATCGCGCAGGAAAGCATCCATGCCGACTACGTCGGTTAAGGCTATGCCTAGATCGCCACGATATTCATGTACCCATGCTTCCAATGCTGCTTTTTGGAAATCTCGTAAACGCACATCCAGAGCCTGAAAGGCTTGTAAGAATTCATGAGCCATGGTGCCAATGGGAATCAGACCCAGCTCTTTGGCAATATGTACGTTGCTGGTTCCGCGAAAAACATTAGGGGCAGCTTGGTGAAGTGTTTTTACGACATGTTTTTGCCATGAATAACGATAACGTCGTCGAGTACCAAAATCGGAAACAATAAATGGTGAGTTGTAATGCTGTTGTTCTGATGCGTAGCGGTGTATCAGCTCAGCTTTGGCCTGAAGACGTCGTTCGCCTTCGGCCAGTATTTCGGATGTTTCCAGTCGATGAAAATACAATTCATTGACAATGGATAGAACAAATATTTCAAAAAACATTGCCTGAATGATAGGGCCTTCGATACGGATATTCAGGTACTGGTTATTATCTGTGGATGTTTTGATAAAACGGCGCTTTAATTGAAACAGCTCCATATAGTCAACGAAATCGCTCTTGATAAAGCGCAGGCTGCGCAGATATTGCAATTCGTCTGGGGTGAATCTCATCTGGCAGAGACGATCCAGCTCCCAGTTTAGTTCTTCCAGAATATCGCCTAGCGGATATTCTGTTTCATGGTTGTTACGACAGCGAAACTCATAGACACCAGTAGCCTGAGGAAACTGATGCAGGACAACCTGAAGCATGGTGAATTTATATAAATCTGTATCCAATAGGGACTGGATAATTGGCGGACGGTTGGTATCTATGGCCATATCGCTGGTTTAACTCTTGAAAATAAATGCAGTTGTAATGCTATTCCAGAAAAGTATTTATACAGATTTCTGGTATAGGCTAGCAGTTTACTTTTTTTATTCGGCTATTGCAGGCATTTGCAAGTGCGCACGTGCAAAAGCAATAGGTTTATCTGGCTGGTTTTGCCACATTGTTACGGTAACGTGTGAAATGCGCTTACCGGCATGCAGAATCTGACATTGGGCATAGCTGTCCAGTGCCTTACCACTAAGTAAATAATCTGTTGAGTAGTCAATTATCCGGGCGGGCTCAGACAGGTTTTGCTGTTCCAGCAAATATAAATTAATACAGCTTTGTAAAAAGCCGCCAATCAGGCCGCCATGAAGTGCGGGCAGGAATATATTACCAATATTCTGTTGAGCAAAAGGCAGGCAGTAAAGACGTTTGTTCTGGCTGTCTGTACCGATTTTCAGATTAATTGCTGCACTATAAGGCATAAGCTGATGAGCTTTGCTGGTTAATCGTGTATCCAGCTGGAAAATATTCGGATTCATTTGACCTGCTCCTGTTGCAGATATGCCTGTAATGCCTGCAGTTCTGTTTCAGATAGCGGGGTATGAATAAAGGTGGCCATACCCAGAGCAAAGGGCTGATTTTCATCTTCCTGAAAACAATGGCTACGAATAAACGCAATCTGCCCTTCCTGTCGATAACAATGCGCACGAACATGAATTGATTGATTGGCTGTAGGCCGTTTCAGGTAATCTATGCGCATATCCAGTGTGGCTGTGGTTTCAACCTGTTGAAACAATGCGGCCAGTGAGCAGGCAGAAGCCATATCAACAAGTGTAGTGATTACACCGCCATGAATATTGCCGCTGTCAGTGTTTTCAAGCAGTTCATCGCGCCAGTCAACAGAGATGACCGGTTCACTGGAGCTACAGTCTCCATAAATTTTTAACCAGCGGCAATGCGGTAGATTCAGGTAATGATTAAACAGGGTTTTAAATAACCCGGGCTGGGCAGGCATAAGGATATCCTGATGTAAATATTAATTGTTATATTAGGGTTTTTCACTGTACTTGTCACTATGGAGCTGATTCATTAACTGGTGTTGAATCGGTGCAGGCTTCTACGCCAGCAGTCTGAATGGCAATTGGGTCTTCAGTGCTGTGCTGGGTAATGTAGACCAGTCCTTCCTTGGCCAGTTCCAGCACTGCGATGAAAGTAGTGACTACCAGTGCCAAACTGTCGTTGCGGCCAAAAAGTTCGGTAAAGTAACAGTGCTGATGGGTTTGCAGATGGCGTAAAACGGCGGTCATCTGGGCGCGTACGGATAAGGTTTCTTTGACGACATTATGGCTGCGCTTGTGCTGGGAGCGCGCCAGAATCGCCAGCCATGCACGAGTTAAATCTGCTACCTGTACTTGCGGTGGCTGGGTAATGGCAACCAATTCTACAGGAAGCCACGCCCAGGCAAAATCACGTCCTGCACGGGGTAAGGCATCCAGTTCGACAGCCGCCAGTTTCATCTGTTCATAGGCGAGCAGGCGGCGTACCAGTTCGGCACGTGGATCGGCTGCTTCTTCCTCGCTGGCGGGTGGGGTGGGCAGAAGTAACCGGGTTTTAATTTCAATCAGTACTGCTGCCATTAACAAATATTCGGCTCTTAAATCCAGTTCGTGTTGCTGCATTTGATGGATATAGGACAGATATTGTTCGGTTACTGTGAGCATGGGAATATCAAGTACGTCAATATTCTGTTTGCGAATCAGATACAGCAGTAAATCCAGCGGGCCTTCAAAACTCTGTAAAACGACTTGCAGGGCATCAGGCGGGATAAACAGGTCGTGCGGAATCTCAGTAACTGGCTGTCCGAAAAGTACAGCTACAGTTTTTTCCGCGGTATTTACTGTGCTCATGCCTGCGTTCATTGTTTGCACAGATGTTCTAGACAGGCTTGAGCACAACGTAAGCCAAAGCTGGCTGTGACAACCATGGCTGCACCATAGCCGGCACAGGAGAGGCCTTGCGGGGCAGTTTGTTCGCTATGGCAGATACCAGTCTGCGGCGGTGTAATATTTTCGCTGGAATAGATGCAGGGTATATGCATTTTATCGGCTGGCTGGCGACTGAATCCATGTTGTTTACGTAATGTATAACGCATATTGGCCAGCATGCGGTCGTTGGTTACCCGGCTTAAATCAGCACATTGAATTAGACCGGCATTTTTTTGTCCGCCAGCGCCTCCTGAAACAATAAAAGGTTGGCGCCGGGCGATAAAGAAAGCGGCCATCGTTGCTTTTACGCGTACCTGATCAATGGCATCAATGACAAAATCAAAAGGCTGGCTGAATATCTGGCTGAGATTGTCTGTATCAACAAAATCTTCTATACAGGTGACCTGACATTCGGGATTAATATCGGCAATGCGTTCTGCGATAGCTTCGACTTTAGGCTTGCCAATCAGGCTGATTAAAGCTGGCAGCTGGCGATTGATATTCGATTCGGCCACGTTATCCAGGTCAATCAGTGTCAGTGCACCGATGCCACTGCGCGCCAGTGCTTCTATTGCCCATGAGCCCACGCCGCCCACACCAACTACACAGACGTGTGCCGAAGCGAAACGTTGCAGGCAGTCTTCGCCGTACAATCGTGCGATGCCACCGAAGCGGCGTTGATAGTTTGCTGAAAAATTGAATATCTGCGACACGTAATAAAATCCAGAAAGCCGTTTTAAGCAGGTAGTGGTATTATACTGTATCTGCTAAATGATTCGAATTGCTAAAAAGGATAAGGAGAGTTTCATGTATAAACATTTACTGGTGGCAGTAGATGGCAGCCATACTTCAGAAAATGCTTTAGATCATGCTATTGGTCTGGCCAAGAGTGAAGATGCAGATTTAACTGTTGTCAATGTAGCCAATCCAACCGAATATATGGCTCTGGCTCCTGAGTTTTTGCAACATGAAAGTTATGAAGCTGCTGCCTTGTCAGAGGGTAATACGGTACTGGATGCAGCGGTGGAAAAAGCCGAAGCAGCTTTGCCGGAAGGTAGGGTACATCGTCATTTGCTGATTGCCAACAAAGGGGCAAAAGAAATGGCACAGATGCTGGTTGATTATGCTGATGGGCATGGTAGTGATCTGATTATTCTGGGTACCCATGGACGTAGTGGTCTGATGCATTTACTAATGGGCAGTTTTGCAGAAACTGTTATGCGCGAAACTAATCTGCCATTATTAATTATTCGAAGTGAAGCCAATAGCTAAGGTTAATCAGGCCAATTGGTTCGAATGAATAATTCGGTAGCAGTTAAGCTTTCGAAATTTTATATGAGTTTTATATAAATAAAAGCTGAATCTGCTTTAAAGCAGATTCAGCTTTTTGGCTGGTATTGCTATGAATATTATGCTGATTGTGCAACAATCAAACTGCACTATTGATTTAAATAAAAGTGCGGTTTTATTTTCGAATATACTGGCCGGGTTAACGGATGTATTTTTTGTGAATCTCTCTGAATTGCGGGTTATTTGCACTACCTAGCCATTCAAATGCAATCATTTCACGACTAACGATTTCACAACCGCTGGCCTGCATGCGTGCCAGCCCCAATTCAACGTCACGTTGCCGGCGGGAGCTGACTGCGTCTGCAACCACAAAAACTTCGTAACCATGTGCCCGCAAGTCTAAAGCAGTCTGTAATACGCAGATATGGGCTTCTATACCGGAAATAATAATCTGGTTGGCATGGTGCAGGGTGTCTTCAGTTAGCACACCGGCAGAAAATACGGAAAAACTTTGTTTCTGAACGATTCTGGCTTGTGGTGCAGCTGTAATAATTTCTTCTCGGGTCGCGCCAATTTTATCAACACAGTGCTCGCTGATTAAGGTAGGAATAGCCATATCATGCGCCAGTCCTGCCAGCCATACATTATTCGCCAGCAGTTCGTCTGTATTATTCAAGGCTGGTAATAGGTGTGTCTGTAAATCAATCATTAATACTGCGGAGCGTTTGCTGTCTAATAACATAATGTGCTTTCAATAATGGTTGAGTAATATGCATGTAAATTATGCGATATATAAGTATTCGAAAGTTAGTTCAGGTTAAGCAAGGCAAGGCCGACACCGGTAAAACGTTTAGCGCGCGGGCACTGTACCCATACGTTCTGTTAGTGTGGTACGGGGTTCACCGAATAGATTGGCATAATAAGTGGCATTAGCCATTACGTTTTTGACATAGGTACGAGTTTCATCAAAGGGAATGGTCTCGGCGTAAATTGCCCCTTCCAGTGGAATATTCGCTTGCCAGCGCCGAGCCCGACCTGGGCCAGCATTGTAGCCAGCGGTAGCCAGCACCTCATCAGCAAACTGATTGCGTACATTGCTCATATACCATGTACCCATGCGGATGTTACCGCGCATAGTATACAGTTCGCTGCTGTCCATGCCCAGCCGTTTGGCTATATCGCGGGCTGTGGCGGGCATAACCTGCATCAAGCCAGTAGCACCGACACTTGAGCGAGCACCAATCATAAAGCGGCTTTCCTGCCGGATTAAGCCATAAACCCATGCTGAGTCGATACCAGCCTGCTGGGCATAAGGAACAGTTAATTCTCTGAATGGGGCAGGATAGCGTAATTCATAGTTCAGCTGACCATCGGCTTTGTCTGCGCTATAGATGCTCATTTCATAAAATCCGGTGTTTTCAGCCAGCGTTGCGGCAGCAATCTGCGTATCATCGTTGTAATTGCGTGTGGCATAGCGCCATTCCTGTTGTGCCTGACGGCGCATCGGCCAGTTGTTTTCTGACTGTGCGGCTTTAAACAAGGTTATGGCACGATGGATATTGCCGTCTGCTGCTATTTTGCTTTGTGCCTGCTGGCTGCTTTTGGCTACAGTACTCTGGGTATTTGCTTTTCTGCCCAGTGCTTCTGTTGCCAGCAGGGAATAAAAGTTGCGTCCGCGTTGTGCTGTCTGCTCGAATATTTCCTGAGCCTGACTATTTTGTCCCAATGCACGATAACTGCGCGCCAGCCAGTATTGCCACGTAACCTGTTGCTGGAGTGCCTGCGGCATGCTGCGAATAATGTTGCTCAGTTTTTGCCACTGCTGTAAGCGCAGCGCTGAACGGGCATACCATTCCCACATTTCGTTACTCATCTGTGCCGAGTCGGCACGATCAAAATAATTCAGCGCTTTGGCCGCATTGAGGTTATAAGCCTGTGCCAAACCCAGTTGCGCCCAGCCAAAACCGGTTTGCTCTGTTGTCAGGCTAGCTGATATCTGTTGTAACGTGGCAGCCGCACTGTCTTTGCCGCGGTTTTCTTTGTTAATCACCTGATACAGCAATGCTTCCTGTGCACCTTGACTGCCACCTGTCCTACTACCGAGTGAGTCGGGTAAAGGGCTGCCCAGTGCCTGAGCTAGATTGCGTGCATTGGAAACCTGATTCAGTGCCAATAAGTATCGCACACGGCGCCAGCCATTTTGCGCGCTGATTTGCTGACGGGTCGCAGCCTGTTCCAACCAGCGATTACAGCCTTGCGGAAGATTGCCTGTTTCCATGCTCAAACTAGCAAGTAAGTCTGAATCATTGTCTATGCCTGCCAATGCTGCATAGCAGCGTGTTTCCTGTTCACGAAAATTTTTGTCCAGTAATGCATATTGCTGGCTGAAGACCTGCCATTTTCCGCGTTTACCTAACTGTTGTAACCAGATATTGCGGATACTGTTACTCATTGCACTGGCTGGTTGCTGAGCAAGAAATTGTGCCGGTAACACGTCGTCACCGTTTTTTGCTGCTTTGAGCGCATTCTGATATTGCTGGAAACTGCCGATGACTTTATCCGGTGTTTCTGTAGCTTGGGTGCCTGGCAAAATAGCATTGCCTGTATTCTTGTTAATTGGCTGAAGAGCTACTTCTTGCTGATTGCTGCATGCTGTGATCAGAAGCAGGGCGCCTGAAATGAGATAATGCTGTTGAACAGACAGCTTTGATTTCAGCTTCATTAAGTACTTAATCAATTTTTTTCCTTCAATTTTTCTCATAATGTAATTTATTTTTTCCAGTAGGCTGGTGTAAAGAGAATAAAAACAGTAAAAATTTCCAGACGTCCAAGCAGCATGATGACGATGCATAACCACTTTTGGATATCTGAAAGGAAAGCAAAATTGTTTGTCGGGCCAACTGCACCTAGCCCGGGGCCTGCATTGGTGATACAGCTAATCGCTGCTGTAAGTGCAGACAGAAAATCCAATCCGCTCATCATCAAGGCAAAGCTGAATAAAATGATGGTAATCACGTATACAAACACAAAGGCCATTACCGTCAGTGCACGCCGGTCGGGAATATTACTGCCATTGATTTTTACCATGCTGACTGCATTGGGATGTAACATCAACAGCATTTCACGCAGGCTGAATTTGAACAGCACAATGGCGCGTACAGTTTTGATACCACCACCGGCAGATCCCCCATTGGAAAGAATGTTCGACAAAAAAAACATCCATAATGAGGCTATTAAAGGCCATTTGGCAAAATCGGTGTTAGAGTAGCCATTAGCCAGTCCGATTGAAATCAGATTAAAACTGGTATAACGAAATGCTTCGGCAAATGAATAAAAGCTATGCCACCATAGATACAGGCTAATGCCCAGAATACTGAAAAACAGTACACACAGCAATACCCTGACTTCTTCATCGCGCCAGTAATAGTGCAATGATCTTTTTTGTAAAGCATTAAAGTGATTGCTGAAATTTATTGCACCCAGAAGAGTGGCCACGCTGAGAATAACTTCAATCGGAACTGAATTGAAATAGGAAATGCTGTTATCGTGAGTGGAAAAGCCACCAAGTGAAAACGCTGCCATGGCATGACATACTGCATCAAACCAGCTCATGCCGGCCAGACGCAGAGCCAATAGGGTGATTATGGTAAAGAGTACATAAACACCCCATAAGCGTTTGGCTGTTTCCGAAATACGCGGAGCCATTTTGCTGTCTTTATTTACTCCCGGTATTTCGGCCTTGAATAACTGTGTGCCACCAACGCCCAGCATCGGCATAATCGCCACAGCCAATACAATAATGCCCATACCACCCAACCAGTTGAGCATATGGCGCCAGAAATTTAATGATGGCGCCAAGGTATCCAGACTGGTAATGATTGTAGCGCCAGTGGTTGTCAGGCCGGACATGGCTTCAAAATATGCATTGGTAAAGCCTAGCCCGGGCAAATAAATGTAAAACGGCAGACAGGCAATCAGAGCAAAGCCAATCCACAACATGAAGACCAGTGTATAGCCATCACGCGGACGCAGTTCACGGTTATAACGCATGGTCAGTAGCCAGGTTACTGCGCATACACTCATGCTGATACCTGCAGTAAAGGCGAAGGCGGGAAACACGTGATCCATGTATAGTAAAGAGACAACAGTCGGCGCCAGTAGCAACATGGAAAACAGAAAACCGGTTTTAGCCACAATGTGTGCAGTTGGCGCAATTTTGTTGATAAAACCTGATTCCTTGTGATGCAAGGTAAAACGGTTGATAAAGTGGCTCATAATGATACTGCCTTAAGCAAAAAAGCCCAGTTTGACCTGAATCATTTTTTCCAGATCCTGAACAGCTCTGCGCCGAGCCACAAAAAATATTACATGGTCTCCATCTTCAAGTACTGTATCAGTATGATACATAATAATTTTTTCATTACGCACTACGGCACCGAAGTAACAGCCTCCCGGCAGACGTAGTTGTGACATGGTACGTCCTATTAGCTTGGAAGTATGGCGGTCGCCATGCAGAACTACTTCAATTGCTTCCGCCGAACCTCGACGCAATGGATATACTGCCATAATATCGCCCAGATGAACATGCGTCAAAATTGAGCCAATGGTAATTAAGTGTGGAGATATCACGATATCGATCGCACTGCCTTGTAATAAATCAACGTAACTTGAACGATTGATAATTGCCATTACCCGCTTGGCACCAAGGTTTTTAGCCAGCATTGCAGACATAATATTATTTTCATCATCATTGGTAAGCGCGCAGAAAACATCAATTTCATCAATGTATTCATTTTCCAGCAGGCTTTCATCCGAGGCATTGCCTACTAGCACAAGGGTGTTGTTGAGGTTTTCTGCCAGCCATTCAGCACGGTTTTGCCTGCGCTCAATAATTTTGATATCCAGACGTGTTTCCAGTTGTCTGGCCACGCGATAGCCAATATTACCACCGCCGGCAATCATAATCCGGCGGGTGCGTTTGTTGATTGGCCGCAGTTCGCGCATGATATTTTCAAGATATGCTGTAGGTGTCAGAACAAAAACTTCATCACCTTCCAGCAATACGGTGCTGCCGGTGGGCACAAGCAGGCGATTATTGCGGTAAATTGCACATATCTGGCAATCCACACCTTCTTCCAGATGTTGCTTTAAAGTGCTGATGGGCTGATTAACCAGCATGCCTCCATTCTGGGCACGGATTACCAACAGACGAATTCTATCGTGTGCAAAACGCAGAATTTGCAGGGCACTGGAGTGCAGCAATAGATTGACGATTTGCTCGGTTACGAGCTGCTCCGGGCTAATGGCTTCGGTAATATTGAATAAGTCTAGACTAGTTTTATAATTATTGTTACCGGTCTCAAATTCAACAAAGTCACTGTAACGTACCCGGGCAATGCGGCTAGGGGTGTTGAATAAGGCATAGGCAATGCGGCAGGCAGCCATATTGGTTTCATCGCTCTGGGTTAAGGCCAAAATCATGTCTGCGTCTTGAGCGCCAGCGGCAGACAAGACGGAAGGCCAGGCGCCATTACCTACAATTGTCTGCACATCCAGACGCTGATTGATTTTCTGTAAGGCGTTCTCGTTGATATCAATAATGGTAACATCATTATTGGTCATTCTGGCCAAATTGCTGGCGATGGTTGAGCCTACCTGGCCACAGCCAAGAATCAATATTTTCACGTTATTTACATCACCTCAGTGGTAATCATCTGCATTGTAGCCTTTGTACTCTCAGGTGCAAATATTGGTGTAAAACCGCTACACAACTTTAGAATAACCATATTATTTAATATGCTATATGTGTCACTGGTTTGGCTGAGGGAGCAAGGTCTAAATATATGAATTTTATCAGCATTGAAAGGATATTGAGCCATATTGACGCTACGGAGAAACGACAATCATCTTGAAGAGTTTTTATTTTGTTAAAAAATGTGCTAATAAATTAATTTAATACAATATAATAAAACCATGTTTTACGTTTGTGGCTGAATGTAAAACCATAAGAAGTGATAATTTTTTTCAATTAGTTTTTGATCATGGATAGATTATGTATTCAATCAGGCAGCAATCTAAATTAATAACTCTGGCGGCAATTTGTTTGGCACTGGGTGGTTGTGCTCAGGTAGCTGATGTAATGGGTTATGATACACAAACGCTTAATGCCAGTGCGGCTAAAAGCTATACCCAAATGATGGGACAGGCCAAGGCTGAAGGTGCGATTGAAACCAATACACCTGTGGCCAGACGTGTACGTGCCGTTTTTCAGCGTCTGGTACCGTATGCCAATGCTGCCAATCAGACAGGTGTGCCATTTGACTGGCAGCTTAATGTTATTCGCAGTGATGAACCTAATGCTTTTGCCATGCCGGGTGGAAAAATGGTGGTTTATACCGGTATTGTTAAGCGTCTGAATCTCAGCGATGATGAAATCGCGGCGATTGTGGGCCATGAGATGACTCATGCTCTGCAAGAACACAGTAAAAAAGCCGCAGGACAGCAAATCCTCACCAGTACTGCTCTTGAAGTAGGCAGTGCTGCGTTGCAGTCAAAAACAGGTGTTAGTCCGAACCGTGTGGGGCTCTATAAAGATATATTAAATCAGTATGGCCTGACTCTGCCTTTTTCACGTCATCAGGAAAACAAGGCTGATGCCGGTGGTTTGCAATTGATGGCACAGGCAGGATATGACCCGCATGCAGCCATTACGGTATGGGAAAAAATGAATAAGGTTTTTGGCAATAATAGTAGTACGAGCCTGTTATCTACCCATCCAAGTAATGATGCGCGCATTACGGCACTGAAAAAAATGTTACCTGAAGTATTACCCGTTTATGAACAGGCTAAACAAAATAATATCACGCGGCAAAAGCCAGATGCCAGCGCAAGATACTCAGGAGCCAATAATGTTCGCAAGAGCACAGCCAAAAAGAAAAATCGTTCCTGAAACTGACTGAATCAGCATAATTGCATGGAAATTTTTGATTAGAATCATAAATTTTCATGTTAAATCCAGTTTGTTTATATTTATATGGCAGCCTGTAACAGGCTGCTTTTATTTTAATCTTTACACTTTCTGATGTTGACTACATCTGACTACAAATTGTTTCAATCGCCCATGTTTTCGGTTATCATTCATATTATTGCATTGGTAATGCATAACAAATTTACAAGAAAAATTTAAAAAACCATTACATTAAGGATGTTCAAGATGTTAGAAGCCTATCGCGCAGCCGCCGCTGAACGTGAAGCACTGGGTATTCCACCTTTGCCGCTGACAGCGAAGCAAACAGAAGAATTGGTTGAATTATTGAAAAATCCTCCCAAAGGAGAAGAAGCGTTTCTAGTTGATTTACTGTCACATCGTGTGCCGCCAGGCGTAGATGATGCTTCTAAGGTCAAGGCATCTTTTCTGGCTGCCATCGCCGAAAAAACCGTTAGCAGTCCTTTAATTACGCCCACATTTGCAGTAGAACTGCTCGGTACAATGTTGGGTGGCTACAACGTTCAGCCGCTAGTAGAGTTTCTCGATAATGAAGAGCTGGCTGTTACTGCCGCTAATGCCTTAAAACATACTTTGCTGATGTTTGATGCGTTCCATGATGTGGAAGAAAAAATGCGCGCCGGTAATCAGTATGCGCGAGAAGTAATTGAATCCTGGGCAAATGCCGAATGGTTTACAACCCGTGAAAAAGTACCGGAAAAAATCACTGTTACCGTATTTAAAGTAGTGGGTGAAACCAATACTGACGATTTATCTCCAGCACCTGATGCCTGGAGCCGCCCGGATATTCCTTTGCATGCTCTGGCCATGCTGAAAAATCCGCGTGAAGGTATTAATCCGGATAAATCCGGCGAGGTTGGACCAATCAAACAACTGGCTGAACTGAAAGCCAAAGGTAATCTGGTAGCGTATGTAGGTGATGTGGTTGGTACCGGTTCTTCACGTAAATCAGCTACCAATTCTGTAATCTGGCACACCGGGCAGGATATCCCTTATGTACCGAACAAACGCTTTGGCGGCGTATGTCTGGGTGGCAAAATTGCACCAATCTTTTTCAATACTCAGGAAGATTCAGGGGCGTTACCTATTGAAGTTGATGTATCTAAATTGGAAATGGGTGATGTAGTTGATATTTTGCCATATGAAGGCAAAATTATTAAAAACGGCGAAACTGTTGCGGAATTTGAACTGAAATCTCAGGTTATTCTTGATGAAGTTCAGGCCGGTGGACGGATTAATCTGATTATTGGCCGCAGCCTGACTGCGAAAGCACGTGACGCCCTGAGTATGGGACATTCTGAAGTTTTCCGCTTGCCACAGGCTCCCGCACCGAGTACAGCCGGTTTTACTCTGGCACAAAAAATGGTAGGCCGTGCCTGTGGCTTGCCTGAAGGACAGGGTGTTAGGCCGGGTACTTATTGTGAACCGCGTATGACTACTGTTGGTTCACAGGATACCACTGGCCCAATGACCCGGGATGAACTGAAAGACCTTGCCTGTCTGGGTTTCAGTGCTGACCTGGTAATGCAGTCTTTCTGCCATACCGCAGCCTATCCGAAACCTGTAGATGTAAAAACCCACAAGGAATTGCCAGTATTTATGTCTTCACGTGGAGGTGTCGCTCTGCGTCCTGGTGACGGCATTATACACTCATGGCTAAACCGCATGCTGTTGCCGGATACGGTGGGTACTGGCGGTGATTCGCATACCCGTTTCCCGCTGGGTATCTCTTTCCCGGCAGGTTCTGGTCTGGTGGCCTTTGCTGCTGCTACCGGTGTCATGCCACTGGATATGCCTGAATCTGTACTGGTGCGCTTCTCTGGCACTATGCAACCGGGTATCACCTTGCGTGATTTAGTTAATGCTATTCCCTTGCAAGCCATTAAAGAAGGCTTGCTGACTGTGGCCAAAGCCGGCAAAAAAAATATTTTCTCTGGCCGTATTCTGGAAATCGAAGGTTTACCGGATTTGAAAGTAGAACAAGCGTTCGAGCTGACTGATGCGTCTGCTGAACGCTCCGCTGCTGGCTGTACCGTGAAACTGCATAAAGAGCCAATTGAAGAATATCTGAAATCCAATATCGTGTTGCTGAAAAACATGATTGCTGATGGTTATGAGGATGCCCGTACCCTGAAACGCCGTATTCAGAAAATGGAACAATGGCTGGCACAACCGAAATTGCTCGAAGCCGACGCTGATGCCGAATACGCTGCCATTATTGATATCAATATGGATGAAATCAAAGAGCCTATTCTGGCCTGTCCGAATGACCCGGATGATGTGAAAATCCTCTCTGATGTTGCCGGTACGCATATTGATGAGGTATTCATTGGTTCCTGCATGACCAATATTGGCCATTATCGTGCAGCATCTACCTTGCTTGATGGTAAAACCGATTTACCAGTACGCTTGTGGGTAGCACCACCAACCAAAATGGATGCCAAAGAACTTTCGGATGAAGGCTATTACAGTATTCTTGGGCGAGTAGGTGCGCGGATGGAAATGCCCGGCTGCTCATTATGTATGGGCAATCAGGCGCAGGCACGTGAAGGTTCAACCGTAGTTTCCACTTCCACTCGTAATTTCCCCAACCGTTTGGGAAAAAATACCAATGTATATCTGAGCTCGGCTGAACTGGCGGCAATCTGTTCCAAGTTGGGACATATCCCGAGTATTGAAGAATATCGCGAAAATATTGCTATTATCAATGATAAAGGTATTGAAATTTATCGCTATATGAACTTCAATGAAATTCAGGACTATGTAGATGTAGCAGCTAAAGTTAACGCTTAAGACAATGTATTTATAGTATTGTTGTAGAAAGACTACCGAAAGGTAGTCTTTTTTATGGGTGCTTAATCTCAAAAATGATGAAATCACAGAGTTAATAAATGATAATTTAATTAACTATCAATTGCAGTGTGAGGTTATGTGAATAAATTTTCGTATTACTGCTATAATGATTTATCTCATTTTATTGCAATAAAATGAATAAAATTAGGCTTTTAAAACCATGTCAAAAATCTGCTCAATGACTATATAAATAATAATTGTATCAACACGCTGATAAATTATTTTGGCTAATTCTGGTTTTAATCTATGATGATAAAAACAGTTTCTCATGACGAAGGATAAAAAATGAATATCGCCTCTAGCATAACTGACTTGATTGGCAACACTCCGCTGGTACAGCTTAATCGTTTAAGTGCTGGTTTACCCGGCAAGCTGGTGGTCAAGCTGGAATTTTTTAATCCGGGCAACAGTGTTAAAGACAGAATTGCTGCAAGCATGATTGCTGCGGCGGAAAAGGCAGGTAAAATCCATCCTGATACTGTGATTGTGGAACCAACTAGCGGTAATACCGGTATTGGTTTGGCTATGGTATGTGCGGCTCGGGGATATAAGCTGATTATCACTATGCCGGAAACGATGAGTAAAGAACGGCGCATGCTGTTGCGTGCATTCGGGGCGGAACTGGTTTTAACACCCGGAGCAGAAGGGATGTCTGGTGCTATTGCTCATGCACAGGCTTTAGTGGATTCTGACCCACACAAATATTTTATGCCGCAGCAGTTTGAAAATCCGGCCAATCCTGAAATTCATCGTGAAACTACTGCGCAGGAAATATGGCATGATACCGATGGCAAAGTTGATATCTTTGTCGCTGGAGTAGGTACTGGAGGTACCATTACCGGTGTGGGTGAAGTATTGAAGGAAAAGAAACCCGGAGTGGAGGTGTATGCAGTAGAACCTGAAGCTTCAGCGATATTGTCTGGTGGTTGCAAAGGACCACATCCGATACAGGGTATTGGCGCAGGTTTTGTACCTAAAATTCTGAATACCCATGTGTATGATGGAATCATTCAGGTACCTAATGACGTATGTTTTGATACTGCTCGTGCCATGGCATCAAAAGAAGGTATTCTGGTAGGCATTTCTTCTGGTGCAGCAGTGTGGGCAGGCTTGCAGCTGGCAGCAAGAGCTGAAAACAAAAATAAACTGATTGTGGTTTTGATTCCTTCCTATGGTGAACGTTATCTGTCAACACCATTATTTGCCGATTTGGCTTAAATCTCACTTTGCATGACTGAGACCGAATCAGAAAACTGGTTCGGTTTTTTCTTGCAGTCAAGGCTGTGGTACAATCATTGTGAATATATGTACAGCCACACGCTTGAGCTAGCTGGCTTTGATTTTTGTTTTAAGTAATATACGTTGAGTAAACAAATGATGAAAAAAACATTAGCATTATGTGTCGTAGCAGCCTTTTTAGGTGGTTGTTCATCTTTGGATATGCCTAAAAAGCGTGGCAATAAGGAAATAAAGCCGGTACAGGTAGTGGATGGTGCTGCTGCAAGTGCCGAATATCGTTTAGCCAGCAGTCATTGGTCTGATGTGGCCAAAATTCGTGATGAGGCTACTCGCTTAAGTTTTCAGGTTTCTCAGGGCAGTATCACCAAAGTTCAGGCTGCGCAGTTGCTTGATCAGTTCCGCTTAGCTCAGGTAGGGCACAATATGGTAGACGATGATATGTATGCCATTTATTTGCGTAGTGCTGTACAAAGCCAGCAAGGTTCAATTGATACAGCGCAGTCCAAGGCTTATATTCAAAATGCGCTGGCTGGCTGGCAGCAGCGCTGGCCGGTAATGCGTACGAAACCGGCCAATCCGGCATTTACCAACTTCCTAATGGAAGTGATGAATATGAAGCCGTTGCAATAATTATGTATGTATAAAAATACCCTGCCTGTTAAAATTGGCAGGGTATTTTTTTGCTCAAATTCCTTTACGCCCAGAGTAAGTCGCAGTATTTGCACAAAAAAACAGGCAGCCTGTAGGGCTACCTGCTGCAAAATACCGGTTAAATGATTTCGGCTTTTTCAATAATGACATTTTCAACCGGAACGTCCTGATGGTCGCCATGATTGCCAGTTTTAACGCCTTTGATTTGATCAACCACATCCTGTCCTTCGACTACTTTGCCGAATACAGCATAGCCCCAGCCGTGTAAATCCGGTTTGGTGTGATTGAGGAAATCATTGTCTTTCACATTGATAAAAAACTGCGCACTGGCTGAATGGGGCTGCATGGTACGAGCCATGGCAATGGTATAGCGATCATTTTTCAAGCCATTGTTTGCTTCGTTTTCAATCGGCTCATGCGTT
Organism: Snodgrassella alvi; assembly: GCF_002777825.1. GTDB lineage: Bacteria > Pseudomonadota > Gammaproteobacteria > Burkholderiales > Neisseriaceae > Snodgrassella > Snodgrassella alvi_C. The sequence continues at coordinate 323,691 of NZ_MEIR01000080.1, read as the reverse complement.
GGTTTCTGTTGCATATCTTTGTCAAAGCCACCGCCCTGAATCATGAAATTATCAATCACGCGATGAAAAATTGTGCCATCGTAGAAGCCTTCACGCACGTAACGTTCAAAGTTTGCAGCGGTTTTAGGCGCTTTGTCATGGTCAAGTTCGATGCCGATAACGCCAAAATTGGTAGTTAATTTAATCATTGATATCTCCTGATGGGAGTGAAACAAAAAAGTTTGCAGTGTTATCTGCAATGGTTAGCTTGCATTGTGCATGGCGGTAACGTAGTCGACTTCTTCTTTACTGCCTAGTACAACGGCCACACGCTGGTGCAATCCTTCTGGTTGAATATCTAGAATATTCTGTCGGGCATTGGTGGCCGCACCTTGTGCCTGCTCAATCAGCAGACTCATTGGATTGGCTTCATACATTAAACGCAGCTTGCCCGGCTTGTTGGGATTACGCTGATCCTGCGGATAAGTAAAAATACCACCACGAATGAGGATACGATGTACCTCGGCTACCATGGAAGCTACCCAGCGCATATTATAGTCTTTACCACGACAGCCGGTTTTACCAGCCAGTAATTGTGCAATATAGTTTTGCATTGCTGGTTGCCAGTGGCGCTGGTTCGACATGTTGATGGCAAATTCAGCAGTGGCAGCAGGTATATGTGAATCTTCCTGTGTTAGCTGAAACTGGTTTTGCTCATTAAGGGTAAACATAGCCACGCCATGTTTCAATGTCAGTACCAGAATAGTTTGTGGCCCATACAGTACATAGCCACTGGCTAGCTGCTGTCGGCCGGGCTGTAAAAAGCTTTCAGTAGTGAGTGTGCCGTCTGGTTTGGCCAATACTGAAAAAATGGTGCCGATGGATATATTAACATCTATATTGGAGCTACCGTCCAGCGGGTCGAATAACACCAGAAACCGGCCATCATTATTGGCTGTAACAAATGAATCTTCTTCTTCACTGGCGAGGCCGGCAATAGCCGGATTGGCTGACAGGATGTCAATCATGATCTGATTGGATAGTACATCCAGTTTTTTCTGCTCTTCTCCCTGAATGTTACCTGTATGTGCACTGCCCAGAATGTTATCCAGCGCACCCAAACGGATTTCGCGGTTGATGTGCAGACATGCCTGACTGATGCTGGTGATGACTTCAGGTAAAAACGGTGTGACAGCATATTTTTGTTGTTGCTGTTGCAGATAATCAGACAGTAAAACGGACATGCAAATACTCCCTTTTAAAATTCGATACCATTATACAATAGCCTTGTCAGCCAGACTGAAAAGCCGTTGTGGTCAATCAGGCTGATGTGTTTTGCTTGTGTGAATTCAGGCAATTTTTGATTGCAGGACAAAATGTGCGCTGTCATCCTGAGCCAGTAGCTGTGTCATTGGCGGTAATACTTCAGCCAGTAGCTGCGGTAAAGAGTAGGGCGGATTGATAATGAACATACCGCTGCCGTGCATACCAAAGCCATCTGGGTGCGGCGCATGGACATGAAGTTCTGCCTGCACGAAATTATCAGGAACCAGTTTTTGCAGGTTTTGTGGCAGTTTCTGGCTTTCTGCGCGACTCAGGCATGGATACCAGACCATATAGCAGCCACTGGAAAATTTTTTCAGTGCAGCTTTAAGCGTATCCACTACCTGCTGATAATCCTGTTTTAATTCATAGGGTGGATCTATTAATACCACAGCGCGCCGGCTGGGAGGCGGCAGCATTGATAACAGGCCTTTGAATCCATCATCACAGAATACCTGTGTACGGTTAGGTTGTTTGATACTGCGCATGTTACTGCGTAAAAGTTCGGCGTCGGCTGGATGTAATTCAAACAACCGCAGACGATCCTGCTCGCGTGCCAGTGCCTGAGCCAGCCACGGGGAACCACAATAATGGTTTTCAGCATCAGGCAGGCAGGCGGTTACTGCCTGACGAAACGGTATCAGTCTGGCGTCCAGACTGGTTGCGGCCAGAATGCGGCTAATCCCTTCACGGTATTCACCTACTTTTTGGGCTTCATCGCTAACTAGATTATATAGACCTGCTCCTGCATGGGTATCTATATAACAATACGGTTTATCTTTCAGTTTGAAATATTCCAGTACTGCCATTAGACAATAGTGTTTAAGGATGTCGGCGTGATTACCGGCGTGAAATGCATGACGATAGCTGAGCATGTGTGAGTGGCTGCTGTAAATACGGGTGAACTTAAACTGTTATTGTACCGAATTTATGTGTATGGGCAAAAAAATCAGCATAAGCAGCATTGATTAAATGTTGTTTTCAGATTTATTCAGAGGGCAAGGATTAAATCAGTTATGATGCACTTTTATTAATACAATAGTTCTACAAAGAAAGATAAAGGCCATGAGTTACACTCTTTATATTGGTAATAAAAATTATTCCACCTGGTCTATGCGGCCGTGGGTATTGATGAAACATTTTCAAATTGTTTTTACCGAACAACTGGTGCGTTTTGACAGCTTTGCAGCTGATTCAGTTTTTAAGCAAACCATATTGCCACTGAACCCCTATGGTACCGTGCCGGTTTTAACTGATGATGATTTGGTGGTGAGTGATTCTCTGGCCATTTGTGAATATCTGGCTGAACGGCATCCGCAATTACCCTTATGGCCACAAGATTATAAAGCACGTGCCAGAGCCAGAAGTGTGGTAGCCAAAATGCATAATGGGTTTAATCATATACGCCGGCATTTTCCAATGAATATTGAGGCGGTGCTACCAGAAATAGGCCAGATTGTGCTGCGTGATTTTCCTGCCGTAAAACAGGAAATCGATTTTCTCGATCAGCATTTGTCGTCACTGCTTGCTGCATCGGCGGGAAAATATCTGTTTGGAGAGTTCAGTGTTGCTGATGCTTTTTATGCCCCGATGTGTTTAAGGTTAAAAGGTTTCCAGATTCACACTTCAGAAGTACTGGCCAATTATATTAATACTCTGTGTGATACTAAGGCTGTGGCAACATGGATTGCTCAAGCGCTTGCAGAAAAAGATTTCATTGCCATGGATGAGCCTTATCGTATTGCGCGCTGAAACATTATGTTCTGATAATAGTGAAGAGTAATGCTAGTAGCCTGATTCTCAGTTCAGGCTACCAGCAGGAATTTTATCCATTCAGGCTGCTTTTAATTTCCAAAGCCAGTTGCGGATTCCACATGGCACCGGTGGCACTCATTACCGCATCGGCTCCGGCTGAACGGTAAGCCTGATAATGTGCTGTACTACTTACTCCACCAACACCAATAATCGCAAAATGATTATTCAGGCGAGTTCTTAATCTGGCCAGACGATCTACCATTTCCAGCCCTGCCCAGCGAATGGCCTCACCGCAGACTCCACCAGTAGGACGATCCAGCCCCAGCGCAGGTTCACCATTTGCTGTAACTGGTCTGGCTGATAAGGTATTAATCGTACTGTAACCATCAACAATGCCATCCAGCCTGTTTAAAAGCGGTAAGATAGCATCGTCATCGGCAAAGTAAGCCAGTTTCAAAAACAGCGGCTTATCAGGTACAGCGTTTCTGATTTCTTTAGCTATCCGTTCTACTTTATCAAAATCAAAACATAATAATTTGTTTACGCCCTCGTTTGGACAGCTTAAATTGGCCTCCAAAATCGGTGCAGCTGTTTCGTCTACTAGGCGTGCAGCACAGGCATAATCTTTTTCTATGCTGGCTTCATTGCCAGCAGTGCCCTGAAAGCTGCCGATTACATATTGGCCTTTTTGCGCAGCATTAACAGCATCAGCCAAATCAGGTTGCCAGATATCGGGATTAAATGAAGGTACACCGAAGGAATTGGTAATAGACAAAGGCGCTGTGTAGTTGGTATCGGCCAGTACTGTATCAATTTTGGCTGACAATTGACCAGCGGGATGAATGGAAAGCACATTGGGCAAGGGATGGCTGGCCTGAGCGCGGGTGCGCACAGTTTTATAAACACATAAATCGAAACCATGGTTGAATGCAGCTTTGATAAAGTTGGCATTCAATAATGGCCCGGCAGGGATGCCAAAGGGCAGGTTAACTTCCAGATTGAGAAAGCGCTCAGTATGCTTATTCTTTCCTATGTATGGTGTTGCATTGCTGAAATCACCAAACGGGCCATGCTGATAGTTTTCTTCGTAGCTTAATAGTGGGTTATAAAACGGGATTAGATTAGTTTGCATTGTTATTCCTGACAGTCGAGTTTAAATTTCCTGTGTTAGCTTATGCCTGTAGGCTATAAAGTGTTGCAATCTCTATGGATATGGTCGCGACAAATTATCAGTACCTAATCCATGGGCAAAATACACAGTTTGTTCTGGCGCAAAAAAAGCTACAAGCAGTATGTAGCTTTTGAATATTCGGAACAAGCCAAATTTTAGCTGGTGTGCAGTGTACATCACTTTTAAAGTAAAACAATGATTTAAATCAACTTAGCTCAGAAGTACAGTTCGGGCAGCGTTTGGCTTCTAGCGGAATTTCAGTACAGCATTGTGGGCACTGTTTAGTCGTGGTTTTAGGCGGGGGATTTTTATGCAGCTTATTAATTGCTTTAACAACCATAAAAATGGCGAAGCCAACAATAATCAGGCTGATAACAGTGTTAATAAATAGGCCGATATTAAGTGTTACCGCTCCGGCAGCCTGTGCAGCACCAAGTGTTTCATAAGGGCCGGGCGATTTTGGGCCATTGCGCAAAGTAAAAAACAGATTAGAAAAATCCACTCCGCCAATCAGTAACCCTATCGGTGGCATAATCACATTATCTACCAGTGATTTCACCATATTGGTAAAGGCCGTACCCACTACCATGCCGACAGCCAGATCGATTACATTACCACGCAATAAAAAAGCTTTAAACTGTTCCAAAAATTTCATGCCTGCCTCCATGGTCGGAATAAAATAAAATACTTGGTTTTATGGTAGCGCGATTATGCAAGTAGGCAAGCCTGAGCAGGGTTATGCAATGTAAAAATAATAAAAGCTGCACGAACGGAAATTCAAGCAGCTTTGTATAAATCGTTGTGAATCAGCTATTATGCGTGCTAACCAAATCTTCTGGTACACCCAGAGCATTAATGCTGTAGCCACCATCAACATAGGTGATTTCACCGGTGATGCCGGAAGCGAGATCGGATAATAGGAAAGCAGCAGTATTACCCACTTCTTCAATGGTGATATTGCGGCGAATCGGATTTTGCGCTGAAACATGCGCCAGTAGGCGACTGAAATTGGCAATGCCAGAGGCTGCCAGTGTTTTAATCGGACCGGCTGAAATGCCATTACAGCGAATACCTTCCTGTCCCAGACAGGCAGCAGTAAAGCGGATACCAGCCTCCAGCGAAGCCTTGGCCATACCCATCACATTATAATTGGGAATAGCACGTACAGCACCCAGATAGGTAAGTGCCAGAATAGAACTGTTATGGCCACTCATTAATGGCCGTGCAGCTTTAGCTAGTGCAGGCAAGCTATAGGCAGATACTTCGTGAGCAGTCATGAATGCTTCGCGAGTAATGCTATCTAGAAAATCCCCGTTTAAAGCTTCTTTCGGTGCAAAAGCAATGGCGTGTACCAGTCCATCCAGTTGTGACCAGCTTTGGCCTAAATCAGCAAATAACTGATTGATTTCTTCATCACTCTGTACATCGCAGCGATACACCAGTTCGGAACCAAGTCCGGCCGCCATTTTGCGTACCCGGTCTTCCAGTTTGTCTACTACATAGGTAAAAGCCAGTTCTGCGCCCTGTTCATGGCAGGCTTTGGCAATACCATAGGCGATAGAGCGTTCAGAAATCATACCAGTGATGAGGATTTTTTTGCCTTGCAAAAAGCCCATAATTATTATCCTTGAACGTGATTTGTGTTTAGCTTAAAGGTCGCATTATAACTAATATTTACTTTTACGCGAAATTCTTGTATGGAGTAGAAACTTTAAAACCGGCCAGCTGATGTATATTCGGCTGGCCGATTTTCTGGCAAATAAAACAATCAGCTACTTAATCCCGATAGGTAATGGTCGGCATCCAGTGCTGCCTGACAGCCTGATGCGGCGCTGGTAATGGCCTGACGATATACATGGTCTTTAACGTCGCCGGCGGCAAATACACCCGGGATATTGGTAGCACCTGCATTGCCTTCATTTCCACCTTTGGTAATGAGATAACCGGTAGCATCCATATCCAGCTGTCCTTTGAAAATCTGGGTATTCGGCTGATGGCCAATGGCAATAAATATGCCGGTTACAGCAACAAGTTCACTTTCATTTTCAGCGTAATTGATACGCACAGCATTGACACCAGTGTCATCACCGAGAATTTCATCTACTGTAGCGTTGAGCTTAAGAATAATTTTGCCTTCTTTTACCCGTTCCAGCAGTTTATCCATCATGATTTTTTCGGCGCGGAAACTTTCACGCCGGTGAATAACAGTAACAGTACGCGCGATATTAGCCAGATACAGCGCTTCTTCAATTGCTGTATTGCCGCCGCCAACTACAGCTACATCTTGATCTTTATAGAAGAAACCATCGCAGGTAGCGCAGGCTGATACCCCTCGACCCGCAAAAGCTTCTTCGCTGGGTAAGCCCAGATATTTAGCTGAAGCGCCTGTGGCAATAATTAGTGCATCACAGCTGTAACTGCCCATATCACCTGTGAGGGTGAACGGACGATGCTGTAAATCCACCTGATTGATGTGATCGAAAATCATGTTTGTGCCAAAGCGTTCAGCATGTGCCTGAAAACGCTGCATCAGATCAGGTCCCTGTACACCATTGACATCAGCCGGCCAGTTATCTACTTCAGTTGTTGTCATTAATTGCCCACCCTGTGCCATACCGGTAATCAGAGTAGGCTTTAAGCCGGCACGGGCTGCATAAACAGCAGCGGTATAACCTGCTGGCCCAGAACCAAGAATAATTAAGCGGCTGTGTGTGTGTTCAGTCATGACAATTCCTTATTATTGTAACCATGTTTGGATGAATAAATGGCAGTAACTGTACCACAATACTCGCGATGATTAAATTTTCAGGCACTGAGGCGACAGGGAAATAGGCTGCCGGCTATGCAGTAGGGAAGTAAATCTTTAATGGTGATTTTCAGCAAGGCCATCCAGATGGTATTGCTTGCCACAATAAGGACACTCAATGCTGCTGTTGGACTGAATTGGTAAAAACACTCGTGGATGACCATTCCAGTTTCCATTTTCCGATCCGGTGCATATCAAAGGTAAATCATGTGGGGTAATAGTGGTAACAGATTGGGCAGTATTACTCATCATATTTTCTTTAGTTCAGCTAAAAAGCGATCATATAAAGCAGGCCTGATTACAATAAATACTCTGTTTATCAGGTCTGCTACCTGTTGATTAGTCAATATAGGTTAACCAAGATTCATACTTGGCATTTTTGCCATGAACAATTTCAAAATAACGCTGCTGAATTTCTGTGGTTAAAGAACCGCGGGCTCCACAGCCGATAACGCGACCATCCACTTCTCGGATTGGTGTCACTTCTGCTGCTGTGCCAGTGAAGAATACTTCATCAGCACAATAAACTTCGTCACGAGTAATGCGTTTTTCAGTGATAGTTAATTGCATATCGGCGGCAATTGCCATGACAGTACGCCGGGTAATCCCATCCAGAGCAGCATCCAGAGCAGGAGTATAGAGTTTTCCATCATTAATAATAAAGATATTTTCACCTGAACCTTCGGCAACAAAGCCATTTGAATCCAGCATGATGGCCTCATCATAACCATTGCGTGTTGCCTCAGTATTAGCCATGATGGAGTTCATGTAATTACCATTGGCTTTGGCTTTAATCATGGTGATATTTGGGTGATGGCGGGTAAAAGAGCTGATTTGCACGCGAATACCACGTTGCATTCCTTCTTCACCCAAATAGGCACCCCAAGGCCAGGCCGCAACAATTACCTGTACATCATCCTGATCTGGAGCTACGCCCAGTTTGTTCGAACCATAAAAGGCCATTGGGCGGAAATAGCATGAAGCCAGTTTGTTGGCTTTAACTACTTCAATATGCGCCTGATTAATTTGTTCCTGCGAAAACGGTAGATGCATTCCAGTAATTTTGGCTGAATTGAACAGGCGTTTAGTATGATCGTGCAAACGAAAGATGGCTGTTCCATGCTGAGCTTCGTAGGCACGTACGCCTTCAAAAACCCCCATGCCATAATGTAATGTGTGGGTTAATACGTGGGTTTGGGCATTTCGCCAGTCAACTAGATTACCATTAAACCAGATAAAACCGTCGCGATCGGCCATAGACATAATAAAACTTCTCCAAAATTAAGACATTAAGCTGCGTGGCCGGAACCCTGTCTTGCAATGGATAGGGCAAGGCAGAGTTGATGACTTGGGCAGTACAGAAAAAATAATGGTAAAAGCAGCCTGTGGTCTTAGCTTTAGCCATGGTTGCCGTTACTTTATGTAAACGTAAATATTATACACTGCCTATTTTACTTGCCAATGCTAAAAACACAGTCAGCTTTTGCTAAAAAGCAGAGAAATCGTTTAAACTGTGCTGCTTCTTGGATAAACTGGCTGGTATCTGGCATATAGTTGTTTTTTCAGAAAACGATGCTTTACAGGGTGGATAGGCATGAAGATTATTTATACATTAATAAAAATAGTGGTGTTGCTGGCATTTTTATTATTGGCTATTAGTAACACACAATTGATTGCATTTAATTATCTGCCCGGGCAGATGGTGAATTTACCGTTAATTGTGCTCTTGCTGATATTCTTTATTATCGGTGCTGTTTTTGGCGTTTTTGCCATGTTTGGCCGCTTGCTGCGCCTGCGCAGCCAGGTTAATCAGCTGCAGAACCAACTTAATAAACAAGTTAAAGCGGCCAGTCAGACTGTAAATGCCGAAAATGTTGTGACAGTTAAATCGGCAGAATCCACTAATATCAAAGAGTAGAAGAAAGTAAGCAGTTAGTATGGATAATAATGATTTCTGGATGTGGCTGGCGCCGGTTTTTATGCTACCGGTATTTTTTGCCATGGGCTGGTTTGCTGCACGCGTGGACATGCGTACAGTGTTGAAGCAGGCGAAAGCCATCCCAGAAGGATTTTATAAAAGTCTGGATGCTCTGGTTGAGCGTAAAAGTGCAGTGGCTGTGCGAGAGCTGGCAGGAGTGGTAGATCAGCAAGATGATGCTCGCCAAAGCACTTATGAACTACATTTAACTTTGGGCAAGCTGTATCGCCAGCGTGGTGAGAACGATAAAGCCATTACCTTGCACCAAAGGTTGCTGGAGTTGCCAGAAACCATTGCAGAACGTCGTGATACAGTAATGTTTGAGCTTGGTCAGGACTATCAGGTAGCCGGTCTGGTTGACCGTGCAGAACAGATACTGGTTGGTTTACTTAATGGCAGTAAAGCCAGACAGGCGCGTCAGATCCTGCTGAACATTTACCAGCAGGATCGCGATTGGGAGAAAGCCATTAAGCTGGCAGAGGAACTCAGTACCGGAGATCAGACTTACCAGTTTGAAATTGCCCAGTTTTACTGTGAACTAGCCCAATTGGCATTGTATCAATCAGAGTACAACAAAGCACGAGAATATATTTTTCAGGCGCTGGCCGTAAACCGCAAATGCAGCCGTGCCAATATGATTCTGGGTGATGTGGAGCTGAAACAGCAAAATTATCAGGCTGCAATAGATGCTTATAGTGCTATAGAAAAGCAGAATTACGAATATCTGAGTCTGGTAGGTGAGCGTTTGTATGATGCTTATGATGGTTTGCAGAAAGCCGCTGACGGAATTGAAGTATTGATTGGTTTTGCACAGACTTTCCCGCAGCTGGATTTGTCTGGTGTGATATATGAAAAATCTTTGCCTGTCTATGGTGAAGACAAGGCTATAGAAATTGTTATTGATCTGGTACGGCGCAGACCCACTCTTTCCGGAACTTACCGTTTACTCGGGGTATTGCAGACCAATATTAATCCGAAATGGAAAGTTGATGTCGACATGATGCGCTCAGTAGTGGGTATGCAGATGCAGAAATCTGTCATGTACCGTTGCCGCCATTGTCATTTTAAATCACAGGTTTATTTCTGGCACTGCCCAGCCTGTAATAAGTGGGAAACATTTACTCCTAACCGTATCGATGTTTAGCCTCCTGATAAGCTTTTAAACAAATAAGCAGCCTCAGCTGTGCACAGCCATCAATCAGTGAAATTAACTACTCAAATTGAAATTAGAATTTTGGATAATTTGGGTAGTTGCATTTTATATTTAATTGTTAACCCTGAAGAATATGAATCCATTAATGCTTGATAACACCCTGATTAATCAGCCAGCAAAACCTGTGATTGTTGCGCTGGATTTTGCCAATGCAGAAACAACACTGGATTTTGTGCGCCAGCTAGACCCTAATTTGTGTCAGCTTAAAATCGGCAAGGAGCTGTTTACCGCCACCGGACGCTATCTGGTTGAACAACTGGTATTACAGGGCTATCGCGTTTTTCTGGATTTAAAATACCATGACATTCCAAATACCGTTGCTTCTGCCTGTAAGGTGGCTGCTGATATGGGGATATGGATGGTAGACATGCATGCTTCGGGAGGGCGAAGAATGATGGAGGCTGCCGCAGAAGCCATAAGTAATTGCAGTCAGCCACCATTATTGATTGCGGTAACTGTTTTAACCAGCATGACTCAGGCAGAATTGGCTGAAACTGGTGTAAACACACCTATAGCCGAAGCCGTATCACGTCTGGCAAAGCTGACCCAGCAGTCAGGACTGGATGGTGTAGTTTGTTCTGCGCAGGAAGCTTCCTTATTGCGCCAGCAACTGGGAGAAGAATTTTTACTGGTTACGCCCGGCATCCGCCTGCACAATACAATTGAAGATGACCAGCGCCGTATTATGACACCTAAAGCAGCTCTGGCTGCTGGTAGTAGTTATCTTGTAATGGGGCGACCAATTACCCAAAGCAAGAATCCAGCCGAGCTATTGCAGCAAATTAATAATGGTCTGATATAAGCCAGAATACATTAATATATATTTAAAAATGCCTGCTATCAGAGTATCTACCAGCAGGCATTTTGTATGGTAACTCAGGCTGATTAGCCAGTTAGCTGTTTACTAATCAGTTTCTTCACCGGTGGCAAGTTATTGCTGATGCGCAATACCAATGATCGCATCAGGCGGGCGGGCGGGCTGTCATTGGTAAATAAAGATACCATCGCATTTGTTCCGTGATACAGTACGCGAGTATGAGGCATATGCTGTCTCTGGTACTGTGCCAGTAAGCTTTGACTACCGATATCTTTGCCTTTGCGTACTGCTTCATTAATCAGCTTGGCTAATATGCTCACACCACTCAATCCCAGGTTAAAACCATGTGCAGTTACCGGATGCATGCCGACAGCAACGTCACCAATCAAGGCACTGCGCTGGGCATAAAATGCGTTGGCATGAACACCGACTAGCGGATAATGATGAACGGTGCTAACCAGATGCATCTCACCAAGTTTGCCCTTTAGCTGTTTGGTAATGTCTGCTGCCAGTTGAACGGGAGACATGGCCAGTATTGCACCTGCGTGTTCATTATTAATCGTTATTACACAGTTAGTCAGGTTTTCTTCCAGAGGCAGCAGAGCAAGGGTGCGGCCATAATGAAAACATTCCAGCGCAGTATGCTGATTACTCAAGGTATGGCGCATACGGAAAACAATAACAGTACGCCCAAAATCATGAATCTGGGCAGAAATACCTAACTGACGGCGTGTATTGGAAAAACGACTGTCAGCGGCAATCAGCAGCTTTCCGCTGATAGTTTGACCATTATCGAGAGTGGCCTCAATCTGATTTGCTGCTTCATTTTGCACATTAACAATGCTATGTCCGGCAATGAAATGGACATTGTTAAAAGGCTGTACTGCTTCATACGCCGCGCGTCGGATATTATGATTACTGATCAAAAAACCCAGTGAGTTGGCGGGTTTGCCACGTGCCATAGTCGGCTGTTCGAAATGTAGCTGATAATTGGAGTAGCCGTTGATTACTTTGGCATCGCGCAAGGGATAAATCTCATCGGCTGGAACTTTGTCCCACATATCCAGTTGTTGCATCAATTCCTTGGAATAATGTGTCAAAGCGATTTCCCTGCCATCAAAAGGTGGCTGTGCCAGCGTAGCCAGTTCCTGTTTTTCTACCACGGTAATTGACAGCCCAGAGGGAGCCAGTGCACGTGCCAGACTTAAGCCGGCAGGGCCGGATCCAACAATAATGACATCAGTTTCTTTTCCTGAGCATGGAACCACATTATTTGCCGTCATAAAATCTATTCCTGAATGAATATATCCAATACTGCGTTAGGATAACTGAAAATCGGCATGAATCCTATCTTCATCGGTCAGAAAATTAATAAAAGTCAAGCTTAGCGCACAATTTGCGGCTCTGTTAAAATCATGGAAATGGTATTTATATGTGAATGGTTACACTCAATGGCTAAAAACTCATTTCAGGATCAATTGCAGCAACTGGGTAAACAGGCCAAAGCCAGACGTCTGGCCATAGAACAGCAGCAGGCCAAAGCAGCACAAAAGCGCCAGACAGATATTAGTTTTACAGAAGTAATGGGTAAAGATGTCATTCCATTAAAAGCAAGAAATCAGTTTCAGCACCCGCGCGACAATACGCCGATTAAATTACGCCCGCGGCAGGAAGAAACGCTGGACAATGCCAGCTATTTTTACATCGGTGACAATCAACAGGATGCGCCACCGATGGTATTCAGTAAAAATGGCCGTGGTAAGGCTGATATCCAGCGTTTACAGGCCAAACACTGGCCGATTGTGGCTTATGTTGATTTACATGGCTACCGCCAGGAAGAAGCACAGCAGGTGCTGAATGAATTTATTGATTACATTCAGCAATATGGTGTGGTTGGCGAGATAGTCCACGGCAGTGGACTGGGTTCCAGAGATTTTCAGCCGGTTTTAAAAACACTGGTACGGCGCTGGTTGATGGCTCATCCGGAGGTGCTGGCATATGCGCAGCCGAATGAGCGCAATGATGGTGCCGTGTATGTACTAGTTAAAAAGAAACACCGGACAAAGGAGTGGGAATAATTTATTTTCAAATTAACAGTATTAAAATATTAAAGCTTCAGGCAAAATAAACAAAATATCAGGTTGAGCAAAACAGATGTCCATGTGCAAAATTGATAAAGCACAAACTGTAATAGCTAATTCTGACAATAAATCAAACAGGTTATTTTGAATCAGTATGAAAATCTGTATTTGCTTTTCTTTAAACCAGTCAGAGCGATATTATGCGTAATCGTGTGGTCAAATGGATGCAGCATATAAGGCAAAAAATGCCAACTCAGGCATCACTGTTTGCTTCACCATGGTTTAAACCCTTTGCACGCTGGTTTAATCAACCGTATTTCTGGCAGCTAAACCGTGAGCGAGCAGCTTCGGCTGTGGCAGTAGGGATGTTTTGCGGGCTGATGCCCGGGCCAACGCAAATGCTTACGGCTTTAATTGTTGCTTATATTGTGCGCACACATTTACCACTGGCGTTGCTGACGACGTTGTATACCAACCCACTAACTTATATACCTTTATATTATTGTGCCTATCAGATTGGAGCCGGATTAATGGATGGTCAGTGGGGGCAGGAAATGCCTGCCTTGCCAGATTTTACTATAAGCCATCTGGGGGCAGAGCTGTGGCAGTGGCTAATCCGTTTTGGCAAGCCTTTACTTTTGGGTGTACCAGTGCTGGGCACGATACTGGCTATTGTAGGTTATATTCTGGTTTGGAATGGCTGGCAATGGTTTACCAGCAGGCATACCAACACCAGCGGTCAGAAATAATATTATGCAACGCCCCTTAACATGTAACGAGTTGTATCTGGTTAGAAAAATTCTGGGTAATGCCGCAAACTGGTCACAGGTGCAAATTGTCAGCGGTGCATGGTGGCTGCTGCATCCGCATGCAGCCATTACCTGTGGTAACCGTATTGTTTTTCCTGCAGCTTACTATGTAGATGATTTTGCGCAGGCCAATTTGAGCCGACAGGCGTGGCTGATTCATGAATTAATGCATGTATGGCAGAGTCAGCATGGTTTTCCAATTATATTTGCTGGTGTCTGTCTGGCACTGAAAGCGGGGTATTATCAGGCACGTGCCTACCGTTATCCGCCTTTAAATACCATCAAAAGCCTTGGGCAGTTGAATATGGAGCAGCAGGCGCAGCTGGTACAGGATTATTTTCTGGCACTGGCCGGAGATAAGCGCCATCTCCCCTTTCTGGTGCATTTTCGCCGTCTGCTTAAGCCGCTAATCCATCAGCCTGATAATCGTCGGTTACTGCCACATTACTAAACATCCGGCTATACTGTGTCAGCCATCTTGGGTTATCCGGTTAAACTGTTATAATCGGCGCTTAATTTTCTTGCCGGAGTGATTCATGTGTGTATTTGAGGCAGCAGGGGATTTCAATTAAATTGATGCAATGTATTGTTATAAATAAATAAAATAAAAAATACCATTAAATCTATTCCGCAATTTTTAAACCTGTTCCGCAATTTCGTCACCCTTATGTTCAAAGGGTATTATAGGAAGAGTGCGCCTAATATAGACTTTTTTGGTTATGTTTACACTGGCGTGCCCCAATAATTTACTCGCTTCCTCTTCGCTAGATACAAGCGATTTATCTGTCGCAGATTTAGCGCGTAAATCTCTGAATTGAATCTGCGCCAATTCCTCAGCATGTTCTGGATGGTTTTGAATAGCAAGACTGCGCGCAATGTCAAAACGATACTGTAGGTTGTCCGTTGTCATTTTCCGTTTACGGTTGTTTAAAAATAAAAAGCCACCATGAGGGGCACGGCGCGTAATAATCTCCTGCAATCTTTTTGTAACAACGAATCTAAGGGCATTACTTGTTTTGTTTTGCTTGATGGTAAGCACACCTTTTTGGATATGATCGGTGTGAATTTTGGCTGTGTCACAAGGACGCTGCCCAAGCATCATCGCTATCTCCATCGCATCACGCAAATCTTGGCCACCATATTTATACAGGATGCTATAGATATAATCTTCAACATATACATCCCTTGGCTGTTCTTTATTTCGTTTGATATCTTTTGATGGTGATTCTTTTGATGTATACCCCCAATGAGCAGGGCGGCAATATGTCCATATATGATTAAATAAAGCTATTTCCCTGTTGGCGGCAACCGGCGCCTTGTGACGCCATTTAAAATATTCCCGTATATGGCCTGCATCAATATCTTCTAGGAGTACCGGATTATCACCACCAAAAAATAGTTTTAATCTTTTAGTATGATAAATATTGTTTCGTTGTGTTTTGGGTGCTTTTTTAGGAATGACTTCCAATATGTATCGTTGTAATGCCTGCACAAAAGTGATTTGGTGAGCCTTATCAAGCTTCTGTAATGACAACTCCGACCATTTTTGACAGGCTTTCACATAATCATTGCCTAGCGGTATTTCTTTACGCGGTTTGCCACCAGTATCGAAGTAATACCATGTCACTATGCCGTTGCGCGTTTTGCGTTTACGTGCACGCATGCCTGTTGGTAGATTTAAATTAACTGTTGCTTTACGACCCATATAGCCCCCAATAATAAGATTATGCCGAGTTGCTTAGCATAGGTGATTGCCAGCGTGTTTTAACTTGGGTACTGCTTGAATGCTGCTTTTTATTCCCTAATAGGGCTTGGCGCAATACTATCGGCTCATTTCTTCCATTTAAACGAAAAGGAATACCCTGTTTTCTTAAATGTTCAACTTGCTTGCTTTTGGCTTTATACCCCGTTAATACGATTACCTCTGCTGGTGTCAAAAATTCTGCATAGGGTGATGTTTCAGACATGATCTTGCTCATATAAAAAACCGGCTAATTGCCGGCATGGGTTGTGACATTGGTGTTAATAAAAAAGCCAGCTAATGCTGGCTTGGTAATATGTATAAAATTAAAACTATCACACAGGTAATGCTGTATTAAGTGGAATCACGTCAATATGTGAGTTCTGGCTCGCTTTCCACAATTCATAATTTACCTGCATATTGAGCCAGAATTGTGGAGTAGTACCCAGCAGGATAGACAGCCTCACCGCCATATCAGCACTAATTCCAGCTTTGCCATTAATAATCCGAGAAAGTGCAACTCGTGTTACTCCTAAATGCTTGGCTGCGGTACTGATACTGATATCGCCTAAATATTCTTTTAATACTTCGCCAGCATGGCAGGGATTATGCATACCATGAATTCACTCTTGTCAATGGTAATTCTAATAGGTATTTTTTTCTGGTGTTTTACAGTAAATTTGAACAGAAGGTGACAGTTGCTTTACTTTACTATCCTCTTTTATTGAAGGAAATAAACCTCTAATTAAACTTAAAAATCCTGCAAATATATTTAATGTTGTTGCGCTTGTTATCGCAATTAAAACATGATCAGAAAAAATCTCAAATCCACCATTGTCATGCCTAGTTAAAAATTTAACTAGACCATAAATAAAAAGCAGTATCGCCCAGCCCCACAGTGATTTTTTTACTACTTTAAAAGCCTTGAATGAATATTTGTCTCGCAATTCTCTGTTAGCTTTTATATCTTCAACTTCCTCACATAATATAAGGTGCTCTACAGAGTTTTCACGATCATTCTCATTTTGAGAGATAGGTGTATCATTATTATATTCTTTTTGTATATTTTCGGTTTCCTCTTCGGTTGGTTTTTCAACTTCTATCTTAATATTATCTATACCTATTTTTTGGGTATCGTCCATTGTAATATCAATCTATATCTCTGAATTTTCCATTTCTTGCACAGTTATAACTGTATCAAGCGTTTTGTTCTTAGACCAAGAAGAATTCTCACGGTGAGTTAAAGCGGATAATTGAATTGCGTTTAAGCTGCCTAATTTCTCAAAAACTTTATTAAGAACAGCTCGCCCCCTATAATCATCATCTGCCATCATATAAACAATTGCTTCATTATTTGGAGATAGTTGTCGAATATAGCTATTAATGCGGTTAGCTCCATATACCTTTAATTGATAATAGATTGATGGAATGACTGGGCCAAATTTCCAACGAACAAAGTTATCATTAATTAGTAATTCATGAAAGTTCTTTAAATAAAAGAACTGGGTAAAATACATTAATTTTTGTAGCTTCATAGGAGTTAAATCATTAACCCCTTTTTCGTTTGCCAACTTAATAATTGAATTAGCTACCGAAACAGCAGAATAAGCCATAATTAAACCTCCTTATGAGCATGTCTCTTGGATAAAGCATATCGTAAAACAGCTAATACGATTAAACATGTTGATGTAAATCCAGATACCACATATATCTCATATAGTTCATATAATCTTTGATCAGCAGCAGCCGGCATTTTACAAATTACAAGCCAAGAAATAGCACTACTAATACTCAGTGCGATGAATAATGATACAAAAACTGTCAAGCATTTGGCATTCATATAAAACTCCTTTCCTCATAACAACAAAACGCCAAATGTGCTGCTCACATCGGCGATATCAATTGCAACTATAAGGAATATGAATCTTTCCCATCATGATAGATTTTCCCATATGAAATTCCTTTTATGATGGATAGTTACTGCTAAACTGCTACTTTATGTATCGGAAAGTATATACAAAATTAACTTAACCCGTTTAATTTGTCAACCAATAGTAGCTTATTAGCCATTCAGCCAGTCTGGCAAATTTATCACAGAAATGATTAGTGCTTAATTCTGCGCACTTATTTAGTACAAATAATTGATCAGCTTCACCTGTAGGGATACATTCTTCAAAAGTGGCAAGATCATCTTCACTGGCGTTTAGTTCTTTCATCCATTTAATTGTAACTTTCATGTTATTCATCCTTGGTATACTGTAATAAAAAAGCCAGCATTTAGCTGGCTTCGCTTTCTAAATCAACTACCCAAACAAGAATATTTGCTTGTTTGGCCTGTTTGATGATGTCCTTGGTACCACGGCCATGCTTGTCTTTGAAAATTACCAGCATGGTATGATTCTGGCCACCTTTGGGAGCATTGTGGTGCAGGGCATAATCAATCATCTTTTGATTACGCATGTGCCCGCAATGGCTCCCGTGTCGACCAAGCAAGGCAGGAAAGCTTTTGGTTTGAATATTGTGTACTCTTGCCCATTCCCGGGCTAAGTAAACCGCACCGTGAGAGGCTCCAGAATCAATCAGGGTATCAATAGGGGTACTTGTATGTATTGATAGCAACGTTTTGGCTACAATTTGGCGGAAGCCATCGCCAGAAACGATACAACCACCGCAAACGATAATATTCATGATTTAATCTGCCTGTTGTTGTTAAGTTTGCTAGGGCTGGGGTAGGGCGGCTGTATTGGTGGGGCGTTATACCAGTCGCAGGATAGGCCTGCGGCACCACCGTAAAAATTGTGGTGGTAAACAAGGCAGGTAATTTTGCGTCCATCACGTAAAACAACCTGTGTTTCCATAGTATCTTCACCAGCCCGTTTCACTGCTCTACTTTTTATCTCTTCTGTACAATCACAGCCAGCAATAAAAAAGCCACATAAGTGGCCAGTAGTGCAATTTTTTCATGATGATATTTGTATTTAAAAAAGGGGGAAGTTTATTCCCCCGTTTAATTTTCAAAAAATGCCAAATTTAACTTAGCTTGAGGTGCTGCCACGTTTAATTCCTAGCAGTTCCATTATCGTCGGGTGCATATAACCAATACAGCTATTAATCCCGCCTGATAGTGCTGTTAGTGTGCTGGTAAATCTCAAAAAGTCCTCCTGGCTTAGCGCCTTAGTGATATTATTATCTCTATAGCTGTCAACTAATTTAGATAATGTTTCCATAATAAACGTTGTTGTATCTAACACATGAAAACAATATTCACTAAGATATCCTAAATCTTTTCTGCTTATCCGTTCTAGTGTTTCATCTGGACTCTCATCAATATCCTGTATGATGGCAAGCAACTCGGCGTTATCCATTAAACTGGCTATTTCATCATGGTAGCGGACGCGAAATTTGTTTTCTACTTGCATTGCTGTGTACTCCTGTTATCAATAGATTAGGTTTGATAGTTATGGTATCAATTGGATTGTGCAATCCAATAAATAAAGCAATCATTTGATACTATTGCTATTAAATCCTTTGTTTTTTTGCTGGGGTGTGTTGCGTTTTGATATACATTCCAGCCAGTGGCGTCTGATAATGGTTCGGGCATTTCTTAGATGTCCCACGCCGTAATGTTCCTCGGTATTTCTTAAGGGGGATTGGGTGGGAATGATTACCTCATATAGTAATATGCCATATCTAACAACCAGTGCGCCTGTTGGTCTATGCTGCCAGCAAATACGGTTGCCATAAGGGTGATTTTTTAATTCATGCAGATGTATTTTAGGTTTCATGATTAACTCCTTTTAGTTTGCATTACGTTGAACATACTCAGTAACCATTTTTTTAGCTGCTGGTGGCAGATGGCTTCATAAGCGACGTCTACCAGCTCATTATTAGCCAGCCGTTTTTCTGGTTGTGGTTTGGTTTGCATGGGGAATTGGCTTAAATCCAATTCGCTAACCATTTGTGCCATTTCATCCCAAAATCCAACAGGTTCCGGATTGGTGTTGTTTTCACCGTTCATTTTTAACTCCTTTAATTTTATTTAAATTCAAAAACTAAAGCCCACTAATCAGCGGGCTTGGATTTTTAAACTCGGGTAGGGTGGCAGGTGGTTAGGCACTCACTGCCATCGTGCATATGCTAGAATTGAGGTTCCCAAAACAACCTAGCAAATAGAGGTACTTATGAGTAATTCTTTTGAAGAGGTTAGAAGATATATGTTGTCTACATTAGCCAAATACCCCATGCAGCCATTGCCGGAATCTGAATTAGATATCCTGTACGATAAATACGACGAGGAGGAATTAATCGCAGCAACGCAATATTTAATTGCAAAGGGGATGATTGACCCAAGAGCAGTACAAGAATACATTGATGGCACGGATATAGATGCCGACTATTTAATACTTACCGCCGACGGTTACGATATTGCTACCGGTGATGCGCTTGGATATGAAATCAGCGCAGTTACAGTTAAGCTGCATAGTAATACTCTTCAACACTTAGATTCGATTATTAAAGCGTCAAATCTAAAAGAAGATGAAAAGCAGAAATTGTTAGCTCAGCTAAAAGAAAAAGGAGCGGAGCATATTCTTACGCGCTGCATAGATTTAACCTTATCAAATGCCAAAACCGCCGGCTTAATGCTTATGCAATATCTACAAAATATGTAATCATTTACGCAAAGCCAAACAATGAAGCCAGCTTGTTAAAACTGGCTTTTTCTAGAATGGGCGGCGATTTTTAAACTTAGATGTATTGCCCGTCTTTCCGAGCTGTCACTCTTTTAGTCACTCAGTATGTGAATACTGCTAGAATTGAATTTCCACAAACAACCTAGCAGGTTACAACAATGAAAAAATCTTCATACGAAACAGCAGTTGAATTAACTAAAATTCTCTTGGAACATGATCCAAACAGTCTTAATGATAAGTACCACAAAGCTAGCGCAGACAACATTTACGAGTTTATAAGTTCTTTAGGAGATAAACTGGATTCCATTGATACAACAGGGGGCTGAGTCTTATTAATTAAGCTATATGCCTTCATTAATTCTATGGTTTTTCCAATTAAGTCGAGCTCTGGATGGTTACTTGCTAAGTAAATAATGAGGTCTTTAATTTCTTGCAAATCAGACGGGGTAAGATTTGATGGTGTATCCATTCATAATTCCTTTCGATTTAATAAATTTTTAAGCCAAACAATAAAGCCAGCCTTAACAAGCTGGCTTTGTTATCTAAGTCCAAAAACTAAAGCGCACTTACTCATAATAAATGCGCTGCGATTTTTAAACTCGTTAGCGTGTTTGTATATCTAAGTATTTGTACATTCAGATATAAATTATCAAAGATGGTGTTTGAAGTCGTTCTCCTTTCATAAAGTTCTTTGGATTTTTAGACTTGTCTGTCTGCAAGCGTTACCGGCTTACTGGTTTTGTTCTGGCCGCCCGCGAGGGCTTAACGGCTTGCCAGCAAGCTCCTTAACTTGCCTCGGGCTTTTATATTCCGCTGCCCTGAGCCGGTGCGGTGAAGTTGTTTAACTTCGATGGGTATATATTATCTAATAGATAACAAATAAGCAACATGAAAGGGCATAAAAAATAATAATTAATGTTATCTTATTATATCTAAAATATATTTATTTTTTGTGTGTTCAGAATTTTTGTTATTTAAAGGCAACAAAAAAGCCACCTGAATGGTGGCAGATAGCATAATTGGTCAATGTAGGGAGAAGGAGTACGCTACTGGACTTAGTTTAGCCTTAATCTAGAACCTACTTTCTTCCTCAGTGTTACTATATCTGATACTTCTGGGACAAACTCATTATCCACAACATCCATAAGCCTTTTAAGATCGGAATTAGAAACATTGTCTAAGCCATTCAGTACAACGATAGTGGAGCAATTTAGCTTCCATTCTTCTATTTTACTCATCACAATTGTAACAAGCCTAGCTTTACTAGAGTCTGGTACACCAAATATAGCTAATGCAGATTCAGATTTACTGCTTGGTTCAATATAGTAATCTATTGGGTATAACTCTTCAGTATCTTGAATAGTAAAATAGTTTTGTTGCACATTTTTTGTATTAGGGATCACTTGACTCAAATTAATTTCTAAATCTTCATAAAATGTAGATTTAACTCTATTTTTAGTCCATAATCCTAAATCGGAAACACGAGTTAAAACTTGTCCGATTCCAAAAACGGCATCTGCTATGTTTGAGTAAATTGACTTAATAAATATCTCGCCACCTTCAAACTGAGCGCCATATTCTTCGGCAATTTCATTTAATACTTGTCCTCGCCCACCTTTAAGGAATTTTAAATCATTTTCATAGCTTAATCGCATGATAGTGGAACCTTTATCCGTTATACGATAAAGGCTATCATCTTCTTGCTTAATATAAATATTATAAGTATCCCCATCCCTTCCGACAAAGGGAGTTACAACCTGTATAGAACCATCAGGTCGTTCTCTTGTCTTAATTGCTGAGCAAAAGTTTGTGCAAAGCAGTGTTTCAATGTCTGTCGTTAGCATGTCAAATTAGCCTTGGATAATGGCTGTCTTTAATAATTCCTTGTATATTACAGTATTCACATGCATATTCAAGTGCCTCATCTACACATTGATATTTATCAGTTTTTTTTGCATATCCATTAGGATGTCCAGTTTGAATATATCGTTGTGTGGCAATATGTATATGTGGTTCCCATTCTATTACTTCTTTTTCTATACGATTTGGATGGCAATGACTACTACCATTAAATCTTATAAGTGTTAATTGTTTACCACATGGAAATGTCACCATAAGACCTACCGAATAATCATCATTTTCTTCATTATTCTGTCGGTAATAAAGCATAAACTGATGGTTAGGAAACTCTTTGCAAGTTAAATAATAGTTCTTTTTTTTATGTCTAAAATCAGGTGTGCATTTGGAGCGATTTATGGTTTGTTTTGGGCATTTAATTAGTTTTATTATATCGTCATCACTTAATATTCTCAAATCCATTCATTAATTCCTCAATTAAACTTTGCTTTATAAATTTCATTAATAGGATAATAAAATAGAAAAACACGTCCTATAATCCTATAATATTGATGTTTTCCATATCTATTTCTTCATCGCTATAGTGGTGTTTAAATTCCTCCTCCATTGAATTTTATCCTATAGTTCAAGCAAAAATGTATAACATTTGTGACCCAGCATAAAAATTACATATTAAATTTAGGGGATGCACCTAATTACTGACCACGTGAAAACCTGTCCAATAATTTCCATTTCCTCTAAGTATGCGGTTTCGTCCTTTCTGGATGAATTGAAACTATGGATGTTGATAGTATTATCATCGTTCCATGATAATTGTTTTACATGGAGGCTGCCAGAATGCCTGAATACATAAATTTCATTGTTTATTATTCTTTTTCCGTCTAAGTTGACGCCAACGATAGCGCCATCCGGCAGTACTGGTTCCATGGAATCCCCCTTAATCGTCATGCAAACTGCCTTGTTTGGCGAGACACCACATTTCCTTAATGCATTACGTGGAAACGCAATTTTAAAGTCATTATAGTCGGTGCAATCATATGACCCATCTCCCGCAGCAAGACGCACATCTTTATAATAATTGACAAGCACGTACTCATCTTCTGGTAGAGGATTATCATCGTCCCATAAAAGGTAATTTCCTTTAGCGCCGACATTGCTGGCAAAATCTCTTGGAACTAGAGTTTGTATTTTTTTTGCCAAACGGGGGCTGAAATCGGAAACGGGGACTTGAAGAATTTTCGCGAATTGTGAAGCAGATTCATAATTAAGTGCATTTATCCCGTTTAGATAATGGTTTACGGCACCTTGGCTAATATTCATTAGATCACCAACTTTCAATTGATTTAAATTCAATTCTTTTTTCTTTGCCTTGTAAATTTCATTTAGTTTTTTAGCTTCGAGTAACTCCTCAGATGTTAAAGGGCGTTTTTTCACAGATTTAGTCATAAGTTCATCCTTAAGATTAAATATCTATAAAATCAATATTCTTCTAATCTAGAACAGACCACCAAAAAACACGTCCTATAACATTGATGTCTTCCATATTTACTTCTTCGTCGCCATATTCCAATGAATTAAAACTTTGAATTAATACTTTATTGCCTGGTCGTTTTTTTAAAATCTTCACACGAAGTAACCCATCATGATTTATGGCGTAAATTTTGCCATCTTTTATGAATTTATCTCCTTTATTAATTCCAATAGTTGTGCCATCTGGAATAACAGGCTCCATGCTGTCACCATCTGCGGTGACACACACAACATATTCTGGGTTAATGCTATGTTTTTTTAATGTAGAACGCGCAAATCTCAGTCTATATCCGTTGTAATCTTCAATATCATCAGAAAATCCATTGCCCGCTGATAAACATATTTCTTTATAAAACGGAACTTCCACTTCATCTTCCCCTATAGGCGTTGAATTGTCCCAAGGCTCCATAGTGCCTAAATAAACAGCATTGGGTTTGGTTTTTTTACGATGTTCTTGGCTCATCCAACCTTTTGGCTTGTTCATTGCTTCTTCTAGTTTGGATGCCATTATAGAACCTATATTTTTTGCTTTCCCATTCTGGACAGGTGTGCGGTTAATTATTTGATACAAGTAGCTTGGCTGTTTATATCCAGCCTTTTTTGCTAGCTCTGTTACGCCCCCTGCCTCTTTAACTAATAAATTCAGGTTTTCAAGTCTAATTTCTGATGTAAGTTTCATATTGTTCATCAAATTATCAATTAGATAATAATTTACCTTAAACGAAATAAAAGACACAATTGCCAATAGATAACAAATTAGATAAAATAAAATTATCTAATAGGAAATATATTTTTAAAAAGGTAATTAAATGGATTTGAAATCTTATCTGGAATCCAAGCCTAGAGGAGAAGCTAAGCGATTAGCGGATGCAATTAAAGATCATCCTTCTAATATTTCGTTATGGAAATCAGGAAGAAAACCAGTTCCACCTTATAAATGTTCGTTGATGCAACTAGTGACAAATGGTGCTGTAACAAGAAAAGACCTGAGGCCATTAGATTACAAAAAACACTGGCCAGAACTGGAGAATGAATACGATGACAACTAAAGCAACTCAAATCTATCTGCAAGATGGTCAATCTGAGGTTGATTTTAAATTTAATGATGAATGGTGCCGGCTTAAAGAGCTGATACGCGCGGGCAGGACGGACGAGGCGCATAAGTTATTGGATGTGCTAAATGAAATATACCGAAACCGCCCGACTGAGGTGGTTGAGGCGTTGGAAGAGGAGATGGGGCTGAGATGAATAACAATAAAAAAAGCCCACGGGACTGGGCTTTCGGAAAACGGCTGTTTGGCAGTCGTTCAATTCTTTAAATAACTACAGATAACTACAGGTGTAATTATGACTTCAGTAGCAAATCTTGTCAATGATAACTCTTTAAAAATAGGCGATATTATCGGAGATGTTACATGTGCCTACAATCCGCGTCTGAAACGTATATGTAAGGGCGATATTAAGGCTGGGCTGGTTTTAAACCAGTTGCACTATTGGTGGCAGTACTGTACCAGTACGGCAAAAGGTTTTTATAAGTCTGTTAAGGAATTGGCTAGTGAACTGGATTTAAGTGAATATGCGGTACGTAAATCCATCAAGATGCTGGAAAGCCTTGGCTATATCCGGCGCAAGGTTAAGAAGCTTGAGCATAGAACTTATTATCTGGTTGATGAGGCTGCGATTAAAAAGGCTGCTGAGTGTTTTGATGCTAATAAAGCAGACAAGCCTAAATACCGAGTATTTACTGGTTTGATTGGTCGCATTTGCCGAGGTGCAAAATATGACATTTCCCGAATGACGACATGTCGCAGTTCGGGAGTGTTGACATGTGACAACTCGGGAGTGGCGACATGTCAACACTCGGGAGTTGCGACATGTGACAGTTCGTATAAAGAAGAGATTTATACAAAGAATTATTCAGAGAATTATACAGAGATAGAGCGCGCTAGTGATTCTGAGGATTTTGAGTTAGTCCCAGATGGTGAGCAGCCAGAATTGAATGATGATAATGCTGATGGTGCTGGTGTGGTGTATGCGCCAATAGGGCTGCATAAGAAATGTGGCTGGTGTGAAAACTGGGTAATGCCGGATAAATATCTGGATTATGCGGCAGCTAAGGGGCTGGTTGGGACTGCGCTGGATATTGAGATTGAGAAGTTTGTGAATTACTGGCTATCTGGTGATGCTAAAGCCCCGAATAAGCGCAACTGGGAAGCTACATGGCGCAACTGGGTTTTAACATGGTCAACTAGCAGTGCTGGCAGGATGGGTGCCAATAAACGCCGGAATGAATGGGATTGTACTAATGCGCGCTATGTGGAGGTAAGGCCGAATCTGCGGGTGTATGGGGTAGATGTTGGCGGGCGCAAGGTGTTTGTTTCTGTTCTTGGGCAAACTGGGGAATGGAACGCGCCGAGATGGGAAGATGTAGGCTATAGCTCAAGTGCTGATGAGTTGTTTATGGAAACTGTGCGTCTGTGGAATGAGGCTGATTATGGACGCTAGGGAGGTATCTCAGTTGCTGGCTGATAAGGCGTTAAGTGTGTCTGAGTATCTGCTCCCCAATGGCAGGAAAAATGGCAATGAGTGGTGCTGTGGCTCGGTTAATGGCGAGGAGGGGCAATCGCTAAAGGTGCATTTATCTGGCAGTAAGGCTGGTGTCTGGAAAGATTTCAGTGATCAGGATAAAGGTGGCGATTTGCTGGATTTGTGGGCAGCCTGTAGGGGATTAAGCTTTGTTGATGCGCTTAAGGATGCCTGTAAGTGGCTGGGGGTTGAGTTTTCTCCCAAGTTTTCAGTTGCCAGTAAAAAATCATTTACGCGCCCATCTGTACGCTTGGGGACGGTGATTCAGCCAAAAGAGGATGGTTATTTTGACAGGCGGCGCATTAATGGCAGCACGCTTAAAGCCTACAATGTGGCCAATCATGACAGGGAGATTGCTTTTCCGTTAATGGTTGAGGGGGTTATTTATAACATCAAGTACCTAACGCCACGGCGAAAGGGTGAGGAGAAAAACCGCTGGCGACAAGAATCAAACTGTGAGCCATGTTTGTTTGGGTGGCAGGTAATCACGCCTGATGACGATAAGGTTGTGATTACTGAGGGTGAAATTGATGCCTTGAGTGTTTTCCAGTCTGGGGTAAAGGCGCTGTCTATGCCTAGCGGTGCTAAAAATCTGGAGTGGATTGAATACGACTGGGAGCGGTTGCAGCAGTTTAGGGTGATTTATCTGGCCTTGGATAATGATGACCCGGGACAGTTGGCCACGATGGAGGTTTTGCAACGGCTTGGTGAACACCGGTGCAAGTTGGTTGATTGGGGCGATTTTAAAGATGCTAATGAGTGTCTGTGTAAGGCTGGTGAAGCTGCTGTACTGGATGCGATAGTCAGTGCCAAGTACAAAAAACCGGAAGATTTAAAAAACGCTATTGAGTACGCGGACATTTTGTTTCAGGATTTTAATGGATTACTTGAAGCTGCCGCAGGTAATACTACGCCATTTGCTGGGATGAAAGATTTTAAGTTTGGCATGGATCAGTTGACGGTATGGACTGGTTACAGTGGGCACGGTAAAAGCCAGCTATTGGGGTATTGTATGTGTGAAATGATACTGAGGCAGAAAGAACGCATTTGTTTGTTTTCCGGGGAGATGAAGCCCTACAAGGTATTAAATCGGATGGTTAGGCAGGTATGTGGAAAGCAGCGCCCTGATACTGCGGATTTAACAGAGGCATTAAATTTGCTATCTGGGGGCATGAATATCGATGGTGAGCGTTGCACGGAAGAAAATGGCAATGAATCTGGCGGGTTATGGATATATGACGTTAATGGCGCCGCCAGTCTGGAAAGGATGCTCAATGTATTTAAATATGCTAAGCAACGATATAACTGCCGTCATTTTGTTATTGATAGTTTGATGATGCTGGGGGTGGCTGAAAGTGATGTGGACAGGCAGAAAAAGATAGCGGAAATGCTGCGGGATTTTAAATCTCAAAACAATATACATATTCACCTTGTTGCACACCCTCGCAAGCCTGATAACGGCGATGAATCTAAGCCTCCTAACAAGCATGATGTCAGGGGGTCGGCGGGGATTACTGATCTTGCTGATAATGTTTTGGTTGTGTGGAGAAATAGTGATGCTACAGGTTACGGGACAGACCCGGATGCG
Organism: Snodgrassella alvi; assembly: GCF_002777825.1. Taxonomy (GTDB): domain Bacteria; phylum Pseudomonadota; class Gammaproteobacteria; order Burkholderiales; family Neisseriaceae; genus Snodgrassella; species Snodgrassella alvi_C. The sequence continues at coordinate 295,766 of NZ_MEIR01000080.1, read as the reverse complement.
AAGCTTATTTGTCAAAAACAACGCGATTCGGGTTACCAACCGATGGTTAATCTGTTTTTTGACCGTGAAAGCTGCCAATACCATGAGCGTGAAAGGGAAGCCATTAGCATGATTACAGGTGAAAGAGTTCGGCGGGATTTTAAGTCACAACGCGTGCGATGATGATGTCAAGTTTAGGAAAGAGCGAAGAGTTAAAGGGTATATTTGATGATTAGTAAGATTGAAATAGACATTGCTGCAGATGTGCTGGCTGCGTATGAGCGAACTATGGCTGATCGGAAGAGGCAAGGGCATTGTCTGAGTGCTGAATGGCGCTACGGGAAAGAGAAAGTTATCAGGGAATATGCTTTTGATGGTGTGCACTATAAACCTGAGGTGTTTGCATTGGTAAAAAGTGCGTTGTCGTTATTGGCACAAAACAATCGCGAGGCGTTTAATGTGCTTAGTATTGAGTATGGACGTAAAAGCCCTTATTTTAAGCGCCGTTCAATCACTGCACGCCATCGTGCTATGGTTAATAGGGGCGCATGGGCTGGACAGGTAGAAAGGGCGTTAGTGCTGTTTTGGGCATATATGCAACATTGTGAAAATTTTGATAAATATTTTTTTAATTCACCCTTGTACATAACTTGAATATTTAGTATATTTCTAATCACCAATCTGTTTTTTCTTTTTAATGCCGGTGGCAGCTTTGCTGCACCCAAAAAAAGATATTAACATTGTATTCTCCTTTTAGTTGATAAACTTTACTACTCCGCCCGCCATCTCCCTGGCGGGTTTTTTTTATTGGGTGTCTGTATGTGGTTAGTTATTGCACATATAGGGCGTTGATAGCATGTGATGATGAGCACCTAATTTGGCATCAAAGCCCATCTTTTAACTGGCATTCTGGCTTGTGTGGCCAATCCTATCAAGCGCAGCTTTAGCTAGAAAGTTGGAACGGGTATCATGGGTTAATGATACGTAATTATCGACCTTGTCTAAAAGATATTTTGGCCAGCTCACATTAAAGCGTTCAGGCTTCAGGGTTAGATGATCAATATTAACCTCGATACCAAATCATTGAGCACCAGCATAATCGGGGTTGGTTATCAGGGTATCAAGTGTCGGCTGTTGTGTTTCAGGCTCCTTGCCGTCTTCGAGCATGCCTTCTATATGAAACAAGATAGCCTGTTTAGCCTCATCAATGGCCTGATTAAGTGTATCACCATATGAAAAGCAGCCAGGTAAAGATGGTACGGTTACGCCGTAGCCAGTATTTTCATCTTTGTTAATAGCGATGTATAGAAATATGATGCGCCTTTTGTCAATGCAATCGCCGGCTTATTTAAGGCCAGCTTGTTTTAGCTGTGGTTGGTGAAGAGCTTAAGATTACATCAAATTGAATCGAAGCACTATTGCCCGCCTATCGCTTTGACGGGCGTTGATCATGCAAGTAAGTCTAGTTGACCTTCATGAATACCCAATGCGGTAGCCAATTTAATTCTTGTGGCTTTACGTGGTTTTTTTGATGATTCCAGTTGTGAATAAGCTGGTTGAGTTATGCCTAATTTTTTAGCACATTCTTCTTGTGTAAGTTGCAAGTACTCACGCCATGCCCGAGCAGGTGAGTATTGTTTGTCGAACAATAAATCTACCACTTCACTAGGCACGCCATCGGTAAGATTAATTTTAGACGAGCTGGTTAACTGCAAGTATTTATCATAAGGAACTAGAACATATTCAGGATTACCAAATCGATTATTTATAATTTGATAGTTAATAAGTGCGGTCATCGCGTTTTTTCACCTCTTCAATGGAGACGATGCTAATATCGCCATCATAATTAAACAACACCCGATAATTACCAACTCTTAGTCTGTAATCATACTGGTGATTGTTAAGCTTCTTAACATTTAGGCAATTAGGCATATTGGAAAGATTTGCAATCTTATCCCTAATAATTTTATGTGTAGGGATTTTGCTAAGTTGCTTAATAGCTTTGGGTTGGTAGATTATCCTATTCATAAGTAAATTATAAGATAAATATAAGTTATTTGCAATATTTTATAAGTTTTTATGTTTGTTATTGAGATTTAATAGATTGAATTAAGACAAGTCCACGCATGCGCGCGTGGGCTTTTTTATTGGAGTTGGGATATGAGTAACCCTATAGGTTTTGCACAGGCGTATTACAACGGCCTTTTACTGACACAAATCCATGAAGATACCAACGCTTAAAAGTAGTTTACCTGAATTTAACAGTTCATCTGCCACGGTACTCAGGGGTAAACCGGGGGCTACAAAGCGCATACGAGGCTATCAATGGCAGGAGATAAAGAAGAGGGTATTGGCACGGGATAGTTTTCGATGCCGATCCTGCGGTTGCATTGGTGGCGGCTTACAGGTTGACCATATCATTCCATTGGAGTTAGGTGGCAGTAATGATGATAGTAATTTGCAAGTACTATGCGCGGAGTGTCATAAGCATAAGACCACTAAAGAACTGCGGCAGCGATATAAGCGTGGATGGTAAATTTATTTAGTGATGGGTGTAGCTGGTTAGATTATTATGCATGAAGATAGTTACATTATGTTATCACTTCGAATTATATTATCATATGAAATAGTAACTATTTATTATTGTTTTTAGTCTGCTTAAAAAATAGGCAGGGGTGGTAGTAAAGTTGGGTTACTATCGCCGCCGACACCGCGCGCCCTCTCATTTGTAAAAAAAATGGCCTGAAAACACCTGTTAATTAACAAAATCTGCTCGAAAAAATAGGCAATTTGCTATGTCACTTAATGATAAACAGGAATTATTCGCGCTTAGTGTGGCCGCGGGGCTAAATCAGACGGAAGCCTGTGTTAATGCGGGCTACAGCAAGAATGGTGCAGCCGCTGCCGCATGTCGGTTAATGAAAAATCAGGCCGTTTTAGCGCGCATTGAGGAGTTGAAAAAGCAGCAAAATGGACTTAACAAAAATATTAACAAAATTATTAACAACGATGTTAATACGGATGTTAATCCTGTTAAGTCTGTATCACCACCCAGTGATGACCCTTTGCAGTTTTTGGTGATGGTAATGAATGATGATAACTGGCCGCACAAGCTGCGGATTGATGCTGCTAAAACCCTGATGCCTTATAAGCATGGGCGCATTGGCGAGACCGGCAAGAAAGAGGCCGCCAGAGATGTGGCCATTGAAAAATCACGCGCGGGCGGATTGTCTGCACGGCTAAAGCAGAAAGGTTTGAAAAAGGTGAAGTAAATGGCTGATTGGGTGACAGCCTGCCCTGACTGGGAAGAGCGGATTGTTAACCGGCAGTCATTGATACCCAGCGAACCGCTATTTCCTATCGTGGCAGAGATTGCGATTGAGGTATTTGGTGATCTGATAGTGCCCGACATGACCGGATTGCCAAGAATGCGTGATGTAATGCCGCAGTGGGTATTTGATTTTGTTGGTGCGATTTTTGGCGCGCTTGATCCAGATACGCAGCGGAGATTAATCAAAAAGTTCTTTTTGTTGATTAGCAAGAAAAACGCTAAATCTACCATTGCTGCCGGAATTATGATAACCGCCCTTGAACTGAATGAACGTAATTTAGCTGAGGCTATCATTCTGGCACCGACGAAAGAAGTGGCTGATAATTCGTTTAAACCAGCGGCGGGTATGATTGAGTTTGATCCGGAAATGCAGGATAAATACAGTATTTCCAAGCATACGAGAACGATAACGCATTTAGCTACCAAGTCAACGCTGAAAGTTGTGGCTGCGGACGATAAAACAGCAGGTGGCCTGAAAGCCGCCTTTGTTTTGATTGATGAGCATCATTTATTTGGCGCGATGGCGAATGCAGAATCAATAATTAAAGAAGCCACCGGCGGCCTGATGTCTAAAGTGGATGGTTTTTTAATTATTTTGTCCACGCAATCCCGAGAGCCGCCCGCTGGCGTGTTTAAAACGGAACTGGAGTATGCGCGTTCGGTAAGGGATGGCAAGACGGCGGAGGGTAAAGAACTTGTTGATAAGACTTATTTGCCGGTTTTGTATGAGTTTCCGGCTGCGCTTATTAAGTCGGGAGCGTATAAGAAGCCTGAAAACTTCTATATAACCAATCCAAGCCTTGGCTACTCAGTAGACGAGGCTTTTTTGATTAGTGAGTATCGACAGGCCGAACTGAAAGGCGAAGAAACGCTTATTGAGTTTGAGGCCAAGCACTTAAACAAGGAAGTCGGGTTAAATTTACGCTCAGATCGCTGGAGTGGTGCAGATTACTGGCTAGCGCAGACAGATGACACGTTGACGCTAGATACGCTGCTAGAACGCAGCGAGGTAGTTGTAATAGGGCTTGACGGCGGTGGTAATGATGACCTGTTTGGGTTGGCCGTGGTTGGGCGGGAAAAAGACACTCAGCGCTGGCTTTCATGGTGTTATGCATGGGCAAACCCGCCGGTGCTGAATAATCGCAAGGACATCCTCCCACAACTAGATAGTTTTGTGAAAGACGGTGACATGACCTTTTGCCAAAATGTAGGCGATGACCTGAAAGAAGTGGCTGAGATATGTTTGAAAGTGGGCGAAACGGGTTTGTTGCACTCTATAGCAGTTGACCGCTATGGCATGGAACCAGTTTTACAAACCATCCATAATAAATTTGTTGACAGTGGCTATGCTTTCCCTGCTGATGGCCTGTTTAAAGCGATATCGCAAGGCTTCAAAATGACAGGCACTATTAAAGCCACAGAGCGCGCTTTAGCCAGCAAAAATATGTGGCACGCTAATCAGCCACTGATGAACTGGAATGTTGGTAACGCCCGCGTTATCCAATCGGGCAACGGTATTCAGGTAACCAAACAGTATGCAGGTTTTGCCAAGATTGACAGCCTGATGGCGCTGTTTGATGCCGTGGCCGTGATGGCGACCAATCCGACCTCACGATATAACGGCGGCCTTGATTCTTTTCTAGACAACTACATAATAGGTTAAACAATGGCTGATTTACAGGATACTGGCTTTTTTCGCCGCATTCTGAGTGCTTTCAGGCCGCAGTTAAAGCTAGGCAAAGGCGAGAGCATCATGGCAATTGATAGCGCATCGTCGGTTAGTGGTGTCATGGTGACGCCAGAAAAAGCGTTAAAGCTTTCGGCTGTGTGGGCATGTATTAATTTACGCTCCGGACTGGTGTCTACCCTGCCTTTTGCCTTACGAACTGCGGATAAAAATATTGCTACTGAGCATCCTTTGTATGACATCTTTCGCTATGCGCCCAATGCCGACATGAACCCATGCGAATTCTGGCAGGCATTGATGACTTCAATAGACATATATGGCAATGCATTTGCTGAAATCAAACGCAAAGGTGAGCGGATTATATCGCTGGAAGTGCTTGATGCGGCCAGAATGAAAATAACCCGCCTGCAAACGGGTGCGGTAGTATATGAATACAATGAAAGGGATGGAACGCGAAAACTGCCCGACCGAGATGTTTTTCATTTGAAAGATTTCACGATGGACGGAATAACTGGGCTTTCTCCGCTGTCCTATGGCGCAGAAATCCTAGGATTGCAAATGGAAGCCAATGATACTACGGCACACGATTACAAGAATCGTTTCAAAGGGCGCGATGTACTTGTATACAGAGGTACAGGGCAAGGCGGAGCGCCGATATTGAATGAGGAGCAGCGTAAGAAAACCCGCAAATGGCTGCAAGAGTTTTCAGAGGCAAGTGCCGCAGGGAAGACACCAATACTTGAGGGTGGTTTTGACCTTTTAAACCGAGCGCCGTCATTAAGCCCGATTGATGCCCAATTGCTTGAATCACGCCTGTTTGGCATTGAGGAAATCTGCCGCTGTTTTTCGGTACCACCGCAATTAATTGGCCACACCAGTAAATCGTCTAGCTGGGCATCCAGTTACGAAAACACGGTGCTTAGTTTTCAGGCATTTGTAATGGTGCCTAAGCTGGCACGGATTGAGCAGACGATTACGCGCAAATTGTTAAGTCCGGCGGAGCGCAAGATTTATACACCCAAATTTAATACCGAGGGGCTATTGCGCGCTTCACCCGCCAACCGCGCCAGCTTTTATACCTCAATGGTGCAAAACGGGATTTATTCACGCAATCATGTGCGCGATCTTGAAGACTTGCCGGCAGTGGAAGGTGGGGATGAATTAACCGTGCAGTTAAATATGGGTACGTTGAATCATGCAGCAAATGAAACATTAAAGAGGCAAGAATGATGCAGACAAAACGTCTTGATATGCCGCTTGAAATTAAATCCGTCAAAGAAGACGGTTTTTTTTCAGGTTATGGCTCTATAAATGGCAATTTAGATTCTTATGGTGATGTAGTAATGCCTGGAGCGTTCGCAAAGTCGTTGGCGGAATGGAAAGCCCGCGACCGAATGCCGCCAGTGTTATTCAATCATGATTGGAATACGCCTATTGGCTGCTATACCAAACTGGTTGAAGATGAACGAGGGCTGTATGTCGAGGGTAAATTGCTGATCGACCAGATAGAAAAAGCGCGGGAAATGCATGCATTATTGCAGGCCAAGGCGATTGATGGCCTGTCTATTGGTTATAGCATCATACGGCAGGAATACGACCGGGAAGCAGATACCAACAAATTGATAGAAGTAAAACTATATGAAATATCCGTTGTTATTTTTCCAGCTAATCCAGAAGCCAGGGTGAACTATGTCAAGCATGATTATGGATTACCCTCATCCGAACAGTTCAAAGCGCTGTTAATGCAAAACGGATTTAATGCAAAACAGGCCGCTGTCATTCACGACAGCGGTTTTTTTTCGTTGTCACAAAAGACAACACCAACCAACCACGAGTCTGAAATAGACGAAGTTATACGAATTTTAGGAGCTAACTAAATGCCTGATGTAAATGAAACCAAAGCAGTTGAACTGGCTAAAGTGCTGAAAGAAAAGCAGGAAGCGGTTAATAAGGCAGTTGACGAAGTTAAGGGACTTGGCGAGGAGCTTAAAGGCAAGCTTGCGAAAGGTGACAAAGTTACCGAAGAACTTAAAAACGATGTTGACAAACTGCTGACCGAAGTTAACGGCCTGAAGTCGCAAGTGCATGATATGGAACAGGCGCAAGCGCGCAATCCTGTCACACCGCAAGGCAAGCAGACTTTGGGGAGTATGGTGGTTAAGTCTGAACAATTTAAAAGCTGCGCCAACATATCAAAAGGCGACAAGCTGAGCGTTCCTATTAATACTAAAGCGTTGGGCGGCCCAGACTATACGGATTACAGCGCCGGTGCATTAGTACAGCCGCACGTTGTTAGTACTGTCACCTTGCCGGAGCAGCGATTAATGGTGCGTGATTTGCTTACGCCGGGCAATACCGATAGCAACATGATAACCGTACCCAGAGAAGCCGTTTTTAAAAATAACGCTGATGCGACACCTGAGGGATGGATAAAGCCAGAATCACATTTAAACTTTGAGCAGGAAACGGTGGCGGTTGTAACTATTGCCCACTGGATTAAAGCAACTAGACAGATATTAAGTGACGCTTCCGGCTTGCAGTCTATGATTGATGGCCGCCTACGGTACGGCCTAAAACTCAAGGAAGAACAACAGCTCTTAAATGGCACCGGTAATGGCGTGGAGATAACTGGCCTGATACCTAACGCTACAAAGTTTAAAAATGAAAGTAACGTTAAGGAATTTACCATTATTGACCAGTTACGTCTGGCCATGTTGCAGGTGGTATTGTCTGGCTACAGTGCTAGCGGCCATATACTTAATCCAGTGCAATGGGCAGAAATTGAAATGGCCAAGGATGACATTGGCCGCTATGTAATCGGTAATCCGCAGGGGCGGGCAATCCCGACATTATGGGGGCAGCCAGTGGTTGCCACGCCGTCTATGAAACAAGGCGAGTTTCTGACTGGTGCTTTCAAAATGGGGGCACAAATCTTTGACCGGTGGGAGATGAGTGTTAATATCGCCTTTAATAACGATGATGATTTTATTCGCAATATGGTAACCATATTGTGCGAGGAGCGGCTGGCACTGGCTATTTACCGGAAAGAGGCATTTGTAACGGGTACATTGCTGGGTGTTCAGGGTGTACCGCCTACGCCACCGAATTCCGAAACAAACTGAAACTGTTTATTCCGCCCCTTACAGGGCGGCTGAGGGCGATTATGATTAGTATTGAAGATATTCGTAATAATTGCCGGATTGATGACGATAGCGAAGATGATTTGCTTAGAATTTATCTAGCAGCGGCGCAGGAAACAGTAAAACAGTTCACCGGACGCAACTGGTACGAAAATGAAGTGCCAGACACAGACCCAACCGGCATGTTGTATAACTCCGCAGTTGACATGGCAATGTTGCTGTTAACCGCCAACTGGTATAAAAACCGCGAGGCGGTTTCTGCAATAAATTCCGCATGGCTGCCTTTTGGTGTTGGGTTTTTATTGCAGCCGTACCGGATTATGTGGGGGGATTCATGAGTATTGCGGCAGGCAAACTGGATAAACGGGTATTGATTCAACGCCCGGAAATCAGCAAGGGCAGTCTGGGGGATATTGAAAAAAATTGGATTGATGTCGGCAAGGTATGGGCAAACATGTCCTATCTGTCTGGCCGTGAATTTGTTAAAAACGGGCTGGATTCGGCAAGTTGTACCGTGTCGATCCAGGTGCGCACAAGCAAACTGACAGCCAACATTACCCCTGAATACCGGATTATTTACAAGGGCAGTATTTTCAATATTCAGGCAGTATTACCGGATTCGATTCACTCCGAAGTAATTAATTTACCTTGTACAACGGGCATGAACGAGGGTTAAAGATGACATTCAGCGTTAAGGTTAACGGGCTGGAGCGGTTGCAGAAAAGGCTAAGGCGACTTAGTAAGGGTATGCAGGAAGACATTGCCAAAAAAGCCACCGGCAAAGGTGCAGCCATCATCCGGGACGAGGCAAAGAACAATGCCTACAAGGCACCAAAACCTTACCGGGTTTACAACAGTGACGGCAAGGGCGGCAAAACCTGTACAGTAGTGCAGCCCGGCCACGTCGGGCGCAGCATCATCATGAAGCGCATCCCCGCCTCGGAACGGCACGGGCTGACTTCCAAGCATATTGTTACCGTATCCAATTCCAAGGAAATTCCCAAAGGAGCAAAACAGATTGCCACCTTTGTGGAATACGGTATTAACATGCCGCAGCCACACCCGTTTATGCGCCCAGCTTATGACAATAAGCGCGGGGAGGCTAAAAAGGAAGCAACCAAAATATTGCTGGAAGAGGTGCAGAAAGAATGGAAGAAATAGCTATTTTTTACAGCATCATAAGGGATTTATGCGGTGGGCGTGTTTATCCAGACCTGATACCGGTGCAGAACAGTGCCACAGACCCGGCCATGTGGCCAGCCATGCGCTATGTACTTGTTTCCGGGCAAGTGGAGGCGACAAACTGTTACCAGAGTTTCAACCCGCGGGTGCAGGTGGATATTTATGCCAGCACGGCGCAGGAACGCGCGCAATGTGTGCAGCAGGTGATGGATACGATACAGGCTAGCGACGAAATCGAGTGCCTGCTTAAAACAGCGCCATTCTTTTCTTACGATATTGATAGAAAGAAATATCAGGCGACCTTTGATTATCTGATTGTTTAACTGACAATTGTTTTTTTATATAGGCCACGATTATCCGTGGCTTTTTTTATGGAGTTTTTTTATGGCAAAAACACAAGGGCAACCGGCTATTAAGAAAAGTGCGAAGCGCGGGATGAGTTTTAATAGCCGCACTTACTTTTACGACCTGCCGGAGACGCCGCCAAAAGTTATTAGTGATTTAACAAACACTAAACCAGCCATCGCCACATCTGTAGGTCATGGCTTAAAGACTGGTGATGCGGTTTGGGTTGAGAGCATCGAAAACGATGCTATTAATGGCTATTATCTTGTTAGCGTGAGTAATGAGGATTCATTTGCGCTGATGACGCTGGACGGGGAAGATATCGGCACAGTGACCGATGCTAAATTTACCACCGTGAAAAGATACAGCTTCTGTGATGCCACCAGCGTCAAGATAGCGGCGATCAAGACTAAAGCAATCGATGCAACCACCATCTGCGACGAGGGCGCTGTCACTGAGCTGGAAAAAGAGCCGGGCACCATTAGCCTGTCCGGATTGTGGGTGCCAGACAAAGAAGTTCAGGATTTTCTGGAAGAGATGGCCGAGGAGCTGGAGACCATATTTTTTACCTTAAAACCCAAAGGCAGCAAGTATATGCGCGGTTATCAGGTAAAAATCACCAGCTTGGACTGGGATGGCAAGAGTGGCGATAAATGGCAGTTTTCTATCGAACTGCAAATTAATGGCCGCAGCCGTAAGTTAGATATGACAACAGGAGCAAAATAAGATGACCAACGTCGCAAACACAAAAGAAGCCTTTGTCAATGCCGCCCGCCAGTATATGTGCAAAGCAGTAATCAGTGCCGTACCGGATATTGCCCCGTACGATGGGCATCTGCATGTCAAGATGTTCAATGTGCGCGAAATGACCGATTTTTTTCAGCGTTGCAGTGAATTTGAAAGCAGCTACGATGATGGTTTAAATGGCGTGCGCGAAAAAGCGCTGATGATTGTCGACCAGGATGGTAAGCCCATGTTTTACCCGGATAGCCGCGAAGATTTGGAGTTTCTGGCTGACCTACCCAGCAAAGTACTGGCGGCCGTACAAGATCATTTCTTCCTGATCAACGGAGATGCAGGGTTAAAAAAGCAGTTACAAGACGCGAAAAATTCATAATTGAGCTGTCTTTGCTGTTACATATCCCGGCCAGAGAAATTGACGACTGGCCGGTAAGCGAATTTAACCGCTATCTGAATTATTACAACCGCTTCGGTTTCCCGCAATGGCGTATTGAGCAGTATCTGGCTTATAACACCCTAGTCACAGCACGGGCGGCCGGCAATGATGAAATTCAATTACAAGACCTGTTGTTACCTGATCTGGCGGATGATGAAACCGACAGTCAGGATGTTGCGGATTCAGGTGGTGACGATGATGCAGATGAAGTTGACGCGTTTCTGGATTCACTCGACTAACGCAGCGGCCAAGTGCCGCTGTTTTCTATAGGGCGTTGTATGGGATGTGATTGTAATCAGGGCGCACAGGCGCAGCGCGACAGCAGTAGCAACTATGAGCGCAAAAAAGCCATTTGTGCGGCATGCACAGAAATCAACCGCTGGGTAGCAGGTACACCACCCGGGGCACCGGTGCACACTCTTGACCGGTGTTCGCGGTGCGGCTGTTTTATCAAGCCCAAAGCAAAAATCTGGGGATTACATTGCCCATTAGATAAATGGTAATAGAGGTATAGATATGTCTGAAGATTTAACCATAGGCGTGGGTATCGACGCGCGCGGATTTATTTCCGGCATACGCAGCACGGAAGAGCAGGCCAAAAAAGCAGCACAGGCACTGACACGCGCCTATCAGGCGTCTGCCCGCAGTGTTAACGGCCTGACCGATGCAGTCATTGCCACCAGAGCCCAAACCCTGTTAAATCTGGGCGTCACCATGGAACAGGTAGACGCATTCAAACAGACTGCCGTATCCGTACGCAAATACAAGGAAGAATTAAAAAAGGTTAGTAGCGAGTATCAGAACAATTCTACCGGGTTAAATGCCTACCTGGTGAATTTTGGCAAGCAAAATGAACTGCTGTCACTGGCCACAATCAGGACACGGGAGCTCAAGGCGGAAGAAGCCGCCCTTGCGGCCATGAGAAAAGCGCGGCCGGCGGCACCAGAGCCAACCAAAGCGGCCACACCAACGGCGGCAAAGATGGATGCAGTGCCTCCGGTTGCAGTCAAGGTAGGGGATATTGATGTCAAAGGCCTGAATGAATTTAATGCCAAGCTGGATGCGGCCGCGGTTAAAGCAAAGCATCTGGCCGTGGCCATGCTGGGCATTGGCAGCATGAAACAGTTATCCGGAATGGCGGATGAGTGGACAACGGTAAACAACCGTTTGAAGCTGGTGATTGATTCCACTACCCAATTAATGCAGGTGCGCAGCCAGTTAATGGCCAGTGCCAACAATACCGGCCAGTCATTGAGTACCGTGGCCGAACTGTATAACAAGCTGGCCACGTCGCAAAACCAAACCGGAATCAGCGGCAGCAAGCTGCTGAAACTAACTGATACCATCAATAAAGCCATGGTAATCGGCGGCGGCTCGGCCGAATCACAGGCAGCGGCACTGGTGCAGTTGTCACAGGCGTTTGCCTCAGGGACATTGCGCGGTGAGGAATTAAATTCCGTACTGGAACAGGCGCCGGGGCTGGCGCAGACACTAGCCAAAGGATTAGGGACAACAGTCGGGCAATTGCGTGCACTGGCAGCCAGTGGCAAGCTGACATCCGAGGCTGTGGCCAATGCCATATTAAAGCAGTCGGCAGCCGTTGATGCACAATTTGGCAAGATGGATAAGACCATTGGTCAAGCCACCACCACCCTTAAAAACAAAGTGATGTCTTTTGTTGGTGCGCTGAACGAAACCACCGGCGCCAGCCAGAAAGCCGGTGCAGTACTGGAATGGCTAGGTAGTCACCTAGGGCTGGTTGCTGCCGCCGTTGGTACTGTGGCGGCTGTCTATACCGGCAAATATGCTGCCTCCATTGCCGCGGTGATTATCCGCAAATATGCTGAAATTGCCGCATCAGAAAAATCCACTGCGGCCATGCTGAAAGAGGCGGCCGCAGCTAAATTTCTGGCGGCCGCCAAAGCGAGCAGTGCAGCCAGTGGTGCAGCAGGCGCCACAGGGGCGGCAGGGGCAGCAAGCGCAATCGGCAGTGTTGCCGGCATGGCCAAAGGTGGCTGGGTTGGTTTGGTTGCGGGTTTGGCCACGGCGGCATTTACTTATTACGAAATCAGTAAAGCTACCGATGTGGCCACCAATTCCCTCCGGGCACAAATAGGAACCATAGAAGAGCTAAAAGAAAAATACGCCGCCGCGGATACAACAGAAAAAACGCATCTGAGAAATGAGGCGGAAAAAAAATATAACGACATCATTAAGCAAAGAAACAAGGCAATCGGTGGAATGGTTGCTGAATCTGTAGACACCTATGCGACTGTGTTTCAAAAACCAGAGGTGTCGCAGATGCGGCTAACCATGGCGAGGAAAGAGATTGCGCAGATAGAGGAAAAATTAAAAAACTGCGAAATAACAGCGGATCAGGCGAAAGATGAACTATTTAAGCTGCTCAATATAGAGCCGGGTTCTAAATCCGCAAAAGCCCTTGAAGAGCGGCTTTATAAGGCTGATCAGCTACGCAAACAAAGTAATGAATATGCTAAGGAAATGAACGCCTATGGCGGAAATATTCCCCTATTCGAAACTGCTGAGGAAAAAGCACAGGCTGCTGCTGCGGGTGTAAAAAAGGTTGATGAAGCCTTTAAGGCATTAATTGATTCGCAAGAACAGAGCAATGCGCTGCTGGAAAAGCAGAAAGAGTTAATGGCTGGCGGCATGTCGGCAAAGGTTGCCGCGGAGGTAGCCAAAGCAAGTACTGGCCAGTTAAAGGGTAAAGATGAGCAGTTAAAAGAGTATACCCAATCATTATTGGCCAACGAAAGCCTGCAAAAGCAGATAGATAACATCAAGTCGGTATCTGATATCCTGCAAGCGCTGGGTAAAAGTGCCGATGAGGCCAAGGCAGAATTGGTTGGTGGTAAAGAGGGGCTAACCCTGTTTCAGCTATCCACCAAGAATGCCACCAGCGCGCAGATGGAACAAGCCAAGCAGGCCATGGCGCAAAGCAAGCTATACAGGGAGCAGTTGCAAAACCAGCAGACCCTGAAAGACATGGTACAGCAAGCACAGGAGGCAAAGGCAGAGCTTATCGGCGGTAAAAACGGCCTGATTGCATTCCGGCTGGGACTGACACATGCCACCGATGAACAGATACGACAGGCACAGGCGGTTAATGCGTTAACTGAGCAGATACAGAAACAGAAATCTGTTATGGCCACACTGGAGGGTTTAAAAGAACAGGTTGAAACGTTGGGCATGGATGCCATTCAGCGGCAGCTATACGGTATGCGTAAGAATGGCGCGACGCCGGAACAGTTACGTTATGCCGAGGCCATGCTCAAGCAGATTAAATCATTCGATGAAGCGCAAAAAGATACCAAAGCGGCGGCGCAGGATTTATCCGAGGCGGCGGAAGAGTTAAAGAACGGCAGCCGCGCAGATAAGGACAAGCCGATTAGTATCTTCAGTAAAGAGTACCGTGCACGGGAAGAAGCCTACTGGAAAAAGAAGCGGGAAGAAGAGCGGAGCATTGGCGGCATTTCCGCTATCAGTGGCCGTCGACCATCTGCACCGGAAGTCAACCTAATGTCTGCCCCGATGGCGCCAGCCGGCTTTGGCTCAGGCAAAGATGCTACCAAAGATATCGATGACATGATTAAAGTGATGGAGGCCATCAAAGTGGAAATAAGCAACGGCGACAAGAACGTAACTTTTAAAGCGCTTTTTGATGCACCTAATGGTGCCAATGAATTCAAGCAGATGTGGAAAAACGCATTACACAGCGTTGCCAACGATTTGAGATAACACCGGCCGGATGGCCGGTTTTTTTAATGAGGTTTAACCATGCCATTTATGTTGTATACCGATGCCCAGATGACAATGGAAGCCAGCAACCCCTATCAACTGGATTTTAACGGCGCCGGTAAAAATGAGTTCAAGCTGTTTTTTGGGAGCCCGTACCCCAATGAAGTACTGAAACCAAAATCAGACCAGCAAATCATGCTGGTACCGGCCAGCCGCCTAAAAAAATGGGAGCCAAACCGCGTGTACAGCTTTGGCAATATTATTGAGCCGATCGTATCCAATGGCTGCATGTATCAGTGTCTGGACAATGCCCAGACCGGCAGCAGAGAGCCGGCATGGCGGGCAGAGCGCGGCAGCAAATGCAGTTCAGGCAGTACAACATTTATCAATCTGGGGGCGAAATTCCAGCCCGCAGATATTCAGCTAGCCCTGACGTATGCCGGACTGGATACGGCAAATGCCGGCGCTGCGCTGGAGCTGGGTACACAGTTGCAGGGTGGCAAATCCATACCGGTGTATATGCGCGTCACCAATGCCAGTAACAGCGTCCGCAGCGACCGCTCCGACCCGTGCATCAGCATCAGGCTGAATGCCACCATCACCGAAACAACCGCATAGACAGGAATTTAAACATGCTGGGATTGTCTTCACTCAACACAACCTTGCTTGCCACAGACAACGGCGAGGCAGCACAGGCAGAAACCAGCGACGGCGTCGAATTAATTCGCATTGGCTGTACCGTACGTGCCATAGAGCAAAGCGAAGATTTAATCACCTTTACCTGTCATGTTTACCAGAAAACAGACAGCGGCGGCGACCTGATAAATATAGCGCAGGTAGTCAATCCGGTATGTGACAACGAACTGCTACAGCTTGGCCAGCAGGTACTAAACCCCGCACCTAACTGCTTTATGCGTGCCAGATACGCACAAGGCTTTGATGGTGAGAAATACGCTATCAGGATATTTGTGGCCGGCGTTGAACTGTGCAACGTAGTGCGCACCTGTGAAGTACATTTTGCCGAGGGTGAATCGGCCACGGCCAGCCTGTACCTGCGGGAGCCGTGCGGCGCAATTGATATATACCAGTACTATAACCGGCAAATCGTTATTTACGCGCAGACAGATAAATACCTGTACCCGATATTCTCTGGCGTTATAGATATGCCCAAAATAGATTATTCAGGCCGTCTGCGCGTACTCAATGCCACCAAAGACCGCAGCAAATCAGTCGAAAAATTAAGCATTGACACCATTCACGGCATTGGCCACTGGGCACCGTCGATTTTTGGTGAAGAGCAGAATTATGAGACCAAAAACGCGCAGCTCACCGACCGGTTAAGCACCATACCTGCTTCATTTGATTTTGATGCCCGAGAGCAGGCGCATCTGACGTCTTGGCTGCCTAAACCAGTGGCTGACTGGACACTGAGCGCTTGCGATGTTTACGAAGCCAATATGGCCTTAGAGATGAGCAGCGCCGTTTCCATCGTCAACCGTGTTGATATCGAATTACACCACCAGTTTGATCGCCTGATTCACAGAGAAATCAGCTTTAGTTACCGCTATCTTAGCTTTATGAGCGATTTTGATTACATCATACGAGTGGCAGCAGAGGGGCCCGCCCCGAAACTGGCCGATGTACAGAGTGCGGCAAATGGCGGCGGCTGGACAACTGGAGAATGGTGGGTTAAAGGCACACCGCCCCCGGGTGTGTATAACGGTGTGATATGGAAAGCAGCCGATTATAAATATGATTACGAGCCAACAGGCGAAAAAGACGAAAATGGCCACGATATTGTCAATGTAGTGCAGATTCCAATCGGCAGCGACAGCAATTTATACGCGCTGGCCGCTTCATGGAAAGCAATGCGCCGCTGGAAACAGGCGATTGATGAAAAGTACATCATTGTTTTACAGAATCAGGAATCCATTGCCATCCATGGCGAAAAAAAGGAAAAAGTTACCTACAGCATCAATCACGAAAGTGATGATGACAAAATGGCCAGAAACTGGGGCAGTGAAAAGCATTACAAAAGACCAAAAGGAGTAAAGCAGTTAAATGGCGACTATACAACCAATATCGACAATGTTATCCCCGGAGAATTTGCCAATGGCTATCGGGTTGCAGTGCAGATAGGCTATACCCGTATGCTGGAAAGCCACCGGCAGAACAGCATAACCATGGATTGCAAGTTTCTACCGGTTGCCAGCCTGACCCATACCGTACATGTGGCCACAAAACGGTTTAATGCCAACGTCAAAATAGCGGCATATAGCCATAGCTGGGATTTTACCAGCAAGCGCGGCAAAACCACCCTAACCGGTAAATTTTTCATGAATCCCGGCAGCCGCACACAGACATTCAGCGAAATAGAGTTACCACGCGAGCGGCCGCAACTGCCCTGTGAAACGTTTCAGCAGGAATTCATATTAAACGACTATATCGTCCCTTATGGCGTTGACGTGATTGAGCAAGACCCGAATGCGGACAAAGATGAGGATGAAAAGAAAGAAGAGGAAGAAAAGGACAAAGGCAATTCCATCATTATCGGCAAGCCAAAATTCAAACTCTATGAATGCAATGGCTATGTACGAAAAGAAACCGGTTACACCTTTAAAGGCACCAAAATGAAACGCGGTATCGCATTCAGAGTGCAGATGCCGGACATTGAAGAAAAGAGCACCGACACACTGGACGTTAATGCCGCCGATCAAACGTTTAATCTGGCCATACCACACAATGAGCCATTTCCGCAGTTAACCTGTCATAAAAAATGAGTATTGAACATGAGCCTAGCAGAAGATTTCCGCAAACTGTTTGGTAACCGCCGCCCCGGCTATGAGCGCACCCCAAACCGCCCGCGACTGCGCGGTGCCACAGGGGTATCCAACATACCTTATGGTGGTGACATGCCCAAAAGCAACGCCTGTCTGGACAAACACGCCTTATTGCATTTCAACAGCAACGGCCAACCATCCATTGCCAGCGCACGCGCCATTGAGGGCTTGTTTGAAGTAAACACCGGTCGGCAGGTGCGTATATTTCTTGATCCTAGTGCGGTTATTTGCGAAAACAGCGATGTAAAACGTTTCAGTGATTACATATGGTACAAATTGCAGCTTAAAGACAGTCACGAAGCTGTCTTAATGGGCACAGGGCTCCCATGGGATCTTAATTTTGAACCAATGGTATGGTGGGTGGTGTTGGATGTGTTAGATATACGGCATAAATCTGGGTTTGTGATGCGAATTAACCCCAGACGGGTAGGCGTCGATACACTTAAGGATGTAGTTTATAAAATGCTGAAAACAAAGCCATTAAATGCCAAAGCATTTTTTACAACCATACCGATAAAAGAAGATCTGATAACAGCTAATCGTGATGAATATAAAAAAGCAGTTAAACAGATTTTTGATTTCATATGTACCTATGTCAACGAAGGCAGTAAATACAATCGTTACACATGGATGGTTTTATACGCTGCATATCAGCAAACAAACAGCCTGATAGCTGAAGATATGAATTTTACTAAACTAAAGAATCTGGTTTACGCTACCGAAAAATACGCCAGCAAACAAATTCCCCAAGATGGAGAGATGGTTTATACATGGAAAACACCGACAAAACCGTTTATATACGCTTCCGTTGATAATTGGTCATTAGAGGCAAAAAAGGCTTACTGGGGCTTGCCGGCGGATAACTTCAAAATGTATGAATCCCGTTGGAAATTTGCCGATGATTTAGTATGCGGAGCTAGCCTGATTAAAGATTATGCACTACAAAACGCAGGTGCTGCCACCGATGAGGAAATCACTAAGGACAATGTCGCAAACATGAAATATGGCGACCATTTTATACATTCATTTGACTATGACGAATCCGGCGTCAAACAGTATTTTAATCAGGACGTAACCTTTTACTATCGGAATAAATACGATGAAGATGGTAACGAAACGGGCGAAGACATGAATGTACCTTTCGTAACACTTTCCGACAAAGGTGTGACCAGATTATGGAGTGTAGATATCTTCCCGGATAGTGCCATCATTGACCTGAGGTTTGACCCAAAATCAGGCAAGTTTATAGCCGCTCATCCTGTTGATCAGGGACTACTGCCCGAAAACCTGGCAAACCTAAGTGGTTTAAACCTCAAGGATGAAGAAGACAACCACTACAGCATCACTTTAACTGACGGTGGTTTTTTACTGCACAGCGAGGCAGCGGGTAAAACGTGGAAGATCATACACGGCGATTACACACTGGCAACCAAAGAAAAAGGCGACAATAATGAGATGCTATAAAAACAACTTTAGTACCACCCTGGTCGAAGAGCTGGCATTAAACAAAAAAGATGCCAAGCTAATCCTTAATGAAGAATCCACGGAATTACTTTTACAAACTATACCAAATAGCCATGGGCAGCATTACATGCGGCTGACACTGCAAAGTGCCGATGCGGCTGAATACGAACTGATAGATGTCTATAACCGGTATGGGGAAGACTTGATAATCTGCCGGGACGGCATGGAAGACACAACGCCGGCAGAATGGCCAGCAGGGACAAGGATTTTATGCGCACCTACAGCGCAGAGCTTTCAGCCCAGTCAAATAACCTATGTTAACGACAGATTAGAGATTGCTAACAGGAATACCCTGGTTATAGACGCACGTAACGGTAAGACTCAAATATTACTACCAATAGATGATGTGGACGGTGAAACAAAGGAGTGGTACCCCATCGTTTTCACACATATGCACGATGGTGACGAAATGCTACTGGAAGTAAGAGGCGTTGACAGCGCAGACCAATTGCCCGCTTTTATAAACGCAACACTATTGAAAGGCTGAAAGATGGGTATGTTATTAAAAGTTTATAAGCATAACGGCTGGTGTTATGTCCGGCCACTGGGCAACATCTCACCCCATCCGGTTGCATTTTTTCCTTTTGGGCGTGCACAGTACCAGAATAGTACAGCATGGCAAGACAAAATTACCGGCCGCTATGTCATGCCAAAAAATAAAGAAATGAGAGATACATTTAACCCAATACATGGCAGCGATGAGGGCTTATTAGTGAATAGCTATAAAACAGTCGAGAATGAGCCAAGCAGCAGCGCATTAACCAGCTCCTATGAATCAATTCTGTATGGCAATGCGCTAACCATACGTGTTAAGCCGGGGCAATTTGCTGGCTTTCCCTTAATTTTATGTGTGTTGTATGGCGAAAAAGGGGATTATGACCGAGATGAATTACTGATTATTGCTATTCAGGATTTACAGATTGTCACATACTATCGCAAGCGCAATGCCGCAAATGATGACGTAACAAAAAACCAAACCGGCATATACCTGAACGATAACGACCGCTGGAGCAGCATAGGGCTGAATTTTAGCAGCAGCAACGGCTTCGGGCTGGCTGGCATTTATCATAAGTTCACTTATCATAAATTAAACATTGTGCCATTAAAAGAGTTCCGCTATTTCTGGCTGTTTGACTTTAATACTGACACATGGGTGGAATATGAAGACGAAAAGGACATAACACCTTTTAACGGCGGTGTGGCACAGGCCAAGGTCTACAGTAACGCTTTAACATATCCTGAATTTGATGCCTTATTGGATGAGTACAACGATAACGACGATCGAGGGGTAATTTACATAGACAAGCCAAGTGGTGGGGTGCTGGCCAAAATTTACACAGAGACAAAAGAGGTAAGTAATGGTGGAAACAACAATGGCGGCAATCCCCCACCGAGTGGAAATGGCGGCTCAGGTGGCAACGGAACAGGTGGAAATGACGACAATAAAGTTGATATTGGTGGTTCAGGCGATCAAAAACCATCAGGCCGGTCGCTTTTGCTGCAAACCCAGCCAAATGAAAGTAATTGCATGGCTATTGACACGCATGTTGCTGATTGAATGAACAGTGAGGATTAAAATGGCATTTATGTTGTATGCAGATAAAAAAATGCAGAAGCCAGCCGATGTGCGCCTTGCATTTAATGGCACCGGCATTCTTGATACAGTGCTGTATTTTGGCAGTAACCAGAATGACGAAGTATTAAGGCCAGAAACCGATGCTCAAATTATACTCAAGCCGGTTGACCTGATAAAAAAATGGCAGCCTAACAAGTTCTACTACTGGAACAACATAATTGAGCCAAGTCGCCCCAATGGCTATATTTACAGGTGTATTACTCAGGGTGTAACCGGCAGCGAAGAGCCGAGATGGTGGATAGATAGCGGCGGCTCAGGTGCTTCTGGCAGTGCACGGTTTACCGTACTGGGTGAAGCGTACAGGCATACCGATATCAAGTTATCGTTGACGCAAGCAGGGTTAGACAGTGCCGTGGGTGGTGCTGGTGTTGAGTTGGGCACACAGTTGCAGGGCGGTAATGCTATAGCGGTGTATATGAGGGTGTCTAATAAATCCTATGACTTACGTAACGACTTTATGGATGCCTGCCGCGGCCTTGCTACCAACAGCACGATTACGACAACAACGGACGTTTAATACTGGCTTGAATAGAGTGTATTGATTAGTACTGCTAAAGTAAATATAATATATTTACAAATAGCAAACGGAGGGAAAGTGATTGATGGATTTGAATGGAATAATGAAAAAGCTAAGCTTAATCTGCAAAAACATGGTGTTTCTTTTGAAGAAGCTATTACCGTGTTTTGGGATGAGCATGGTTTAATCATTTCCGACCCTGAACACTCAGAAAGTGAAGACCGTTTTATATTACTAGGAATGAGCGAAAATCTACGGGTTCTTGTGGTAATTCATTGTGAACGTGATGATAGCATTCGTCTTATTTCTGCACGCGCTGCTACTAAACGCGAGCGCAAACAGTATGAGGAGTACCTATGAAAAAAGAATACGATTTTAGTAATGCTAAGCCAAATCCTTATGCCAGCCAATTGAAGAAGACGATTACGATTCGGATAGATGAAGAAAGTATCAGCTACTTTAAAGAATTGGCCGAAGAAACGGGATTGCCTTATCAATCGCTTATCAATTTATTTTTAAAGGATTGTGCTGCAAATAAACGCAAACCTGATATTAAATGGAACAAGTAGTTATTTTGAGTTACACAAGCTGCCTTCGGGCGGCTTTTTTATTTGGAGTAAGCACATCATGCTTAAAGCATTTAAATGGTTACACTGGTTGCTTGATTTACGCTTTTTACCGGACAAATTTCAAGATTGGTTATTTGGTACCGGCACACGAATAATTGAAGTGCTAAGCGGGTTTGCTATGCTGGGATTTGCGCTAGTATTTGCATTGCACGGCGAAGATATGATTAAAGAGGATTTATACGAAAAATTCCTACATCTTCATCCTAAGATATTCGTGGCCATCTTGGTATTTGTGGCAGCAGGGCAGCTATTTGCTGCCTTTTTTCATTCCAGCCGCAGCAATATCTTATCGGGCTGTTTCCTGATTTGGTCGGCTTTAATCTGGGTGGTTATATCCGGAGCATTTATCGCAGCATACCCACCTTTGTCTACAGGCATGACCACCTATCCCATTATTGCCATTATCTGCGCCCTTGCCGGCAGGAATCTAATCAAACACACCAAACGGGTAGAAGACAAAAAAGGCGGTGAATAATGGACGAGGCTTTCACACTAGCCAATTGCTTTGCCCTTGCTGGCGGCTTTCTGGGCGCGCTGGTGGTGTCTGATTACAAACGTTATGGGACAGTGCTAACCGTTACATTCATCGTTATAGGCATGGTTTTTGCGGCAGCATTAACGGAATATTTCTTCACACAAGAGCACCCATGGCTATTTGCAGGTGCTGGTGTATTTGCCGGTATGGCTTCCACGTCTCTACTGGATGCGTTTAAGGCAACCGCACCGAAGATGGCGCAAAAGCTGATTAATGCCGTTTGTAACAGGGCAGAGAAGATGATTGGAGATACAGACGACCGGCAGAAATAGGATGCCGGTTGCGTTCCATTTATCATTATGTAACCGTTTTAAGCCAGCCTAGTGCTGGCTTAATCTGAAACACAGAGCAAATTTTAAGATTAAATTTCTAGGATGGGATTGGAAACTACAATCGCAAAACTTTGTTTCACATTCATTTCTATTGCAAAATTTTTAAAACATCATTACAGTAATAATGAAATATAAATGAACAGACAATGATTTTAAAAGGTATTGTACATGGCAAATTTACAAATTCGCATAGATGATAAGTTGAGAGACGAGGCGCAACAGATTGCTAATGATTTGGGTATGGATTTAACAACCGCTGTTAGAGTTTTTTTAAAACAAATGGTTAATGATAGAGGTTTTCCATTCCGACCTGACTTAGACCCGTTTTATAGCCCTAAAAATCAGGAAGCATTAAAAGTTTCTATTGCGCAACTCAATGCGGGCGAGGTGATTAGCAAAACACTGGACGAATTACAGAATGAATTTTGACTTCACACCGCAAAGCTGGATGGAATATACATATTGGCAAAGCCAAGATCGCAAGACTGTAAAAAAAATTAATAAACTTTTGAATGATATAGCCCGCAATCCTTTTGAGGGACTAGGCAAGCCAGAAGCACTTAAAGAAAACCTGTCAGGCTTTTGGAGTAGACGTATAGATGACAAAAACAGACTGGTCTACAGAATAGTCGATAATCGTTGTCAGATTAT
The DNA here is from genome assembly GCF_002777825.1 of Snodgrassella alvi. Taxonomy (GTDB): domain Bacteria; phylum Pseudomonadota; class Gammaproteobacteria; order Burkholderiales; family Neisseriaceae; genus Snodgrassella; species Snodgrassella alvi_C. The sequence continues at coordinate 272,502 of NZ_MEIR01000080.1, read as the reverse complement.
CCAATGCAAAGGACATTACAGCAATAAATAGAAACCCGCAGTAGCCTTCACCCTAGCTCTAAGAGATTTCCCTCCTAGTCCGATTAAAAACTACAAATTTATTATTTGATTCTGTAACAAATTCAAGCCAGCTAATTGCTGGCTTGGCTGAATTACGTAGTTATCTGAGGTGGGGAGAAGAAACTATTTTAGTTTGATAAATTAGATGCGTTAAATTTGTTTGATACTAGTATAGTAGTATAGTAGTATAGTAGTATATGGTATATTTTTTGAGCGTTGGAAGTAGCAATTGTAGTGGTAACTTCCTAATTATGAAATAAAATTCATATAGGGAATCCATCATGATGGCAAAGATTCATATTCCTTATAATGAGAATGAAGATATGATTATGAAAAAAATTTTTGGAATAATGACAGGATTACTTTCATGCGTTGCTCTTGGTGCCAACATGAGAGTGCCAGAGCGGTCTGATAACCCTAAAAATACCGATGTTTTATTATCGGATAGTGAAGGAAATCTCACGCTTAACCTGAAGAATGAAACTGTCCGAAAGAATATTGGAAAGCAAATCGAGATTGCTTCAAAGCTGAGTGTTCCTAAATCCAATAATTCTAATTAGAAATAGTAAGCTATGGCCTTATTTTATGTATTGGTAATGCTGACACTAGGCTATTATCAGGCGAGCAATATCATCGATGAAAGTATAAAATTAAAGCTCAGTACAGGTTACGTAACTTATGCGCATTTAGCACTGATAGGCTTTAAGTTGATTCTCGAAAGCGGGTTTCTTTGTACATTGATATGTGTCGTTTTTTATATTATTGCTTGGTTGCTTGATTGTTTTTTATGGTTGTTTAATGTTAATGAATGGGCGGTGCCATATTTATTTAAAATATTGCAGTACAAATTATATGATTCTGGAATAAGGATTTATCAATTACTGATACTTTTTATAGCAGTGTTAATTTGTCGAGGAAAGATTAAAGATAACCAAAATAGTATTGATTATAGTATTATTCGGCAGCATGATAGTATATTCGATATAACCATGGATGCTTTCTTGCGGCAAAAGCTAGTTAAAATCTCTTTAAAATCAAGAAAAGTCTATGTAGGAATTGTATATAGCGAACAGTTTAAGCAAGTCGATTTGGGTAGTATTGCTATTATTCCAATACTCAGTGGTGCACGAAACAAAGATTCTTTAATAATTCATTTCGACTGTAACTATTCTTCTGTATATAAAAAAATTGGATTATATGATGGAAAAGTAGATAAAAAATATGATGATAAATTGGCAGAATTTAGAATTATGTTAAGAGTGGCTGAAATTGAAAGTATCTCAATGTTTGATTTCGAATATTTTAATGATTTTGAGCATGTTAATATATCAATAGAGGAATAATACTGTATCATTTTCCCTGAAGTGTTATTCGCTTGACAACTTGCTCACTACCTAGGCTATGATAGCTTCTATTCCGAATATTTACTGGAGCTAGCAAAACGCGTGCCCATAATACAAGGTTATTGTGATATTTCACGCTTAGATGTGCCTATCGAAGAGCTGCACCCTAACTTTATTATTTGATTCTGTAACAAATTCAAGCCAGCCTCATGCTGGCTTTTTTAACATAAAAAAATTGCCCTCAGGGACTCGAACTCCTTGGGGGCATTTGTTATTCAAAAACAAGGTTTGAACAACATGGCCAATGATAAACGATTTACGTTTAAGTATCTAGGAGATTTTATGGAAGCTATTAATTTTACACCAAAAAAGTTGCGTAAAACGATGTGGACGGCAGCACTGATTCTACTGTTGCTCATTTTCGCATGGCGACTGCCTGAAATAATCAGCGCGATTAAATAGTGGTGATTATTTATTACAAACGACGAGGCGGCCATTTCGGCTGCTTTTTTATGCATGAAAGGTTTTTAATATGTACAAACTAAGCCAACGTTCATTAGGAAATCTGCAAGGAGTAGATGCTAGTCTGGTTAAGGTAGTTAAGCGTGCCATTGAAATTACCAAGCAGGATTTTATGGTAACTGAGGGTTTGCGCAGCCGTGAGCAGTGCTGCATTAATTATGGCAAGGGACGAACAGCACAGCAATGTTCTATCAAAGGCGTGCCAGCTAAATACGCCCAGCCAAGCTTAAGCAAAGTAACCTGGTTAAATAATCCGTTTGCGAGCAAGCACACCACAGGCAAGGCGGTGGATTTAGTGCCGTATCCAGTAGATTGGAATGATTTAAAGAAATTTCGGGTAATCGCCGAAGCCATGAAGCAAGCCGCAGCAGAATTGGGCGTAAAAATAAACTGGGGCGGGGATTGGGCGAAGACTAAAGATTATCCGCATTTTGAGGTGTAGCGATGAGGAATATTAATTACCCAGCAGTGGGTGCTTGGGCTTTGCTTGCCTTGATGGTGTTATTTGCTGTACTTAGCTATGGCAGCAAGCAGTACCAGAAAGGTTATAGCAAGGGCGTGGAAGAAGTTCGGCATCAGTATCAGGTGGCTTTGGCCAAGCAGCAGGCGTCCATCAATAAAGCCAGCCAAGAATACGAGAAACAGAAAGCAGAAAATGAGGTAAAGCAAGATGAACGACAAGCACAAGTTACAAAGATTATTAAAGTTCCTGTCTATACTAACGTGTGTCTGGATGCTTCAGGGGTGCGCATCATCAACGAAGCAATCAGCAGTCGCTAGTATTCCAGCCAACCTTACAGAACCATGCCCTGCATTAAGCCCGTTAAACGGCGCTACAGGCGCAGATATTCTGCCGTGGGCAGTTGGGGTAGTAGGGAAGTATAACGACTGCGCAAGGCGGCATAGTGCGCTAGTAAATGCTATTCAGTAAAGCGTGTAAGCAAAGAATCAACCGTTGTGAAGATCATAACGGTTGAAATGTATTACCTGGTACCCAAATCGTTCATATTTACCAATAACTTTTTGATAATTATATATTTAAGGTGGTATCCAAACCTATACATCATACACACAAACCGCATCTAACCGTTTGGGGTTGATGTTGTATGGGATAGAAATTCAGTTGTTGGGGATATCACCACAACTGAAATGTATTTGCGTGCGCCCGTTTTGAGCTTACGTGAAAGGAATGTAAATTCAGTTGTTGCGGAGATCACAACAACTGAGTAATGATGCTTCAAATTAAGCCAAATTTACAATGATAGATAAATAAAGCTATTCCGCAGAAAAAAATCGATATTTGATTTACAATAGCTTTTTTAGAGCTATTTAGGGATATTTGCGGAATGGAAAACAGTCGCAAAGCACCGTCTTATAAGGGTTTATTTTCTGCATTTGAGGCAGCAGCGCAGCAATTGCATAGTGTACGTGATTTTTTACGCTTTACTGTAAGCCAGTTTGAAGAAGCAGGGCTGTTTTATGGCCATGGTAATGATAGTGCCTATGATGAAGCAGCCTATCTAATTCTGCATACCTTACATTTACCGCTGGATACGCTGGAACCATTTTTAGATGCGCGCCTGCTGGAAGCAGAAAAATCAGCCTTGCTGCAGCTGGTACAGCGCCGTATCAGCGAGCGGATTCCAGTTGCCTATCTGACCAATCAGGCTTGGCAGGGGGAATATGAATTTTATGTGGATGAGCGGGTGATTGTGCCGCGTTCATTCATTTATGAGCTTTTAGGTGAACCACTTCAGCCATGGATTGAATATGATGAGCTGGTACACAGCGCGCTGGATTTATGTACAGGCAGTGGTGCGCTGGCTATCCAGTTGGCACACTGTTATCCGGATGCGCTAATTGACGCTGTTGATATTAGTCTAGATGCACTTGAAGTTGCTGGTATCAATATTGAGTCCTATGGTTTGCAGGAGCGCATTAATCTGATTCACACCGATTTATTTACAGGTATCGATACTACCTATGATTTAATCGTATCTAATCCTCCTTATGTAGATGCTGAATCCGTTGCACAATTACCGGATGAATATTTGCATGAACCGGAGTTGGCGCTAGGAAGTGGTGTTGATGGGCTGGATGCTACCAGACAGATTATCCAGCAGGCAGCCAAATACCTGAATCCGCATGGTGTATTACTGGTTGAAATTGGTCATAACCGCGAAGTGCTGGAGCAGGCATTTCCTGAGTTACCATTTACGTGGATGTCCACCAGTGGCGGTGATGGTTTTGTGTTCCTGCTAACCCGAGAACAGTTATTGGGCGAAGTATAAATTGTTGCCTGTCTGGTCAGCTTGTCGCACATTATGGAATCTTGGGTATTTACCATAAGGTAAACGGCAGACTGACCAGATTGCTATTGTAATAGCGTGGGTCATCCGATACTTCCTGTCCAATCCAGTTTGGTAGGACAATTTGCTGATTAGTCTGATTCAATTCAACCTCAGCCACAATCAGCCCCAGATTAGCGCCTAAAAATTCATCAACTTCCCACACCAGACCATTTAATGGTATGCGATAACGGTATTTCTCAATTATTGGCTGTTCGGCCATATTACTGAGCATATGCTGAGCGTCTTCAACGGGTATTGAGTATTCAAATTCGGTGCGTGTAATGCCCCGATTAGTACTTTTGATGGTTAGCCAAGCTTGAGTGCCGCAGATACGAATACGTACCGTGCGCTCCTTGATGGTGGACAAATAGCCTTGGCAAAAATGTATCGCAGGCGCCAAGCCCCGCCAGCCATTGCCTTTTACCAGAAATTTGCGTTCAATCTCTTCTGCCATAATCAGTATTTGCCATTAAGTTATGTGGTTAATAAAAAAGCACCAGAAACAGCCTGACAAGTTATCTGATGCAGATTGTATTAAGCTGAATAATAGCAGTTATGAAGCCAGTTTGTTAGCAATAGCATTAAACATCAGTGAAGCTTCCAGCGGTTGTTCCAGCATGGATGATTCCGCTTTTGGCCAGATTGACCATTGCACGATAACCAGTTTCTGGGCCTGATTAACCATAATAATTTGCCCGTAAATACCTAATGCCCACGTACTGTCTTGATTGTCCAAACCTGTTGTGGGCGCAACATTAGTTGCTTTGGCTGGAACGCTGTTATTCCACCATTCATAATTATAAGTACCTTCAGAATGTAGTTTGCTGACAGAATTTTTGGCCTTATTCCAGCTGCGTGCATCTTTCACCCAGTTTTGGGGAATATACCGTTATTCATCACAAATAGGCCGAATTTACCCCAATCCTCCAGCGTGGCATTAAAACCATGAGCACCAACATCATGTTTGCCCACTGTGTAGCTGTGCCATACACCGTCTCGGTTCATGCCATATGGCTGCCAGATTTTGTCCTGAAGATATTTGGCAATACTTACTCCTGTGGCTTTTTCCAATGTATCACCCAGTAGTCATGCTCCACCGGGAGAGTACGACCAAGCTTTACCCAGTTTGGCATAAGCTTTGCGTTTCGGATCTTTGACCAGATTGTTAACACGGGCATAAGTATTCGGGTGAACCTCACACTGGGTAAGCTGAGAGAAGTCTGATTGCGAGTTGGTATAATCTTCATTCCAGCTGCGAAGTATGCTGAAGCAATTGACGAATCGTAACATGTTCCCACGCCGTACCGCGTACATCGTGATTGTATTTCACCACTTCATCATCCAGTGATTTGAATTTACCTTCTTTCAGCGCGACACCTATCAAGGTAGAAACAACCGATTTGCTCACAGAACGAGATGTCCACAATGTAGTAGGATTGTTACCATTGGCGTAGAAATCCCATACCACCTTACCATCATTTCAGTGACATTATTGCGCTTTAAATAGTCTTTCAGCAGATATGACTTTCCATTTAACTGATGACCCACTTTAGAGAGATTGTGCGGTGCACGTGGTAGTGGCTGACCACTGGATGCATAAAATACATCTGCATCATAAGAGAGGTAATCATTACGGAAACCAATAGCACGCTGTTACTGATTCCAAGTGAGCATGTTTTTAACATCTGGCAGTTTGGTGTCAACTGGAGTAGGACAGTTGTTCAAATGCAATGATTTACAGCTATTCAGTACTGGGCTAGCCTGAATATTAAAGGCTGTGGTAAGACAAAAAGCCAGTAAAACCGTTTTTATTTTCATATGTGAGGAATACATTAAATATCTCCAATTTGAAATCAAACAATAAAGTAAACATTCATTAATATATACCAATAATATTAATAGTATTTAATTTTGATGGGAAATATTTAGATATATATTTGTTTGAAAAATATATTTAGCTAAGGTGTATAACCAAACTTTATATTTATATATTTATAAATTCAATTTTCAAGGTGGCAGTGTAGATTAAAAATTGCTATTAGCCCGTTTTATCTTTTCAAAATATGATTTTGAAAAGCAGAAGACTGCTGGCAAATAAATATCCTGATTTCTGTTTCAGCAAAATAAAATCGAAAACAAAATAGGGAGTATCAGCACCAGCCAATTATGCATTGATGGATACCTTGCATGGCAATGCTATATGCTATAGGCTATCGCTGATATCAGCGTAAATTAATCCCAAAGCTGTTTTGCCGTTAAAAAGAAACCTGCACAAATGCAGGTTTCTTTAATCATTTATCAGGCAAAAGTCAGTGTACCATTTTCCGCAGTCAGCATAATCGTACTGTCTGGCGCATAATTGCCTGCCAGTAACTCTTTAGCCAATGGGTTTTCAATTTCCGTCTGGATAGCGCGTTTCAAGGGGCGGGCGCCATACACTGGATCAAAGCCCACTTTAGCCAGTACATCCAGAGCAGCATCATCAACCTGTAAATGTAAATCCATTTTTTCCAGACGATGGCGCAGGCCAGCCAATTGAATATTGGCAATAGCACGGATATTTGATTGATTGAGGCTATGGAATACCACTACCTCATCAATACGGTTAATCAGCTCAGGGCGGAAATATTGTTTGACTTCTTCCATTACCACTGCCTTGATGGCTTCATAATCATCACTCACCATCTTCTGGATTTCCTGACTACCAATATTGGATGTCATCACAATAACCGTGTTTTTGAAATCCACCGTTCGTCCCTGACCATCAGTCAAACGGCCATCGTCCAGTACTTGTAACAGAATATTGAAAACATCCGGATGAGCTTTTTCCACTTCATCCAGCAAAACTACACTATATGGATTACGCCGTACCTGTTCAGTCAGAAAGCCGCCTTCCTCATACCCGACATAGCCGGGAGGCGCACCAATCAAACGTGCTACGGAATGTTTTTCCATATATTCAGACATATCCACCCGAATCAGATGGGTTTCACTGTCGAACAGAAAGCTTGCCAGTGTTTTGCAGAGTTCCGTTTTGCCGACACCCGTAGGACCGAGAAACAGAAAGCTGCCATAAGGTTTGTTCGGGTCTGCCAGGCCAGAGCGTGAACGGCGAATGGCATCTGCTACTGCCCGAACCGCTTCATCCTGTCCAACTACACGCTCATGTAGCACTTCTTCGATTTTGAGTAATTTTTCCCGCTCACCCGCCATCATTTTCGTTACTGGAATACCAGTCATGCGTGAAACAATTTCAGCAATTTCTTCCGAACCGACTTTAGTACGCAATAGTTTGTTGGGTTGGTTATCTTGCCTGCCACTGTCTGCTGCCTGCAACTGCGCTTCCAATCGTGGCAACTCTTCATATTGTAGTTTGGCCACTTCTTCCCATTTACCATCACGTTTGAGTGCATCCATCTTAATTTTGAGCTGGTCAATCTGCTCTTTAATGGTTACGCTACCTTGAGCTTTGGCACGCTCCGCTTTCCAGATTTCATCCAGATTGGCAAATTCGCGTTTAACATTATCTAGCTCCTCATCCAGCAAAGCCAGGCGCTTTTTACTCGCTTCATCATTTTCTTTAATCAGAGAGGCACGTTCGATTTCGAGCTGGATTTCGCGGCGTTTAAGTTTATCCATGCTTTCCGGCATAGACTGGCTTTCAACTTTAATCAGTGAAGCAGCCTCATCAATTAAATCAATTGCCTTATCTGGTAGAAAGCGGTCGGTAATATAGCGATTAGATAATTCTGCTGCGGCCACAATTGCAGGATCAGTAATTTCTACACCATGATAAATTTCATAGCGTTCCTGTAAACCGCGTAAAATCGCAATAGTGTCTTCTACCGTAGGTTCTTTAACCAGTACTTTCTGAAAACGCCGCTCCAGAGCAGGGTCTTTTTCAATGTACTGGCGATATTCATCCAGTGTAGTAGCACCAATGCAGTGCAATTCACCGCGTGCCAGTGCCGGCTTGAGCATATTGCCGGCATCCATGGCACCATCTGCCTTGCCTGCGCCCACTAAGGTATGAATTTCATCAATAAAAATAATCGTATTACCTTCATCTTTGGCCAAATCATTGAGTACCGCTTTCAAACGCTCTTCAAATTCTCCACGGAATTTGGCGCCAGCAATTAGGCTGGCCAAATCAAGCATCAGCAAACGTTTATTGCGCAAAGAATCCGGAACTTCATTATTGACAATCCGCTGCGCCAAACCTTCAACAATCGCTGTTTTACCAACGCCGGGTTCGCCAATCAACACTGGATTATTTTTAGTGCGCCGTTCCAGCACCAGAATCGTACGCCGTATTTCATCATCGCGTCCAATCACTGGATCCAGCTTGCCGGCGCGAGCTTTTTCTGTCAGGTCGGTTGTATATTTTTTCAGTGCTTCACGTTGGTCTTCTGCATTTGGGTTATCCACACTTGCACCTCCACGAACGGCATCAATGGCCATATTTAATTTATCTTCTGTAGCACCAGCCTGTTTCAGAATACGGCCACACTGACCATTTTCCTGCACAGCAGCCAGCAGAAATAATTCACTGGCAATATACGCATCATGGCGTTTAATGGCTGCCTTATCCATTAGATTTAAAATATGCTGTAACTCTGTACTGGGCAGAAGTTCGCCACCTTGGCCAGAAACCTTGGGTAAGCCGCTAATAGTGGCTTCAATTTGCTGTTTTACCTGTGCTACATTCGCACCAGCTTGTGTTAACAGGGCTGCACTGCCACTATCGGTATCATTAAATAAGGCTTTCAACACGAAAACTGCCTCAAGATAGCCAGCATCCTGTCCAAGTGCAAGACTTTGTGCATCCTGTAATGCCTGCTGAAACTTTGCTGTAAGCTTATCGAATCGCATCTAATTTCCTTTATTTAAATTTTCATTGATAGAAATATTGGTATTAGAAAATTAATGTCAAGGGCTAATATAGCTAAAAATTCATTTCATAAATAATGTATTGTTTTTAAATTGAAATATTTTAATTTAAACAGCTGTATATTATTTCTTCAAGCAGTATATAAATATTAGAATCACTTTATATGACTGATTTATTTAATTATCAATAAACAAAGTACAATAGGTAGCATAATAATTGCTCAATGTATAAGAATAATTTCCTTACTCTGCTAAATTACCAATTCAATTCTGCTGGAAATCAATGCAAAAATTCCACAGAGTAAAAGGCACAGAATCAATCACGGTAATTTTATTAATTCTTCAAATTTGGCTGATTTTGCGTCATATCATGTTTTTAAAGAAAAAGTAATAAAATTATAGATATAAATGGCTAGCAGTATCGAATTAATAGTAAAATATCAGTTAAGAATAGTTGGCAGAATTTCACAAATTTTGTGAGTATATCTGTGGATAACTATAAAAAAACAAGGTGAATCAAACCAATCTTATAGTGATTAAAATTTGGGCAATTTCCCCACTTAATTTCAGATAAAAACTTGCCGTAAAAAAATTCTTTAAAAAATCATTTTTTACTTTTTAGAACAAAATTTCTAAAAACGGATTTTTGTCTATGATGGCAGCTGCGGATTTACGCTTCAAGAATTCAACCAAGTCGCCTTGACGTTGAAGTAGCATGACGAACTCATGTAATGAACACAGAAATATCGTTTTCTTATTAAGGATATTTCGACATTCAGTCATTACTGCGTCAGTATATCCGTTGGTAGCGATAAAAATACCGTGTGCATCGGTACGAGAAAAAAGGCGGTATAGATGTGGTGTAAACTCAGCCATACCTACAGGTGAATTTAGCCATTTCATTTCGACAAGATGTATTTGTCCATTCAATTCGATAACGCCATCAATCTGCTCAAGTACCACGGTTGTATCATGAGCTTGGCGGCGGAAGTCTTGGCGCATAAGTATTCCATATGCCTGGAATAGGTCATTTAGCACAGGCTCCAGTAGCTTACCACGTTGATGTGGCTTATCATCCATTGTGAAAAGTGCTGATAGCCGGTTTTGAATGTTATCCAGCCTTATTCGCTTTTCAATGATTACGTTGCGTTCAGCAGACTGCTTTGCTAGCCGCTCATTTCGTTCAGCATCTCGCTCTTGCTTCATTCGAGTAAACGAGTCTTTTTTATGAACAACTTCGCGAATGCTGGCAACCAATCCTTTGGCTTTAAATTGGTCATTTTCCCAGCAAGTTTCGAAATTTTCAAATTCTACCACTCGTTTCACAATTTCACGGCGGACACGGAGCCCACTGTCTCCGCGAGCATTTACTTTTATTAAAACAGTACGGACAATATTATATTTGTTTATGGTGTCAGGACTATATGACACTAAATTTTCGACTTCGGTGGTATCTTCCGGCGCAACACCTGCTCCACGAAAAAACAAGACTACATCTTTCTTGCTGCGACAAAGTAAAGGAATAGTATCAACAAGTAAGTTGAATAACTCTGGTGGGTAGTGGAAAGCTTCTGTCATTTTGTTCAAGCCTGCTCTTCAATCTCGGGTCTGATTTATACTTTTATAATTTAAAGCCCATATTGTTGAGCTTTAATTATTTCCAAAAATAATCTACGCCAAATGCAGCCATAAAACCGCCTATAAATGCACCTACAGGAACGCAAACTACAGCAGCAGGGCCGCAAGTTAAGCCAGCAGCTCCTCCTGCCATCGAACCGGCAAATCCGGCCGCCATCATTGAACCTTCTTTTAAAGTAGCATTTACTTTATTTTCTGCTGTCCAAATATTGTAGGCAGAAATAGCTAGTGAGAAAGCTATAAATCCTCGCGCACATTTTGAAAAAACTAGTAATCGAGAATCAACAGCTGAGTTGGATACACCTGCCTTTATGACAATCTTTGCATGGATAGCATCCATTTTTACTTGACTTTTAAGTGAATTAGAATTTGAGTTATATAACTCATTCGCATATTTATTTTGTAAATCTGCGAATTCTAAACCATTAGACTTTAATTTTTTTGCAATAGAAAGACCAATTGGCCATGTTTTGTTTCTAGATAATTTCAATAATTCATTTCTAGTATTACTGGCTTGTTTGGCAGCTTCTTGCCATGTCATTTTGCCTGCAAGAACTTCATTGCGAAAGCCATCACTCATTTTTTTGATTTCGTTGCGATACTCGGTTCTGACTTTATTATCATGAATACCTTGCAGCATAATGCCATCGGCAACATATTGAATAGAACGAATAGTAGATTCGAATTCCTTTTTATATTCTTGGTCTTTTGGGTCATTATCTTTAACTTTAATTGGCATGATTAAGTTTTGTTGATGAATAGTATGCTCCAAAATATCTCCTTTCGTAAAATTGATAGTTCCAAAACTGTATTGCTATGTTTTAATTTCTGTAATTGAAAAATAACGTTTAAATGCGAATGGACGTTGAATTACAAAAAGTGCTTTAAATGAAATCGGGAAAGTTCTTGCAGGTTGTTTGAATAGGGTAAGTAACCATCCATCTGCAGTAATAAATTTAAAAAAAATAGTGTTATCTGCTTTTATTTGAATACTGGACACATCACCATAGGCATAACCATATAAATTACCGATAATGGCATAATCAATTACTTTATCACGATATGGATCCAGCAAATATATATGTAGTAATTCTTCAAAGCAACCGCCCTCTAATGTTACAAATATGAGAATATATTTATCCTGATAACTAAATGCTGCTTCCAGAAAAGCACCAGACACAGAAATACTATGACGAATACCATCTATTTCGATATGGGAAAAGATATTGCCATTTTTATCGGGTGGTAATGGTTTTAATGTAACGTTTGAAATAGGCTCTATCATGATTTATTGCCTTCTTAAAGTATATAAATCACTACATATGTAATATGTGGTGATTTTATATTAAATGTATGTCGGATTCAAAAATAAATTATGGGCTGTTCTCATTCTTTGCATACTGCGCAGGTAAATGATATTTAGCAAATAATATATGTAGAAACAATCAATAATGGTTGAAATAACCATTTTTTCTAAAAATCATTAGCAATATATATTATGTAATACTATAAATCTTATATCTAATTATTTAAGTATATCTGTTTTGTTATCACTTAAACGTTTATAGCTTAAACGCTACTACTTCCTACTCGAGGGCAATAAATATATTAGATACTTTCACCGGAGCGTTTATATAGTTTATTTGTGGCGCTGATTTTGCTTGGAATGCATTGGCGGAAGTGGTGAAATTCGAACTTACGGTAGCCTGTCAGTTCACGACAGTTTTCAAGACTGTTGCATTAAACCGTTTTACCATACCTCTATCTTTGAAGATGCGTGGTTTTATTTGCAGTAATTGAGAAATAACGTTTAAATGCGAATGGACGTTGAATTACAAAAAGTGTTTTAAATGAAATCGGGAAAGTTCTTGCAGGTTGTTTGAATAGGGTAAGTAACCATCCATCTGCAGTAATAAATTTAAAAAAAATAGTGTTATCTGCTCTTATTTGAATACTGGACACATCGCCATAGGTAAAACTATATAAATTACCGATAATGGCATAATCAAGTACTTTATCACGATATGGATCCAGCAAATATATATGTAGTAATTCTTCAAAGCAACCGCCATCTAATGTTACAAATATGAGAATATATTTATCCTGATAACTAAACGCTGCTTCCAGAAAAGCATCAGACACAGAAATACTATGACGAATACCATCTATTTCGATGTGGGAAAAGATATTGCCATTTTTATCGGGTGGTAATGGTTTTAATGTAACGTTTGAAATAGGCTTTATCATGATTTATTGCCTTCTTAAAGTATATAAATCACTATATATGTAATATGTGGTTATATTAAATGTATGTTGAATTCAAAGATAAATGATAATTATTATTCATAAATATTAAAACTTTTATTTGAATATATTTTACACGTAGGTATAGCGGAAAATTTAATTGGTTTAAATTTTATAATTTTTGAAGAAGATGAATTCCAGGCTTGTATTTAATGATGTGCGCTGCTCTCATTCTTTGCATACTATGCAGGTGAATAATATTTAGCAAAGAATATATGTAGAAACAATCAATAATGGTTGAAATAACCAGTTTTTCTAAAAATCGTTGACGATATGTTTTACATAATTCTATAAATCTTATTCCTAATTATTCAGGTATATCTGTTTTATTATCACTTAAGTGTTTATAGGTTAAATGCCATGACTTCTTACTTGAGGGCAATAAATATATTAGATACCTTTATTGGAATGTTTATATGGTTTGTTTGTCGCGCCGATTCTGCTTGGAAAGGATAACTACTTTGGTTATGTATCATGATTAATATATATAACTTAGTTTTGAAATACCTAAAATACCACACAGATTTAAATAAAAAAATCACCTGAATAATGTTTATTCAGGTGATTTTTTAGATTTTAAACACTAAAATAAGTGTCTAAATAATAATATCTTGGCGGAAGCGGTGAGATTCGAACTCACGGTGGGCTATCAACCCACGACGGTTTTCAAGACCGTTGCATTAAACCGCTCTGCCACGCTTCCGTCTTTGAAGATGCGCATAATAGACGATAAATGCGCCTTTGCCAAGTATTTTATTCAGGTAAAGTGGGTTTTTTAGGCTAAATCATTCATTTTATTTTTGATTAAATTTTAATGATGGGCGTTTTCATCACGCAGGAATACCCACTGTTTATCGTTGGAGGAAGCTTTATCGTAATAGTAGCCTTCATAATCGAAATCTTTTAGCTCTTCTGGTTCTGTTAATTGCTTTTCAGCTGCATAGCGCATGAACAAACCACGTGCACGCTTAGCATAAAAGCTAATAATTTTATATTTACCATTTTTCTGATCTTTGAAAACAGGAGTAATTATTGGAACAGATAGCTTTGAGGGATTTATCACCTTGAAATATTCCTGTGAGGCCAGATTGATTAATACTTGATCTTGTACTGCCTGCATATTTTGCTCAATGGTATTGGTAATAATATCTCCCCAGAATGCATATAAATCTTTGCCGCGAGGGTTAGCAAGTTTGATACCCATCTCCAGACGGTAAGGTTGAATCAAATCCAGTGGTTTGAGTACACCATATAAACCGGAAAGTATGGCCAGATGTTGTTGCATATAGTTAAGTTCCGGTTCTGATAAATGGCTTGCATCCAATCCTTCATAAACATCCCCGTTAAAGAGGTAGACAGCCTGCTTGGCATTATCTGGGGTGAATGGTGGCTGCCAGTGATGATAGCGTTCGGCATTCTGCAAGGCGAGCTTGTCGGAGATATTCATCAAGGTGGCAATTTCATGCGGAGCCAGTTGTTGTAATAATGGCATTAGCTGCCGTGCCTGTGGCAGTAATTGTGGCTGTGTGTACTGCTTGGTAGTAATTTCTACTGTTTCATTGAGTTTTTTGGCGGGTGATATCACAAAATACATTTTTTTTCCTTAATGTCTGGCTATTGCTCTTGTGTATGTACGATTTGTGCCCTAATTAAGACCGGGGCAAAACGATATGCTTGGCATGGATAGCTGTTTGCGTATGTATGGGGCTTAATATTAAAGAATACTATATTCTGAATCTTAGATAATCTGGTTATTTGCATAATTATAAAAAAAGCGGCACAATTCTTTACTCATATTTATAGATAAATTAAACAATCATGTCTACTTTACAACTGCATCCGGAAACCATTGCAATCCGGGGTGCTAAGGAACAAACCTCGTACAATGAACATAATTCTGCATTGTTTTTAACCAGCAGCTTTATGTTTGATAGTGCGGAAGCTGGTGCTGCTCTGTTTGCCGGTTCAACTCAGGGTTATACCTATACGCGTACCAACAATCCTACTGTAGCAGCTTTTCAGGCACGAGTGGCACAACTGGAGCAGGGTGAGGCAGGATTGGCTACTTCCACCGGTATGGCTGCAATCAATGCTGTTTTTTTGGCCTTATTAAAAGCTGGTGACCATCTGGTGGCTAGTAAAAGTCTATTTGGCACCACTATTGGTTTATTGAATAATATACTACCCAGATGCGGAATTGAGGTAACGCTGGTTAGTCAGACTGATATGGCCGAATGGCAGGCTGCTATCCGACCCAATACCAGAATGCTGTTTGTGGAAACGCCATCCAATCCGCTGAATGAACTGGCTGACATTGCCCGGTTGGCAGAAATGGCACATCGCCATCAGGCTTTGCTGGTAGTGGATAACAGCTTTCTGTCACCGGCGCTACAGCAGCCGTTATCTCTTGGGGCTGATTTATCTGTGCAGTCTGCAACCAAGGCAATTGATGGTCATGGGCGGGTGATGGGAGGTGTTATCTGTGGTAGCACAGCCCTAATTAATGAAATTTTTCTACATGTACGCACCACTGGCGAGGTATTGTCTCCATTTAATGCATGGGTGCTGTTGAGCGGTGTGGAAACCTTATATATTCGTATGGAAAAGCAGTGTGCCAATGCACTGGAAGTGGCGCAGTTTCTTTCTACACAGCCTCAGGTTGTTGCCGTGCACTATACAGGCATGACTAACCACCCGCAGAAAGCGCTGGTACACAAGCAGCAGCAGGGTGGAGGTATTGTGGTGGCTTTTGAGGTTAAAGGGGGGCAACAGGCTGCATGGCAGGTAATTGATACGTTAACACTCTTTAGTAAAACTGCTAATCTTGGTGATGTGAAATCTACGGTTACCCATCCTTGGACAACCACGCATGGCCGGATGGTTCCGGAGGCTAAGCTTGATGCCGGTATCCAGCCTGGACTAATCCGCTTATCTATTGGACTGGAACATGCTGCTGACTTAAAAGCGGATTTGTCTAATGCATTAAGTCAGGTTAACTTTTGATATGATATAAAGAAAATTTTTGGGTAATTTATATAGCCAGTAACAGCTAATTTTTTATGGTGCTGTATATTATGCAGCAGTTTAGTTTTGGATACTTCTATTGCATTAATGGCTATTTGGCTATATTTTATATATACAACCGATAATAAAAGGAAATCATAATGAGTAGTGATTTAATTGTTCATATAGGCGATGGCAACTTTGAGCAGGAAGTTTTACAGGCGGATACGCCAGTATTGCTGGATTTCTGGGCTCCTTGGTGTGGTCCTTGTAAAATGATTGCGCCAATTCTGGATGATTTGGCTTCAGCTTATCAGGGTAAACTGAAAATTGTTAAGCTTAATGTTGATGAAAATCAGGAAACTCCGGCCAAATTTAATGTTCGTGGCATACCTACGCTAATGATTTTTAAAGATGGTGCCAGTGTGGCTACAAAAGTGGGAGCCTTGAATAAAGGTCAACTGGAAGCATTTATTAATGCTTCAATATAATTATTAGTTTTCAATTTTATTTCTGTCCTCAAGCTGACATGGATAAATACAGGCTCAATAAAAGGCTTACTATTTATTCTGTCTTTTATGAGGACATAATTTCATATTTTGCCGATATCTATATTCAATGGCGATGTTTGTACTGATATTTATGTACTTTGCGATATTATTGTTTTTGGAGGTATTTTATTTAATATCAATGATTAATCTCCGATATATACCAGTTTCTGGTATTGTTTCTGTTTGCTAAATAAATTTCTACATTTCTATGCATAATATTAGTATGCAGAATAAATCGATGTAACCCAAGAATTTATATCTGGCTGTTTTTATAATCTTTCATAAGACAGATTTCAGCACAGTAATCATCAGCAGAATCAATAATATTTTGCCGGATTAATTCTTTAGGGTGTAAATCCAGAATTTAAACGGAATCATCGTTATTCAGAATAATTAATAATCAGCATCATTAGCAGTAATATGATAAGTTGTCTATTATTTGTAAATATATTGTAAACTGAAATTCAATAATCACGCCAATATAGTTTTTTTGTAAAATTAGAGAGCGTATTTTATTGTTTTGGTAGTTTGAAGACAGCACACTTTCTATTATAACACTAAAATTGAATTAATATTTAATTTTAGTGTTTAAAATAATGTAATTTGAGTGTATTGTATCTAATCTGGAATAAAGATTAACTTTATTGTGCACGTATTGTGGGTTTTGTTAGAATGACTTTGTGAAATTTCATTCGGAATTAAATGAAAGCGAGTACGCTATGAATCATAAATCCAAGGTGTCGGTATCTCCTCCCAGTGGTAATCAAGCCAGCATGTTAAATAAAACATTTGTAATTGCTTGGTTTATCTGCGCTATTTTCTATTTTGTTCAATATGCATTGCGTTCTGCACCAAGTATTATGCAGACTGAAATGATAGCTACTTTGAGGATTTCCAAAGTTGAAATGGCTGGAATCATAGGTCTGTATTTTTATTCTTATGCTTTCTTTGCATTGGTGTCGGGCGTGCTGCTGGATCGTATCGGGCCACGTTTCACTGCATCATTAGGTATTATTCTGGTGGTTATTGGCTGTTTACTGTTTTGTTCTGGTACGGTTATTACCGCTCAATCTGGCCGTTTCTTGCAGGGTGCCGGTTCTGGGTTGGCCTTTACCAGTGCCGTGTTTCTGGCTACACGAGGTTTCCCAAAAAAATGGCTGGCTACTGCAGTTGGCATGACACAATGTTTCGGTATGCTCGGTGGTTTCATGGGGCAGGCTGTTGTATCACCGATTATTAAAAATCAGGTGATGACCTGGCAAATGTTCTGGATGGTTGCTGCCGGTGTTCTGGGCGTGGTGTTTTTTGCTTCTGTAATCATCACACCCCGCACGCGTGAAGGTAAAATCGACTGGACCGGTTTGAGCCATCCTTATCTTGTGGTACTGAAAAATCCGCAGTCCTATATCTGCGCTTTCATTGGTGCCATGATGTTTATGCCTACTAATGTTGGTAATATTGCCTGGGGTAATCAGTTTTTGCAGGAAGGCTTAGGTGTCAGTGAGGATGCTGCTTTGCGTCTGGCCATGGTTCCATTGGGTTGGGTGATTGGCTGTCCTATTCTGGGTTATTTATCAGATATGATTGGCCGTCGTAAACCTGTTGTTATGGGTAGTATTATTGCTATGGGTATTACCGGCGGTATTATTGTCTATCTGCCTAATATCATGCCACCTTATATAATGGGTTTGCTATTAGGTGTTGCTTCTGGTGCAGCAATGATTCCTTACACCATGATTAAAGAAGTTAATCCTGATGAGGTTAAAGGTACTGCTACAGGTGTGATTAACTTTTTCGTGTTTGTGATCAGTGCGATAATGACAAATTTATTCAGTATACTGATTGCTCACTTAACCAGCGCAGAAGGTGGCCAGTTAAGCCTAAAGGTTTTCCAGACTGCTGATCTTGTTTTTGTTGGTGGTTTGGTTCTGGCTTTTATCATGACAATATTTGTACGTGAAACCGGCAGTAAAGCTAAAGCTTAAATTGTATAAACTGGTTTTCTGGCCAGTTTGGAAATTAATTAAACGGCTACCTTAAGTAGCCGTTTTGTGTTTTAGAGCAAATCAGACAGAGTATCTGATGATTATTTAATTACCACGTTTCGCTCCAGCTTAAATCCGGATTTTGGGAAATCACTGCTTTGAATTGAGCTATGATATTGTCTAAAGCCTGCTGGTTGTCTGCCTCGAAGCGCAATACCAGCACAGGCGTCGTATTGGAGGCGCGCATTAGCCCAAATCCGTCTTTAAATTCTACTCTCAGGCCATCGATGGTAATACGCTCAATTTCATTAACAAACTGTGCAGTTTGTGCCAGACTGGCGATAATTTCGTGTCCTGATTTTCCTGCTGGGACAGCGATATTTAGTTCAGGTGTGGATATACCTTCAGGCAAATCATTTAAAACCGCAGAAGGATTATCGCTGGCAGACAA
Organism: Snodgrassella alvi; assembly: GCF_002777825.1. Classification (GTDB taxonomy): domain Bacteria; phylum Pseudomonadota; class Gammaproteobacteria; order Burkholderiales; family Neisseriaceae; genus Snodgrassella; species Snodgrassella alvi_C. Next base: position 253,404 of record NZ_MEIR01000080.1, on the reverse strand, counting down.
AATCTCCAGTAAACGTGCGCCGGCATATAGACCATCATCAAAACCTAACCAGCGTTCTTTGAAAAATACGTGACCACTCATTTCGCCAGCCAGTAATGCACCATGCTCCCTGATTGCGGCCTTGATAAAGCTGTGACCGGTTTTACTCATGATTGCTTCGCCGCCATGCTGTTGAATCCAGGGTTTCAGTAATCGGGTAGATTTAACATCATAGATCACTTTTGCATTTGGATTGCGTGCCAGTACATCGGCTGCAAACAGCATTAGCTGGCGATCGGGATAGATAATCTGGCCATCTTTGGTTACTACGCCCAGACGATCGCCATCGCCATCAAAGGCCATACCGATTTCTGCATCACTGTTACGTACAGCCTGAATTAAATCCTGTAGATTGGCCGGTTTAGCCGGATCCGGGTGATGATTGGGAAAATTGCCATCAACTTCACAAAATAATTCTGTCACTTCACAGCCCAGAGTACGATATAAATCTCCGGCGTAAGCGCCAGCTACTCCGTTTCCTGCATCTATCACAATCTTCATTGGCCGTTTGAGCTGAATGTGACTGGCTATATAGTTGATATATTCAGAGGCAATAGGTAAGGGAACAATATTCCCGCTATGTTCAGCAAGGGCGGCTAGCTGGCCGGATTCAATCATTTTGCGTAATGCCTGAATATCGTCACCAGCCAGAGTAATGCCAGCCAGCATCATTTTAAAACCATTGTAATCGGGCGGATTATGGCTACCAGTAATCATGATGCCGCTACCCTGGCTATGCTCGATAGCTGCAAAATATAACATTGGTGTCGCAACCATGCCTACATCGATGACATTAATTCCGCAGGCAGTAATACCCTGCATCAGACTGGCTGCCAGTATCGGGCCAGAAAGACGGCCGTCGCGGCCAATTGCAATCTGGTTAACACCTTTACTGATGGCTACGGTAGCAATTGCGCGGCCAATCAGCTCGGCTGTATCTTTGTTTAGTGAAACATCTACAATGCCACGGATATCATATGCTTTAAATATGCTGGCATCTATCTGTTTTGAGGCCATAAGTTTTTCCTTATTTATTCATTTAATCAATTAAACTGTAGAATATTTTTAATGTTGAACTAAAGATATAGCCAGTTTTTACAAATGTTAATTAAACTTTATTGCTGGGAACAGGCAAGCCAAAATGGCTGTAGCTTACTTCTGTAGCCATACGTCCTCGTGGTGTTCGCTGTAAAAAACCCTGCTGAATTAAGTAAGGTTCGATAACGTCTTCTATGGTATCGGTTGATTCGCCTATCGCCGCGGCAATGTTGTCCAGACCAACTGGTCCACCTGAAAATTTATATAGAATTGCTTCCAGATATTTACAGTCCATGACATCCAGTCCGGATTGATCGATGTCTAGCATTTTTAATGCTGCATCTGCTATTTCAGCATTTATCCGGCCTTGGTGTTTTACTTCGGCATAATCCCGTACACGTCGTAACAGGCGATTGGCAATGCGTGGTGTACCGCGGCTGCGTCTGGCAATTTCAGCAGCACCAGTGTTGTCAATCTGTAGTTGCAATAGCTGGGCAGAACGAGCAACGATAGTGGTTAAATCTGCGTTGTTATAGAACTCCAGACGTGAAATTATGCCGAAGCGGTCGCGTAAAGGGTTGGTTAGCATGCCTGCGCGTGTGGTAGCGCCAACCAGAGTAAAGGGCGGCAGGTCAATTTTAACTGAGCGTGCTGCAGGGCCTTCGCCAATCATGATGTCTAGCTGGTAATCTTCCAGTGCCGGGTACAGTATTTCTTCTACCACTGGGTTAAGGCGGTGAATTTCGTCTATGAAGAGTACGTCATGTGGCTCAAGATTGGTAAGTAGTGCCGCCAGATCACCAGCTCGTTCCAGTACCGGCCCGGATGTCTGGCGCAAATTGACGCCAAGTTCATGAGCAATGATATGAGCCAGAGTGGTTTTGCCCAGACCGGGCGGGCCAAATAATAATGTATGATCCAAAGCTTCATGCCGTATTTTTGCGGCTTGAATGAAGATGGAAAGTTGTTCCTTGGCTTTGTGCTGGCCAATATAATCTGTCAGCGCCCGGGGGCGCAAAGCACGCTCCAGCTGTTCTTCCTGTGCTGAAGCGGTTTGTGGGCTGATGACACGCTGTGGCTGTGCACCAGAAAGTTGGTCTGTTTGTAGCATGGCTAAATAAAAAAACAAATTATATCAATAATGGCTTTAGGCCAGAGTAAATAGAAAACAGACTGGGTAAAATTCTGAATTTTAAACAGGTGTGCACATGCTGGCAAAAACCTTGAAGTATTCAGGAAAGGTTTTATTGACACATTGTGGATCATCTATATAGATAGAGGTGCCAAGCAGGCTGACAAGCGAAAAACACATGGCCATTCTGTGATCATCATAAGTACTGATGTGAACGTCGGCCTGCAAGTTTGCTGGAGGGGTAATGCTGATACTGTCCTCAGTGGCTATCACATGAGCACCAAGTTTGCGTAATTCGGCAGTCATGGCGCTGATGCGATCAGTTTCTTTAACGCGCCAACTGGCAATATTACGGATATGACAAGTGCTTTTGCTGGCCAGAGCCACGATAGCCAGAGTCATGGCGGCATCTGGAATATGATTGGCATCAATATCAAAGGGCAGTATATTTTGATTTGAGGAGCGTGATATTTCAATAAACTGTTCACCCCAGAATACTTGTGCACCAATTTTTTCCAGCTCGTGTACAAAGGCAATATCCCCTTGAATGCTGTTTGCGTCAATGCCATTAATACGAATAGGTTTACCTGATATTAGCCCCGCAGCAAGGAAGTATGAAGCACTGGAGGCATCACCTTCAACATAAATTTGTGCTGGTGCATGATAGTGCTGTTCGGCTACCAGTTGAAATGTCTGAAAATCTTTGTGACTAATCTGAATACCGAATTGCTCAAGCAGCTTTAGGGTAATGGCAATGTAAGGTTTGGATATTAATTCACCACAGACATCAATAGTGTAGGCTTTCCCGGTTAGCGGTAAAGCCATCAGTAAGGCGGTTAAAAACTGGCTGGATACATTACCCTTAACGCTAATATGAGAATTTGTGTTCTGGCGAGCATGATGAATCTGTAAAGGTGGAAAACCGATCTGTTCCTTATATTCGATTGTTGCACCGGCTGTTTGCAATGCATCAACGAGATCACCAATGGGGCGCTCATGCATACGCGCCACGCCATGTAAATAATATTCACCCCCCAATATCGCCAGCACTGCTGTTAAAGGTCTGAATGCAGTCCCTGCATTACCAAGAAACAAATCTGCCTGCTGTTGTGAAAATTTACCTTTACACCCGTATACTCTGAGATGTAAGCCTGAGTCTTCACTATCAGCGGGCAACTGTTCAATTTTTATGCCCAGGGTTTTTAACGCTCTCAGCATGTATTGGGTATCATCACAATCAAGTAAATTATGAATTTCACAGATATTCTCTGCCAGGGCGGCAAGAAGCAGGATACGATTGCTGATGCTTTTGGAACCAGGCAGATTGATGCTGGCAGAATGACAGGTACTGGCTTTTAAATGCAGGGTATTCATGCTGGTATTGGGTAATTTTGGAAGATTTGGCTGGAAGTTTATCAGTTAATTGTGTTACAGGATATGTATATATATCTGGATTTGGGCAAGTATTAACAGGAAAATGTACAAATGAAGCTTATATAAATCAGGTAATCACTGGTTATATTAAGTATAATAGTAAATATATTAATATTTTAATGTAATAACTATGAGAATAAAACTAGACTGGCACTGGTCTAAATTCAGTACGGTATGGTTAATAATGCTACTGTGTGTGCCCTTTGTACAGAAATTGCAAATTAATCTTGCTTGGGTATCATTTGTGGAGCAGGGGCAAACTGTTTTTTTGTTATTTTGCTTTTTGTTTACTCTGTTATCAACTTTATGCAGCGGATTAAGTGGCAAAGAAAGAGCATTCTGGCTATGGGCATCATTGTGGTGGCTGGTATTGCTAGGGCGTGATCAAAACTGGGGCAGGCAAACTTTTTCTGGTTATCCGCATGCGGTGTATCATGGTATCGCGGCAGTGCTGATTCTTGGGCTAATATTAATGTTGCTGTGGTCGCGCTTGCGTGCTGGCATCGAATATTACTATCATCAACCTTTTCCTGCATGGAATTTCCTGCTCGCCACTGCCGGCTTTTTGTTGGCCGATGCGATAGAGCGTGGACGCTGGATTTCACATTTTATTCTGTACAATCCTGCTTATGATGATATGCTGGAAGAATTATATGAGTGTCCCTTTATGTTGGCTTTGTTTACTGTATCAGTAGTGTTGCAATGGCGGACAATTGTTCAGATGAAAAGATCATTAAAGCAGGCTGAGGTACAATAATTTATTGTATTTGATAAAAAAGGAAATTTAGCCATCAGGTATTGAAAGTAAGCCTGATGGCTTGTTAATTTTTACTGAAACAAATAGTAGCAGTGAGTGCGGCTGCTTATGGTTGGATTAGATTGTTCGGTATAGAAATTTAGTGGTGTCAGACAATTATCAGTGCTGATTCAAATTCAGTACGATGCGTAAAAACTTTTGTGAAAAAAGGTAACAATATGGTTGCGACGCAATTTAAGCCGCGATTGAAAGTAATTGCTATTGATGGCCCCAGTGCATCCGGGAAGGGGACTGTGGCCGCGCAGGTAGCAGCTATTCTGGACAGAGATTATCTGGATTCCGGTGCACTTTATCGATTAACAGCACTGTATGCCTGTCAGCAGAATATTGGCTGGCAAAATGAGCATGAAATTGCTGCACTTGCGTACAAATTGCCTGTGGTTTTCAGGGCAGATTCCATTTTACTGGATAACGTGGATGTAACGGCAGCAATTCGCACTGAAAAAATTGGTATGGGTGCATCGGCTATTGCTGCTTTGCCGGCGGTGCGCTCTGCGCTACTACAACGCCAGCGGGATTTTTTAACGCCCCGAGGGCTGGTGGCTGACGGGCGGGATATGGCTTCAGTAGTGTTTCCGCAGGCCGAACTCAAGATATTTCTTACTGCCAGTGCACAAATACGGGCACAACGGCGTGCCTTACAATTGGGAATAGATACTGTTGGATCAGACTATCAGCAGATACTTGCTGATATTGAAAAACGGGATCAGGCCGACCGCTCCCGTGCTGTTGCCCCCCTCAAACCGGCCAGTGATGCCATGATTCTTGATACTTCTTTGCTTAGTATTAAAGAAAGTGTAGAAAAAGTACTTGATTGGTATCGAAAAATCTAAAAATAGGTTACAATTCTGGTCTTTTGTACAGGCGTTCAGTGTGTTTGCACATTTGGTAGTATACGAACCTTGTCATAAGTAATTGTTTTACATTATTTTTTTGTGCTGGTGTAGTTGTAGCCTGCATCAGCCGCAGTCAGGAGTATTGCTGGCACAGTCAGGGTGTGCTGGCTTTGATTAACTAACTTTCGTATCCCCTGACGATACTTGTTTGAGAACATAAATATATGACTATGGAAAATTTTGCCCAGTTGCTGGAAGAAAGTTTCACCTTACAAGAGATGAATCCCGGCGAAGTCATCACCGCAGAAGTTGTTGCCATAGACAATAATTTCGTCACTGTGAATGCCGGTCTGAAATCAGAATCTCTGATTGAGGTGAGCGAATTCAAAAATGCAGCGGGCGAGATTGAGGTTAAAGTTGGCGATTTTGTCACTGTAACTATTGAATCTGTGGAAAATGGTTTTGGTGAAACCAAACTGTCACGTGAAAAAGCCAAACGTGCGGCTGACTGGATCAAGCTGGAAGAAGCCATGGAAAATGGTGAAATTCTGTCTGGCGTGATCAATGGTAAAGTCAAAGGCGGTCTGACCGTCATGATTAACAGCATCCGCGCATTCCTGCCGGGTTCGCTGGTAGATGTACGTCCGGTTAAAGACACTTCTCACTTTGAAGGCAAGGAAATTGAATTCAAGGTAATCAAACTGGACAAGCGTCGTAACAACGTTGTGGTTTCTCGTCGTGCTGTATTGGAAGAAACTTTGGGCGAAGAACGTAAAGCATTACTGGAAAACCTGAAAGAAGGTTCAGTGGTGAAAGGTATTGTGAAAAACATTACCGATTACGGTGCATTCGTTGATCTGGGCGGTATTGATGGTTTGCTGCATATTACTGATCTGGCTTGGCGTCGTGTTAAACATCCAAGTGAAGTACTGGAAGTTGGTCAGGAAGTAGAAGCCAAAGTATTGAAATTCGATCAGGAACGCAGCCGTGTTTCTCTGGGGCTGAAACAGTTGGGTGAGGATCCATGGAATGGTCTGGCTCGTCGTTATCCGCAAGGCACCCGTCTGTTTGGTAAAGTAACCAATCTGACTGATTACGGTGCGTTTGTGGAAATCGAACAGGGCATCGAAGGTCTGGTACACGTTTCTGAAATGGACTGGACTAATAAGAATGTTCATCCAAGCAAAGTAGTTCAGATGGGTGATGAAGTAGAAGTGATGATTCTGGAAATTGATGAGGATCGTCGTCGCATCTCTCTGGGCATGAAACAGTGTCAGGCTAATCCATGGCAGGAATTCGAATCCAACCATGAAAAAGGCGACAAAATCAAAGGTGTGGTGAAATCCATTACTGATTTTGGTGTGTTTGTAGGCTTGCCTGGCGGTATTGATGGTTTGGTTCACCTGTCTGACCTGTCGTGGACTGATGGTGGCGAAGAAGCCGTACGTCAATTCAAGAAAGGTGAAGAAGTTGAAGCCGTAGTTCTGGCCATTGATGTTGACAAGGAACGTATTTCTCTTGGCGTGAAACAGTTGGCTGGTGATCCGTTCAGCAATTATGTCAGCGTAAATGACAAGGGCAGCATCGTAACCGGTAAAGTAAAATCACTGGATGCTAAAGGTGCTGTTATTGCATTGGCTGATGATGTTGAAGGTTATCTGCGTGCATCTGAAGTTTCAAATGATCGTGTTGAAGACATTCGCAATGCCTTGAAAGAAGGCGACGATGTTGAAGCAGTGATTACTACCGTAGATCGCAAAAATCGCAGTATCAACCTGTCTATCAAAGCTAAAGATGCACAGGAAAACAGTGCTGCCTTGCGTTCATTATCAGCGAACAATGCCTCTGCTGGTACTACCAGCCTGGGTGACTTGTTAAAAGCAAAATTATCTGGTGAAAGCGAATAAGGGGTTATGACAAAGTCGGAGTTAATGATCCGCTTGGCGGAGTTATATACTGCTAATAATAGTAGTACTGTATTAAATGCCAAGGACGTTGAGCAAAGTATCAAGATTCTCGTTGATACCATGACTCGTGCTTTAGCAAGAGGCCAGCGAATCGAAATTCGCGGATTTGGTAGCTTTGATCTGAATCATCGCCCAGCCCGTATTGGCCGTAACCCTAAAACAGGTGAAAAAGTATCGGTACCAGAAAAATATGTGCCACACTTCAAGCCTGGCAAGGAGTTACGCGAACGCGTTGACAATGCGCTACAGTCTGCGAATAAATAATACTGTTTTTATTTGAGATAGACGTTAACGCCGCAGTTTCTGCGGCGTATTTTTATTTTAGGGTGGTCGAATGTTTAGTGGGTGTGCTAAGGTTAAGTCTTTTAGCTTTTGCCATATACAAGTTTAATTTCCAGAAGAAATTATATAATATGACCACACCCATCTTTGTTGCTCCCGAATTTAATAATCAAAGTCCCCTGAGCTGGTATCAGACTGCAGAACAGCAACCCGGGTTCATTCATGATGCAGCCCAGTTGCGAGCAATTAAGCAGCTCGACAGGCTTTGGGCTGAATTGATGATGTTCAAGCGTAAGCGTAACCGCTTTTTAGGGCGTAGTTTACGTTCACCACGCGCGCCCAAGGGTTTATATATGTATGGAGGAGTTGGGCGTGGCAAAAGTTTTTTAATGGATGTGTTTTTTGGCTGCCTACCTTACCGACGCAAACGTAGAGTGCATTTTCATGCATTTATGGCAGAAGTACAACAACGCCTGAAAGATCATCATAGTCAGGCCAATCCATTAAATGCAGTGGCGCAGGACATTGCACGTGAAGTTAGAGTATTGTGTTTTGATGAGTTCCACGTCAGCGATATTGCTGATGCCATGATACTGGGACGATTATTGGACGGTCTATTCGAGCAGGGTGTGGTTATGGTAGCTACATCAAATTACGCTCCATGCGAGCTTTATCCCCAAGGTCAGAATCGTTCCAGTTTTTTACCTACTATTGCATTGATTGAAAAAGAATTGACTATTCTGAATGTGGATGGTGGGCAAGACTATCGCATGCGTACGCTTAAGCCAGCAGATGTATTTTACATTCCGGCAGATGCAGACAGTGAAGTAAAGCTTGAGCACTTGTTTCACAATATTAATAATCAGCAGCAGATAGTAGGGGGAGAAATTGAAATCCTGGGGCGGAAGCTGGCATATAAAGCCATTTCTGAAACAACAATTTGGTTTGACTTTAATACATTATGTTGTGGGCCGCGTTCGCAGAATGACTATCTGGAGCTAGCAAAACAGTTTCGCGTATTAATTTTGTCTCATATACCTAAAATGGGTTCTGGCCAAATGGCAGAAGCACGTCGCCTTACGTGGCTGATTGATGTACTGTATGATTACCGTATCAAGCTTTGTGCCAGTTGTGAAGTAGCCATAGATGCTATTTATACCGATGGTGATTTTGCAAATGAGTTTACCCGTACAGCCAGCCGTCTTACCGAAATGGGTTCGGAAGAATATTTAACTTTGCCACATCTGACACTGGATAAAGATACTACGGATACAGGAAAAGATATTAAATAAAGCTGAATTTTGTTAAAATAAATAAATCTGTTTTTTGTGTCTGTACGCAAAAACTTAATATATTTAACATAATGGAAAAAATATGACTATTGAACGCACATTATCTATTGTTAAACCGGATGCCGTGGCTAAAAATGTTATCGGACAGATTTATAGCCGCTTTGAGAGTAATGGTCTGAAAATTGTTGCTGCTAAAATGAAACATCTTTCTAAAGCCGAAGCAGAAGGCTTTTATGCTGTGCATAAGGAACGGCCTTTTTTTGCTGATCTGGTTAATTTCATGATTAGTGGCCCTGTGATGATTCAAGTACTGGAAGGTGATGGCGCAGTGGCAAAAAACCGTGAATTGATGGGTGCTACCAATCCTAAAGAAGCTGCTGCCGGTACCATCCGCGCTGATTTTGCCGATTCAATTGATGCTAATGCTGTACATGGTTCAGACAGTCTTGAGAATGCTGCTACTGAAATTGCATATTTCTTTGCTGCTGAAGAAGTATACGCGCGCTAAGGCTGTAGATAAGTTTATAGAATTAGTCCACCTGAAAACAGGTGGACTAATTTATAATTAAAATGCAAATGTGAGAAACGAAAAGTATAGCAGGAATTTGTACGTTGATATTTAAATCTTGACGAATATGTTATTTGCGATGCATGGCATAGGTGAAACAGATTCTGAAGTTTAGCCATATGGTGATAGTTTTGATAAAATTAGCACACATATTTTCTATTTTAATATTTCAGTTGATTGGGAAGTTGAATGGGGTGGTTTTATTTTAGCTCTTGGTGGCAAAAAACAGCGAAAACCAATCATGATATAAAACTGATTTTGAAACTATAGAAAGCTTTTGATATACGCAATAATAGTAGTTTTTTATTTAAAAATACGGTTGATGGCTGGCATGCTACCGAAGTTTTAACTTGCCCGCCCAATCATTGCCGGCGCCTGTTTAACGTCATTGTACAAAAGAAGAAAACTGGGAAAACATTGAAAAAATTATGGCATTGCCTATCTGGTAGAAATTAAATAATTGTATAAATTGTTGAATAAATTTGAATTATCAGCATAATGACTTAACTGAATACTAATTGTTCCCGACTTTTCCCAATTTTATTGTAATACCCTGATGAAAACCAATTTGCTAAATTTTGATTTACCCGGTTTAACTGCCCATTTCGCCCAGATGGGGGAAAAGCCTTTTCGTGCCAGACAAGTTATGCGTTGGATGCACCTTGGCGGCGTGGCCGATTTTTCTGACATGACAGATCTGGCCAAATCTTTACGTCACAAATTACTGGATAATGCCGAAGTAAAAGTGCCGGATTTACTGTTTGAGCAAAAATCTGTTGATGGTACATGCAAATGGTTACTGGATGTTGGCACTGGTAATGGTGTGGAAACGGTTTTTATTCCGGAAGATACACGCGGAACTTTATGTATTTCTTCACAGATAGGTTGTGCATTGGAATGTCTGTTCTGTTCTACTGGAAGACAGGGATTTAACCGTAATCTGACTACTGCAGAAATTATTGGTCAGTTGTGGTGGGCGAATAGAGCGCTCGGTGCAACGCCCAAAGATGAAAGAGTCATTTCCAATGTAGTCATGATGGGAATGGGTGAGCCTTTAGCCAATTTTGATAATGTGGTAACTGCATTGAGTATCATGCTCGATGACCATGGCTATGGTCTATCGCGTCGTCGCGTAACAGTATCTACTTCAGGTATGGTGCCACAAATGGATCGCTTGAAAGAAGTAATGCCGGTGGCTCTGGCCATTTCGTTACATGCATCCAATGACAAAGTGCGTGATCAGCTTATTCCATTGAATAAAAAGTATCCACTTAGCCAGCTAATGGCTGCTTGTCAGCGTTATCTGGTTAAGGCGCCACGTGATTTCATTACTTTTGAGTATATTATGCTCAAGGATGTTAATGATGCCCCGGAGCATGCACGCGAATTGATAGAGCTGGTTAAGGATGTACCGTGTAAATTTAATCTGATTCCGTTTAATCCATTTACCAATTCAGGTTTTGAGCGTTCGACAAATGAATGTATTCGTGTATTTCGTGAAATATTGCAGGAAGCTGGTTTTGTTGTTACGGTTAGAAAAACTCGTGGCGATGATATTGATGCTGCATGTGGTCAGCTAGCTGGAAAAGTGAAAGACAAAACACGTCGTCAACAAAAATGGCAACTTGTACAGGGGTGATTTGATGAAAAAGATAGGCTTAACTTTATTATTTGCACTGATATTATCTGCTTGTGCGAATCAGGGCATGAATAAGAAACCAACTGCTGCTCAGCGAGCCCGTGAAATAGCACAAATTAAAACTCAGCTGGCGATTGAGTATATGAGAACTCAAAATTATCGACAGGCTGTAGAGGCTATTGATGAAGCATTAAAAAGCAATAGCAGTTCGTTTAATGCCTGGCTGATACGGGCGCAGATATGGCAATATTTAAAGGAACCGGCCAAAGCCGAAGAAAGCTTTCGGCGCGCACTGTCGATAGCTCCGAATAGTGCTGAAGTAAACAATAATTATGGCTGGTTCTTATGTGATGCTTTAAAGAATCCTGATGCCTCAATAGCTTATTTTGATAAGGCTTTGACGGATCCTACGTATCCTACACCTGAAATTGCCCAGTTTAATAAAGGTATTTGCACGAGCCGCATGGGGCAATATCAGCTGGCTAATAGTTATTTTGAGCGCGCGCTGGCTGCCAACCCGAATTTTATTGCTGCAAAAAAAGAAATGGCTCGTAATAATCTACAGTCAGGCAGCACATCAGAAGCAAATTATCTGTTCAGGCAGTATCAGAGCCAGATAAACAAATTATCTGCCGATGATTTATTGCTGGGGTGGAAAATTGAAAGGTCGTTGGGTAATATGCAGGCTGCCTATGAATATGAGGCTCAACTGCGTAATAATTTCCCTTATTCTGCTGAATTAGAGCAGATTTCTACAGGAAAATTCTGATGAATGAGCAAACCAAAATTCCCGAATCCGCCCCAAATGCCGCAGTTACTCTGGGAACAATACTTGCACAGGCACGAAAGCAGAAAGGCTTGTCTGTCGGAGAGGTTGCTGAGCGCTTGAAATTACCGGCCAGACAGATTGAGGCGATGGAGAGTGGCAGTTATAAAGGTTTGCCCGAAGCTGTATTTATTAAAGGTTTTCTGAATTCATACGCCCGTTTGCTTGAACTGGATGAGAAAGAGCTAAAGCAGTATTTGCAACAGATTTTTCCATCTGGTAATGGTCATTTAGTTTCGGATAATTATAAAGTAGCACCTACTGAGCTGGATTTTCAGGATAGGCCGCTACGTCGTCATTTTCCACACTGGCTGGTTGTTGTGCTGGTAGTTATTTTAATTGGTATTGTGGTGTATGCATGGCAAAGTAAATCTGCATCAGAAAATGCCAGACAGACAGCTACATCCAGTCAGGAAGTATCTGTACAGGCAGCTTCTATTGGCGATGTTGCTGCCAGCAATATTCGTGTCGTTCCAATGACAGCCAGTGAACACACCAACACGCAAGCTGCTTATGCAGGTACTAGTGCCAGCCAGGCTAATGGCACCAGTACTGGCATAGCAGCAGCTTCTCAATCTGTTGTAACAGGTGCAGAAGCACTGGTTATTAAACCGGCAAAAAGAACATGGTTACAGGTAAGTGACAAAAGTGGCAAGGTATTAATCAGCGAGATTGTCGACGCTGGAAGCACACATCAGTTCAGTGGTGGTGCACCGTATAAGGTTATTCTGGGTTATACGCTGGGTGCCAGTATCCAGTTTGCCGGCAAAGATGTGGCTATCCCACAAAATAAAAAAAGAACTGCTGCAATAACGGTAGGTGGAAATTAAAATGACGTTGGCTGGAGTACGCAGGAAAACACACCAGGTAAAAATTGATCATACTGTAATTGGTTCCAACGCACCAGTATTGGTGCAGTCGATGACCAATACCGATACTGCTGATGCTGAACAGACTGCCAGTCAGGTTAAAGCTCTGGCCGATGCCGGTTCCGAGCTGGTGCGGATCACGGTAAATTCACCTCAGGCTGCTGCCAAAGTATCTGAAATTCGCCAGCGTCTTAATGATATGGGCTGTAATGTTCCTTTAGTGGGGGATTTTCATTTTAATGGTGATCGACTGCTAAAGGATTATCCGGATTGTGCGCGTGCGTTATCCAAATACCGGATTAACCCCGGTAATGTGGGGAAAGGTGTGAAAGGTGATGAAAAATTTGCCTTTATGATTCACACCGCAGCTGAGCATGATAAAGCTGTCCGGATTGGCGTAAACTGGGGTTCTCTGGATCAGACACTGGCCAAACGCATGATGGACAGTAATCTAGCGTTATCAGTACCACTACCAGCTGAAGCAGTAATGAAAGAAGCATTAATTGTTTCTGCACTGGAATCAGCACAGAAAGCTGAAGATCTGGGTTTACCGGCTAACCGAATCATTTTGTCGTGCAAAGTATCAAATGTGCAGGATTTGATTGAGGTTTATCATAATCTGGCTGCGCGTTGTCTGTATCCATTGCACCTTGGCCTAACGGAAGCCGGTATGGGTAGTAAAGGTATTGTGGCTTCTACGGCGGCGCTGGCTATTTTATTACAGCAGGGCATAGGTGATACTATCCGAGTATCACTTACACCAGAACCGGGTAGTGCACGGACGCAGGAAGTGGTTGTGGCTCAGGAAATTCTGCAAACCATGGGATTGCGCTCCTTTACACCCATGGTAACAGCCTGTCCTGGCTGCGGACGTACTACCAGTACGGTATTTCAGGAATTGGCGCGTGATATACAGCAGTATTTGCGCGAGAAAATGCCAGTTTGGCGGCTACAATATCCGGGTGTTGAAAATCTGAATGTGGCCGTTATGGGCTGTGTGGTTAATGGCCCAGGTGAAAGTAAACTTGCTGATATCGGTATTTCTTTGCCGGGTACAGGGGAAACACCGGTGGCTCCCGTATATATGGATGGTGAACGGAAAACCACTTTAAAAGGGGAGCATATGGCCGAAGAATTTTTGGCACTGGTGGAAGAATATATACATATCAATTATGGTGAGCAGGGTAAAAAACGGGTAACGGCAAAAGTGATTCCGATTACAGCTTTATAATAAATATTACTGTTATGGCGATTAATCGCTGTACAGTTTCATATGGATAAAAATTTAATTAATATGGGTCAGAAAATCCAGGCCGTTAAAGGCATGAATGATTTGTTACCAGTAGCGCAGAAAGATTTCAAACTGACATCTGCGCTCTGGCAGGCATTTGAAGATGTGGTCGTTGCATGGACGCGTAGTTTTGGCTATAGCCAGATTCGTACACCGCTTGTGGAGCAAACAGGCCTGTTTGTGCGCTCAATTGGTGAAGAGACTGATGTGGTTGGCAAAGAGATGTATACTTTTGCCGATTCCAACGATAAATTAAGTCTCAGTTTACGGCCGGAAGGCACGGCATCCTGTTTGCGTGCAGTGGTTGAGCATAATTTACTTTATAATAATCCGCAAAAATTATGGTATATGGGGCCAATGTTCCGACGGGAACGACCACAAAAAGGGCGTTATCGCCAGTTTCATCAGGTAGGTATTGAAGCACTTGGTTTTAATGGGCCGGATGTGGATGCCGAGCTGATTGCTATGAGTGCCAATCTGTGGGAGCGACTGGGTATTCGTGAGCATCTGACTTTGGAACTGAATACGCTGGGTAATCGGCAGGAGCGTGCTGCTCACCGTACGGCGCTGATTGCGTATCTGCAACAGCATGAAGCTATACTGGACGAAGATAGCCGGCGTCGTATGCATACCAACCCACTACGGGTACTGGACACCAAAAATCCTGATTTGCAGGCAATGGCCAATGCTGCACCACGTCTGATAGATTATCTGGGTAGCGAATCTCTGGCACACTATAATGCGCTGAAAAGCATGCTGGATGGCCTCGGTATTAGCTATGTAGAAAATCCGCGTCTGGTACGTGGTCTGGATTACTATAATCTAACTGTATTTGAATGGACAACTGATAAACTCGGGGCGCAGGCTACAGTGTGTGGGGGTGGGCGTTATAACGGGCTGATTGAAGAGTTAGGCGGCAAACCTGCACCAGCTATTGGTTTTGCACTGGGTATTGAGCGTTTATTATTGCTGGTACAGGAATTCGGGCAGCTTGCGGTTAACAATGCACCTGATGTGTATGTTTTACATCAGGGCGAAGGCAGTAGTCTGGCGGCCATGCAGCATACTGCTTTACTGCGTGCCAAAGGGCTGAATGTTTACCTGCATTGCGGTGAACAGAGCCTGAAAGCGCAATTAAAGAAAGCCGATGCCAGTGGCGCGGCAATTGCTGTTATCGTGGCACAGGAAGAGCAGTTAACCAATACGCTAACTATTAAAAATCTGCGTACTCATGAACAACAAACTGTTGCTGCCAGCGCAGCTTTACAGTTAATCCAACAATGGAAGAATACATAATGGTTGTACATATTCAGGATGAACAGGAAGTTGCGAATTTCAAATATTTTTGGCATCGCTGGGGGCGCTGGCTTTTTGCGGTTCTGGTTGTTTTGGCTCTTGCCTATCTGGGCTATGTGCTCTATCAGAGCCATATACGCAGCAATAATGAAAAAGCAGCGGAGGTATTTAATACATTTGTGACTCAGGCAGGTGCCAATAATATAGCTGAGAGTAAAAAAGCGCTGATGCAATTGCAGCAGGAATACCCTGGTACCATGAATGCTACACAGGCTACATTAATGATGGCTGGTTCAGCTTTTGATGATGGCAAGTATGATGAGGCAATCCGTCACTTGCAGTGGGTCAAAGGCAAACAGCAAGATGATTTACTGCAAACTATCGTTGCTCAGCGGCTGGCTACCGTTTATTTACAACAAGGTAAATATAGTGATGCTTTACAGGCACTAGACATACAAGTAACCAGTCAGTTTAAGCCGGTTTTGCTGGAAACCAGAGGCGATATTTTACAGGCTCAGAAGAAAAATGCCGAGGCTGTTGCTGCCTACCAGCAGGCATTAAATCTGTTATCAAAAGATTCAGTACAACGTGAAGTACTTCAGATGAAAATCAGTAGTTTGAGTTAATCTGTTTAATCAAACCTGAAATTTCGGCCAGATTAATCCGGCAGGAATTTCAGGTTTATCGTTGTACTGAAAGAGCTTGCCGCTGGCAGGCTGTTGCTGTTTTACAGCAAGGCAAAATTATCTGAAAGAATCAATATGAAACCAACGATTGTTCTGGTTGGTCGCCCGAATGTAGGCAAATCAACATTATTTAACCGTTTGACCCGTACCAAGGATGCACTGGTTGCTGATTTACCCGGTTTGACTCGTGACCGTCATTATGGCCATGGCCGGGTAGGGACTAAACCTTATCTGGTGGTGGATACCGGAGGCTTTGAGCCGGTAGTAGACAGCGGTATCCTGTATGAAATGGCTCGACATACACTACAAGCTATTGATGAGGCTGATGCGGTTATTTTTCTGGTAGATGGACGTACCGGTTTAACACCGCAAGACCAGATTATTGCTAACCGTCTGCGCCAGAGTACCCGTCCGGTGTATCTGGCCGTTAATAAAGGTGAGGGTGGTAACCGTCCTGTTCTGGCTGCTGAATTTTATGAACTGAGTCTTGGTGAACCGGTGGTTATTTCTGGTGCGCATGGTGACGGCGTTTATGAACTGATAGAAACAGTGCTGGAAACATTTCCTGATGAAGAAGAGGAAGCTGAAAGCCATCATCCGGTTTTTGCAGTTATTGGCCGGCCGAATGTGGGTAAATCAACCCTTGTGAATGCCATACTGGGCGAGGAACGGGTAATTGCTTTTGATATGGCCGGTACTACCCGCGATTCGATTCATATTGATTTTGAGCGTGGTGATAAACCGTTTACCATTATTGATACTGCCGGTGTACGCCGTCGCGGCAAGGTTGATGATGCAATAGAAAAATTTTCCGTGATTAAGGCAATGCAGGCAATTGAGGCCGCTAATGTAGCTGTGCTGGTGCTGGATGCCCAGCAGGACATAGCTGATCAGGATGCCACCATTGCCGGCTTTGCTTTAGAGGCAGGCCGTGCGCTGGTGGTGGCAGTTAATAAATGGGATGGACTAAGTGATGAGCGCAAGCAGCAGGTAAAAAGGGATATTGCGCGTAAACTGTATTTTCTGGATTTTGCCAAATTCCATTTTATTTCCGCGTTAAAAGAAAAAGGAATTGACGGGCTTTTCAGCTCGATTCAGGCTGCTTACGATGCGGCAATGATTAAGTTATCAACGCCGAAAATAACCCGTGTGCTACAAAGTGCGCTGGAGCGGCAGCAACCTCCCCGTGCCGGACTGATTCGCCCCAAGATGCGTTATGCACATCAGGGAGGCATGAATCCGCCAGTCATTGTTATACATGGTAATGCCTTGCAACATATCAGTGATGCTTATACCCGTTATCTGACACAAACCTTTCGCAAAGCATTTCATTTGCAGGGAACACCTTTACGTATTCAATATAATGTAAATAAAAATCCCTATGAAGAAAAAGACGGTAAACCAGCGCAACCCTTGCGTCGGGTTAAGCTAAGTAACCGCATTGCCAAGCGTGAGCAGGTTAAACAATCGAAAAAGCAGGTAAAGCGTAAAAATAAAGTCAGTTCGAAGAAAACAAATGCGCTGTAATGTGATAGCATTGACTTCGCTTTTCTAATCGCTGTACGCGGGTGCAGCTTAGCGACAACATAATCAAAAAAACGGAGTATCCACATGAGCGCCAAAGGACAAATGTTACAAGATCCTTTCTTGAATGCACTGCGGAAAGAGTATGTGCCAGTATCAATTTATCTGGTTAACGGTATCAAACTACAAGGTCAGGTGGAATCATTTGACCAGTATGTTGTGTTATTGCGTAACACTTCAGTAACACAAATGGTGTATAAACATGCAATTTCTACGATTGTGCCTGCACGAGCAGTAAGTTTGCAGCACGAGCAGAAACCTGCATCAGCAGAGTAATTCAGTTGTTCTGTTAAAGCAAAAAACCGTGGGCAACCACGGTTTTTTGCTAATGGGTCATCGATTTGGAAAACAGATTAATAACCACCACGCCAACCAGTATCAGGCCAATACCGAAAATAGCAGGCATATCCAGCTTTTGCCCGAATTTGAGCCAAGCTATTACGGAGACACAAACAATGCCTACGCCAGACCATACCGCATAGGCAATGCCTACTGGCATGGTTTTCAGAGTTTGTGCCAGACAATAGAATGAGATTATATAGCCCATAATCGAACAGATGCTGGGCATGAGCCGGGTAAAGCCATTACTCAGCTTGAGCATACTGGTTGCAAATATTTCCGCCAGTATAGCTACTGCTAGAAAAAGCCATTGATTCATAGTTATCCTTTTTTGCTGCTTCTGCGCTTAAGCATGGCAGAACATAGCCGGAAAAGCTACTGTTCAGTCATATTGTCTACAGCGCGCTGTAGTGTGGTTTAATAATTTTGGTCATCAGGCTGAGATATCGACAGTGTTGCCCAATGATAGAAAATTTGATTATCAGCACCAACACAATGGATTGCTGATAATTTCATTTCCGTTCTGCCATTTTTTACCAAAGAAAAAGCGGATTTATACCAGAATCCGCTTTGATACTGAACTGTTTTTGATGAGCCGTTGGCGCAATCAGTTGTAAACTATTATATTCAGGCTGATTGCTTATGCTTCGTCTTCAACGCCGTAGTATTTGGTACCGATTTTAATCGTTTCTCTGCCTTGCTCACGACGCCATGCATTGGTATCACGTAAAGAGTAGGCACAGCCGCAATACTCTTGCTGATAAAACTGCTCACGTTTGCTGATTTCAATCATGCGCTGGCTGCCACCGCCTTTACGCCAGTTATAGTCCCAGTAAGTAAGGTCGGGATATTTTTCTGCTGCGCGTTTGCCGCAGTCGTTAATCTGCTGCATATTTTTCCAGCGGGAAATACCTAAAGAGCTGGTAATAACCGGAAAGCCGTTTTCGTGCGCATATAAAGCAGTGCGTTCGAAGCGCATATCAAAGCACATAGTGCAGCGGATACCGCGCTCGGGTTCAAACTCCATACCCTTGGCACGTTCAAACCAATTATCCATATCATAATCAGCATCGATAAAAGGAATATTGAATTTTTCGGCAAAGGCCTTGTTTTCATCCTTGCGAATTTCGTATTCCTTTTTCGGATGAATGTTGGGATTATAAAAATAAATGGTGTAATCGATACCTGAGGCCAGCATGGCTTCCATGACTTCACCGGAGCAGGGGGCGCAGCATGAGTGTAGCAATACTTTATTTGCGCCATTGGGGAGAGTTAATTTGGGGCGCTGTACCGCTGTGGTAACTGGTTGTGGGTTCATTGATGTGATTTCCTGATATTTGCTATTTTTCTGAAGAGATTTTAACAAAGCTGCCAGCACAACAACATAGTTGGAAAGAAAAAAAGCGTTCAGATATCTGAACGCTTGTATGAGAAGGCTGTTTTACAGCACAGCTAATGCCTGCTCGTAATCCGGTTCAGTCGTGATTTCAGTCACTAGCTGGCTATGTAATACCTGATTGTTTTCATCCAGCACAATTACAGCGCGGGCACATAAGCCAGCCAAAGGGCCATTACTCAGCTTAACACCGTATTGATCCTGAAATTCAGGATGGCGGAATGTAGATAAAGTTTTTACCTGATCCAGCCCTTCAGCACCACAAAAACGTGCCTGAGCAAAAGGTAAATCAGCAGAAATACACAATACAACTGTATTGGACAGCTTGGCTGCGGCTGCATTGAAATGGCGTACTGACGCAGCACAAACACCTGTATCTACGCTGGGAAAAATATTCAGTACTTTGCGTTTGCCGGCGAAGTCTGCAAGTGATATTTCATTCAGGCTGGCATCGGTAAGGCTAAATGCCGGTGCCGTGCTGCCTGCTTGTGGAAACTGGCCGCCTACTTCTACGGGTGTACCTTGCAGGGTAACTGTACTCATGATTGTATCCTTTGATGTTTAATGTGGTTAATAAGGTGTAGGCTTATTGTGGGGGATTGGTGGGTAACTGTCAAAGTTTATCTATGCTGATTACAGTTGTTAAAACATCAGCGCATAAGCAGAGTTAATTAATGCAACTAGCCAGCAAGCATTGCTGTTACAGGTATTGCTGTATTCAGGCTGAATGCAAACCGGCTATTAGGAAAAATCTTTAGATAGAAGCTCAGCGTCGTACAAAATGCTGCAAATCATAAGCAATATTGTTTTTACTGCTGATATGACTGCTGCTTTCTGTTTGCTGCCATTCAGTGGCGTCAATTACTGGAAAAAAGGTGTCACCCATTACGTTGACATGAATTCTGGTTAAGCGTAAATCTGTGGCCAGCGGCATCGCCTGAGCGTAAATTTGCGCTCCGCCCATGATGATGATTTCCGGGCAATCCGCCAGTTCCTGAATCGCCTCTTCGATACTGTGACACAAAATAGCCCCACTGAATTGCTGCTCCTGCTGCCGGCTAATAACGTAGTTTGGCCGCTCCGGCAGCGGTTTCTTCGGCAGTGATTCCCAGGTTTTGCGCCCCATCACCACGGGCTTCCCCATGGTGTAATTTTTAAAAAATTCAAAATCTTCAGGTACGTGCCAAGGAATACGGTTGTTTTCACCGATACAGTTGTTGTCAGACAGTGCGGCGACTAAGGTAATTTTGTTGTGTTTATTCATACTGCTACAGGGGCTTTAATATGAGCATCCGGATGATAATCAGAAAGCGTGAAATCTTCAAACTGGAAAGAAAACAAGTCTTTAATCTCGGGATTAAGGTGCATTTGCGGCAGCTTTTTCGGGCTGCGGCTTAATTGCAGCTTCGCCTGTTCAAAGTGATTGCTGTATAGATGAGCATCACCCAGTGTATGAATAAATTCACCTGCTTTTAAATCACATACCTGAGCAATCATCATTGTCAGCAAAGCATAGCTGGCAATATTAAATGGTACGCCCAGAAAAATATCCGCACTACGCTGATAAAGCTGGCACGACAGTTTGCCTTCGGCGACGTAAAACTGAAACAATGCATGACAGGGAGGCAAGGCCATTTCGTCTACTAAAGCCGGATTCCATGCAGAAACAATCAGGCGGCGACTGTCCGGATTGGTTTTAATCTGTTGCAGCAGATTACTTATCTGATCGATATGACGGCCATCCGGAGCTGGCCAGCTACGCCATTGATAACCATATACTGGTCCCAGATTGCCATCGGCATCAGCCCACTCATCCCAGATAGAAACATTATGCTCGTGCAAGTAGCGGATATTGGTATCACCACGTAAAAACCACAATAATTCGTAAATAATAGAGCGTAAGTGCAGCTTTTTAGTAGTGAGCACAGGAAAGCCATCAGCCAGATTAAAGCGCATCTGATAACCAAATACTGAGCGGGTACCAGTGCCGGTACGGTCTGCCTTATCTACACCGTGGTCGAGCACGTGTTGCATTAAATCAAGATACTGTTGCATGCGGATTATCCAATACAAAATAGGGCAATTGTAGCTTAAATTGATACAGGCTGGCTGATGCTGCTGTTTTTCACTGCCTGCCATGCAGTGGCAATCAGGCCGGCATCGTTATTTTTTAATAATGTAGCATCTGATAACATGCGCCGCCACTGGCGTGCACCTTGCAGCCCGTGCATCAGCCCCAGATAATGCCGTGCCATATGGCGTAAAGAATTATCTGGCTCAGCCAGTTGCTGCTGCGTATAGTTGATTAACTGCTCAACCAGCGCATCGTATTCAACGGCAGGCTGCCTGCTGCCATAAAATTCAGCATCCCAACTGCGCATCAGCATCGGATTATGATAAGCCTCGCGCCCAACCATCACACCATCCACATATTGCAGATGCTGGCTGATTTGCTCATTGGTGGTGACACCACCATTAAGAATAATTTCCAGATCAGGAAATTCCTGTTTTAGACGATAAACATAATCATAACGCAGCGGTGGAATATCACGATTATCTTTGGGAGATAAACCCTCCAGCCATGCATTGCGCGCATGCACAATAAAAACGCGGCAGGCTGTTTGCTCGCGTAATGTACCCACAAAATCGGCCAGTGGCTGGTAGGCGGTTTCTTTATCCAGTCCAATGCGGTGCTTGATGGTTACCGGAATGGATACAGCTTCCTGCATCGCATTCAGACATTGCGCTACCAGCGCAACTTCACGCATCAGACAGGCACCAAAGGCACCTTGCTGTACCCGCGGGCTAGGGCAGCCACAGTTCAGATTGATTTCATTGTATGCATAACCGGCAGCAATTTTTGCTGCCTGCGCCAAAGCAGCGGGGTCACTACCGCCTAGCTGCAAGGCAATTGGCTGCTCCTGTGGGTGATAAGCCAGTAATTTATCGCTATTACCATGAATGATTGCATTGGCATTAATCATTTCTGTATACAACCATGCGTTTCTGGTAATCACTCTGGCCATATAGCGGTAGTGCCTGTCTGTCCAGTCCAGCATGGGTGCCACAGACAAGGTTCTTTTCGGCTGAGGGCTGTTATCAGGCTGACAACCACTACCTTGTACAGAACCATCCGTACTGCTTAACTGCTTATTTTCTTGCATAATCCAGCATTCTTAAAACATCAGTGAAATCAAGCTGAGCCAGAAACTCAGCTCAGCATTCACTCTAATCATTTTCTCATAAAGCTAGATTATACATGGCTTAACTAAGCAGCTTGCCTTTACTGCGTGCTAAAAATGAATCTTTGAATCAATCTTTAATTATTTATGCAGTTTAACGCAGCGGCATTTCAGACTTAATCAGCTTGATTTGTTTCCCACGCTGTTTTTTCTTGAAATGGTTTTGCAGCCATAATTTATGCTGTAATTTACACTGCGGGCCTAAATAAATAATATCAATATGATTTTCTACATTAGTGTATTCAACGTATAGACTAGTAGTGGACTGGTAGTCTTGAGGTTCTACAATTTTTTTATCTGCAATATGAGTGATATAAATCATACGACATTCATCTTCATCTTCAAAAGCAGCATGTTTTATCAGACAGGAAATGGGTAAGACGGCCAAACTAAGCAATTGCTCCAGATTGGATATCTTTTGCAATTCTGCATTTTCTAAAAACTCTTCCATTAAATCTTTTATGTTTTTTAACTCTTTGCGAATTTCTTTTATTCTTTTTTCTTCTTCTAATTTTTCAATATAATTTTCCCATTTGGCGTCTATGTCAAAAGTTTTGTTTTCTTCATCATACATTTCCAGAGAAAACGATTGTTTATTGCGTTTGGCTAAAGCCATATATTCAGTTTTTGGGTCAAAATACAGGCAACGATATAAAGGCAGAGGATGAAGTGTATCGTTACTTTTATTTTCTGTTTGTATAGTTTCAAGTTTTATTTGTTTATTGTCGATGGACATAATAGGCTTAATGCTGCTTACTAGTGCTATTTCATTACTGATACTGCGTTCTGTATCCAGACCAAAAAAATTCTGATTAAAAGCAATACTCACGCCAGAGCCAGAGATATTATCTTCATTACCGTATAAACGGAACTGGTTTAAAGAATTATGATTAAAAGAAAAACTGGCTAAAAAACTTTTGATTTCATTATCCGAATTATTAGTGATATTCAGCCAGTTGGTTAATACCTGATTTTCATTGGGATCATTCATAAAATCGACGATATTCAGCCGGAATTTACTGGGATTTTTTCCTTTAAGCAGATTAAACAAGACTGCCGGTTTGGTATAATGGGCAACGCGCCGTTCCGGCGCCTTTACCTCTGTGTTACCATTAGGTGAGTTGTTTAGATTGAAAGAAACCAATAATCTATTTTTTATATCATTAACTGACGTACAAATATTTTTAATATTAGCAAGAATTGATTCTTTTAAATTCTCTTTATTTGAAATAAGGTTGGAATTAGTATCAATTAGTTCTGATATTACTCTGGCGGAAACATAAATATAAGACGTAGAACTGCAATATTTGATTTTATTATAATAATCTCGGGCTTTATTGCTGTCGTTTTTATGAAAAAAATAAATATTAGCTAGCTGGTACTGAGCTTTAGAATAAGCTTCCTGATAGTCACTTTCTAAAATATTTGAATAAGACTCAATGGCTTTAACCAAATTATTTTTCTTATATTCATAAATAAAACCCAAATTAAATTGAGCTCGAGCATAAGCTTCAGGACTATCCTCTCTGATGATATTTATCCAGCAGGCTTCAGCCTTATCATAATCGTGTTTTTTATTATAGTAAAAAAATCCTAAATTAAACTGGGCATTAGCATAATTATCAGGATGGTCTTCTCTGGTGATATTTAAGTAATAGGCCTCAGCTTTAGCATAGTCGGGTTTTATATCAGTATAGAAAAATCCTAAATTAAATTGAGCGCTAGTAAAAATATCAGGATCGTCTTCTCTGGTGATACTTAAGTAATAGGCTTCGGATTTATCATAATCGTGTTTTATTTCATTATAAAGATGTCCTAATTGTAATTGAGCTTCAGCATAAATTTTAGGGTTGTCTTCTCTGATGATATTTGAGAAACAGCGTTTAGCCTTTTCATAATTGTCTTTTATATAATTATAGTATCCTAAATTTAATTGGGCATTAGCATAAACTTCAGGACAGTCTTCTCTGGCGATATTTGAGTAATAAACTTCAGCTTGATTATAATCGTGTTTTATTTCATCATAGAAAAGTCCTAAATTGAGTTGAGCTCTAGCATAAATTTCAGGATGGTCTTCTCTGGTGATATTTGAGTAATAGACTTCAGCCTTATCATAATCTTGTTTTATTTCATTATAAAGAAGTCCTAAATTGAATTGAGCGTTAGTATAAGCCTCAGGGCTGTCTTCTCTGGTGATATTTGAATAACAGGCTTCAGCTTTATCATAATTGTCTTTTATATTATTATAGATAATTCCTAGATTTAATTGGGCATTAGCATAAATTTCAGGGCAATCTTCTCTGGTGATATTTAAGTAACAGACTTCAGCCTTATCGTAGTCGCCTTTTATTTCATCAAAAAGAAGTCCTAAATTTAATTGGGCATTAGCATAAGCCTCAGGATTGTCTTCTCTAATGATATTTAAGAAACAAGCTTCAACCTTTTCATAGTCGCATTTTATATTTTTATACAAAAATCCTAAATTTAATTGGGCGTTAGCATAAGCATCAGGACAGTCTTCTCTGGTGATATTTGAGAAACAATTCTCTGCCTTATCGTAATCGCTTTTTATTTCATTATAAAGAAGTCCTAAATTAAATTGAGCTTGAGCATAAACTTCAGGACAGTCTTCTCTGATAACATTTGAATAACAAGCTTCAGCCTTATCATAATGGCCTTTTATTTCACTATAAATATTTCCTAAGTTTAATTGCGCATGAGCATAAGCATCAGGACAGTTTTCTCTGATGATATTTAAGTAACAAGCTTCAGCCTTATCATAATCGTATTTTATTTTTATATAAAGGAGTCCTAAATTAAATTGGGCATTAGCATAAGCCTCGGGACAATCTTCTCTGGTGATGTTTAAATAATAAGCTTCAGCCTGATCATAATCGTGTTTTATATCATCGTAGATAAATCCTAATCCAAATTGAGCATCTGCATATTTTTCATTCCCATCATCACGTGTAATTTGACTAAGTTCTTTAATTGATGCATCAATATTATTATTTTCCATTACTAATCCTGTTTTAGCGGGGTTCTGAGTTTTGTTATTATACTTTAGGTTGTTGACTTATATTGTTTAAATTTAACGAATAATTATATTTAAAAACTGTATTAAATAAAACTGTATATGACTATTATTGAGGTAGCAGGTTTTATCTTGTCTGAGATAAAACACTGTAGCGCGGCGATTATTAATGTGTAGTTATATGTATAATTATCTTTTTAGGTTAATTAATAGTATGATTTGCTTATTTTGCCATGATATTTGTAATTAGCTGCAAATATTGGTTTTAGCCATTGCAGGCGAATGATTGTCTCTCTAAGATAAGTTTTTGAAGGATAAGAATTTACCGGTAGTTTAATTTAATGCTGTTGTAAACAGTAAACCAACAGAATGGAGATGGTTATGAGTGATAATGGATTCGTTGATAAAGCTAAAGGCGAAGTAAAAGAAAATGTTGGTAAGGTGGTTGGTGATACTAAAACCCAGTCTGAGGGTATGGTAGACAAGGCTGTTGGTGGTGTTAAAGACGCCGTACACGATATGTCTAATGCGATAGATGGCGCTGTTGATTCGATTAAGAAAAAACTTCAGGATTGATATCTGAAATGATAAATAAGCCGCTCAATAAGAGCGGCTTATTGGTGATTAGCTTAAATATTTTAATTGATGGTTTATTATCAATTTATTTCTGCTCCAGATCTAATCCTTTTATTAAATCTGGATATTGATTAATGATTTTTTCAGTGGTATCAATAACAATTCGATTACGATACAGGATTAAGCTGAAAATAATCAGATTGATTCCGATCATAATACCAAAAGCATAATAAAATATTGCTGAACCGAAACTTAAACTCAAAATCCATAGCATTACTGATATATATATGGCCAGAATGAGTATAAAAATAATTGACCGTGCTGTGCTGCTCATAAGTCTTTTTAGCCGTAATTTTTTTTTCTTGCTTTTGTTTTTCACTGAAGAAGGATCATAATAATAATAATTTAAATCGTTTTTATTCCATATAACTCGTCTGAGGCCTTTATGGTGAACTCCTTGCGCAACATAAAGATCTAATAATAGCTCTATGTCATCACTATAATTTTCTTCCCAAAAATCTATTTGGCTTAAATCCAGATACTTTAAATAGGGTACTGACATTAATACTGCTTTTCTTTCAGTAGGGTCGGCATTTTTATCATTAAGCTCTTTTCTGGTTGTTACTAAGTACTCTGCAATTTTTTTCATATCGTCTTCAGACGGAATAAATTGTTGTGAGACAAATTCATGAAAATAACTCATAGGGAATGTACATATTAAAGATTTGATTATTGAAATAATATCCATTGTCAAATTTACGCTTAGATAGAGATTGATTTATGTTTACGTGATTTAACTTTAAAGTAATAGGTTATTTTTTGTCAAAGATTATATTGATTTAGAGAGGGGTTTGTTTTGAAATCTGTGTGCATTGATTAACAGATTGCCAATCACATCCGCGGCTGCGTATGCCAACCGATAAATGGCAATCTGATTGGTAGTGCTGGCTATTTGTTTGGCCAGAAAATTTCTATATGAGTAAGGTAGCAAAGTGAGCGATGATGGCCGCAGAAGCAATCATATATACGAATTAAGTGTTTAAGGTGAATAACCGTTGCAGACTTGCTTTTGTCCCAATCAGGCAGTGCCGCATGGCGGGCAGGGCAAAGGCCTGAATAATTGCGGCAATAGCTCAGTAGTAAAAGAATAAGCATCCGTCTATGGCGCTGCTGATTTAATTAAGAATTATGCAGTATATTATGTACGGGATAATATCAATATCTGGTGCTTAGGCGTACTTGGGTTTGGTCTGTATGCTGCTGCAAGCTATCTGCAAGGCAAACCGGCGGGCAGGGAAGATGCTAAGTTTAAGGAGGCTGATTTTGTTGGCTGGTCTGAGACGCATGAGTACCTGCCAGCAGCACAATGGTTAGAAAAAATAGTCATCAGAAATTCTGCTGCCTGACAGCCAGTAGGATGTCTATGCATAGTTGTGCTGTTGAAGCTGGTATCGGGATGAAGGTATTAACGCATTTTATTGCTTTAACTAAAATCTGGTTTGTGTGCGTAATGATATTGGCTGTAATTAATCTCTCTGGCTGGTTATCTGTGCTGACTTTGTTTATTTTCGAAGAATAAGGGGTGTGGCTGATTTTCTTGGTAAATTATTGATAGAAAATGAGTAATGGCTTTGCTGGATAATTTTGTTAGGATAGTTTGGTTTGATTTTAAGCTGATGTGGTTGCAATAATATTTTGTGGCAGTCTGATTTTATAGATAGGATTGGTGGCCAGTTAAATGATGGTTTAAAGGAAATAAATATTCTGCTTAGAGGGTAATTTGGTCATGGAGTTAGGAGGGGTGAACGGGTGGATATTAAGGTTTTACGCTATTTTCTGGCGTTGGCTAAACAGGAAAGTGTGACTGCTGCGGCCGATTATTTGCATATTACTCAGCCAACGCTGTCGCGCCAGCTTATGGAGCTGGAAGAGGAGCTGGGGCGTAAGCTGTTTATCCGTGGCAGCCGGAAAATTATGCTGACTGAAGACGGCATGCATTTGCGCCAGCGTGCTGAGGAAATTCTTGAGCTGGTGCACAAAACTGAAGCTGAATTTCATAAGTCTGATAAAACGCTTAGTGGTGATATTTATATTGGCTGTGGTGAAACAGATGCTTTAAGGCCGGTAGTAAAGGTGATTAAGGCGATGCAGCTGGATTATCCGCATATTCGTATTCATATTTACAGTGGTAATGCGAATGATGTGACGGAACGGATTGATAAGGGCTTACTTGATTTCGGGGTGTTGATTGATCCTGCTTATCTGGAGAATTATGAATCTTTGTGTCTGCCGCAGAAAGATAGATGGGGGGTATTGATGAGAAAGGATGATGAGCTGGCTGAGCGTGAGTTTATTCGGCCGGAAGATTTATGGAACCTGCCTCTGATTATGTCGAGACAAAAGTATGTGAGTGATAGTATAGCCAGATGGATAAAAAGGGATTATGACAAGCTTGATGTGGTTGCTACGTATAATCTGATTTTTAATGCGGCGTTGCTGGTGGAACAGAATGTGGGCTATGCGCTGTGTCTGGACAAGCTTATTAATACGACCGGGGAAAGTATGTTTTGTTTCAGGCCGCTGGAGCCGCTGCTGGAAGTTGATGTGAATGTTGTCTGGAAAAGATATCAGTTATTTTCACGGGTTTCTGCTCTGTTTTTGCAACGCTTGAAGGCAAGTTTTTGTGTTTAGTGGTGGAATCTGCGCTTAGTTTTATGTAAGGCTATACCTGCACGCATAAGCTAAGCTTATGGTGCAGGTAGGAAGAGATATTTTTAAACATTGATGTTATGTTTTTTTGTCATGCTGTGGTGTTAATGCAGATTTGTCTTAAAGAATGAAACCAATTTGTCAAATGGAATCAGGTTGACACGGTCGTACAGATCAACGTGTCCCGCATTTTTGACATAGTAAAGTTCTTTAGGCTCGGCTGCACGACGGTAAGCATCTTCGCTGAATTCTTTGGAATGGGCTTTATCACCGGTAATAAATAATAATGGTCGCGGAGATATGGTTTCTATGTCGTTGAAGGGGTAGAAGTTCATGAATTTGGGGTTGCTGGTCAGGGTGGGATGGGTGGTTAATTCAGGTTGAGAGCCAGCCGGGGTAAATTCGCCACGCGCGGTGCGGTAAAAATCATAAAATTCATGTGCGATTGAGCTGTCTTTGGCGGTAATTTGCCCTTTATTGATGGTGCCACCGGTATATAAAGTTTTACCGCCGGTAAATTCTATGTAACGCTGTTCTGCTGCTTGCTGAAGAATTTGTTTTCTCTGTTGCAGGGTGAGTGAATGATTGAGGCCATTGCGACTTGCGGCACCCATGTCGTACATGCTGACTGTGGCGATGGCTTTGAAACGCGGGTCGATTTTGGCGGCGCTGATGGCAAAACTGCCACTGCCACAAATGCCGATTACGCCTATGTTGTTGCGGTCTACAAAAGGCTGGGTACCTAAAAAATCTACAGCGGCACTGAAATCCTCGCTGTACACGTCGGGCAATACGGCATTGCGTGGTTGTCCTTCGCTTTCACCCCAGTATGATAAGTCGATTGCTAGTGTGACAAAGCCCTGTTCGGCCATTTTGGTGGCGTATAAATTGGCGCTTTGTTCTTTTACTGCGCCCATGGGATGGCCGACAATGATGGCCGGGTATTTTGTGTTTGCTGCTAATGTTTTCGGTGTAAACAGATTACCAGCCACTTTCATTTTATACTGATTGAGAAAGTTGACTTTCTGCATGGTTACTTGTTTGCTTTGATAAAAGTTATCTGCGTGGTTTGACATATTGGCTCCGATTGATAGTGGGGGAAACAGTCCGAAAAAACTGAGACATATGGTTATAAAAATTTTCTTTTTGAGATAAAGACTGATGTTTTGCATGATTGGGAAGTCTCTTTGTTGAATCTGGTGAAGAATAATTTATGAAAAGGGTTTAGCTGTTGTGCGGGTATATAGTGCAAAGCTGGTTTTCATGAGTAGTAGTGCTGCGATAAAAATTAGCGCTGAACTTAAGAAAATTCCTTGTATGCCCTGATGGTCATAGATGAGGCCGCCTATGGCCGCAGCTAAGCCGATGGCAAATTGTATGGCTGCCACAGACAGGCCGCCCATCATTTCGGCTTTGTTGGCCAATGTAATGGCTATCCATGTTGACCAGCCGACAGGCAGAAAACCAAACATGAAACCCCATGCAACAATAAGTGCTGAATCGGTGGCCGGATTGTTATGGCTGAACAGTAATGTGACAGCCAGAATAAATAAAATGATGTGGCTGATTATCATGCTTGGTTTAAAGTGTTTATGCATTATCCATCCGGCGATAATGGTGCCGGCAAAATTGCCGATGCCGAAAATCAGTAACAGTATGGATAAGGTATTAGCTGGCAGGGAAAGTGTATGTTGCAGAAAAGGTCTTAAGTAGGTGAAGAAAATATGATATCCGCCATAGCTGAATATGGTGGCCAGTATTCCGGTGGCTACCCATGGCTGCTTTAAGAGTAAGAGCATCTGTTTAAAGTTGCTATCAGCTTGCGCTGGCAGGGCGGGTAAGGAGAAGAATTGCCAGATAAATGCGGCAACGCCTAAAAGTGCGGTGAGCAGGAAGATGCTTCTCCAGCCGATGATGTTGCCCAGATAACTGGCCAATGGCAGGGAAATGATGGTGGCCACGGATACGCCGGCGTAGACAATGCTGAGCGCACGCGAAACCTCTTTTTCCGGTACCAGTTGTATGGTTACGGCGGATGCTAGTGACCAGAAGCTGCCGACACACAGTCCTAATAGGCAACGTCCGCTAAGCAGTAGAATATAGTTTGGGGCAAAGGCAATTAATGTATTTGCTGCTATTAACATGGCAGACATGATTAATAAGACTGTGCGCCTGTTGGTGGTTTTGGCTACTGATGACAGGAAGAGGCTGGCTATTACGGCAAAAATACCTACTGCGCTAACTGTTTGCCCAGCCATGCCTTCAGTGATGTTCAGGGATTTGGCTATTGGCGTTAGCAGGCTAATCGGGACAAATTCGGCGCTGATGAGGCTGGTAACGCCCATAAATAATGAGAAAACGGCAGACCAGTGTGCTGTTGCTGGTGGCTGATGGGTTTGCTGCTGCATTGTTGCTGAATCTCCGTTATCTGGTTTGCGCAATTGATGTGGTATTCGTTTTTAGAGTCGTGTGGGTATTTACTATGTTTTTTGTGGATGTTTTATTGGCTGATTGATACTTTCATGCTGTTTTGAAAAGTATAAGTAGCTAAAATTTCTATGTAAAATACTTATGCTTTATGGCAATTAATGCCTGAAAAGCATGGTTTGGTGACTTTTTAAGGATGATATGTACTGAAATTTGCTTGGGGGAGTGAAGTAAATGCTGGCTTTAGATGGCGAAGATAAGTTAGTGAAAAATTGATAGATGTTGTAATTTGCTTGTAGTTGGAAATCAGATTTAGTATGAAAGTATTGCTGTTGTTTTTCTGAAAAATGTGTTTTTTATTGCTGGTGGCAAGAATAAGCAGGGTTTTGGGGCTAGAGGATGCTGAAAAAGAAAAAGCCCTGTGGTGAACAAGGCTTTTTGGTTTGCGTTAATATGGTGTGTGCGCTGTTATTCCCACTCAATGGTAGCAGGTGGTTTGCCGCTGACATCGTAAACCACGCGGTTGATGCCGCGGACTTCGTTGATGATGCGGTTGGAAACGCGGCCAAGTAAATCGTACGGCAGGTGTGCCCAGTGGGCGGTCATGAAGTCGCTGGTAATAACTGCACGCAAGGCTACTACGTATTCATAGGTGCGGCCGTCTCCCATGACGCCTACGGATTTTACTGGCAGGAAAACGGCAAATGCCTGACTGGTTTTGTCGTACCAGGATAGGCCATCTTCATCACAGGTGTTACGCAATTCTTCGATAAAGATGTGGTCGGCACGGCGCAGTAAGTCGGCATACTCGCGTTTAACTTCGCCCAGAATACGCACGCCCAGACCGGGGCCGGGGAAGGGATGGCGATATACCATGTCGCGTGGTAGTCCCAGAGCTACGCCTAGTTCGCGCACTTCGTCTTTGAAGAGATCGCGCAGTGGTTCTAGCAGTTGCAGGTTGAGTGTTTCCGGCAGGCCGCCTACGTTGTGATGGCTTTTGATGGCATGCGCTTTTTTGGTTTTGGCGCCGGCGCTTTCAATTACATCAGGGTAGATGGTGCCTTGTGCCAGCCATTTGGCGTTTTGGCGTTTGCCAGCTTCGCGCTGGAAGACCTCGACAAATTCGGCGCCGATGATTTTGCGTTTGCGTTCGGGGTCGGTTTCGCCGGCGAGTTTTTCGAGGAAGTCGGCAGAGGCATCGACGTGAATTACGTTTACGCCAAGGTTTTTGCCGAACATGTCCATAACCATTTGCGCTTCCTGATAGCGCAACAGGCCATGATCAACGAAAACGCAGGTAAGCTGGTCGCCGATGGCTCGGTGAATCAGGGCAGCGGCTACGGATGAATCCACGCCACCGGAAAGACCCAGAATAACTTCATCGGTACCTACCTGCTCGCGAATTTTGGTAATGGCTTCTTCGATGTAGTTTGGCATTGTCCAGCTTGGTTTGGCCTGACAGATGTCTAGTACAAAGCGGTTGATTAGTTCACGCCCTTGTTTGGTATGGGTAACTTCGGGGTGAAACTGTACGCCATAGAAGTGTTTTTGTGGGTTTTCGATGATGGCATAAGGGCAGCTAGGGGTATGACCAATGCTTTTAAAGCCGTCTGGCAGTTTGCTTACTTTGTCGCCATGGCTCATCCATACATCCAGTGTGTTGGGCTGGTTGTCGAAAATACCATTGGTAAACTGGCTGTCTTCTGTATGCACCTGCGCATAACCGAATTCGCGCTGGTCGCCACCGCTGACTTCACCACCCATGGTATGTGCCAGCCATTGCATGCCATAGCAGATGCCAAGAATAGGGATACCCAGATTAAGGATTTCTGGATCGGCCTGATAGTCTGATTCGTATACTGAATTGGGGCCGCCAGACAGGATAATACCTTTGGGGGCGAATGCCTTGATGTCGGCAATGGGCATGTCGAATGAATGTAATTCACAATAAACATGAGCTTCACGTACGCGCCGGGCGATGAGCTGGGTTACTTGTGAACCAAAATCGAGAATTAAGATTTTATCCTGATTCATGCTAGGCTCTTGACAGGTGTTTGAGTATGAAGCGAGTTATTTTAACACTTTTCTGTTTTTATTTCTGCTAGTGCTCTGTATGCGGAAAACTAATATTGTGAAAAATAGGCTATCTATCTGGATAAGATGATTAATGTATTTGTTTTATGGCTGCTGTTATTTGGTTTTGCTGTTTTGTGGGTTGCATACTTTTATAATTTTTATTCAGCTTCTTTTTTCGATTTTGTGCCAGAAATTTCAGGATATTGCTAAGCCGGTTCTGATAGTCGTTATTTAATGTATTATTAAAAGTGCTTTTGCCAGGTTCTATATAGAAATGAATTTTTTTGTTAATGATGGGTTTAGGTGTAGATGTCATGCAGAATTCATTGGTGTTAACTTCTCCGTTCGGTTCGTTAGTTGTTTTGATAAAGTTGACTGATTGCAGATAGCGGATATGTACTTATTGCTGCTAATAGAAATATTAGCATGCTGAAATCTTCATTATTTGTTAGATTGCTAGTTCACAAAGCAGGGATATGAAAGCATTTACTCTGGCAAAAAAACAGCTAAATGCTTGTATGATCTCTTGAATTACATCGCTATTCCTGCATGATTTTAAGTCTTTGGGTTGATAGCTCATGCTATTGCTGAATGTTATTTTTCCCAATCAAACTTAGCTATAAATTATTGAAGAGGAAATGTCATTATTTTATTGATAATGGAACCGGATTTAGCGGCATTTGCGCGGGCTTTCGCCCTTGAGCTCTTGGTTGGTGTGGAGGTCGTAAATACGAATAGTAGCTTTGGGAAAGGATGCACATAGGGAGTTTTTAACGGTGTAGATGCCAGTGCCATGTGCCAGTAATTTCATTTTAGGTAATAAATCTTTACCATTTTCATCTTGGGCAACAAGGCGATAATCTCCACTGACGGTTATACAGCCACTTAATAATAGCAGCCCTAAAAGATAAGCAGTTTTTTTCATCGCTAATTTCTCTTTTTTGTTGTTGAAAGCATTGGTTATGTTGTACTTTTAAGTTTTAAATATAACATATTTTAGTAGGTTTCTGTTTAGTTAAATTTGCAGGAAAGTGGTATGGGGTGGATGAGTAAGTAATTGTGTACTTTTTAATTTATTTTGGGTTGGTGTTTTTTATTTTGGCTTTTTTGGCAGTTATTGATGGCTTTTATTTTATGGATAAAATGGATGGGATTGCGATTATCAATCGTATTTGAATTTTATTAAAAAGGGAAATTGAAGAATATCAATTTCCCTTTTTAATATTTTATGATTTGGCATGAGTTAGCGAGCCTGTTTTATTAGCCGTTGTTTTTCACGGTTCCAGTCTTTTTCTTTGCTGCTCTGGCGTTTGTCGTGCTGTTTTTTACCTTTGGCTAAGCCCATGTCGATTTTGACATAGCCATGGCTGTAATGCATGTTGACGGGGACAAGGGTATAGCCACTGCGTTCTACTTTGCCAATCAGTTTGTTGATTTGGGATTGATTCAGTAAAAGTTTCCGCTGGCGTACCGGATCGGGTTTGACGTGATCGGAGGCGGTAGGCAATGCAGTGATGTGGCTGCCGACTAAGTAGAAGGCACCTTTTTTCCACTGGATATAGCTTTCCTTGATTTGCACTCGGCCGGCGCGAATGGCTTTGACTTCCCAGCCTTCCAGAACGATGCCGGCTTCTATCTGTTCTTCAATAAAGTAATCGTGAAAGGCTTTTTTATTGTTGATAATGCTCATGTTGGTTTTCTGTTACGTTGTATTTTTGTGTCTATTTTAGCAGAAAGAATGGGCAATGGAGATAGATTACTAATAAAGCTGATGGGAATAGATGGAATAAATAAAAAACCGATTGGGTTAATCGGTTTTTTATCTGTTTTAGTTTTCAATTTCCTGTTGGTGTGTTTCTGGTAGCAGCAGGACGGCGAGCATGCTAAGTAGGCAGGAGACGATTAGAAACCAGCCAACGTATACGGTACCCTGTAAGCTGTATTCTTTAACTAGCCATGCGGCGGTAAAGGGTGTGAGTGAACCGCCCAGGATGCCGCCGAAGCTGAAAGAGATGGCTGCGCCGGTATAACGTACGTTGGTAGGAAATATTTCCGGTAAAAAGGCTGCCAGTGGTGTCCATAGAATGCCCATAACGAATAAGGAAAAGGACAGAAATATGGCGGCAACAGCAGTACTATCACAATTGATTAAATCACCGTAGAAGTAACCGATTATTACGGTTAGGATGCCACCAATTAAAAATATCGGACGGCGGCCGATTTTATCGGAAAGCCATGCTGAGACGGGCGAGCCTAAAGCCATAAATACAATGGCACCCATCAGGATGAATAGGTAATCAATTTTGTTAAACAATGCTGCGCTTTGCCATGGATGCTGTGTGGTGGCATATTGCAGGGAAAATACAGTAGACAGAAAAAACAGGGTAAAGCATGACATGGCCGCCAGTGAACCAAGGATAAGCTGTTTGTAATGCTTACGGACGGTATCAGCCAGTGGCACTTTTACTGCATTCTGGTTGGCAACCATGCTGCGAAAGGCATTGCTTTCAATAATGGACATGCGCACATACATGCCAAGGCCAACTAGTACTATGCTCAGCAGAAAGGGGATACGCCAGCCCCAAGCCATCATTTGTTCGTTGCTCAGGCTTTTGGACAGGATAATAAATATCAGGCTGGCGGTGATGAAGCCGATAGGAGGCCCGATTTGTGGAAACATGGCGAAGAGGGCGCGTTTTCCTCTTGGGGCATTTTCGGTAGCCAGTAAGGCGGCACCGCCCCATTCGCCACCCAGCCCAAGCCCCTGACAGAAGCGCAGGATGCATAAACAAATTGGTGCAAAGATGCCAGCTTGTTGATAGGTTGGCAGAAAGCCAATCAGCGTGGTGCTGATGCCCATTATTAGTAAGGATGCAATCAGGGTGGTTTTGCGGCCGACTTTGTCGCCGAAATGGCCGAACAGTGCTGCACCAATGGGGCGGGCGATAAAGGCGATGCCAAAGGTGAGAAATGAGTGCATGACGGCAAGTGCCGGATCCTTGTTTGCAAAAAACAGGGTATCTAGTACCAGTGCGGCGGCCAGGCCGTATATGTAGAAGTCGTAAAATTCTACGGCTGTACCTACTAGGCTGGCCACGGCAACTTTAGTAGGGGAGTTTTGGGTGATTTGAGGTGCAGATTCGGACTGCGATGCGGGTGTGTTAGTCATAATTTTTCTAGGATTCAGGGTTGAAAAAAGCTTGTATATGAAAATGCATACACAAGCTTTTTGTTTGGGTACAAACTGACTTAGGCAGCTAAATTAGTTTTTGTCCTGATCAACCAGTTTGTTTTTGGCAATCCATGGCATCATGCTGCGTAGCTGGTTACCGATGATTTCAATCGGATGCGCGGCATTCTGACGGCGACGGGCGGTCATAGACGGGTAGTTGGTGGCACCCTCTACAATAAAGGATTTGGCATAGTCGCCGTTTTGAATGCGTTTTAATGCTTCACGCATTGCCTGACGTGAATGTTCATTTACTACTTGCGGGCCGGTGAAGTATTCACCGTATTCTGCATTGTTGGAAATGGAGTAGTTCATGTTGGCAATGCCGCCTTCGTAGATTAAGTCTACGATTAATTTCATTTCGTGCAGACATTCAAAGTAAGCCATTTCGGGGGCATAGCCGGCTTCTACCAGTGTTTCAAAACCGGTTTTGATTAATTCAACCAGCCCACCACACAATACTGCCTGTTCGCCGAAGAGGTCGGTTTCGGTTTCTTCTTTGAAAGTGGTTTGGATAACGCCGCCTTTGGTGCCGCCGTTGGCTGCTGCATAGGATAAGGCGATGTCGCGAGCTCGGCCGGTTGCATCCTGATGTACGGCAATCAGGCTGGGTACACCGCCGCCTTTGAGAAATTCGCTGCGTACGGTGTGGCCGGGGCCTTTGGGTGCAATCATGACTACGTCGAGATTTTTGGCTGGAATAATCTGGTTGTAATGAATGTTGAAGCCATGGGCAAAAGCCAGGGTGGCATTGTCTTTGAGATTGGGGGCAATTTCATTTACATATACTGCCGGCTGAAATTCATCTGGGGTAAGAATCATGACTACATCAGCGGCTTTGGTGGCTTCGGCCACTTCACGCACGTCGTGCCCCGCATTGGCTGCTTTGTTCCATGAGTTACCGTTTTTGCGTAAGCCTACGATTACGTTAACACCTGAATCTTTCAGGTTGGCGGCATGGGCATGACCTTGTGAGCCATAACCAATAATGGCTACGGTTTTGCCTTTGATTAATGACAGGTCGGCGTCTTTATCATAATAAACTTGCATTGTTATTCCTTTGGTTTAATGCTTTGATTTTATAATTGGTGTTTGGGTATGGCTTTAAGCCGGTAATTTTGTCAGCGTACCTGATTAAATACGTAACATACGTTCGCCGCGGCCTATGCCGGCAGCACCTGTGCGAACTGTTTCCAGAATCAGTGGTTTGCCCACGGTATCCAGAAAGGCATCAAGTTTGTTGCTGGTGCCGGTGATTTCTACGGTATAGGTTTTATCGGTAACATCAATGATGTGGCCGCGGAAAATATCAGCCAGACGCAGTATTTCATCGCGGTCTTTACCGGTGGCGCGCAGCTTGACTAGCATTAATTCGCGTTCGACGTATTGGCTGTCATTGAGGTCGATTACCTTGATGACTTCAATCAGTTTGTTTAGTTGTTTGGTTATCTGCTCCATGACCAGATCGTTACCGCTGGTGACGATTGTCATGCGTGACAGGGTTTTGTCTTCTGTGGGCGATACAGACAGAGAATCGATGTTGTAGGCACGGGCTGAAAACAGGCCAACGATGCGGCTCATGGCACCAGATTGGTTTTCCATCAGAATAGATAAAATGTGTCTCATGATGCACTCCGGCTATTCTGTTCGCGGTCACTGCCTGCGGTAGTTGGGGGGGTACTCATATGCGGTGGTAATACCATTTCGTCCAGTCCTTTGCCATTGCCTACCATCGGGTAGACATTCTGGGTACGGTCGGTAATGAAGTCCATGAATACCAGCCGGTCTTTCAGGGCAATGGCTTCTTTCAGGGCACCTTCTATATCGGCTGCTTTTTCAACCCGGATACCGACATGGCCGTAAGCTTCGGCTAGTTTGACGAAGTCAGGCAATGATTCCATATAGGTTTCTGAGTAGCGATTTTCGTAATATAACTCTTGCCATTGGCGAACCATGCCGAGAAAACCGTTATTCAGGTTGATCACTTTGATGGGCAGGCGATACTGATAACAGGTGGATAGTTCCTGTATGTTCATTTGAATGGAACCTTCACCGGTGATACAGAATACGTCTTCCTCTGGTTTGGCCAGTTTGGCGCCCATGGCATAAGGTAAGCCTACGCCCATGGTGCCCAGACCGCCGGAATTAAGCCACTGGCGCGGTCGTTGAAATGGGTAGTATTGGGCTGTGAACATCTGGTGCTGGCCAACATCAGAGGTAATGAGTGCATTATTGCTGGTAAGTTTGGCCAGTGTCTGGATTACTTGTTGCGGTGTGATGGATTCGCCTGTGCTGTCAAACCACAGGCTGTTATAGCTGCGCCAGTTTTCGATAGTTTTCCACCATCTTTCCAGTGCATTACTGTTGAAAGTCAGATTCTGCTTCTGCCACAGGGCGAGTAAATCAGCAAGGACGTTTTTTACATCGCCAACAATTGGCACATCTACTTTAACGCGTTTGGCAATGCTGGAGGGATCGATATCGATATGGATGATTTTTTTGCCATCATCGGTAAATTTATCTGGTACAGAGATAACGCGGTCATCAAAGCGTGCGCCCACGGCCAGTACAACATCTGCGTTTTGCAAGGCCAGATTGCCTTCATAGCAGCCATGCATGCCTACCATGCCCAGAAACTGACGATTAGTGCTGGGGAATGCGCCCAATCCCATCAGGGTGGATACACAGGGGGTGCCGGTAGACTGGATGAAGTCAGTGAGGACATTGCTGGCATTGCCCAGTATCACGCCGCCACCAAACAGAATAATCGGACGTTTGGCCGCAGCCATTACCTGTGCTGCTTTTTTTATCTGGCCGGTGTGCCCGTGGGTAACGGGCTGATAGGAGCGGATGTTGATGTCTTCCTGTGGATAGCTGAATTTTGCCATTGCCTGTGTAACATCTTTAGGTACATCGATA
This sequence comes from Snodgrassella alvi, assembly GCF_002777825.1. Lineage (GTDB taxonomy): Bacteria > Pseudomonadota > Gammaproteobacteria > Burkholderiales > Neisseriaceae > Snodgrassella > Snodgrassella alvi_C. The sequence continues at coordinate 213,861 of NZ_MEIR01000080.1, read as the reverse complement.
ACCACTACTCCGGGCCGGCCGGTACGGGCAAGCTGGAATGCTTTTTTTACGGTTTCGGCCAGTTCGCTAACGTGTGTTACCAGAAAATTATGTTTGACACAGGGGCGGGAAATGCCAACGGTATCTACTTCCTGAAAGGCATCGGAACCAATGGCGGGTGTGCCAACCTGTCCGGAAATAACTACGAGGGGTACTGAGTCGGAATTGGCTGTGGCAATGCCGGTGATGGCATTGGTGGCACCCGGGCCGGATGTAACCAGTGCTACGCCGATTTTTTCACCATTACTGGCACGTGAATAGGCATCGGCAGCGTGAACTGCGGCCTGTTCGTGTCTGACGAGTATGTGGCGAAATTTTTTTAACTGAAAGATGGCGTCGTAAATTTCGAGAACTGCTCCGCCTGGATATCCGAAAACATATTCTACATTCTCGGCTTTGAGACTCTGCACGAGTATTTGTGCACCTGAAAGTTGCATATCAACCTCTTATGTTCTAGTAGTCCGACTGACACGTTGCCAATGCATCTTCATCCGGTAAGATTTAATAGATGTAAACAGCGATTTTTGGTACGCGAATACATCTATTGTGATGGACTGTTGGCTCTGCGTCAGATAGTCGGATTAGCAGGTTTGGGTTAGCTAAATGAGTGTTTACGATAAATCAGGTGTTGATGTTAAGCAAGTGCTAATTTTATGAAAATTGCTGTTTTTATGGTTTTTTTAATTTATTTTATGCTGAGTTTTTTTATTTATAGACAATATAATGCTAAATTTGGACAAATTTAACCTTTTATTTCAACTAATTTGTCCAAAACTAAAGAAATTATATGTTTTTGTTAATTATTGAATTTTAGACTTATTGTCCACTTAATAGCTCATTTAATTAATAATAATATGGGCACCTGCTGCCTGTGCCAGTTGTGTGAGTGTTGCACTATTCATATAGGCATGGGCAAGGTGGGAAATATTGGCAACAATAGGTAAATGGGTAATTTGTCTGGCCTTAACAATGGCTTCTACATCGAGCCTGTATGGGGCATTGCGCTCAAGGCTTAATGTTCCGGCTTCACCCAGCATCAGGTGATGGTTGCCTTTGAGGGCGATGTGTTCGGCAGCAATCAGCCAGTCGTCAACCTGATGATGTTTGTCTTTGCACAATACTACCGGGATATTCAGACAACCTACTTCATTGAGCAGGGCACGGTTGGACATCAGTTCTCCGCCCAGATAAATAATATCTGCTTCTGCTTGTAAGGCAGGTTCGAGCTGGCGCACATCTCTGATACGTAACCAGACGGATTTATTGGCCTGATGTGCCTGTTTAATCTGTTGCAGCACGTTAGTACCTGTTTGCTGTGGTGGTGTATAGGGTGAGGCAGTCTGGTAGAAAGGGTCGATAAATATGTTGTTGTTTTCTGGAAGTTGTAAGCCAGTGGTGCTGGCTACCCGATGACAGTGCTGGCCGCCGAACTGCTGGCCGCGCACGGTGATGATGGTGTCCTGCGGCTGAGTTTCGCGGCTGATGATGCGCCAGTCCTGTAGTATGCGCAATGCTTTTTCGACGCCGGCGAGTGCTTCAAGCTCGCGTGGTTCAAATACTCTTTCGTCACCAACTGCGCCGATAATAGTGCGTTCTTCGCCGTGCGATATGTGTTCATGCAATCCGCGCTGGCGGATAAAGGCGATGACGTTGTTGATCTGGGTTGCTGTTGCCTGACGCTGCATTACGATAATCATGTCGAAAGTCCTTGATAGCAGGGTTCCGATTGTCAGAAAAAATCGGGATGCTGACAAGTGGTGATTGGCAGGAATCAGAATTAAGCCTGTCCGTTTGGGGTGTCAGCTATTATGGTGATAGTGCAACAATGATAGTAAACTATTGTTATTTATGAAATGTGACTTTATTTTGTGTGTTAACTTACGTGAGTGAAATTCGGCGAGTTTCGTGATGCGAAACCAGTAAAACAGTTCAATAATCAGGAATAGATAAATGAAAATAAGAAGACTGTTGTTTGTGTTGGTGGTACTGGTGTTGGTGGGGTTGGCGGTATGGATTAATATGCGCAGTCATACTGCTTTACCGGATGGTTTTGCTGGTGGCAATGGTCGCATGGAGTTAAAACGGCTGGATGTGGCTACTTTATATGCTGGTCGGGTAGTGGAAATGAAAGTGGATGAGGGTGATGTTGTAGTCAAAAATCAGGTTTTGGCTGAGCTTTCATCTGATCAGACTAGTAGTAAGCTGGCGGCTGCGCGTGCGGATAAACTGCGCGCGCAGGAAAATGTAGCTAAAGCAGAAGCGGAAATTGCTGCTCAGCAACAAGCACATAAAGTTGCGCAGATGGATCTGGATAATACGCGCCAGCTCAGATCAGATGAGCTGGTATCTTCGCCGGAGTTACGCCGGCGTCTGGCTGACCGCGATGCGGCTATTGCTAAAGTTAAAGCGGCGCAGGCGGCACGCGCTGAGGCACAGGCTGCGGTGAAACAGGCGCAGGCGCAAATTGATGCTACTTCTTCTGCAAACAACGATATGCTGATTCGGGCACCTAAAGCCGGTCGGGTTGAGTATCGTATTGCTGAAGCCGGTAATGTGCTGGGCGAAGGCTATAAGGTGGTGTCGCTGCTAGACCCAACTGATGTGACGTTGTCGGTATATTTGCCTACAGATACTATTGGTAAGCTGAAGCTTGGCGATGAAGCACGGATTATTCTAGACGGGATGAATGCAGTCTGGCCAGCAAAAGTGGATTTTATTGATTCCAATGCACAATTTACGCCCAAGTTTGTGGAAACGCTGAACGAGCGGCAAAAGCTGATGTATAAGGTCAAGCTAAAAATTCCGCCACAGATTGCGTTGCAATATAGTGGTTTGCTCAAGGGCGGCTTAACGGGTAATGGCTATATCCGTTTAGATAACAGTAAGGCATGGCCGCAGCAGTGGCAGGTTAATCTACCCAGTATGAACCAATCTGCCAAAGGTGCCTGAGATGGAGAGTACTGCTAAAGAGCAGGCTGCGACAGGAGAAAACTGGGCTGTTGATTTACGCCATGTGTCCCATCAATACCGGCAGACGGTGGCGTTGCGCGATGTGTCGCTACAAATCCGGCGCTGTGCCACGGTTGGCCTGATTGGGCCGGACGGGGTAGGTAAATCGACTTTGCTGTTGTTGATTGCTGGTGTGAAGATTATTCAGCAGGGCGAGGTGCTGGTATTTGGTGACAGTATGGCGGACAAGCACAGCCGTCAGTTGCTAAGCCATCGTATTGCATTTATGCCACAGGGGCTTGGCCAGAATCTGTATCCGACTTTATCAGTTAATGAAAATGTTGATTTTCATGCGCGCTTATTCGGTTTGCGTGGCGCGATGCGGCATGAGCGTATTGCGCGTTTGTTGCAGGCTACGGGACTAACACCTTTTGCCGATCGGCCGGCTGGTAAGCTGTCTGGCGGGATGAAGCAGAAGTTAAGCCTATGCTGTGCGCTGGTACATAATCCTGAGTTGCTGATCCTGGATGAGCCAACTACGGGGGTTGACCCATTATCACGACGGCAGTTCTGGCAGTTGATTGATCAATTGCGGCAGGAAAATCCGGATATGACGGTTATCGTGGCCACTGCCTATTTTGATGAAGCCAAGCGCTTTGAATATTTGCTGGCGATGGATGATGGCCGCCTGATTGTTAATGCACCGACGCAGCAGGTTCTGGAAGAGACGCATACGGATACGCTGGAACAGGCTTATGTGAAAATGCTGCCTGAGTCGAAGCAGGATAAGGCTGGTAGTTTACAGCTAACGCCGTTTGTACCCGATAAGGATTCACCACCGGCTATTGAGGCGAAAGATTTAACCAAGCGTTTCGGGGATTTTGTTGCGGTAAATAATGTAAGCTTTACGATTGAGCGTGGCGAAATTTTTGGCTTTCTGGGGTCGAATGGCTGCGGTAAATCGACAACCATGAAAATGCTCACTGGCTTGCTGGACGCCAGCTCAGGTACTGCCCAGTTGCTTGGGCACACGGTTGATGCCGATGATATGACGACGCGCATGAAGATTGGATATATGTCGCAGTCGTTTTCTTTATATGAGGAGTTAACGGTACGGCAGAATCTGGTTTTGTCTGCTCGGCTATATCGTATGGATGCGGCGCAGATTGGTTCTTCGGTTCAGCAGTCTTTACAGCAGTTTGATCTGGTTGAATTTGCTGATATCCAGCCCAGTGAACTGCCTTTGGGCATCCGGCAACGTTTGCAACTGGCTGCGGCCTGTCTGCACCATCCGCAGGTATTGATTCTGGACGAACCAACATCAGGGGTTGACCCAGTGGCCAGAGATATGTTCTGGCATCATCTGCTTGATTTATCTAGAAAGAATCGCACAACTATTTTTGTATCGACACATTTTATGAATGAGGCAGAACGATGCGACCGGATATCGTTTATGCATCAGGGACGGGTACTGGCTATTGGTACGCCTGCTGAGTTGTGTGCCAATAAGAATACAAATGATCTGGAAACAGCATTTATTGATTATTTGCAGGAAGCGGTAGACAAAAATCAGGGTAATCAGCCAGCAACTGCCGAGCATAATCCACCTCAGGAAACCAAGCTGGCGCAAACTGCTGGCAAGGCAATGAATGTTGATAGTCTTACTTACTGGCTACGGACGGTATGGACGTTTGCTGTACGTGAAGGCAAGGAGTTGCTGCGCGATAAAATTCGCCTGTTTTTTGCTTTGTTTGGGCCGGTTGTTTTAATGATGATGGCTGCGTGGTCGGTGTCTTTTGATGTAGAGCATGTCAAGTTTGCGGTATTGGATCGTGATCAGACGGTGGAAAGTCGTGCGTTAATCGAACATTTTCGCGGTTCACGCTATTTTACCTTTACCGGCAATTTGCATGATGCCAGTGAAGTTGACCAAACGCTGAAAATTTCGCGAGCCAGACTAGTTGTTGATATTCCCCCGCATTTTGGTCGCGATTTGCTGCGTGGTGATAAGCCGGAAGTGGGGTTTTATGTAGATGGTACCATGCCATTTATGGCTGAAAATATTAAAAGTTTTATTCTGGTGATATTGAACCGCTATGCTACGGCTGAATGGGCTCAGAAAGGTTTGCCTGTATCGCTCAAGCCTAATGCGCAGATTGCGCCGCGCTATGTATACAATCAGGATTTTAAAAGTATTTTTGCGATAACACCCGGCATGATTATGATGGCAATGATGCTGATACCAGTTATGATGACGGCGCTAGGTGTGGTGCGCGAGCGGGAAATCGGCTCAATTACTAATCTGTATACTTCTCCGGCTTCGGTAAGGCAGTTTCTGATTGGCAAGCAGATACCCTATGTGTTTGTTTCCTTTATCAGCTATTTGATTCTGGTGTGGCTGGCGGTAGTGGTACTGGGTGTACCGGTACGTGGCAGTTTCTTTGCCATGAGTCTGGGAGCGCTGGCGCTGATTTGTGCCGCCACTGCTTTTGGCTTACTTATTTCCAGTTTTGTTAAGTCACAGGTGGCTGCGATTTTTGGTTCTGCTATCTTGTCACTGATTCCGGCGCTGAATTTTTCCGGCCTGCTTTATCCCTTATCCACGCTAACTGGTGTGAATTACTGGTTTGGCTGGAGTTTTCCCACTGCATGGTATCAGTTAATCAGTCTTGGCGGTTTTACTAAAGGTTTGGGCTTTCTGGATTTTGTTAACTATTATCTGGTATTGCTGGCATTTTGTCTGGTGTATGTATTTTTGGCCGGCTGCTTATTAAAAAAGCAGGAGGTATAGATGCTGCAATGGTTTAAAAATGTATGGGTACTGAGTATTAAAGAACTGAAAAGCCTGCTGAGCGATGTGGTACTGATTGCTTTGATGGTGGTGGTATTGTCTATAGCCATATATTCTGTGGCCACCAGTATTTCTACGGAAGTGCGACATGCTTCTGTGGCGGTAATGGATGCTGACCATAGTGTGCTGTCTTACCGGATTCGTGATTCTTTGCTGGAACCATACTTCAAGCCGCCGGTGGAGGTAAAGCGCGAGGAAATTGAGGCAGCCATGGACAAGGGCGATTATGTGTTTGTGCTGGATATTCCGGCTAATTTTGAACGTGATGTGGTGGCAGGGCGTTCGCCTACCATTCAGGTATTGGCTGATGCCACTTCGGTAACTCAGGCCGGGATTGGCTTTAACTATTTAAGCCAGATAATTGATGCCCAGACACGCTCATTTTTACACCAGCCGGTGGCGACTGAATATTCACCGGTGACTCCAGTGTTGAATATTCAGTTTAATCCCAATGGTGAATCTTCATGGTTTATCGCTACGATGAATGTGATATCGAATCTGACTTTGCTGGCAATTATTTTGGTTGGTGCAGCGGTAATTCGTGAGCGTGAGCACGGGACGATTGAGCAGTTGCTGGTGATGCCGGTACACCCCAGTGAAATTGTAATGGCCAAGATTTTTGCCAATGGTGCGGTGATTTCGGTGGCCTCTCTGCTTTCGCTGTGGTTGGTGATTGAGGGCTGGCTGGGTATTCCAATTAATGGTTCGGTGTCTTTGTTTAGTCTGGGTATGCTGATTTATCTGTTTTCTGTGGCTTCGCTGGGTATCTGGTTTGCAACGCTGGCACCAACCATGCCGCAATTTGGTTTGCTGTGTTTGCCGATATATGTGGTGATGCGTTTGCTTTCAGGCTCGGAATCGCCGCTAGAAAGCATGCCGGCTTTTTTTCAGTATATAACCTGGTTTTCACCAGAAACCCAGTTTACTCAGTTTAGTCAGGATGTGCTGTTTCGTAATGCCGGGCTGAATATTGTCTGGCCAAAGATAATGATGATGACAATCATGGGTGCGCTATTTCTGGCTTTGGCTCTGTCGCGCTTTCGTGGCATGCTGGCGCAGCATTCATAATGGTAGCGCTAGCTTTTCGGGAAGTAAGGTGATGAATAAAACATGGTTGCCGGTATTACTGGCTATGGAATTAATGGTAGGCTGTGGCAGAACTGATATTCAGGTGAAATCCACCGTGGCTGTACCACAGCAGTTTGACCACAATACTATTGCCCGCGGTACAGCAGATATTAGCCGCTGGTGGCAGAGCTGGCCAGATCCGGTATTGAATGATCTGATTAATACGGGTTTAAGAAATAACCGTAATCTGGCCAAGATGAAAGACAACATGCTTTCAGCCCGTGCCAGTGCAGCTATAGCGGAGTCTGATCTTAGTCCGCAGGCTGGGTTGGAAAGCAGTGGCGGCTTGCACCGCTACAATGGTGCCAATGCGCTCAAAGACCTTGATCTGCCGGGAATCGGTAATACCAAGGATTATTTACAGGCAGCCGGTTCGCCTCTTGGTGCCAATCGCAGTCGCTTGCATGGCAATACGGTGCAGGCGGGTTTTACCGCTAGCTGGGAACCGGATGTATTTGGCCAGAAGCGCAGTGATGCTGATGAAATGCATTATCTAAGTCTGAGCGAAACAGAACGCTGGCATGGTGCTCAGATGCTACTTAGTAGTGAGATTGCTGATAATTATTTGAAAATGCGTGCCATGCAGCAGCGTGTGAAAGTAGGTGAACACAGTGTGGCTACGCTCAAAGAATTGCAGCGCTATACGGTTGGCCGTTTTCGAGCCGGTCAGGCTACAGCTTATGATGTAAGGGAGGTTGCTGCCAAACTGGCCGGTATGCAGGCACAGATTGCCACATATCAGGCACAGGCAGATGTGTATCAGCGCAATATCGCGGTATTAACCGGCCAGCCACCGCAGGGTTTTACTATTGCTCCTGCGTCTTTGGACATTTTTCAGCATTTGCCTTCTGCACCTGCTGGGCAGTTGCCATTAGATGTTATTACCCGGCGGCCAGATATACGTACTCAGGAAAATGTGGTGAAAGCGATGAGTGCTGGGCTGGCCAGTGCTAAAGCAGATCGACTACCGCGCTTTTCACTTAATTTTTTATGGCAAACTGGCCAGATACATTTAAATAACAACACATCATATTTAAAAAATGTTGGTGGCTTGCTTGATGCCGGTATGACTATTCCGGTATTCACCGCTGGCCGGATTAAGCACAATATTGAAAGAGCAGATGCGCAGTTGCAGGCAGCCATTGCCGAGTATGATAATATGATTTTGCAGGCGCTGGCTGAAGTGGATAATGCCTATCAGATGCAATTCAGTCTGTACCAGCAAACTCAGTTAATGCATCAGGCGCAAACGCAGGCAAGCAGTCAGGCCAGTGCAGCAGAGAAACTATTTCGTTTTGGCGATATGACACTGGATCGTAGTTTACGCGCACGCTTGAATGCGGAAGATTTGACTGACAAACAGATTCAAGGACGGTTGGAAGAAGCGCGTAATCTGGTGAATCTGTATAAGACACTTGGCGGCGGCTGGCAGGGCAGTGATGCAGAATAGCCAATACGCGCAACAGAATTTGGTTTCCTGACTATATCGGTAATTTAATAGTTTGATAGTATACTTACAAAGTAGGACTGATAAGGTTGAATAGTGGTAACAATGTTACACTGGTACCTTAATCAATAAACAAATAGTATTATTGATAATTGAATAGAATATTTTGATACGCTTTTTTTGGTCTGGGAGCCATACATGCCGCAGTGTATTACTCGATCCACAATATGGCTGATGCTAACTTTGATTGTTGTATTCGGATTGAATGCCTGTGCTACTTTGCAATATCAGCCGGTGGCAACGATTGATCATATTAATGAAAATAAGGGCTATCGACTGCAAAATGCTTTACTAAATAATAATACGGATAAAAGAGATGATGTAATTGGTATTGTTATGTTCTCTGGTGGCGGCACACGTGCAGCAGCCTTTGGCTATGGCGTTCTTGAATCGCTGAAACAGCAGCAGGTGAAAATAGGTGGCCGGCAAACCAGCTTGCTGGATACAGTAGATGTGGCCTATGGTATTTCTGGCGGTTCTGTACTGGCTACTTATTTTGGCCTGCATGGTGCAGAAACGATTCCCAGATTTGAGCATAATTTTCTCAATCAGAATTTACAGAAAATGCTTATCGGGCAGGTTTTTTCGATGGCAAACTGGTCGCGGCTGGCTTCACCTGAGTTTGGTCGCGGGGATTTGTTGCAAGAGCAGCTAGATTTACATTTATATCATGGTGCTACCTATGCCGATTTAAATAATAAACGTCAGGGGCCGTTTGTTGTGATTAGTGCCACGGATATGAGTCTGGGTAGCCGGCTGGATTTTACTCAAGAGTATTTTGATGTGCTCTGTCTGGATTTAACCAAGGTATCTATTGCACGGGCAGTGGCTGCTTCCAGCGCGGTACCGTTGGTATTTGCTCCGGTAACACTGAATAACAATGGCGGCAACTGCCACTATCAATTGCCAAATGATCTAGTGGATAGCGATACTGCGGATGCTACTGGTACCACAGCTTTTCGTGCCCAGACGCGCGCGGTTTACCGTGCCAATTTAAAACAGTATCAGGATAGCCAGAAAAGGCCTTATATTCACTTACTGGATGGTGGATTGACTGATAATCTTGGCTTACGCAGCCTGCTGGATACGACTGAACTATATAGTAATAAAACTCTGTACGACCGGTTGGAATCGGCGAAGATTCATAAAATCATTATTATTAATGTCAATGCACAGTCGCAGCGGAAAAATGAAATTGACGGTAGTGCCAGTGTTCCGGGTACGACAGATGTAGTCAGGGCATTGACCAGTATTCCGATTGAGAAGTATTCGGAAGATACGCAGCGTCAGTTTCAAAAATATGCTGAATGGTGGAACGAGAATCGAGGTGAGAACGCGCCACGTGTCTATTATATCAGTGTAAATTTGCTGGATTTGCCGCCTTCACCTTTGAGAGAAAAAGTAATTCATATTCCGACTACGTTTTATCTGGCTCATAGTGAGGTCAATAATTTGCGCAAGGCTGCTAAACTGTTGTTGGCACAATCTCCCGAGTATCAGCGGCTGATTAAAGACATAGGTGTACCATCTTCAGCGCCTAAGACGGAATCATTTACTCTATATGATGATGAAGCATCTGATGCAGATTCTGATACAGCAGCGGATACCAGAAATTCTGATATGGTTGATAATCCACAAAATGATTTAAATAATGTAGTCAATTTTATCAATACCGAATCGCTACCGTTGCTACGCTGATTTATCTGGCCTGACTAAACAAATAAAGTGGGTTACCGGATAAGTGTGCATCTGTTGCGGTTACCCTTTTGCCATTACTCAATGAGTTTTATATAAAAATCATTATTAATAAAGCCTGAAAGCTTTTTTCAGGCTTTTCTTTTTTTCTTTGCTGGTAATTGCCTATTTGCTACTCAGACTCACTGCATGCTGTTATTTATGGGTAGGATTTTGGCCAGCAGGTTTGCAATTATTTTTTGTGTAAATTTTGTGTAGCAGAATGGAATTAGTTAGCCCTATGCCAGAGGAAATATTTTTAATTTGCAATTTATGTTAATTTTATTTTCATTTTTTTTAGGAAAAAATGGATTTTGTTGTAAAATGGCCACGGAATCAGGCAGAAATGGCCGGTTTTTAAATTTGGATTCTTGTTACTATTTCAATATGTTATGAGTTGTTGCTTATGTTGCGATAGGCATTTATATAGCTTAATAATAATATATGCCATATATATAAATATATTTAGAAAAAAATGGATTATTTAATTTGTATGCTAAATATAGAATTATTAGATTATTTTATAATTATTATATTTATAGCATAATTTATTCTTTATTTTATTAATATATTAATTAAATTTTCTAAACATATTCTTAACTTTTCTCTTTTTGAATCAATGAAAAAGTGGCTTATATCTACTTTTTCGGTAAGTGTGAAATTATTCTTACATATAACTTAAACGTGGTTATTTAATTTAATTATATGCTTTTGGTGTTAACAAAATACCAAAGTTATCATTTATTTTCATACCTATGAAAATAAAGACAAAAATTAAAATCGCACAAGCGCACACTAATCTTCGTTCTTTCAGGAGAAGGTAGACATATGTTGAATTGGGTATTGACTAATATTCAGGAATCGCCGGTTATTCTGTTGTTTCTGTCGTTAAGTCTGGGCTATTTACTGGGCAGTTTTCGTTTCGGTAAATTCCAGCTTGGCGGAGTTGCTGGCTCTCTGTTGGTGGCGGTGATTTTGAGCCTGCTCAATGTTCACATTGATTCAGGTCTTAAAGCATTGCTGTTTACTTTATTTATTTATGCTGTTGGTTATGAAAGTGGCCCTCAGTTCTTCCGTTCATTGGGCGTCAAAACTCTACGTGAAATCTTTCTGGCGCTGTTCATTGCCATTACCGGCTTTATTACGGTGATGATTATGGCACGTCTGTTCCATCTGGATAAAGGTTTAGCTGCTGGTTTAGCTGCCGGTGGTTTAACACAGTCAGCCATTCTAGGTACTGCTGCTGATGCTTTAACGCATATGGGTCTGCCTGCAAATGAATTGCAGCAATTGCAGGCTAATGTAGCCATTGGTTATGCAGTGACTTATATCTTTGGTTCACTGGGTGCAATCATTATCTGTATGAATGTGCTGCCAAAAATCATGGGGCGAGATATTCGCGATGATGCAGTAGCTGCCGAAGCTGAGCAACTGAAAGGTGCCATGGCACTGGAAGGCAATCAGGGGATGGCAATTACGCAGATGGTTGGCCGTATCTATGTGGTTGAACGTGATATTCATAAAACCATTAAGGATATAGAGCTGGAAAATCTGGGTATTACTATTGAGCGCATTAAACGTCATGGCAATCTGATTGATTGTACGCCGTCTACAGTGCTTAAACAGGATGACATTATTCTCATTGTTGGCCGTAGAGAAGCAGTTACCTCTGTGAGCACTCTGTTTGGCCGCGAGCTGGATTCTGAGCATGGTCTGGAAGTCATTGTTGATACCAGAAATGTGGTATTCCGCAATCCAGAATATGCCAACAAAACCATGGCTGAAATTCGCTCTAAAGTACATCAAAGTGACAATGACTTCGAAATTCAGCATGGTGTCTATCTGATTGAATTGCATCGCAATGGTGAAAAACTGGATATCACTCCTGACACAGAATTCAAGATGGGCGATGTGATGACTATTTACGGTGCTACCAGTGATATTAATCGTGTCGTTCATATTATTGGCGCGCCGATTACTGTCAACAGTAAAACTGACTGGGCTTATCACGGTTTGGGTGTTGTGCTTGGCCTGATTATCGGTTGGATAGTGGTTCGTGTTGGCAATATTCCAATTACTTTGGGTGCCGGTGGTGGTGCGTTGTTGTCCGGTTTGTTTTTTGGCTGGTTACGTGCCCGTAAACAGACCTTTGGCAATATGCCGGCTGCTGCTTCCCAGTTTATGAAAGACTTTGGTTTGGCTGGTTTTGTGTCTGTAGTAGGTTTGCAGTCTGGATTACAGGCAATTACGACTATTAAAGAACATGGATTGACTCTGTTTTTGATTGGTGTCGTAGTTACTCTGGTTCCAATGATTCTGGCTATTTTCTTTGGTCGCTATGTGCTCCGTTATGACAATGCAGCAGTTTTTGCTGGTGCTTTATCTGGTTCACGTAGTGCCAATCCTGCATTTGGTGAAGTTCTGGATAAAGCAGGTAATGCTATTCCGACTACTCCATTTGCCGTTACATATGCATTAGCCAATGTGTTCCTAACATTGTTAGGACCATTGATTGTGGCTCTTGTCTGATATGTGCTTTTAATTTCTTGAGGAAACCGTTATGAGTTCAAAACATGATTTTGAAAAATATGCTAATTTAAGTCCATTTGAGTTGAAAAACCATTTGATTGACTTGGCACAGAGCCGCAATGATCGCATGATGCTGAATGCCGGTCGTGGCAATCCTAATTTTTTGGCTACTTTGCCCCGCAATGCTTTTTTCGAATTAGGTCTGTTTGCTACTGAAGAGTCTGAAATCTCTTTCTCTTTCCTGGATCAGAATATCGGTGGTATGCCTTTCAAAGATGATTTGATGGCGCGCTTTGACGACTTTATTCGTCGCAACCGCCACAATCCAGGTGTGGATTTTCTGAGCAAAGCCATGTCTTATGTACGTGACCAGCTTGGTTACAATCAGCATCAGTTTCTGCTGGAAATGACTGAAGGTATTCTGGGTTGTAATTATCCAGTACCAGACCGTATGTTGCGTTTGTCTGAAGAAATCGTTAAAACCTATATTCTGGAAGAAATGGGTGCCAAAACGATGAGTAATGACGACATCGACCTGTTTGCAACTGAAGGTGGTACTGCTGCGATGGCATACATTTTCAGCTCACTGAAACAGAATGGTTTGATTCGTCACGGTGACAAGATTGCTTTGGGTGCACCGATTTTCACGCCTTATCTGGAAATCCCTGAACTGAATGATTATGAACTGGAAGAAGTGCTGATCAATGCTGATCCGAAACTTGACTGGCAGTATTCTGAAAGCGAATTACGCAAACTAGAAGATCCATCAATCAAGGCATTCTATCTGGTTAACCCATCCAATCCGCCTTCAGTGAAAATGGATGATCGTAGTCTGCAAATTATTGCTGATATCGTGAAAAAACGCCCGGATCTGATCATTCTGACCGATGACGTATATGGTACATTTGCTGAGAACTTTGAATCTCTGTTCACGCTGTGCCCATACAACACTATTCTGGTTTATTCTTTCTCTAAATACTTCGGTGCTACCGGCTGGCGCTTGGGCGTAATTGCCATGGCTAAAGAAAATATACTGGACAAGAAAATTGCTGAATTGCCTGAAGAAGAACGTCAGGTATTGCACAAACGCTATCTGTCCATTACTCCTGAACCGGAAAAACTGAAACTGATCGACCGTATGGTTGCAGACAGCCGTGCCGTGGCGCTTAACCACACCGCTGGTTTGTCTACTCCGCAGCAGGTACAGATGGTACTGTTCTCTTTGGCTGAAATGATGGATACCAAGAAACAGTATAAAGATGCTCTGATGGCGTTGATTCGCAATCGTAGCGCTGCCATGTACAAACAGTTGGGTATTAAACACGAGTTTAATGAAAACAGTGTGGATTACTATACTCTGGTGGATATGGAAGACACTGCCCGTCAGTTGTATGGTGATGAATTTGCTGAGTGGGTTGTTAAAACCAAAAATCCGAATGAACTACTGTTCAGAATTGCGGATGAATCTGGTGTAGTATTGTTGCCGGGTAAAGGTTTTGCCGTTCGCCACCCATCTGGCCGTGTATCTTTAGCCAATTTGAATGAATACCAGTACAAAGCTATCGGTGCTTCATTGCACAAACTGGCTTGTGAATATCATGAAGAATTTAAAGCTAGCAAGTAATTAATTTTACTGTAGCTTAAATGTCAGCACCGTACTTTTCAAAGTACGGTGCTATTGCGTTTGCCTGCTCTTATATGCAAATAAAAATCCTGTTTAGGTTCGATATCTGGTCGGTAAAACGGTATAGTTTTGCCTTGTCAAAGCTGATTCGAATCCATAAAGGAGAGTAGGAATGCATGTACATTTTATTATTCACGAAGATTTTGAAGGCCCGGCAGCTTGCGAAGAGTGGGCGAAAAGCAGAAGGCATCACATTTCATATTCACGTCTGTATCTTGGAGAAAAGCTGCCAGATTCTGCCGTGAATCTGGATATGTTGATTATTATGGGTGGCCCGCAATCACCTTTGACCTCAACTAAGGAATGCTGCTATTTTGATAGTAACGCAGAACAAAAACTGATTACTGATGCTGTTGACAAAGGTAAAGCTGTATTGGGTATTTGTCTGGGTGCGCAGTTAATAGGACAGGCGTTGGGTGGAATGGTAGAAACCAGTCCCGATAAGGAAATAGGTTATTTCCCGATATATCTAACCTCAGCAGGTTTAACTGATGAGCTTATTGCGCATTTTGGTAAGGAGTTAGTTGTAGGGCACTGGCATGGAGATATGCCGGGCTTAACACCACAGGCACAGATTCTGGCTTACAGTACCGGCTGTCCGCGGCAGATTGTACGTTATGCACCTTTGGTATATGGGTTTCAATGTCATTTGGAGCTGAATACAGCAGCAATCAATGCACTGATTACGCATTCTGGAACAGATTTACATCATGCAGGTACATACCCTTTTATTCAATCTGAACGGGAAATACAATCGTTTGATTACATGGCAATGAATCAGCAGCTATTTGTTTTTCTCGATAAATTTATGCTGAGATACCAGACGCAGCAATGAATGCGGCTGAGAATTATCCGGTTTAAAAACAAATTTTGCTTAATATTTTACTGTGTTTTATTTAGGAAAGAATCGTGCAATTGCCGCCAGAGCCTGCTCTTTCAGAGCAGGTGTAATGGCTGCCTGTAATTGCCTGCACACCATGGTGATCACTGCTATGTCATCAGTGAATCCGAATGGCCCAAGAAAATCGGGAATCAGGTCAATCGGGCTGAGAAAGTAGACTAATGCACCCAGAATCAACATTTTGCTGCGTAATGGTGTCTCGGGTGATTTAAACAGCAGATATAAGGTATATAGT
Organism: Snodgrassella alvi; assembly: GCF_002777825.1. Lineage (GTDB taxonomy): Bacteria > Pseudomonadota > Gammaproteobacteria > Burkholderiales > Neisseriaceae > Snodgrassella > Snodgrassella alvi_C. The sequence goes on along the minus strand of NZ_MEIR01000080.1, from coordinate 198,304 downwards.
TGTATGGCAACCGGTTTGCCCAGACGCAAGGCGTTTTTGGCCAACTTGGCTAAAAAGCCCTGCTCATTAAACCAGGAATGGCGAACATTCACTCTTTTGGGTAAGAAATTCATAGCATTTGTGCTTTCGTGTTAATTGCTTATTTGTATACTGTTTATTTCAAAGCAGTGGGACACAAGGCTATTTTTAAACGAGCCTGATGGTGCTGCTGATAAAAACGGATATCAAACCACCAGAAGGCCGATTTTTTTATCGCCCAGAATTGTTGTGGTAACCACACACCATTGAGCAGATAGGCGCAAAACTGGCCAATCCACGGCTGATGACCAACCCATATCTGGGTAGCAGTTGGTGGCTGCTGTTGCAGAAATGTAGCCAGATTGAGCGGATGGCTGTCTGGATTAAGTAATTTATGCACAGACAAAGGCTGTTTAAGATATTTTGCAGTTTGCTGTGTCCGTACTGCTTCAGAGCAATAAACCTGAAAGTTGGCAGGCAAATGTTGCTGTAGCCACTGGGCGCTGAGTTTAGCCTGTTGCTGTCCTTTGTTTGTTAATCTGCGCGCCAGATCATCCCTGTTGTCTTCAGCTTCGGCATGGCGCCATAAAATTAAATCCATATCTTACTCTTTCGGATAATGGCATCAAAATACAGTGAGCTGTTATGCTTATGTTACAATTGTTTGGTTTGCAGACAGCTATATGATAGTAGTGGCATCTTGATGGTTCTGGCAATGTTAGACAGACTATCTTTGTGTTTTTTAATCAAGCATTAACATTGAAAGACTGGTGTGAATCGATTTTCTGTTGAAGGGGAATTGGAGCACAAAAAGTGCTCGCAGCTTGCGGATCGCCTTCATGTTTATATGCAGCTAATGCGTGTAGAACGGCCAATTGGCACCTTACTGCTGTTGTGGCCAACTTGGTGGGCATTATGGATTGCCGCAGATGGCCATCCGGACGGGCTTCTCTTATTGTTGTTTACTATTGGTACATTTTTAATGCGCAGTGCTGGTTGTGTGATTAATGATTATGCAGACCGCAATTTTGATGGTGCCGTTGAACGTACCAATCAGCGGCCATTTGCCTTGAAAAAGGCCAGCAAGAAGGAAGCACTTACATTAACTCTGTTATTGTGTGCTTTGGCAGCGCTGTGTTTACTGCCTATGAATCGGCTAACTTGTATTATGAGTATTCCGGCGCTGTTTCTTGCCATAACGTATCCGTTTACCAAGCGTTTTTTTCCCTTGCCGCAGCTATATCTTGGTCTGGCATTTTCGTTTGGCATTCCGATGGCGTTTGCTGCTGTTAGCAATCATGTGCCGCCGGTTGCATGGATTTTACTGGCGGCCAATACGTTATGGACTTTGGCTTATGACACCATTTATGCCATGGCAGATAAAGAAGATGATCTGAAAATTGGTATTCATACTTCTGCAATTACTTTCGGTGAACATGATATCACTGCGGCTATGCTGTGCCATGCAGGCTTTGATGTGCTGATGATTTTGGCTGGCTGGCTGATTCATGCCAGTTTCTGGTACTGGCTGGCTTTGCCGCTGGTACTCAGTTTGCAGTATTGGCAGTGGCTGAAAATCCGTACCCGTGACCGTAAAGTATGCTTTACTATGTTTGTACGTAATAACCGGATCGGACTCATCTGGTTTACTGGACTATTACTGCATTATTTACTGGGTAAAGCGTAAAGATTGAGAGCAGTATTAAGCAGGCAAGTAACAAAATTTTTTGTAATTTGATTGTATTTGAATAAATTGCACATTATTTGGTGCAGTAAATATATCCTTAGCCGGATTGTTACTGCCAATGGTGTAATTTGATAGGAATTGAAAATGAGCATGAGTTTAATTGGGGATATTTTACCGGTTTCACATGTGGTTTTGGATTTGAACGTAAGCAGTAAGAAACGCCTGTTCGAAGAAGCCGGCCATTTGTTGTCTCAACAGGCAGGTCTTTCTCAGGAAGATGTGTTTAATTGTCTGTTTGCGCGCGAAAAGCTGGGCTCTACAGCATTAGGTAAGGGCGTGGCTATTCCTCATGGTCGTACTGGCGCAGTGACAGATACCGTAGGGGCTTTTTTTCGGCTGCAAACACCCATCGCCTTTGATGCACCAGATGAACAGCCAGTTAGTATGGTATTTGTGTTGCTGGTGCCGGAAAATGCTTCAACCAGACACCTGAATGTGTTATCAGAACTGGCTGGAAAATTTTCACAGAAATCAGTACGCAATGCCTTATTATCCGCAACCAGTGCTGAAAGTGTGCGCGAAATACTGGTAGCAGAACAGGTGTAAGGACGAATTATCATGCCCAGTATATCGGTACGGCGCTTATATCATGACAATCAGACCAAATTGAAACTTGCATGGTCTGCTGGTACGGCTGGTGCGGATAATCGTATCAGTATTGATGCTGATAAACCGGTACTGGCGCTGGTTGGTCACCTGAATTTCATTCACCCCAATCAGGTACAGGTAATCGGGATTGCTGAAGTAGAATATCTGAATAAAATTGAGGCTGGTGAAATTAAAACCACACTCAATGAATTATTCGATTTAACTATGTCGCTGATTATTGTTGCCAATGATTTGCCTGTACCATATATGTTGCGTGATTATTGCCATACGCATAATGTACCATTGCTGACATCCAAGACGGAAAGTCCTTTTCTGATGGATGTATTACGCATCTATCTGCAACGGGTACTGGCTGCATCTACAGTCAAATATGGTGTATTTCTGGATGTTTTTGAAATCGGAGTATTGATTATCGGCCAGTCTGGACTGGGTAAAAGTGAGCTGGCGCTGGAACTGATATCGCGCGGGCATGGCCTGGTGGCGGATGATGCAGTGGAACTGTATCGTATCGGCCCGGAAACGCTTGAAGGGCGCTGTCCGGCCTTGTTGAAAGACTTTCTTGAAGTACGCGGCTTGGGGGTTTTGAATATTCGGGCAATTTTTGGTGAAACTGCCGTACGACCAAAAAAACAGTTACAGCTGATAATCAATCTGGTACTGGCAGATGACAGACATATGCAGCGAATAGACCGCCTGAGTATCAAAAGTGAAACAGAAAGTATTCTGAACGTATCTATTCGCAGTGTTACCTTGCCGGTAGCAGTTGGGCGCAATCTGGCTGTACTGGTAGAAGCTGCTGTCAGTAATTTCATTTTACAGATGCGGGGAAAAGACAGTACCAAGCAATTTCTGGATCGTCATAATTCCATGCTGCAAGAGGACGCTGTGAATCATGAGGATAGTATTGATTAGTGGATTATCCGGTTCCGGAAAATCTATTGCTTTGCGTTTACTGGAAGATGTTGGTTTTGTCTGCGTGGATAATCTGCCGGTAAAGCTTTTACCTGATTTGATTGAACACTATGCTGCCAGCGATGTGGCACAGCTAGGTGTCAGTGTGGATATACGCTCTCGCTTTAATCCGGTTGAAGTGCTGGAGTTGGTAACCCGCTTGCGTGCTCAAGAACATCAGGTTGATTTGCTGTTTTTAACTTCTTCCGCGGCCGTATTGCTTCGCCGTTTTTCTGAAACGCGCCGCAGTCATCCTTTGGCACAGGAGCACAAAACCTTAAGTGAAAGCGTTGCTGCTGAACAGCAATATATGTCCGCCTTACAAAGATATGCTTATGTTATTGATACCTCTTTGCTGAATGTACCGCAATTGCGCCGGCAGATTCAGCAGTGGCTGCATCTGCCCGTGGCTCCAATGCGCGTAGTGCTGGAATCTTTTGGGTATAAATATGGCGTGCCCGCCGGACTGGATTTTGTCTTTGATGTACGCTTTCTACCTAATCCCTATTATGATTTTCACTTACGTCCCTTTAGTGGTCTGGATGAACCCATCAGGGCATTTTTTTCCCAGCAGCCAGTGATGGCAGAAATGATTGCTGAGTTAGCCGATTTTCTGCTGCGCTGGTTACCGATGATGGAAAAAGAAAGCCGCAGCTATGTTAATATCGGTATTGGCTGTACTGGTGGTCAGCATCGTTCAGTTTATATCGTGGAAGCTTTAGCGCAGCAATTAAATGCCTATTGCGTACTGGTGCGGCACCGGCAGTTAGAGTTAAGTAATAGTTCCGAAAAAACGGTATAATAAGAGCTATGATTTATTCAGGCAGCCTGAAATTAGGCTGCCTGTGTGTTTTTGTATAAGTGTTTTGTGTATCAGACAAGGACAGTTTATGGCTATTCAATGGTATCCCGGGCATATGAACAAAGCCAAAAAAGCCATTGCCGAACGGATTAAAAGTGTAGATATGGTCATTGAGGTACTGGACGCCCGTTTACCGGCTTCCAGTGCCAACCCATTACTGGCAAAACTGTCTGGTGACAAACCCAAACTGAAAATTCTGAATAAACAGGATTTGGCCGATGCCGAACGTACTGAGTTGTGGCTGGCAGATTACCGTTCTCAGCCCAATACCAACGTACTGGCACTGGACGCATCGGAAAAACAGGCAGCCAGTAAGATTATTGCAGCCTGCCGCACTCTGGTGCCAAATCGTCATGGTTTGGACCGGCCATTAAGAGTGCTTATCTGTGGTATTCCCAATGTAGGTAAATCTACTCTAATTAATGGTATGCTGGGTAAACGCAGTGCCAAAACTGGCAATGAGCCAGGTATCACCAAAGCTGAACAGCGGCTGATACTGGCCGATGATTTCTGGTTATATGACACCCCCGGGATGTTGTGGCCAAAAATTATTGTTGAAGAGGCTGGTTATAATCTGGCTGCCAGCGGCGCTGTCGGACGTAATGCTTTGGATGAAGAAATGGTAGCATTGGAATTACTGGATTATCTGCGCCGGCATTATCTGCCTTTACTTCAGCAGCGCTATCAGGCTGACCTGAGTGAAAGTCCGCACTGGCGTGATGACAACTGGCTGGACTGGATTGGTAGAAAACGTGGTGCCCTGTTAAGTGGCGGACGCATTGATTACCAGAAAGCTGCTGAACGCCTGCTTACTGATTTCCGTGACGGGCTGATTGGCCGTATCACGCTGGAAACACCCAATCAATGGGCAGTGTGGCTGAAAAAGGGACAGCAGCACGAAGCGCAGCTTAAAGCCGAACGGGCAGCCAAAAAAGCAGCTCGCAAAAGTTAATCTTACATAGTCCATTGAAAACAGCATTTAAAGCGTTGAAACATATAACCATGAATCATTCTGTTTCTATCGAAGCGTTGATTGAAGCTGCATTACTGACCCAAAGTGAAGCGTTAAGCGAGCAGGTATTAGCAAGCTTGAGGGAGCCGCCGTTATCAGCAGAGGAATTAGGTGACATACTGTCAGCACTGCGTGAGCGCTGGCAGGAACGGGCGCTGAATCTGGTACATAGTGCAGAGGGTTGGCGTTTTCAGGTAATTAAAACAGCTTATCCGCAGTTGGCCAGTCTGGATGTGCAGCGCACACCACGTTATTCGCGCGCGGTACTGGAAACATTGGCTATAATTGCCTATCAGCAACCGGTAACACGCAGTGATATCGAAGCTATTCGCGGTGTTACTGTTTCCAGTAATGTTTTACAGACCTTACAGGACCGAGGCTGGATAGAGATTATCGGGCAGCGGGATAGTGTAGGGCGGCCAAATTTGTGGGCTACTACAGCTACTTTTTTAAGTGATTTACAGCTGGAAAATTTAAGCCAGCTACCGCCTTTAACAGAATTGGGTGAATTGGTTTTACCCGATTTAAATGAACCTGCCGTGGCTCAAACCACCGCAGAAGAGCCGTCTGATGACGGATTAGGAGTATAACTATGAGTCAAGCCAACAAAAAATTAACCAAGCGCCAGATACGTGATGGTGTGACCAACAAAAGCAGTAAGCATACTGCCAGCAGACATACTGCCGGTAAAGCTAAATTTGCTTTTAAACGCCAAAATGAATCCACTGTACGCTCTGCATTCTCTCAGCCTGAAACACAGGGCGGCGCCAAAGTAAAAGTTCAGCGCGCCAAAAAACTGGTTCAGCGTACACCAAATCAGGAAATTTTACAGCGTGCTCGGGTACTGAAAGAACAGCGTATCGATCTGGAAAAAATGGAACCAGTGCGCCTACAAAAAGCACTTGCTGCTTCTGGTGTGGGCTCTCGGCGTGAAATGGAACAGTGGATTAGCCAGGGAATGGTGCGGGTTAATGGTAAAGTGGCTCAGTTAGGAGACAGAATTACCCCAGACGATGAGGTTAGTGTGCGCGGTTCAGCCATTAACATCAAATGGCCTGATCGTTTGCCGCGTATTATGGTGTATTACAAACAGGAAGGTGAAATTGTCAGCCGCGACGACCCTCAGGGACGCGTCAGTATCTTTGACAGGCTGCCACAAACTGCCAGCAGCCGATGGGTAGCGATTGGTCGTCTGGATATCAATACATGTGGCCTGTTGATACTCACCACTTCTGGTGAATTGGTAAATCGCTTCGCACATCCTAGTTTCGAAGTGGAACGAGAATATGCTGTACGCGTTCTCGGTGAGCTGAGTGATGAACAAAAACAAAGCCTGCTCAATGGGGTTGAACTGGAAGATGGTATTGCCAAAGCACAACATTTGTGGGAACAGGGTGGTGAAGGTGCCAACAGATGGTACAACATTATCATTAAAGAAGGCCGCAACCGTGAAGTAAGACGTTTGTTTGAAAGTCAGGGACTGACTGTAAGCCGCCTGGTTAGGGTTCGCTTCGGACCGATTGCACTACCTAAAAGGCTGAAACGCGGCCAGTATTATGAATTTAATGAGTTTGAGGTAGCTAATATCATGAAATGGGCCGGTCTGTATCAATCTGATTCTGCAAGAAAAAGGATAAGTAGATAGCCTGCAATTTAATTAAACAACTGCCCTAGTATATGTTATATCCGATTAATTAAAGTAGTAAATTTTTTATATTAAATTCTGCATTTATTGATTCATGTCAATAAAAATTGTAGTTTTATGTACTTATTTATTAAATAATTTGTATTCTTTTGCTAATCGGCGCAATATATACCTTGAATTGACTTTTGTATTGTTTGCCTAGTTGTCCATATTCAAGAAAATGGAGTCATAATGATTTCACCAATGCAGGTGCCTGAAATTGAGCACCGTACATTTGAATTGACACATTACGATGGGGTTACACGCACCGTATATTGTACTGATGTAGAAACAGAATTTCCTGATGGCTGTCTGATTACATCAACGACAGACCTGAAGGGCATAATTACACATGCCAATGAGGTATTTGTGCATATGAGTGGATGGTCGCGTAATGAGCTAATGGGTGCTGAGCATTATATTTTGCGCCATCCTGATATGCCGAAAGTGGCCTATAAAGATTTATGGGATACCGTGCAAAAAGGAAACAAATGGCATGGCTATGTCAAAAATCTGCGCAAAGATGGAGGCTTTTACTGGGTATATGCAACTATTGTGCCAAATATCCGTGATGGTGTCATTCAGGGTTATACTTCAGTGCGGCGTAAGCCTTCACGAAGTAAAGTATTGGAAATGCAGAGTCTCTATGAGGGACTAATAAAAGAAGAACAGGGTAATTCATGACTATTAATTTTTTGATTGCACCTGATTTTCCTCCAGAATTTTATGCAGGCTGGCACTTTCTCAATACTAGTCTACAACGATTAATAGATGCACCTGTACATTTGTTTATGGCCAGCAATGCTGAAGAAGAACAGCAGGAAATCGACAATGATAATGTTGATATCATCTACGCCAACCCGTTTAACGCTTCCAAACTGATCCGCGATTTAGGATATTTACCAGTAGTACGTCCAGTAAATCGTTTCGATGAAATGATCATTGCCAGCGCTGCAGAAAGTGAAATTAAATCACTGAAAGATATTAAACCTGGTATGTCAGTCCTATGTACGGAAAATTATGATGTTAAATTGATTGCCTTGCGCTTATTGGAAGCAGTGGATATAGAAGAAAAAGACCTCACATGGGTTAAAAGTGAATCATTCTCGGCTGTAGCTCGTCGATTGATTCAGCATGAGGGTGATATTGGTCTATTTATGTCATCTGCCTACCACAAATTAACTTCAATTACCCGCAGTCGTTTGAATTTAATGATTGAAAGTAAAATCAATGATTTATATCACGTGGTTTTGCTGCATCCCCGTAATTCCGGTATGCTTGAAACATTACAGAATGCATTCAGCTCAATGAATAAAACGGTATCTGGTGAGATGATGCTGGAAGATTTAGGGTTGCATGATGGGTTTGATGTATTGAAGCAAGAAGAAATTGAATTACTGATTGACCTGATTGAAACGTTACGCGACTAAACCTGTCGCAACCATTTTTATTTTATAATTGGAAACGCAACTTGTTGATGAAAACAGGTTGCGTTATTTTTTATAGTTGAGTAATGGTTATTTGTGTGAGTAACGCAAGTTTGCAAGCAAAAATGAATTCGCCCAGATTATTTTTGGCTCCCATGCAGGGGCTGATTGATGCACCCATGCGCGATTTGTTAACTCGTATCGGCGGATTTGACGCCTGTGTCACTGAATTTGTCCGTATTACTCATACCGTACATGGGCGTTCTATATGGCTAAAATACATGCCAGAACTGGCACATGCTAATCAGACTCATGCTGGTACTGCCGTAATAGTACAAATATTGGGCAGCCATGGTGAAAACATGGCGCAGAACGCCCGAAAGGTGGTTGAGCTGGGTGCTACGCATATTGATTTAAATTTTGGCTGTCCGGCACCCACTGTTAACCAGCATCAGGGTGGGGCAGTCCTTTTACAATATCCTGAAAAATTAGAGCAGATAGTAGCTACTGTGCGCCGGAATTTGCCTGCTGAAATCATGCTCAGTGCGAAAATGCGTCTGGGTTATGAGAATAAAGATTTGGCACTGGCCTGTGCACAAGCCATAGAACAGGGTGGGGTAGGAGAGCTTACCGTTCATGCGCGTACCAAAACCGAAGGATACCGACCGCCTGCACATTGGGAATGGATTGCCCGTATCAGGCAGGCTGTTAGCATTCCTGTTATTGCAAATGGCGATGTATTTACACTGGCCGATTATCAGCAGATTCGTTCTGTCAGCGGTTGTACGGATGTGATGCTGGGGCGTGGTGCCATTCAGCGGCCTGATTTAGCCCGACAAATTGCCGCTTATAATCAGGGAAAAATAACTCCCTCTTTGCCATGGCCAGAAATTCTGCCGTGGATTAATGATTTTTTTGACTGTTGTTGCAGTAAAGCTGTAGCCAATGCTAATTATCCGGTGGCAAGGTTAAAGCAGTGGCTAGCAATGCTAAAATTAACCTATCCAGAAGCCGGGCAGTTATTTACTCAGTTACGTACTCTGACTACCATCGCAGATATCAGCCAGATTCTTAATCAACAGCAAACAGAAAGCCAGATTACTGGATGAACCATAAAATTATTCAATCTGCTAGCAATAGTGAACTTAAACATTTAGCCCGTTTAATTGCTCAATCAAATTACCGCCGTCAGCATCAGCTCGCCGTTCTGGAGGGAATACACCTTATTCAGACATTTATGCAGGCAGGACATTCAATTCAAACACTGTATGTACCGCAACTGCGCGAACATGACCATGAAATAGCTGCCTTAATAGCAAAAATGCCGTTGCAGAAAGTGGTACTGGTTGCTGATAATCTATTGGATAAAATCAGCGATTTAGTCAGTTCAAGAGAACCTGTTGCAATAGTACAGTTACCAAAAAATACTACAGCAACTGAAATTCAGGATGTTGTACTGTTAGAGCGAGTGCAGGATCCGGGTAATGTAGGTACGATTTTACGCAGTGCACTTGCTGCTGGTATTAATGATATTGTCCTGAGCAAAGACAGTGTTGATGTGTGGTCGCCCAAAGTATTGCGTGCAGCAATGGGTGCGCACGCTTATCTGAATATTCAAACTGTTACAGATTTGGCTGCCTGGTGTGCAGATTACACCTGGCCATTGTATGCTACTGCATTAAGCACATCAGCTAAAAGTATCTATACATTGAATCTGACTCTGCCTGCCGGCTGGCTGTTTGGCAATGAAGGCAGTGGTTTGAGTGCAAAAATACTACAAACTGCATCCAGACACGTGATTATTCCGATGAGTGGGCACACAGAGTCGCTCAACGTAGCCATGGCTGCAACTGTTTGTTTATTTGAACAACAGCGACAGCGGTTGCAAGCATATAATAAGTAATTAATATTTTTATCAAATTGGCTGTGTTGATTGGTTTAGATTCTGAAATAAAGGTGTTATCGCCGGCAAACACGGCGGACAAACGGCCAGTTTGATGTTATCCTGCAAATCTCCCAGAATGTGGATATATAAGACATTTCGAGCATGAATAAACGAATTGTAACGATCATCGCCGCTATTGCGGCAGTCATATTGCTTATTGCTCTGGCTTTGCCTTTTTATTTAGGCATCAAAGCCCAGCATAGTCTAGACGAACAACGCGCTTTACTGGCTAAAAGTCCTTTTCTTGTGATTGATAAACACAGCTATGAGCGTGGCTGGTTTACATCTACAGAAACTATGCAGATTCGCTTTAAGCCAAGTTTCTTTGCTGGAGTACAGCAACAATTACCTGATAATGTGCGTACGGTGTTGCAACAGCCGATTACTTTGGTTAATCATGTTCAGCATGGTTTATTTGCTGGCAGCATCCGTCCGGTACGGGCTCGTGTGGAAACAGAATTGCGCTTCACTCCGCAAGCTCAACAGATTCTGGCGCGTTTTTTCGGGCAGGAAGCACCAGTCAGACTGGAAAATACGATTAATCTCGGAGGCAGCGGACAAATGCACGTTGCGATACCAAAATTCAATTATGAAGAATTGTCTGGTATCAAAATCAACTGGCAGGGGCTGGAGTCAACGATTGATTATGCTGAAGATTTTAACAGTTATGACAGCCATACCGTCAGCCCCGGGCTGGATATGGTTCTTGCCAGCAAAGGACATGCTTCCTATCAGGATTTGCAGCTTAATAGCCATACTGAACACGGTAAAACCTCACTCGCTTTAGGTAACAGCGATTTGCGTATCAAGGCCATTACCTTTACCTGGAACGATACCACAGACAATACTATCCGTCTGGATCAGCTAGTTAATTTGGTGACCAAATTACAGATTGGTGCTTTCATCAGCCCGGCTGGCAACAGTATGCCTACCAAAATTATCATTCAGGATTTGAAATTGGCCACTTCTACTGAAGAAAAAGATCAATGGATTAACAGTAGTGGTAAATTTGGCTTTGCCAAATTGCAGTATGGTAATGATATTTATGGCCCGCTGGATATCGATGCCTCGGCTGAGCATCTGGATGCGGCCAGTCTGGTAGCAATCAATAATAAAATTACCCAGCTATCAAGCCAGAATCTGAATAATGAGCAGTTACGCGCAGCAATAGTAGAGGCAGTGCGCAATGAAGGACTGGGTTTATTTACTCATGACCCACTTCTTAAACTCAACAGTTTTAAATTGCAAATGCCGCAGGGACTGATTGATATACATGGTAGTTTGGGTTTCAAAAGCCTGCTTGCTTCCGATATGCAGCAACTGGGATTGATGCTGAATAAAACTGAAGCGGAAATGGATTTCGCTATTCCTCAGGCCATTATGGAAAATTTTGCCATCAGTCAGGCACGGGCGCTGTTTACGGTGGATGCCAGCGCCGGCGGTGCTGAAGCTCTGGAAGATATTGACCAGACAATCCGCCTGATGATTGATAGTGCGATTAAATCCATGCAGGCACGTGGTTACATACAGGTAACCAATGGTATTGTGAAAACACATTTTAAATTAATCAATGGTAAAGTTTATCTGAATGGCAAAATATGGAATATTGAACCTGAACCAGAGAATGAACCTGATTATGCTGAATTGCCAGCAGCCTCAGCACCAGAAGCTGCCAATACTCACTAAGCAGTAATGAAATCACAAAACCCTCTTAATCAATTGATTAAGAGGGTTTTATAATAAATATCAAATCAGAGAATACTGCTGGTCAGCGTAGCGTCACTGAACACTGGCAAAATATTACTGTCCGCGTAAAAAGAGGGCATCCAAATCCTGCAAACGCAATTTTACCCATGTAGGACGGCCATGATTACATTGATTTGCCCGTTCTGTCTGTTCCATATCCCGCAGCAAAGCATTCATTTCCGGTAGTGTCAATTTACGCCCGGCACGTACTGAACCATGGCAGGCTAAAGTAGACAGAATACGATTTTCATGTTCCCGTATCACATCACTGCTGCCAATGGTCATCAAATCAGCCAGTACCTGCTGTACCAGTTGCTGAATGTCACTTTTAACCAGCATTGCCGGTACTGTATGAACCACCAGTTGCTGATTATTTTCAATGGTAATATCCAGACCATAATCATGCAAGGTGGTAGCATACTCGTTTGCCGAAGCAATTTCCTCATGGCTGGCAGTAAAGCGAACGGGAATCAGCAATGTCTGACTGCTTACCTTACCATTAGCATCACGTTGTTGCTTCATCTTTTCATAATTTACACGCTCGGCAGTGGCATGCATGTCTACCAGAATCAATGCTTCTTCAGCCTGTGCCAGAATATAAATATCCAGTAGCTGTGCAATGGCGTAGCCTAGCGGGGGTGCATTTGTTTCATTTGCCGAAGTCTGTACCGGCGCTTGTGCAGCAGAAATACCCCGTGCCTGTTCCCAGTTAGCCAGTTCACTATCAATTTTTTCAGCATCAGCAGTAGCAACCTTGTCTGCCGCTGATGTTGTTTCTGGCCTATACAGTTCGGCATAAGTATTCAGGGCAGCTTGGGATTCTTTTAAACTTAAGCTGCGCTGTACTGGTGTATGGCTACGGTGATAGGGTGCCGGTGCCTGTTTTGAGCCAGTTTTTTCTTGTGCTGGAAACAGTTGTTGTACATCGGCTGGCTGTTTGTGCATGATATCTGCCAGTACTGCGGCTGGCTGAGAAATGGATTCAGTTTGAGTAGCGTTGGTGGCGGCCAGACATTTATTCAAAGCATGAAAAATTAACTGGTGCACAGCCTGACTCTGTCGGAAACGCACTTCGGTTTTGGTAGGATGCACATTCGCATCGACATCCGTAGGCGGCAGCGTAAGAAAAAGCGCAAATGCCGGTGTTAATGCTTGATGCAAAACATCGTTATAAGCCTGTTTTACTGCATGTAAAATGATTTTGTCACGTACAAAGCGCTGATTGACAAAAATGTATTGCTGGCTGGTTTTTCCTTGCGCAAAAGTCGGTTTGCCAATCAGACCATGTAAACGCATGCCATTTATTGCTTCATCCACATTTAGGCTGGCTGCGGTAAAGTCTGCTCCCATAATCTCAGTGCAGCGCTCCGAAAGGGATTGTGCGGGTAGCGTGAATATATTCTTGCCGTTGTGCTGTAACTCAAAAGCTACATCAGGATGTGCCAGAGCCAGACGTTCTACCATGGTACGGCAGTGAGCAAACTCAGTGCCTGGTGATTTAAGAAACTGGCGTCTGGCTGGTGTATTGAAAAAAAGTTCAACAACTTCTACCGTGGTGCCTGAAGCGTGTGCCGCCGGCTTGACGGCACTCAGCTTGCCATCTTCTGCATAAATTTGGGTAGCATGGGTAGCAGTAGCAGTGCGGCTGGTTAAAGTCAGACGGCTTACTGAAGCAATACTGGCCAGCCCTTCACCGCGAAACCCCATGCTTACTACCTTTTCCAGATCCTCCAATGTACTGATTTTGCTGGTGGCATGGCGATGCAAGGCAAGTGGTACGTCTGTCTCGCTCATGCCCTGTCCGTCATCAGTTACAGACAAGCGTTTAATGCCACCGGCTTCCAGCTGAATATTAATATGGCTGGCTCTGGCATCAAGACTGTTTTCAATAATTTCTTTTAGCGCATTGGCCGGACGCTCAATCACCTCTCCGGCTGCTATTTGATTAATTAAATGATCGGGTAACAGATGTATCTGGCTCATATCTTGCCTGTAAGTTTTGAAATCAGCAGCATAATAAAATTAAATATCTAATTGTTTTTGTATGCTGTCTGCCTGTGCCGCAGAATCTCAATAATGGCCGGTAAAAAAGAAATGGCAATAATTATAACCAGTGCCAGAGAAAGATTCTGCTTAATAAATGGCAGATTACCAAAAAAATAGCCGGCATAGGAAAACAACACTACCCAGAGAATAGCACCAATACAGTTGTAACGCAGAAAATGGCCATAGTTCATATGGCTCATACCGGCCACAAAGGGTGCAAATGTTCGTACAATTGGTACAAAACGCGCAATAATAATGGTTTTTCCACCATGTTTTGCATAAAATTCCTGCGTTTTGTGTAGATAAACCTGCCTGAATAGCCGAGATTGTGGATTGGCAAACAGAAGTGCGCCGAATTTCTTTCCAACTGAGAAATTTACCGCATCACCAATAATTGCTGCTGCTAGCAACAGTATTACCATCAAATGGACATTCATTTCGCCAACGGCCGCTATTCCGCCAGCCGCAAATAATAAGGAATCACCCGGCAGAAAAGGCGTAATTACCAATCCAGTTTCGCAAAAAATCAAAACAAATAGAATAACATAAATCCATACACCATATTGAGTGACAATAAATTGTAGGTGCTGGTCAATATGTAAAATAAAATCTATCAGAGTGGAGATGATATTCATAAGCCATGGCAAGAGAGACAAAAGGAAGCATTTTAACGCAAAGCATTCCGTGACAGCAGTTATATGCATGTTAAAATCAAATTTATAACCTTCAGCCACAATTAAGGCTGATATAGACTAAATTTAATCTACTGAAGATATTATGAGCCAATATGTGTATTCAATGCTGCGCGTAAGTAAAACCGTGCCGCCACAAAAACAGATTATCAAAGATATTTCCTTATCCTTTTTTCCGGGCGCCAAAATTGGTCTGTTGGGACTAAATGGTGCAGGCAAATCTACTGTACTGAAAATCATGGCTGGTGTGGATACCGAGTTTGAAGGTGAAGCCATTGCAATGAGTGGCATCAAAATCGGCTACTTACCACAGGAGCCACAATTAGATGCTGATAAAACTGTACGGGAAGAAGTGGAATCTGGACTGGGTGATGTAGCCGGTGCGCAGAAAAAACTGGAAGAAGTTTATGCCGCCTATGCCGAACCAGATGCTGATTTTGATGCACTGGCAGAAGAGCAGGCACGTCTGGAGGCCATCATTACTGCTGGTGCCGGCGACAATATAGAACATCAGCTTGAAATTGCTGCTGATGCTTTGCGGCTGCCGGACTGGGATGCGCAAATCGGTAATTTGTCTGGTGGTGAAAAACGCCGTGTAGCTTTATGCAAACTGTTATTAAGCAAACCAGACATGCTATTGCTGGACGAACCTACCAACCATCTGGATGCTGAATCAGTAGAATGGCTGGAGCAGTTTTTGGTTCGTTTCCCCGGTACGGTAGTTGCTGTAACACACGACCGCTATTTTCTGGATAACGCCGCTGAATGGATTTTGGAATTAGACCGTGGCCATGGTATTCCGTGGAAAGGCAACTATAGTTCATGGCTGGAACAAAAAGAAGCGCGGCTAGAGCATGAAGCAAAAGCAGAAGCTGCACGTATTAAAGCCATGAAACAAGAGCTTGAGTGGGTACGCCAGAATGCGCGCGGACGTCAGGCTAAATCAAAAGCCCGTCTGGCTCGCTTTGAGGAAATGAGTAATTATGAATACCAGAAACGCAACGAAACACAGGAAATTTTCATACCGGTGGCTGAGCGTCTGGGTAATGAAGTGATCGAATTTGAGCATGTCAGCAAAAGTTTTGGCGACAAATTACTGATTGATGATTTGAGTTTCAAAATTCCGCCGGGAGCGATTGTTGGCATTATTGGTCCCAATGGCGCAGGTAAATCCACATTGTTTAAGCTGATCACCGGGCAGGAACAGCCAGATCAGGGACAAGTGAAGATTGGGCAGACTGTTAAAATGTCAGTAGTAGACCAGAGTCGTCACGGCCTGCATGAAGATAAAAACGTATTTGATGAGATTGCAGAGGGGCGTGATATTTTACAGGTGGGGCAATTTGAAATTCCGGCGCGTGCCTATCTGGGGAGATTCAATTTCAAAGGCAGTGACCAAAGCAAAATTGTCGGTAAACTTTCTGGTGGCGAACGTGGCCGGTTACATCTGGCTAAGACCCTGATTTCTGGTGGTAATGTACTATTACTGGATGAACCATCCAATGACCTAGACGTGGAAACCCTGCGCGCACTGGAAGATGCATTACTGGAATTTGCAGGTAGTGTACTGGTGGTATCACACGATCGCTGGTTTCTTGACCGCATTGCCACGCATATTTTGGCGGCTGAAGGTGAATCCAGATGGATATTTTTTGATGGTAATTATCAGGAATATGAAGCAGATAAAAAACGTCGTTTGGGTGAGGAGGGCGCCAAACCCAAACGCATTCGTTACAAACCGGTAACCCGCTGATACCCTAAAGCCGGGCAGGCTGATTTTAGTAATCAGATTTGCCCGGCTTATCTCTCTTAATCTCTATAGTTAACATCCATAATAATTAATGCTCTAAACATCGAAACATTTCAATGGTCACCATACCGCAAAAGCACTTGAAAAACGCTAGTTCAGCACCATTTTCACATTCAATTTTATTGCATATTTTCAGGAAAGATTGAGGCATTACATGGCTGAAGTTTATGATTCTCCTCCAGTGCAGCCAACTACAATGGCAATGTTGCCCCTGCGTGACGTTGTTGTTTACCCGCATATGGTATTGCCCCTGTTTGTAGGCCGGGAAAAATCCATAGCGGCTCTGGATGCAGCAATGGAGCATGACGAACCAGTATTCTTACTGGCGCAGAAAAATGCTGATACTGATGAGCCGCATGCAGAAGATATGTATGCTATGGGTACAGTAGCCAGTATCCTGCAAGTGCTCAAATTACCTGATGGTACTGTTAAAGTATTAGTAGAAGGTTTGTATCGAGCCCAAGTACAGTATATCGATGAAAGTGGCCCATATGTCGAAGCACACATCGTTAAATGTGAAGATACTGATGAGGATACTCATAATGATGAGGCATTGCGCCGCACATTGTTATCCCAGTTTGAGCAATTGGCAAAATTAAACAAGAAAATTCCGGCAGAAGTGGTAACTACTATCCATGGAATTGAAGAGCTAAGCCGGCTGGCCGATACCATTGCTGCTCATTTACAGCTAAAACTGGATCAGCGCCAGCAGATTCTGACCATGGTAAATGTCACTGCACGTCTGGAGCATTTGCTGCACCTGCTTGAGTCCGAACTGGATATTCTTCAGGTGGAAAAACGTATTCGTGGCCGAGTAAAACGGCAGATGGAAAAATCGCAGCGTGAATACTATCTGAATGAGCAGGTGAAAGCGATTCAGAAAGAACTTGGCGAAGAAGATGATGATCTGGCTAATCTTGAAGCACAGATTCGTCAGGCTGGTATGAGCAAAGAAGCTGAAGAAAAATGTCTGTCTGAATTCAAAAAGCTACGCATGATGCCACCTATGTCTGCGGAATCTACCGTCGTGCGTAACTATATTGATACCCTGCTTGAATTACCATGGAAAAAGAAATCCAAAGTCAGCAAGGATATTGCTAAAGCAAACTTGATTCTGAATGCAGATCATTATGGTCTGGAAAAGGTTAAAGAGCGCATTCTTGAATATCTGGCCGTGCAGAAGCGAATGAATCAGCTCAAAGGTCCTATTTTGTGTCTGGTCGGGCCACCTGGGGTAGGTAAAACCTCACTGGGTCAATCTATTGCCAAAGCTACCGGCCGTAAATATGTACGCATGGCACTGGGTGGCGTACACGATGAAAGTGAAATTCGTGGCCATCGTCGTACCTATATTGGTTCCATGCCCGGTAAAATTCTGCAAAACATGGCCAAAGCTGGTGTAAAAAACCCACTGTTTTTACTGGATGAGATTGATAAATTAGGTAATGATTTTCGTGGTGATCCAGCCAGTGCTTTACTTGAAGTGCTCGATCCTGAACAAAATCATTCATTTTCCGACCACTATGCTGAGGTAGAGTTTGATTTGTCGGATGTAATGTTTATTGCCACATCCAACAGCTTGAATATTCCTACGCCACTGCTTGACCGTATGGAGATTATTCGTCTTTCCGGTTATACCGAAGACGAGAAAATCAATATTGCTATGAAATATCTGGTAGCCAAGCAAACCAAGCAAAACGGTGTACGTGAGGGTGAAATCCGTATCGAAGAATCTGCTGTGCGCGATATTATCCGCTATTATACCCGCGAAGCCGGTGTACGCTCACTAGATCGTGAGATTGCCAAGATTTGCCGCAAAGTGGTTATGAAGCAGGCTGTTGCAGAAGAGAAAGTGAGTACCGGTAAAGGAAAGAAGGTCAAATCCAAACCTGAAGAAATTATTATCAATGCCGATAATTTACATGATTATCTGGGCGTGCGCCGTTTTGATTATGGCGTGGCAGAAAATGAAAATCGTGTCGGACAGGTTACCGGTCTGGCTTGGACTGAAGTGGGTGGTGAACTCTTAACCATTGAAGCCAGCAAGTTCCGTGGAAAAGGTAATATTCTACGCACCGGTAAACTGGGTGATGTGATGCAGGAATCTGTGAGTGCTGCATGGAGTGTTGTACGTTCTCGAGCTGAAAGTCTAGGTATTGAACCTGATTTTTATGAGAAAAACGACATTCATGTTCATGTTCCCGAAGGTGCTACTCCCAAGGATGGACCCAGTGCTGGTAGCGCAATCACTCTGGCTCTGGTGTCAGCTTTTACCGGCATTCCAGTACGTGCAGATGTAGCCATGACAGGAGAAATTACCCTGCGAGGTGAAGTACTGCCGATTGGCGGCCTGAAAGAAAAACTGCTAGCGGCTTTACGCGGTGGTATCAAGCATGTACTGATTCCGAAAGACAATGTTAAGGATTTGGAAGAAATTCCGGCTAACATCTGTGAAAAGCTAACCATTCATCCGGTACAGTGGATTGATGAAGTGCTCAATCTGGGACTAGCATACCCGCCTAGCCCTTGGCAAAGCGTTCCAGAAGAGGGCGTATTAGCTAAGTCTGCGACTAAGTCAACTACAAAAACCGTAAAACATTGATATGCAGCCATTCACCAACACTAATTGGTGAATGGCTTTGTTTTTGGCCTGTTTTAACTCATTGCGTCTGTATCGATGCTTGACATAAAGAATTTGGCCTTGTTATAAAGTAATCGTAATGTATTGTTCAGGCTCCACCAGACATGTGGTACCTGAAAATCATATGAACATAACAACAGAAAGGGACTTTATTGTGAATAAGTCTGAATTGATTGAAGCCATTGCCCAAGAGGCCGATTTATCTAAAGCTTCTGCAGCGAAGGCACTAGACGGTATGATCAGCGCAGTCACCAATGCACTGAAAGGTGGCGATACGGTAACACTGGTGGGTTTTGGTACATTTTATGTTGGTGAGCGTGCGGCTCGTGCTGGACGTAATCCCAAAACAGGTGAACCATTAGAAATCAAGGCCGCCAAAACGCCTAAATTCCGTGCCGGTAAAGCACTGAAAGACGCTCTTTAATTTGAGGTTGCGTAATTCATAAAGGCGGGATATCCCGCCTTTTCTGTTGTCTGTCGTTTTTGTGCATATGCTCTTCAAACAGCATGGTTTAGCTTAACAAAAAACGCTACAATAGGAAGTATTATCTGCTTTAGAAAAGTTAACTGAATCTCATGTTCCACATTGTAGAAAAATATAGAACACCGGCCCAGATTATTCTGGGTGTAATTTGCCTGAGTTTTGTGTTTGCAGGTGGTTACTCGCTGGCTGTCCCAGGTACTGATTACATCAGTAAAGTTGGTGATATTAAAATCAAAGTTAATGAAGTTAATGATTTTCAGCGGCGATTACAGAATGCCTCCGGCAACTCAGTGAGCAAACAGCTTGCTTATGACAGTCTCGTTGATCAGGCATATATTCAGCAAGGTGCCCATGATATGGGTATCAGCGTATCAATCGAACAGATAAAGCAGGTTATTGCATCCGATCCGAGTTTTCAGGAAAACGGAAAATTTGTTGAAGCTAAATATCGTGCATTTCTGCAACAGGCTGGCATGTCTGAAGAAGCGCTAGTAAATGGTTTGCGTCAACAGTATGCCATGCAAACCATGCTCAATCTGATGAAAGCCGGTAATCTGGTCAGTGATACACAGGCAAAGCAGATGGTTAATCTGTTGCAGGCTGCACGCCAATTACAGACGATCACTTTTCCCGCAGCAAATTTTGCTAGCAAGGTAGCCACAGACGACAGCAAGCTGAAAGCTTATTACGAAGCTAACAAAAAACAGTATTATCTGCCACAGGCAGTAAAATACGAATTTGTACAGCTATCTGCCGCTGAACTGGGTGCCAAAGAGAGTGTCAGTGAAGCAGAGTTGAAAGAAGCCTATGACCAGATTCCAACTTCTGCCTCAGCGCCCAAGCCATCTCTGGAAGACGTAAAAGCACAGCTAACTCAGGAGATTCAGGCTCGTAAAGGCGTAGCACTGGTAGCCAAAATGAAAGAAAGTGTCAGTGATCTGGCCTTTAACAACCCTAAAACATTACAACCTATTACTGACAAGCTTGGCTTGAAGATTCATAAGGTTGATCAAGGCTGGATAACCCGTGATATAGCTAGCGCTGGTGGTATGCCGAAGGCCTTGCAGGATGTTTTGTTTGGCAATGATGTACTGGTTAAACGCTACAACTCTGAACCGGTTGATATTGGCAATGGAACATACTGGGTAGTGCGTGCTCTTGATGTACGCAAAGAACATCAGGCACCCTTTGCAGAAGTTAAATCACAGGTACAGCAGGATTATATTGCTGTAGAAAGCAAAAAGCTTGCCACAGCAGCAGCCAAACAGGCTTTAGATGCCGTAAATAAAGGTACCAATCCCAACCTGTTATGGTCGCCCAGTGCTGATCTGACACCACAACAGGCCGTAGCCCTTATGTCCAAGGATGATTTCCAATCCTGGATTAAAGCCAAACCGGCAAATGGCAAACCAGCATATATTCTGCTCAAGGATCAGCAAAATCCGGTGCTGGTAAAAATTAATGCAATCATGCCACCACATGATATGGATAATGTTTTGCCACAGGCCAAACAGGTGATCAGTCAGAGTCTGGCGCAAAACCTGGCAACCAGTAATCTAGAGTGGTTAAAGAGCCGTTATAAAATCAAGCAGGGCGTACAGAAACTGGAAACTGGTGACGAGCAATAATTTCCATCATTGACCTTATAAATTTTTATAAGGTCAATATCGTTTGATAACCTGCTGCTGTATTGTGTTGCATACAGTCTGATTCATATTTTCGCAGTTTAAGGATTGTTGTGTTGTATACCAGTTACCATGCCATTACGGGTGAGGTTCTGTTCAACCGTAAAAGTCTGACAAAAGCTGAATTCGAGCTACAGTATCAGCAACTGGCCCGACAACAACATAGCTTTGCCAGCGAAAATGTACAAACTCGTACCCGCCATTTACTTGCTTTTGCTCAACGTCTGGAACAGGCCAAAGCCGAGCTGGCCTATCAGATTTGTATTGAAGTAGGGCGCTGTTTGCGCGAATGTGAAGCAGAAATCAGTAAATCAATTGCATTAATCCGCTATTACGCCCATCTGGCACCCGAACTACTGGCACACAAAACCATTGCTACACAGGCAAGCCTGAGTCAGGTGCGTTTTGAGCCATTGGGTACTGTACTGGCCGTTATGCCGTGGAATTATCCAGTATGGCAGATTCTGCGTTTTGCCATTCCGGCTTTATGTGCAGGCAACGCCTGTCTGGTAAAGCCGGCTCCTTCAGTAGGCCAAATCAGCCAGATGCTGTTTAATCTGATAGGTAATGACTTACCTTTACAACTGACTTGGCTAGATAATGATGATATCGAGTATGCCATTGCACACACACAGGCACTGGCTTTTACTGGTTCTACTCAGACAGGACGTTATCTTGCTGCACTCGCTGGCCGGCATCTGCGTAAATGCGTTATGGAGCTGGGTGGAAGCAATGCATTCATTGTATTAAATGATGCAGATGTGGAACAGGCTGCTTCAGAGGCATGTTATTCGCGTTTTCGTGATGCCGGACAATCCTGCAATGCAGCCAAACGGCTTATAGTTCATAATGAAATTGCAGAAGATTTTCTTGCGGCGTTGCAGCAGCATTGTCAAAAATTGCAGATGGGTGAACCATGGCTGTCAACGACTACTTTAGCACCACTACACCGGCAGGATTTACGTACAACTGTCCATACACAAGTACAGGATGCGTTGGTTCATGGTGCGCAATGTCTGCTTGGGGGTGAAATTCCAAGCGATATGCCGGGCTGGTTTTATCCGGCCACTATATTGGATAAAGTGAATCCAGATTGTCGCGTATACAATGAAGAGGTATTCGGACCAGTAGCTATTATCCTGCGTGCGCAAGACAATGCCCATGCACTGAGGCTGGCCAATGACAATCCTTTTGGTTTGGGCGCCAGTATTTATACGCAGGATGCCTATTTAGCATGGCAGTTTGCCGAACAGTTAAATGTTGGGAGTGTATTTATCAATCGCCATACCAGCAGTGATTTGCGTTTACCGTTTGGCGGCGTAAAAGATTCTGGATTCGGGCGTGAATTGTCTGAATTTGGTATCTATGAATTTGTTAATATTAAAACTTACTGGCAAAAATAAGTGGCTAAAACTAATAGTGATTGCACTGTTTGAAAAAAAATGTAATAACGATAGAAATAATATTTATTGCATAAAATAATGACACTGCTTAATGAAAAGGGATAAAAATCATGTATGTGGCCAGACGTTCTTACTGGTTCGTACTCGCAATAATACTCATTCTGATAGCGATAGTGTGGCAGATTAAATCGCACAAACACAAGACTGTGTATTTTGATGCAAATAGTCAGGTTGTTCAAAAACAGTCTGAAGTACAACATGTGCAACCGTTTCATGATAATGGCAATCATATTGATGTACAGGATTTTTCTGATCCGGCTAAAAGCAAATACAGTGATAGCTATGCCCTACCTATAGATAAACTGCAACAGTTTATTCCGGCCATGAAAGAAGGCAAATTACAGCTACAGTATCCAGATGGTCATAAAAAAATACAAGGTGACTACAAAAATGGCAAGCCTATTGGGAAATGGCATACATGGTATCCCAATGGTCAGAAGGCAATTGAAATGAACTGGCAAAAGGGTATGCCGAATGGCCGTACTTTAAGCTGGTATGAAAACGGGCAAAAACGTGGGGAGCTGTATTTTGTTAATGGTAAAGCTGAAGGCCGCTGGCAGCGCTGGTATCCAAATGGCCAGATAAAACAGGATATGAGCGTCCATCAGGGCGTAGTTCAAACCATGACAACATGGGATGATAAAGGACATCTGCTTGCCGATGTGGCTATACATAAGAATAAGGTAAGTGGTGTAGTGCTGAGCTGGTATGATTCCGGTGCTAAAAAGAGTGAATCGATATTTGAAAAAAACGAATTAGTACGCAAAACCGAATGGGATGAAGACGGCTTGGTCGTTGATCTAGATGGCAATTAAAAATATTCGTGAATCAATTATTTAAAATAAATATCCTTATGTAATGCACAGCGTGGATTGAATGATATCTGACAAAATGGACAGGTATATTGCTGATATTGCTCATAAGTCAGAAGACTTTTGCACTTACCGCACATAACTGGTTTGCTGTTTATAGTTGTCATGGGAACAAACTGATGGTCACATAGCTGGTCATGACATTTAAAACAGGCATAGTATTGCTTACATTGGTCACATTGAAGTGCAACAATATCATTTTCATTATGATAATGTACACAGCGACCATATGAATCAGTTTCAATTCCTAAAATCATGTTTTTATTTATCAATTCTATTTAATTTGAATATATTGTAATGGAATTGCCGGCTTTATCAATTAACAGGCTTAGTATCAACTAGAGCTATATAATTATTATACGCAAGCATATATATCAATAAGGCTGATATTGTAAAAAAAACCGAATCCGTTTTAAGGATTCGGTTTGTCATGACTAAGTAGCTTTAGATTACATGCGTTCAATTAAAGCCTTGCCGAATGCAGAGCAAGAAACCTCTTTTGCACCTTCCATCATGCGGGCAAAATCATAAGTAACGATTTTATCAGCAATGGCTTTTTCAATAGAAGCATTCACCAAGTCTGCGGCTTCTTTCCAGCCTAAATGACGCAACATCATTTCAGCAGACAGAATGATGGAGCCCGGATTAACTTTGTCCTGACCAGCATATTTGGGCGCTGTACCATGAGTAGCTTCGAAGACAGCGTATTCATCAGAAATATTGGCACCCGGAGCAATACCAATACCACCTACCTGTGCTGCTAGAGCATCAGAAATGTAATCACCATTCAGATTCAAAGTAGCGATCACATCATATTCAGCCGGACGCAACAGAATCTGCTGCAAGAAAGCGTCGGCAATACAATCTTTAATAACGATATTTTTGCCAGTTTTCGGATTCTTGAATTCACACCATGGGCCTTCACCAATTAAAGTGGCACCAAATTCATTTTTAGCTACTTCATAAGACCAGTCACGGAAACCACCCTCGGTGAATTTCATAATGTTACCTTTATGAACAAAAGTAACGCTGTCACGGTCGTTATCAATAGCATAACGGATGGCAGCACGGGTCAGGCGCTGTGTGCCTTCTTTGGATACTGGTTTGATACCAATACTGGAAGTTTGCGGGAAACGGATTTTGGTAACACCCATTTCATTTTGCAGGAAATTGATTATTTTTTTGGCATCTCCTGTTTCAGACAGCCATTCAATACCAGCATAAATATCTTCGGTATTTTCACGGAAAATAACCATGTTCACCTTGCTTGGGTCTTTCAGTGGAGAAGGTACACCGGTGAAATACTGTACAGGACGAACACACTGATATAAATCCAGTTGCTGGCGAATAGCAACGTTCAGTGAACGGATACCACCACCAACAGGGGTAGTCATCGGCCCTTTGATGGCTACTTTATATTCTTTGATGGCTTCCAGCGTTTCATCTGGTAACCACACATTTTCACCATAAACTTTAGTCGCTTTTTCGCCAGCGTAAACCTCCATCCAGACGATTTTTTTAGCACCGTTATAAGCTTTGGCTACCGCAGCATCGATAACTTCTCTCATCACTGGTGTAATGTCAACACCAATACCATCGCCTTCAATAAAGGGAATAATAGGATCATTCGGGATGGCTTGACCGGAAACGATTTTATGACCTTCTGTCGGTACTTTAATGTGACTCATGGTAACTCCTGTGATGTTACTTTTTCTGATGGGTGACTACACACTTCCGTTTGTAGTCTGTCAAACTAATTATCCTTTATTTTGTTAACTTAGGCCAGAGAAATGTAGTTTGATGTAGTCGGAAACCTGCTTAAGGCAGAAGAATGCAGATACAGTTAGCATTTAGGCCAAAAGTTGTTTAGTAAGTGCTCCCCGGCGCCCATAAATCAGATTGATACTCGTGCTGATGAAAGTGGCTGATACCCAGACCTATCAGTCGAAACAGGGCGCTGTCGTTAGGCATGCGTTTAAGTAAATCCTGCCCGGCAGCAATCAAAGCAGGAGCATCTGGTAAAGGAGACGAATAGGTTTGGGAGCGGGTATAAATCTGAAAATGTGTATTTTTTAATTTCAATGTGACACAACTACCTTGAAGCTGTTTACATTGCATGTTCTTAACCAGCGTCTGCGCCAGTTCAGGCAGATGATGGGCTATTTCAACCAGATTTTTGTTATCATTCAGTGTAATTTCAGTAGAAATTTGCTGACGGTCACGTTCAGTCGTCACTTCACGGTCATCGCGACCTTGGGCTAAATCAAACAGCCGGTAACCCCAGCGGCCAAAATGGTGTACTAAAACAGATAGGCTTACCTGTCTCAAATCACCAACTGTAGCCCAGCCCAAGGCATGCATTTTTTGTTCGGTAACTTTACCGACACCGGGAATTTTGCCTAATGGCAGATTGTGTAAAAAGGCCATAATCTGTGTGGGTGCGATAACAAACTGGCCATTGGGTTTACGCCAGTCGGAAGCGATTTTAGCCAGAAATTTGTTGGGCGCAACGCCTGCCGAAGCTGTCAAGCCAGTTTCATTCAGTATGGCAACCCGTATTTCGCGTGCTATATCGCGTGCATAGGGTAATGTTCCCTGATAATTGGTTACATCCAAATAAGCTTCGTCCAGAGACACAGGTTCAATCTGAAGAGTATAGCGGCTGAAAATACTATGTATTTGTTGTGATACAGCGCGATACTTACCGAAGTCTGGTGAAATGTAGATTGCCTGAGGACATAAACGTTTGGCCGTGGTTACGGCCATGGCTGAATGTAAACCATACTTGCGTGCAGCATATGAAGCAGCACAGATAACCGATCTGGGTCCATCCCAGGCAACTACTACGGGCTTGTTTTTTAGTTCAGGACGGTCGCGCAATTCTACTGACGCGTAAAAGGCATCCATATCAATATGGATTATTTTTCGTTCTGACATATTACCCTGAGCGATATAGAATGATTATTTTCAATTTATCCTGTTCTGTATTGGCTGGAACCGATAAATATATATATTTTTTTTTTTAATGAATCTCAATTCATTAGATAAAATAGAATCCAATAACTTTTGTATTGTACTATTTTCTCTGGTATATGAACCAATATAGAGAATGTAAGCTACCTAACTGTACTGCTTTTCAAACTTTGGCTTAAAATGATCAGTATTTTTACTTGCTTCAATCCGTTTTTATACTTCTGACTGGCTAATCTTATTTTATTATATTGATATAGTGGTCAACGTCCAGAATATATCTATATACAATAAATGAAATAACCAGGTTATGAACAGGCACCAGCAATAAATAATATTACTGGTGCCTAGTTTGCAATTATGGATTAATGCAATGCGTAGCCACTCAGATACTTAATACGTTCATTAGTCATCTGTGTGTCACATTCCAGTCGCAGGAATTCTGCATGAGCCGGTGTGTCTGCTTTAGCAGCTTTTTCCTGACATTGACTGTTCTTGCGGGCGATCCATTTCTGCTCTTCCTGCTGTAACGTTTTGCGTACAGTATCATCAAGATTACGCCAGTGCGTATTAATAACACTGTTGGCATTGCGGTTATTATCCCGTGCCAGTTGCAATTGGTTAGCCGTAATCTCAGTTGGTTTGCTGCTGTTCTCTGAAATTTTGCCTGCATTATTGCTGCTGTCGCCCTGATTGTTGCTGTCTATAGCAGGTATATGGCCGTTAAGAATGGCACTAGCCATTTGCGCTGTTGGGCTTAACTGGTCTATAGGCGAAACTTTTGCATTAGGATTGGTAATCAGAGTAATGGCATCAGCGCGATTATAGGTATGGCCAGCAATGACTACTGTATCTTTGATACCATACGGCAGCAGAGCATTACCCAAAACGGTACCTAATGTTTGAATACCTGCCTGATCGAAATTGCTGGCAGCATTGGTAGCTGAGGCCGCATTGGTATTGCCGGCAATGGGAGCATATTTAACAGGCTTGGTGAAAATACTGTCATGTAGAGTAACTTCATTGCCCTGCAACTGCTGATTCAGATGTGCAATGAAATCTGATTTGCCAAATAACAGCGGTGCATTGGTTTGAATTTGCTGCCAGATATTGGCTGGTACCGTAATCTTTAATTCACTGCTACAAATTGGATTACCATTACTGTCTTTATCTAACTTGCCATCTGACAATGCAATATTCAATTCATGGCTAGCGCCGATTACTTTTTCAGCATTCACAAACTGGCGGCTGTCATTTTGGGCAAACTGGCGCGCATTGTTATCAATTCCGGTTTGCAGAGTTTGCTGAATCTGGTTGCGTAACTGTTCACTATTACAGCTTAATTGCGGTGATGAGGTTGAATCATCCCGGGAACAGGCGGCCAGAGAAAGAACACTGATGATGCTGTACACAAGTATGCTTTTTTTCATGATTGTTTCCTAAACATTGATAATGAATATAGACAACATGATTACAAATAACCCAGCTTTATTATGCTGCGCATGTAATTTTTAATCATTTGATTTTACTAAAAAATACAAAAAAAGCCTGAAACATGTTCAAGCTTAGGATACAACATGTGGAAATTAACGCAAACTATCAAGCATCGCATAGATCGGGCTTAGAATAGCTTCACCTAGGCGCAGAGAACGCTGTCCGTTCCAGCCAAAATCATCGTCTGGCCACTGATGGTTATCCTTAAATGGCATTTCCAGGGTGTAGGCTAAACATTTAAAAGTTTCACCGATATAAGATGTAGCCATATTCAGATTTGCTTTGCCCGGTGCATCTTTTTCATAACCATATTTATCTTGAAAATCTGGGCTGGCCAGCAGAAAGGCATGTTTAAACTGTTCTTGTAATGTATGCAGACGCTCATCAAAAGAGGGTATGCCCTCATTACCAGAAAGAAATACATAGGGAATAGATTCATCACCATGAATATCCAGAAATAAATCGACGCCGGTTTCATGCATTTTTTGACGGACTACCAAAACCTCTGGGCTGCGCTCCATGCTGGGCTGTAACCATTCACGATTTAAATTAGCACCGGCTGCATTAGTGCGCAGATTTCCTAATGCAGAACCGTCTGGATTCATATTAGGAACGATATAAAAAGTAGCTTGATCCAATAGTGCGCGAGCAGTTGAATCCTGATGATCAAGCAAACGATTGAGTAATCCTTCGATAAACCATTCTGCCATGGTTTCGCCTGGATGCTGGCGTGCAATAATCCATATTTTCAAATCACTGGCTGCCTGATTACCGATAGTTAATAAATTAATATCGCGTCCTTGTAGTGTACTACCTAAATCTTCTATCTGGCACAGTCCGCTACTTTGCGAATCCCCTAGTAAATTAAGATGCTGCTCATAGGAATACGGTTCAAAATAGGCGTAATACACACTGTTTGCCAATGGCGTGTGGTTGATACAGAGTATTCCGTTTTCGTAAGTGGTAGGAACACGAAACCAATTGATGCGATCATATGAGCACATTGCCTCATAATCTTCCCATCCAGCAGGATAGGCAGATTCAGCAGCATTGATAAAGTGTAACTGAAGATTCTGGTAGGCAGCCCCCTGTACGCGGAAATAAAACCATTGACGGAAATTGGCTGCGTTGTCTTTTGGTAATTTCAGTTGAATATTGTCAGGATTTTGAGCATCTACAATTTCTATATTGCCGCCATCAAACTGGGTACTAATTTTAAGCATGAAATCACTTTCATATGAGCCACTAATTTAAATTAGGTATATTGTATTCTTTTTGTAGCTGATTTTCGATGTCGAGTATCTGTCTGGCTGATTGAAGGTATTGTTATTGCCTGCAAGCTTATATTATTGGTGTTTTCAGAGTAGTCGGCTAGTGTTGCGCAGAAGAAAATATTGGTTCAGGCTTGCCTAAAAATTTAGGTAGTTTGTGTTTGATATATAGGTCACTAACAGCTTTGACTCGTGCTAAAATTTCACGAAATATTACTTTTGCATAGTTCTTGCCGGTTGGGGCGGCTACTGCATAGCATTGCGCATCTAGTTGATATTTTCGGGAAATAAGTATGGCGCGGGCACAATGAAAATTTTGCGTAATAATGGTAAAACTGTCTACCTGAAAAATTTTTTCGGCTCGAAGGATAGAGTCTAAAGTCCTCAACCCACCATAATCCAGAGTCATGGATGAAGCAGGTATACCTGCTCGAATCAAATCTTGCTGCATAGTTTCTGGTTCATTGTAATTTTTGTGGGAATGGTCTCCGCTCAAAAGCAAATGTTTAATTTTTCCCTGTTGGTAAAGTTTGACAGCGCCTTCAATACGATATTGGTAAAAAGGATTAAGTTTGCCATTGCGCAGATATTTTGCCGTACCTAATACAAGACCTACAGTGCGAGGACTGAGCTGATTGCTGTCTGTGAATACATAAGGTGCAGCCTGTTTGCTTACCCAATGATAAAGAAGTATCAGAAAAATAATGATGGCTATTATGCTATAAAAGCTATATTTAGTGATTCTTTTTAATAAAGTTATAGTCATATAACTAAAGCTCAACATTAATTGGCGTACATCTTGCAGAATATAATGATAACGGTTATTTATGTCAATGATATAGTCTGTTTGGCGTTAAAGAGCAAATAAATGATATCGATGTAAATTGAATCTGATTTATTTGTTAATATAAAAAAATTTTTTGTTTGCTATAAATTCTTCGGCGCACTTGGGCACATTCCGTTAAAATAAGCAGTTATTTTTGGTTTTCCGGTATTGGGTATTAAGATACTGGGATACTATTGATTGAATTAACTAATCATTGGCTTGCATGAACAATATACGCAATTTCTCCATTATCGCCCATATTGACCATGGGAAGTCTACACTGGCTGATCGTTTCATTCAGTATTGTGGCGGTCTTGAAAATCGGGAAATGAGTGCTCAGGTACTCGA
Source organism: Snodgrassella alvi (assembly GCF_002777825.1). GTDB lineage: Bacteria > Pseudomonadota > Gammaproteobacteria > Burkholderiales > Neisseriaceae > Snodgrassella > Snodgrassella alvi_C. Next base: position 167,701 of record NZ_MEIR01000080.1, on the reverse strand, counting down.
TTCCATGGATATTGAAAAAGAACGTGGCATTACCATCAAGGCACAAACAGCAGCCTTGCAGTATAAGGCACGAGACGGGGAGATATATCAGCTCAATCTGATTGATACCCCGGGACACGTGGACTTCTCCTATGAAGTATCGCGCTCGCTATCGGCCTGTGAAGGTGCATTGCTTGTGGTTGATGCTTCACAAGGTGTAGAAGCGCAAACTGTAGCTAATTGCTATACCGCAATTGATTTGGGCGTGGAAGTACTGCCGGTATTAAATAAGATTGATTTGCCGGCAGCGGAACCAGAGCGGGTAATCGAAGAGATAGAAGACATTATCGGTATTGAAGCCATCGATGCCGTACGCTGTTCGGCTAAAAGTGGTATCGGTATTGAAGATGTACTGGAAGAAATTGTCAAGAAAGTTCCCGCGCCTACCGGAAAGACTGAGGCACCATTAAAAGCATTAATTATTGATTCATGGTTTGATAATTATGTTGGTGTAGTGATGCTGATCCGCATGGTGGATGGTGTCGTGCGTCTGAAAGATAAAGTGCGGTTTATGGCCACGGGTGCTGAAACACAGGTTGAACAGTTGGGCGTGTTTACCCCTAAATCTGTTCAGAAACCCGAGTTAAAAGCAGGAGATGTAGGCTTTTTGATTACCGGTGTGAAAGAACTGGGTTCAGCTAAGGTGGGTGATACCATTACTTTGGCACGTGAACCAGCCAGTGAACCTTTACCCGGCTTTAAAGAGGTGCAGCCACAGGTGTTTGCTGGTCTCTATCCGGTAGAAAGCCATGACTATGATGCGCTACGCGAAGCGCTGGAAAAACTACAGCTTAATGATGCGTCGCTGAAATTTGAGCCGGAGGTTTCTCAGGCGCTGGGCTTTGGTTTTCGCTGCGGCTTTCTTGGTCTGCTACATCTGGAAATTGTGCAGGAAAGACTGGAACGCGAATTTGATATGGATTTGATTACCACTGCACCAACAGTGGTATATGAAGTGTTGCTGAAAAGTGGCGAACGCATTGAAATTGAAAATCCATCCAAATTGCCGGATATCGGGACGCTTGAAGCGATTTATGAGCCCATTATCACTGCTACTATATTGCTGCCGCAGGAATATGTTGGTGCTGTAATGACACTATGTAATCAGAAACGCGGTGTTCAGAAAAATATGCAGTATATGGGGCGGCAGGTAATGCTGACTTATGATATGCCGATGAATGAAGTGGTAATGGATTTCTTCGATAAACTGAAATCTACTTCGCGCGGTTATGCTTCACTGGATTATGAATTCCTTGAATTCAGAGCTGCGGATTTGGTGAAACTGGATATTCTGGTGAATAGTGAAAAGGTTGATGCGTTAAGTCTGATTGTACATCGCAGTAATTCAGTTCATCGCGGCCGGGAACTGGTAGCAAAAATGCGTGAACTGATTCCCCGCCAGATGTTTGATATTGCTGTACAGGCGGCAATAGGCGGTAAGATTATTGCCCGCGAAAATGTTAAGGCACTGCGCAAGAATGTGCTGGCTAAATGTTATGGCGGTGATATTACCCGCAAGAAAAAATTACTGGAAAAACAGAAAGCCGGTAAAAAACGCATGAAACAGGTAGGCAATGTGGAAATTCCGCAAACTGCCTTTCTGGCGATTTTGCAGGTTGGAGATTAATACATGTCGAATACGATGATTATAGGTGCAGCAGTACTTCTGGTGCTGGGTATTCTGCTGTTTTTCAAGAGCGCAAAAGTGCGTGAGGAAAACGGTGAGTGGAGTGGCGCATTGCAATGGGGTTATCTGCTGATGCTGGTCGGTGCTTTTGGCCTGTTATCAACACGGATAAGTTTTACCGCAGTATTGTTACTATTTGTGCTGTTCACCGGTATCGCCTGGTTTGTACACCGGCGCCGGCAGAAAAAGAATCCCAGCCAAATGGACGATAATCACTTTACCGATTATATGAGTGGTTTTTTCCCCATCATTCTGGTGGTGTTTGTACTGCGTACTTTTGTGGCAGAACCTTTTCAGATTCCATCCAGCTCAATGCGCCCGGGTTTGATCTCCGGTGATTTTATTCTGGTGAATAAATTTGTGTATGGTATTCGCCTGCCGATTCTGAATAATGTACTGATTCCGGTAAGCAAAGTTGAGCGCGGTGATGTGATGGTATTCAATTATCCAGAAGATACGCGGATAAACTATATCAAACGGGTGATTGGTTTACCGGGTGATGTTGTCACTTATAAGGATAAAACGCTGACAATCAATGGTAAGGCAGTCAACGATATTGATGAGCAGAAGCTATACAACTATGCAGAGCAGGTACCCAATTTTGGCACAATGCCAATTCAGGCTCAGCAAGTGACTGAACAGCTTGATAATAAATCGGTTGAAGTGTTAAAAATGCCACAACAGCCTTCAGTTATTCTTCAAGGTGTACGGTCTTTCCCCAATCGTGAATTGTGTACCTATTATCCAGATGGCAGTGGATTCAGTTGTACAGTTCCGGCTGGAAAATACTTTATGATGGGTGACAACCGCGATAACAGTGAAGACAGTCGCTACTGGGGCTTTGTAGACGACAGACTGGTTGTAGGCAAAGCGTTTCTGATATGGCTGAATATGGGTGATATGAAACGAATCGGCACCAAAATTCAGTAATGTCTGATTTTAAGCGCAAGATTCAATCTTGCGCTTTGTCTATATAGCAATGCTATATTGATTCTGATAGCATAGGTTAATTAAAGAATCTTGCCTGAAAGATAATTAATTCATTATTAAAGAAGGTTAAATGAAAAAAACTGATGTACGGCATGAAAATGCTTTGGGTTATGTTCAAAAAATGTTTGGCTATCACTTTAAGCAATCCAAATTATTGCAACAGGCATTGACTCATCGCAGTTACAGCGCGTTACACAATGAGCGGTTTGAGTTTATCGGTGACTCAATTTTGAATTATTCTGTCGCCAAAATGCTGTTTGATGCCTTTCCACGCCTGACAGAAGGTGAACTGTCCAGAATGCGTGCTAATCTGGTGAATCAGGAAACACTGGCACAAATTGCAACTGAATTAAAAGTAGGTGATGCTCTGTTGCTGGGTAGCGGCGAATTGAAAAGCGGCGGCTTTAGGCGTCCGTCCACATTGGCAGATGCAATGGAAGCATTGTTTGCTGCTGTGAGTTTTGATGCTGATTTCAATACAGCCGAAGCTGTAGTACGCCGTTTATATGCAGAGCGAATCCGGCATATCAATCCGCAAAATAGTGGTAAGGATGCAAAAACACGATTACAGGAAGCCCTACAGGCAAGGCATATGCCATTGCCAAAATACAGAATTGTAGATCAGATTGGTGATGCGCATGATCAGCAGTTTGTTGTGCAATGTGATTTGGGGGAAACTGGTTTTCAGACTGAAGCAGCAGGACATAGTCGACGTGAAGCAGAACAGCAAACGGCACAGACGGCTCTGGCTTGGTTAGAAAAGAATTTTCCGTCAGCAAAAATCCGGAAAAAATAAATTATCAACCATAATCGGTATATAGGTATATAGATGAGATTTTTATGGTTCCTTGCCCTGTTACTAAGCAATAGTATATGGGCTAAAACAGTGCATTCTCTTGAAGAAGTCTATCCCAATATTAATCATTCCGCTGGTCGGGAGTTTATTGCAGAAGAGCTGGGAGGGGTAAAGCCAGTTGATTATTTTGGTCGTGATTTTTTTTCAAAATCAGATGAATTTAAAAAAATTCTGGCTTTAGCTGATGCGAAGAAGGCAGATGAGGAAAACTGGCATTTTGCGGGCATTAAGGCATGGCCAAGTCAACCTGATACCTATATTTTTATAGCCTGTTCTAGTATTCAGAAAGATGATAACGATCACTGTCATTATCTGGAAAAAGGTAAAACAGTCATTGCTGTGTTGCATTTTGATCAGATAAAAGGCTTTTCATTGGTGGCTAAGCCATGGATTGAAAGCAGCACTGATCTGGAAAACAGTGGCTTTCTTCTAAATAATGATTCAGGTAAGCAGGTTATTGGAAATCCGAGGCGTTATGATTTTGCTCCATATCGATTAAGCCCGGATGTATTAGCTTTTGGTGTACGGCATAATACAGCTACAGGCTATGCAGGCGGAGGAGCTCTTGATGAATCGGTAACATTATTTGCTGTGATTAATGGTGAATTACTGCCAGTTTTCAATGCACCGACGTATCACTTTGCTAATTATGCAGGAGACTGGCATGAAGATGGTACACGTGACCATGAACTTCATGAAAATGTTTATATTATTAGAATTCTGTCAACGTCTCATTCAGGAATGAAAGATATTCTGTGGTCGGAAAAGGGTAACGCAAAAAAGGTATCTATGATATATCATTGGAATAAGCTAGAGAAAAGGTATACTCCTGTTAAAAAATCAATTATTCAATAACGAAAATTGAGCTGTTGATTAGCCAGTGTCAAGTATTCCAGTATGGGCAAATATCATCCAATTCACTGGAAAATCGGTACTCCCTGTAAAAGCACTCAGATTACTTAAGCATTTATATCGATAAGGAAAAAAATGATTAACAGGCAAAAGGCAATTTCCAAAACGCTGACTGAGCTGCCTGATAATATCACTCTGGTTGCAGAAAAATTAGATTATCTGGATTGCCAAAAGAAAGAAATCTGTAAAAATATTACGGCATATGAGGCTTATAAAATGATGACATCCCATCAGCCTGAATGGTTAAGGATGTTATTTAATCTCAGGGATATAGTTGTCAAACCAGTAGGTGTGCGGGCTATAAAAGGGTTTACCAATCTGGAAGAAGACAAGTATCAATCTGGCCAGATAAACACAGCCCATTTTTTTACCATAGCTGAGGACATAGCGGATAAGCTTACTTTGATTGTGAAAGATTCACATTTAGACGTTTGCGTGTGCCTGCGGATTACTGAGAATATTTCCAATCCCAGTAAAAATATACTGTATTTGGTTGCATCGGTAAAAAATCATAATTTATGGGGGCGGTTATATATGTTGCCAGTTTCAGTACTTCATCCGTTTATTGTGCATAAATTGTTTGAAAATATTGATTAGTCAAGTTGTAAGAATCTAATTTGTAAAATGTAATCTGCTCTGAGCCTTATGTGTAGTACGGCGACAATGCTGATGTGCTGATGAATCAATCATGCGGTATAAAATGGGTAAAGAAAAATTTGCAGAACAAGCAATGTATTATTTATGAACTCAATAGTTTCTATTTTTAACTATGCAGATTCATCGCCTATAATCTGTTTTTGGAATGTTGAATTAGTGACTTTTTTGCCTTGTTAAATTCCATATTTCGGAGTGTTCCAGTTTATTTTAGCCACGCTGTGGTTATTTTGTACTTTTTAGAAAGAATGTATGTCTGAAGTGCCCAGTCACAATTATCCATCCCCGTCAGATAATTTTCGCTGTGGATTTGTTGCCATTGTCGGCCGCCCAAATGTGGGAAAATCTACATTAATGAATCATCTTATTGGCCAGAAAATCAGTATTACCAGTAAAAAAGCTCAGACTACCCGCCATAGAGTTAATGGTATTTATACTGATAATGAAGCGCAATTGATATTTGTTGATACGCCAGGCTTTCAGACTTATCATCGTAATGCATTGAATGATCGTCTGAATCAGAATGTTACTGAAGCAGTAGCCGGTGTGGATGTAATTGTTTTTGTGGTTGAGGCATTACGCTTTTCTGAGGCGGATCGCGAAGTATTGCGGCAATTACCGCAGCGTATTCCCGTGGTGCTGGTGATTAATAAAATAGACAAGGATAAGGCAAAAGACCAAAGTGTCATGCAGGCTTTTATTGCAGAAGTCCAGCAGGCTTTTACTTTTACCAAGGTGGCACTGGTGAGTGCCAAGCATGGTTTGGGTGTTGCCCAACTGGTACATACGCTCAAACCCATGCTCCCTCAGGGAATCCCGCTTTATCCTGAAGATATGGTAACAGATAAATCGGCACGATTTCTGGCTATGGAAATTGTACGCGAAAAACTGTTTCGTTATCTGGGTGAAGAGCTGCCTTATGCTATGAATGTTGAGGTGGAACAGTTTGCTGAAGAAGATGGACTATACCGGATTTATATTGCAGTTCTGGTGGATAAAGACAGCCAGAAAGGTATTCTGATTGGTAAAGGCGGGGAAAAACTGAAAAAGATTTCCACTGAAGCGCGCCTGGATATGGAAAAGCTGTTTGAAACCAAAGTATTTTTAAAGGTTTGGGCAAAAGTGAAATCCGGCTGGGCTGACGATATTCGCTTTTTACGTGAATTGGGCATGTAAGGTTTAATAAATATAAGTATTTATCTGCCCAGACGACGCTGTACAGGTAAGAAAACCTTTTACTTAGTTTGCGCAGGTATTTTGTTAATCTAGAAATATTTTGATATCCTTGCATGTATTTGTTTGTAAATGTAATCAGACATTGCTCTGCATCAGCTAGCAGATAATAGTGGGTTTATGCTTTTAAATATTCTGGACTTTGTACATGCCAGTATTCAGCAAGTAGTACGGGCTGGGGATACGGTTGTCGATGCCACAGCAGGTAATGGGCACGATACTCTTTTTCTGGCCACATGTGTTGGAGAATTGGGTAAAGTCATGGCCTTTGATATCCAGGAAGCTGCGTTACAGGCAACCAGTAAAAGATTGGTCAATGCAGGCATGCGTGAACGTGTTGAGCTGATTAAGGCCGGACATGAACATTTGGATGGTTATATTGAGGGTGAAGTTAGTGCCATCATGTTTAATCTAGGCTATTTACCGGGAGCTGACAAAAGTTGCACGACTACAGCCAGTACAACACTGAAAGCCATGCAGGCCGGATTAGATCATCTGGCGATTAATGGTGTGCTGGCGGCGGTTTTATATCCGGGGCATGAGCAGGGCAAAATTGAGGCTGATGCTGTGCAGGCATGGGCGGTTGGCTTGCCACAACAGCAGATAGCGGTATTGAAATATGCTTTTATTAATCGGGTGCATAATGCGCCATACGCTTTGTTATTGCAAAAGCATGCATAAAAACCACGAGTTAAAGCAAAAGGAAACTAGAGATGAAACGCAGGGAACTGATAGAACTGGCTGCCACTGTATTACAGCGGCTGGACGCCATCTTACCACCATTAGCTCAGGAGCCAGACTGGACGGCGGTTGCTTATCGCTGGCATAAGCTGGGTAATAAGGGCATTCTGGAAAGCCTGCCCCATCCACACACCTTTGCCCTGAACTGTCTGGCCGCAGTAGATGAACAACGACGTCAGCTGGTGCGCAATACCGAACAGTTTCTTGCTGGCCGGCCAGCAAACAATGTATTAATGACTGGTGCGCGTGGTACGGGTAAATCATCATTGGTTAAAGCGTTATTGCATCAATATGCTGCTCAGGGCTTACGTTTGGTGGAAGTGGATAAAAGTGATTTGCTCACTTTACCCGCGTTGCTTACTATGCTGGCGCAACGGCCAGAAAAATTTATTCTTTTTTGTGATGATTTGTCGTTTGAAGACGGCGACGATGCTTATAAAGCACTGAAAACCACGCTGGATGGCGGCTTGTCGCAGCGCTGTGACAATGTACTGGTTTATGCTACTTCCAATCGTCGGCATCTGATGCCTGAATATATGGCCGACAATCTTGCACAGACCGGTAGTGGAGGCGAAGTTCATCCACAGGAAGCGGTAGAAGAAAAGGTATCATTGTCTGATCGCTTTGGTTTGTGGCTGAGCTTTTATCCATTCGACCAGAGTGCCTATTTGCAGGCAGTAGAAAACTGGCTGGAAGAAGCTGGTTTACACTTGGATGACATGGCCAGACGCGCTGCACTTAACTGGAGCCAGAGTCGTGGCAGTCGCTCGGGCAGGGTGGCTTGGCAATTTGTCTGTGACTGGGTCGGGCGGGAACCACAAGAAAGAAAAGTTTGATTTTTTCTGCGTGAAGATTTTTTTGGTTCTACAACTAAAAAAATAATGTAATTAATTATAGAATAGATTTAATAAATCTTTTTGTAATAATTTATTTTTTTATATATTGTTAATGAATTATCTTGAACAATATATAAGTAATCATTGTTTTGAAATTGATAGCCTAAAAAACGATGAGATAAATAATCATTTATTGTTTTTCCTTTCAACTGTATAAAAGATTTATCTTTCTTTTTTGTTCCTTCATAATAAACATTATCACAATCTAATTCTCCTTCTTTACAACAAGAAACTATTTTAATTGTATACCTCGCTGATTCATAATTATTGGTATATAAACAATCACGAGTAAGTTCTTCTGCGGAGCAAGTGAAAGACAGTAAAATCATTAGTATAATCAATAATTTCATATTTTGTATCTTTCAGTATTATATGGTTATAGCTGGTGTATTTTTAATTTTGATGAATGAATTTAAATAGTCGGTTTTAATTGATTACTTGGATGACTATCTATACGTTGTATTTTAGACAAATTTTTGTCATGGTTAATTCTGCCAATATAAGTTTTTTAATTCTTAACCTTTACAGGATGCAATATGGCTTTTTTGTCAAAATAATATTCTCCATTTGGCGCAGTGATTAAATCCTATTTTAAATTATACTTCTGTAAAGTAATGATTGCTATACCGTCTTTGCCACCAAAAGTACTATCAAATAGATTTTTACCTTTTGATAATTAGCTTCTTGTTTTAAGCTGCTTACTTAAATCAGCAAAAGATTAATTATCAAATAAATCAGACTGAATTTTGGGTGCAGCCACTTGTACACGGCGTTCACCCGCAGCAAAGCGGATATTAAGATACTGGCCGGCTTTCAATTTACTGCTATCGCTAATAACTTGTCCGCGCTGATTGGTTACTACGCTATAGCCTCTGGCCAGAATCTGTAATGGTGAAACAGCCTCTAGCACGGAAGCTTGCTGTTGTAGGCGCTGCTGTGCACGCAGCAGAATATGATGCCAAAATTGCTGTAACTGCTGTTTGCGGTAGGCGAGTGCCTGCTGTGCATGAGTAGTTTGTGGCCGCAAGCTATTTAAGCTGCGTTGTTGCTGTAACAAATTTTGCTGTTGCTGTTTGATCTGACGTTGCATACTTAGCCGTAACTGGCGTTGTAAGTCTGATAGTTGCTGCTGCTGTTGCTGCCAGTTTTGTTGCGGATGTTTTAACTGGCGCGCAAGCCAGTCGAGTTTCTGTGAAGCATCGTAATAGCGCTGTTGCAACAATTGGTGAATGCGGGTTTGCCATTGTGCAACAGTACGCCGCAACTGCGCCATATCCGGGCTGACCAGTTCTGCGGCCGCAGTAGGAGTAGGTGCGCGCACATCGGCAGCAAAATCAGTCAGGGTAAAATCGGTTTCATGGCCAACGCCGCTAACGGTAGGGATAGTACTGTCGGCTACAGCCCGTACTACAATTTCTTCATTATAAGACCATAAATCCTCAATACTGCCGCCACCACGGCAGATAATCAGTACATCGGCCTGCGCATGCTCGTTGGCAGTCGCAATGGCTGATGCAATCTGCTGTTCACTGCCGGCTCCCTGTACCGCAGTCGGATAGACAATCACGCTGATGCCGCTATGACGGCGACGTAAAGTTGTTACCACATCACGCAATGCTGCTGCGGCCAGGCTGGTGACCACACCCACCACTTTCGGATGGGGCGGTAACGGGCGCTTACGTTGAGGAGAAAATAAACCTTCCGCAGTTAATTGTTGCTTCAGACGTTCATAAGCTTCATATAACTGTCCCAAGCCCTTATGCCGCACGGCATTGATGGTAATCTGAAATTCACCACGGGCTTCGTAAATACTGATTTTTCCGGCTACTTCAAGGTCATCGCCTTCCTGTAAAGGCTGGCTAAGTTGCTGTGCCACGCCTTTAAACAGTACGCATCTGACCTGTGCACGGGCATCTTTTAAAGAGAAATAATAATGTCCGCTGGCGGCACGGGTAAGATTGGAAACTTCACCGCCAATCCACAAACCAACCAGATTCTGTTCGAGTAATTGCCGGGCACATGCATTGAGTTCCGAGACACTTAATGCAGCTGGAGCAAAGAAATCAGACATAAAAAACACCATTATTTTGAGCGATTTTGTTGTGCAGATATTATACGGCCTTTTTTACTGGGTTTCAGTTCTATATATACACCGTGGTATAGTGCCATTTTGTCGTTTATGAGCAGAATTATGAGCTGGATAGCCGGTTTGATACAACGCCACTGGCAACATCCACAGACAGGGCTGACCATGCTGTTATGGCCGCTGGCACGGGTTTTTCAGATAATAGCGATGCTACGCCGCTGGCTTTATCAAGTCGGGCTATTACCCAGTAAGCGGCTGCCTTGCCCGGTAGTGGTAATCGGCAATATTCATGTTGGCGGCGTGGGTAAAACTCCCTTAGTGGCTGCATTAGTACATGCATTGCAGCAGCGGCAGATTAAGGTTGGTATTATTAGCCGCGGCTATGGGCGTGCCAGCAAAGATACGGTAATTATCAATGCCCGTACTACGGCTTCAGAAGCCGGAGATGAACCGCTGATGCTGTTTCAGCAAACTCAAGCACCGATTGCCGTTGCCAGTACACGCGAGGCTGCGGGTAAAGCATTATTACAGGTACATCCGGATTTGCAGCTTCTGCTAAGCGATGATGGCCTGCAACATTATGCCCTCAAGCGGGATATGGAAATTGTGGTATGTCCGGCGGCGGATATTGGTAAAACAATGGATTTACTACCCAATGGCCCATTACGTGAATCATTTGGCCGTTTGCACCTGGTTGATGGGGTAATATTCAGTCAGGGCGATGCAATAGCCTTGCAGCGAGCACATCAGTTAGACATGCTAAAAGCACAGTGGTGTGGCTACAGCACATTAAATTATGCTGATTTTTATTGCCTGAACCAGCCACGGCAGACTGCTCAAGCAATAGAGTTTGCAGGCAGGCATTGTGCGGCCATCGCTGCTATTGGCCGGCCAGAGCGCTTTTTTCAGGCATTACAAACTTTAGGCATTGATCTGAAGCAAACCATTGCGTTGGACGACCATGCTGTGATTAAACCAGCAGACTGGCCTGAGGCAGATGTGATATTTATTACCGAAAAGGATGCAGTCAAGCTGACGATGCCTTTGCAACATAATATCTGGGTTTTGCCTCTCTCTGCTCAAATCTGCCCCGATTTGGCTGAATTTATTCAGTCGCGATTACAATTGCGCAGTACTGCTACAATAAAAACGTTATTATGATGAAAAAGATGCGATGAACACTGGCTACTGGTAAAATTTCTGTAAATTGTTCGCACAGCATTTATGGATTGTACAGACTGGTTTGGCTGGTATCGCAGGCAAGGAATTTTTGTTCAGGCCGAATATTTCACCGTATCCTGTATCGCCATTTCAATATATGGTAAAGTCATTCATCAATGTTATGTGTAAATTATTAACAGGCAACGTCTCATTCTGACATCAGACTGAATGAAAAACGATAGATATCGCTTACCACTGTTGTGGTACTAAGGACAGAAAATGGATCAAAAATATCTGGATATTCTGGTATGCCCCCAATGTAAGGGAAAACTGCAATGGCATGCACAGCAACAGGAGTTGTGGTGTAAGGCTTCGCGGCTGGCTTATCCAGTTAAAGACGGCATTCCCTATATGCTGGTAAATGAAGCGCGTGAATTATCTGACGAAGAATGTACAGCCGACGCATGAGTGATTTTGTTGTATTGATTCCAGCACGCCTGTCTTCCAGCCGCCTGCCAAACAAGGCTTTAGCCGATATTCATGGTAAGCCGATGGTGGTGCGGGTGGCTGAGCGCGCCTGCTTAAGTAAAGCCAGTAAAGTCGTTGTGGCCACAGATCATGCAGATATTCAGGCTGCGTGTCAGGCTCATGGTATTGAAGCCGTATTAACGGGCACAGACCACGAAAGCGGTACCACACGTCTGGCCGAAGCGGCCAGCATCTTAAATTTGGCCGAAAATGACTGTGTAGTCAATGTGCAGGGTGATGAGCCCCTGATTGAACCGGAACTGATTAATGCAGTGGCCGCACAGCTACAGCAAAGCTGCGCCCCAATGGCTACAGCCGCACACTTATTAACTGAATACGCGGATTTTATTGACGCTAATTGTGTTAAGGTAGTGCTGAACAGCCAACATAATGCATTGTATTTCAGCCGCGCAGCCATTCCTTGGCCGCGTGAGCTGATGCGCAGCGGTGCCGAAATGATGCCGAAAGATATACCGGTATATCGACATATTGGTATTTATGGTTATCGGGTACAATTTTTGCATCAGTATTCGGATTTGACACCATCCCCATTAGAGCAGGCTGAATCGCTTGAGCAATTACGGGTGTTATGGCACGGTTTTAACATCGCGGTACAAATCACCTCCCACGCGCCAGCGGCAGGGGTTGATACGATGGCAGATTTGGAACGCGTACGCACCAGTTGGCCAGATATACACAAATAAATATGATTATTTACAGTATATTAAATTAAAGTATAGACATATTCAGGAGTTGAAATGAAAATTTTATTGTTGGGTGCACCTGGAGCCGGCAAAGGCACACAGGCACAGTTTATTACCGCAGCGTTTAATATCCCGCAGATTTCAACCGGGGATATGTTGCGTGCAGCGGTAAAAGCAGGCACGCCACTGGGCATCGAAGCCAAAAAAATTATGGACGCTGGCGGCTTGGTGCGTGATGATATTATTATTGGTTTGGTTAAAGAACGTATTGCTCAACCTGATTGTGCTAATGGCTTTTTGTTTGATGGATTTCCACGTACATTAGCTCAGGCTGAAGCCATGGAAAAAGCCGGCGTGCATCTGGATGCCGTAGTAGAAATTGCCGTACCAGATGATGTGATTATTGAGCGTCTGTCAGGTCGTCGTGTGCATCAGGCTTCAGGTCGTACCTATCATGTAATATATAACCCACCAAAAGTAAGCGGTGTTGATGATGAAACGAGTGAGCCACTGATTCAGCGTGACGATGATCAGGAAGAAACCATCAAAAAACGCTTGCAGGTTTACCACGAACAGACAGAAGTACTGATTGATTTTTATGGTAAACAGGATGGTACTACGGCACCGGACTATATCCGGGTAGATGGTACACAGCCGGTAGAAGCAGTTAAAACTCAGGTACTGGCGGCATTAAAACTTTAATATTCTACACAGGCTGTCTGTTGCGAATTTAATTTTAATCGCAGGCAGCCTTTAATTTTGGCTACAATGCGCCAATAATTTTTCCAAACATATATGGCTGGATAAAATATTTAGCCGCGGAGACTTGGGTATGAATATTGCCAAAACTATGTTCGCAACTTTGCTGCTTGGTGTTTGTGCTCTGGCACTGGCACGCAAGGAAACCTTGTATAATGAACATTATATTGGTCCGGATGAAAATCAGGCATGGGAAGAACATGCTGTGCCCATGCCAGCCTATCCAACAGGTAACGAACAGTGGGCTGATCTCTATATCAGCCAGACTTATACAGGCCAGCCAAAATTAATGCTGAACAGTATTCATATTAATACTGACCATACAATACATTATATTTTGAACCAGCAGTCTAAACAGGGTATTAATAATCTTTCTGCCGAAGCCATCCATTGCCCTACACGACGCATGAAGGTGTTTGGTTTTGGTGATGATGTCAATAAACGCTGGATACAGCCGCGCAATAGTCAATGGAAAGTAATTGGTACCACCCTGAATGAGCTGGATAAAGTACGCTCAGTGCTGTATCAGACTTTCTGCGAAGATGGATTGCCACGTAATCAGCAGGAACTAATGCAACGTATTACTACCCGCGCCATGCGCTAGACAGGATTAATCGTGGAATGGTTCAGTGATGCTCATATTTGGAGGCTGTTAATCATTGGTTTTAGTGCCGGTTTGATGGATGCTGCTGTAGGAGGTGGCGGGCTGTTGCAGATACCCGGGCTTTTTAATGCTTTACCAAAACATACCATTGTGCCTATTGTCATGGGGATCAATAAATTTGCATCAGCCAGTGGTACGCTCGTAGCAGCCATACAATACACTCGACGTATACCTGTACCATGGGCAATGCTGTTGCCCGCAGCCGCGCTTGCGTTTGTTTTTTCTTATCTGGGTTCACATGTCGTAGTATATCTACCTACAGCATGGATGAAACCGTCCATTCTGGTTATTTTAATTGTGATGGCGGTTTATACTTTTCTCAAAAAAGATCTCGGACAGGTTCAGCGCCGGAGCCATCTTAGTCGGCGCGAATATGTTTTTGGTCTTTTTATGGGGGCATTAATCGGCCTGTATGATGGTATTTTGGGCCCGGGTACCGGCAGTTTGCTGGCTTTTGTATTTGTGCGCTTTTTTGCCTTTGATTTCATTACGGCAACCGCATCATCCAAAGTCATCAACCTGACAACTAATCTGGCCGCGCTGGCTTTCTTTATTCCAAACCAGTACGTGGTGTGGCACTGGGCAATTCCATTGGCTGCTGCCAATTTAACAGGCGGATTAATCGGAACCAGAATGGCTATGATTGGTGGCAGTGAATTAATACGTAAAGGATTTATTATCGTGTTATGTATTATGATTTGCAGCTTTGGCCATGATTTACTTATGTCTTATTTTAAATAATATATTTTTGTATCTCATGCTTGTGGTATGTCGTAGTCGCTTGTTTATATCTCTGTACTGCCAGCAGATATATCTGTTATTTGAACAGATTGGCGTTTGTGCCAGAAAAATTGCTGCAATAATTCTTTGGATTCAGCAGCCAACACGCCGCCCAGAATTGCGGTATGCGTATTAAGCTGGCGATTGGCAAATAAATTAATCACACTGCCGGCAGCACCGGTTCTGGTTTCAGCAGTACCATAAATTACTCTTTTCACTCTGGCCTGTATTAAGGCACTAGCACACATGGCACAAGGCTCCAGAGTAATATATACATCACAATTTTGTAAGCGATAATTGCCCAGCGTACTACTGGCCGCTGCCAGCGCCTGAATTTCAGCATGGTGGCTGACATTATGGTCGGTAATACAGCGATTATAGCCATAACCTATAAGATTATTTTCGTACACCACAACTGCACCTACCGGCACTTCATTCAGTAGCTGTGCCTGCTGCGCTGCATGTAATGCCTGTTGCATCCAGTGCTGCATGATTTTTGCAGGCGGAAATAGGGCTACAGGTGGATGCTGCTTTATCTGTTGACGCCAAAATGTTTTCTCTTTGGCGCTAAAGCTCTGCGCGGCACGGTTTTCCACTAAAGCGATAAATTGCCATAACACGCTTTCAGTACTACTGGTGCTAATGTTTTTAAACTGTAAAAAAGTGGTAATAGCACCACGTTGCTGCAAATCTTCTACGCAATGTATATCAAGCTGTTTAAGAATGGCTATGGTTTTAGGTGCCAGCGGTGGTGTTGTAAATGGCGTATTCATAAGCAAAGAGAATGATTGATGCCTGTTATCCTACTATAAATCTGGCCAATCATGAAAAGGGAATTTGATATGCAGAAGGTGTGATAATTACTGATCATCATGGTGGTTTGGGCGTGCGCTGGCTGAATATTATCTGACTCAGAAAATCAAGATTGTTTGCCTGATACACCATGGCTGGCGCTAGCTGCCAGAAATGTAACTATCCCCTAAAATAGTACAGCATAAAAGTAGAAAATTCTCTTTATTAACCCATTGAGGATTTAAGCATGAAAAAAATGACTGAACATCAGATCATAGCTATTTTAAAAGAAGCTGAAGCCGGTATCCTCGTCAAAGAACTCTACCGTAAATATGGCATCGGCAATTCAACTTTTTATAAATGGCGTGATAAATACGGTGGTATAGAAACGTCCGATATCAAACGTTTAAAGGAGCTAGAGGCTGAAAACCGTAAGCTTAAGCAGATGTTTGCTGAGCTCAGTTTAAAATCTCAGCTTCAGGAGGAAATCATAAAAAAGCTATAGTGCCTACTCAAGCACGTAAAGCTTGGGCTGTACAACTGCAAGAAAGTCATTCTGTTACTATTGCCATGAGCTGAGCTATTGTTGGCTTAAGCCGCTGTGCTTACTATTATCAACCTAAATTACCGGATGATTCGGTGATTATGTCAGTACTAAGTGCTATTACCGATAAGCATTTACGCTGGGGCTTTCCCAAATGTTTTAATCGCATCAGAAAGCTCGGCTATAAATGGAATCATAAACACGCGTGGATCGGGTGTATTGTGAATTAAAGCTTAATCTCAGGGTAAAGCGTAAACAACGCATTCCTCCACGAAGCCCAGAAAGGCTATCAGCACCCAATAAACAAGGTGAATGCTGGTCAATGGATTTTATGAGTGAAAGCAGTCGCAATCAACGGCGTTTTAGAACTTTCAATGTGATAGATGACTTTAATCGTGAGGCGTTAGGCATTGATATTGCAGTCACTTCATTGGCGAAGAGAATTACCCGTTACCTCAATAAACTGTCTCAATATATAGTTATCCATTAAAAAGTCGGATGGATAACAGGCCAGAATTTAGCGGAAAACATTTACTAACTGTACAAAATCACTTGTTATAACCATCAATCATATTCAATCAAGCAACCCATATCAAAATGGGCATATTGAATGATTTAATCATTTGTATTGTACAGAGGTACTGGATTTATATCTATTTAATAATCTGGAACAAGCAAGAAAGGTAACCGAAGAATGGCTAACCATTTATAACACGGAAAGGCCTCATGAAGCATTAAATAATATGACGCCGATTGAATATAAAACCCTAAAACAAGCAGCATAATTTTCTACTTGAATCTTGTACTAAGTTTGGGGTATTTACAGAAGGAGCATCGTGATATGTAATTGATTTGGCCGATACTGAGATTCAGGACACATGGCGACAATTGGCCAGCGAGCAAAACGATCTGGAAAACAAGGATGATATGGTTCTGATTAATAATGCCGGTATAGTGGAATTTAATGTGCTGATAAGATTAAAACAGCACCACTTAACAAATTCCCGCCCAGCAAAGAGGCATGATTAAATTTATCCGATAAAATTGTATTTTGATTACTTCTTCGTTTAGCACTTTGTGGAAATTTGTATTAAATCAGAATGATTAGCCAATCTTAAATAGTGATTGGCCATTGATTTTCACTCATAAATCTTTTGCTTTGCCTGATGAGCGGCTAAATATAACTCGTAGTTAAGCATTGGTACTATCCATACTGGTTTGACCTTGCTCAATAATAGCTTGCTCAATAGCGGCTTGATGCACTTCATCGCCATAATCTTGTCGTGGTTCTGGCTTAATCCCTAATTTAATAAGTAATGCTTGATCTTTTTCTATCTGAGGATTAGCTGTTGTTAATAATTTATCTCCATAGAATATAGAATTAGCGCCTGCTAAAAAAGCTAGTGCTTGGGTTTGCTCATTCATTTGTTGCCGTCCTGCTGATAAACGCACATAGGATTTAGGCATCATAATACGGGCGACAGCAAGCATTCTAATAAAATCAAACGGTTCTATATCTGGTTCATTTTCCAGAGGTGTGCCTTTAACTTTAACTAAATTATTAATGGGAACGCTTTCTGGATGTTCAACTAAATTAGCTAACTGGATTAATAAATTAGCACGATCTTGGATTGATTCTCCCATCCCCAGAATACCACCTGCGCAAATTTTTATACCTGCTTCTCTCACATAAGCTAATGTCTGTAATCGATCACTGTAAGTATGAGTGGTGATGATATGAGTATAAAATTCTGGTGAAGTATCCAGGTTGTGATTATAGTAGTCTAGTCCGGCATCTGCTAAGGCATAGGCTTGATCTGGTGATAGTTTACCTAAAGTCATACAAGTTTCCATGCCTAATGCTTTCACACCTTTTACCATCTCTAAGACATAAGGCATATCTTTAGCCGTAGGATGTTTCCATGCTGCTCCCATACAGAAACGGGTTGAACCTATTGCTTTAGCTGCTTTGGCTTTCTCTATGACCTTTTGTACCTCAAGTAATTTTTCTTTATCTAGCCCTGTGTTGTAATGGCCGGACTGAGGACAGTATTTGCAATCTTCCGGACAGGCACCTGTTTTGATTGATAATAAGGTTGAAACCTGTACCTCATTTGAATTGAAGTATTGTCGGTGTACGGTTTGAGCTTTAAAAATAAGATCATTAAAAGGTAATTGAAATAATTGCATTACTTCAGGCAGAGCCCAGTCATGACGAATAGTGCCCAAGGACATAATAGTTTCCTTTAGTAGCAAGGTTGAGTTTCGCAATGGAACATAGCATTTAATGCTATATTGCCAACCATTTTAAGTTGTAAAATCTACATGAAACAGGGATAGATTTACGGACGGATGCAGTTTTCTGTTTGTGCTATACTGTTTATTATATTAAGTTAAAATACGTATTGATTTGTTTTCTTTCGGTACCAGAAATTGCGATAATACGCTATCAATCCTGAATATACCAATATTATTTAAATGATAAACAGATAATATTGTGCCGTGCTGCTGTAAATCTTCTACGCTATGTATCAAGCTGTTTTAGAATGATTATGGTTTTAAAGGCCAGTGGGAGTGTAGTTACCAGTAAGCTCATCGGCTATGGATTTGCTTGACGTCCAGCGTCACTCTACAAATCTGGTTAATCTGGAAAAGGAATTTGACATGCAAAATTGTGTGATTATTACTGGCCATAGTCGTGGTTTGGGCCGCGCTCTGGCTGAATACTATTTAGCTCAGGAAACCATGGTGGTCGGCCTGTCACGGCATGGCTGGGACAATCCGCCTGAACGATTACTGCAATATGCAATTGATTTTGCTGATGCAGAGGCTATGGCAACGTTAGTACAATCAGCTAGCTGGCAGAATAATCTGGAAAACAAGAATGAAGTGATTTTGATTAATAATGCCGGGATAGTTGAACCAAATGCACTGGCCGGCCAGCAGGACTATGATGCAATTATCAAAGCTGTAATGGTAAATATTGCTGCGCCATTATTGTTAACCAATGCCGTGATTGCGGCTGCCACCAAAGCCGACATTCGTATTGCTCATATCAGTAGCGGTGCTGGCCGCCATGCGATAGCAGGCTGGAGTGTTTATGGTGCTACCAAGGCCGCATTGGATCAGCATGCAGCGGTAGTGGCTGCTGAGAAGCATCCGCATGTGCGTATTGCCAGCATTGCACCTGGGGTGGTGGATACGAATATGCAGCAGAATATTCGTTCTGCCGATGTAGAAAAATTTCCGCTGGTACATAATTTTATTAATTTAAAAGCGAAAAATCAGTTACAGAGTGCTGGAGATACGGCACAACAAATTGCTGCTATGATTGCAGCCGAAGATTATGGCCAGCAGACTCAGCGTGATGTGCGGGAATAAACAGGGGTTTGTTATAATAGCTCCTTTTTTGCTTTGCTTGTTAATTTCATGACGACTGCCGCTTACGAACAACAACTGTCTGATAAACAACTTTATTTGGATAATTTATTTGCAGACTGTGCTTTCCCATCGGTGCAAGTTTTTACTTCGCCTGCATCGCATTACCGGATGCGTGCCGAGTTTCGCATCTGGCATGATGGGAATGAGTGCAGTTATGCTATGTTTACACCGGGTGAAAAAGCCAGTGCCAGTAATGTACGCAAGTTGCGTAATTTTACTATTGCTCATGAAAATATTAATTCACTGATGCCAAAGCTGTTGGACAGCATACAGGCTAATGAGCTGATAAAAGCGCGGCTGTTTCAGGTTGAGTTTTTAACCACACTGGCAGGTGATACGCTGGTAACGCTGATTTATCACAAAAAACTGGACGATAGCTGGGTTCAAGCGGCTAGAATATTGGCAGCCGAACTGGGTATTCAGATTTTGGGACGCAGTCGCGGTCAGAAAGTAGTTCTGGAACGAGATTATGTTATCGAGCGGTTAACTGTTAATCATGAGGTGTTTCAGTACAAGCAGTTAGAAGGTGGCTTTACTCAGCCCAATGCAGAAGTATGTCAATCCATGTTGAGTTGGGCTACGAATGTGGCGCAAGCGATTAATAAAGGAGATTTACTGGAACTGTATTGTGGTAATGGTAATTTTACTTTGCCTCTATCCCGCCATTTTCGCCGGGTACTGGCTACGGAGGTATCGAAAACCTCTGTACAGGCTGCGCGCTGGAATATTGAAACTAATCAGATAAATAATATTGCTTTGGCTCGGCTGTCGGCCGAAGAGTTTACTGAGGCTTATACCGGTGTCAGGGCTTTTCAGCGTTTGGCGAGCGAGCAGATTTATTTGGGGGATTATCAGTTCAGCTCGGTTTTTGTGGATCCGCCACGAGCCGGCATTGATCAGGCAACGCTTGAATTATTGCAAAAATTTGACAATATCATTTATGTATCTTGTAATCCTGTCACTTTGCACGAAAATCTGCAAATACTTCTAACTACACATGAAGTGAAGCGGGCGGCGATGTTTGACCAGTTTCCCTTTACACCACATATTGAATCGGGTGTCTGGCTGCAAAAGCGTTGATTAATCAATTATTGATAATATTCGACTTAATCCTGTGCTCTGAACTTAAAATGTTCTGATTCTGGCTAGATTTAGCTTTGATATCAATTCTATTTTAACTCTCATCATCAATGCTGATTCTGATAAAAAAACTGCCTGACAGCTATCAGGCAGTTTTTTATTGAATACAACAATTAATTCTGTTCTTCAGTTTGAGCTTTCTGACGTAGGCGCAAGCCTAATTCACGCAGTTGTTTCTCATCTACATGATTTGGTGCATCTACCAGCAAGTCCTGTGAACGCTGGGTTTTCGGGAAAGCAATAACGTCACGAATGGAGTCAGCACCAGCCATCAGGGTAACCAGACGGTCCAGACCGAAAGCCAGACCACCATGAGGTGGCGCACCGAATTTCAGGTTGCTTAGGAGAAAACCGAATTTATTCTGTTGTTCTTCTGGTGTAATTTTCAGTGCAGCAAATACTTTTTCCTGAATATCAGCACGATGGATACGAATTGAACCACCACCGATTTCCCAACCGTTTAACACCATATCATAAGCACGGGCAAGGCATTGTTCGGGTGCACTTACCAGTAAATCTTCATGGCCAGTCTTGGGTGCAGTAAACGGGTGATGCATGGAAGACCAACGTTGTTCTTCCTCATCATATTCAAACATGGGGAAATCAACTACCCATAATGGGCGCCATTCTTCGGTAAAGTAGCCATTGGCAGCACCGTGTTCATGGCCAATTTTGATACGCAGGGCACCAATGGCTTCATTCACAACTTTAGCCTTGTCTGCGCCAAAGAAAATGATATCGCCATTCTGGGCACCGGTTTTTTCAATAATCAACTGCAATGCGCTATCAGACAGGAATTTCACAATCGGAGACTGCAAGCCGCTGTCTTCGCCATTGTTTATCTTGCTGATATCGTTAACTTTGATATAAGCCAGACCTTTGGCACCATAGATGCCTACAAACTCGGTATAAGTATCTATTTCCTTGCGGCTTAATCCAGCGCCATTAGGTACACGCAAGGCCACAACTCGGCCGTTTTTCATGTCGGCAGCAGCACGGAATACTTTGAATTCTTCCGTTCTCATGACATCAGTGAGCTCGGTAAATTGCAGGTTTACCCGTAAATCCGGTTTGTCTGAACCATACAGGAACATGGCGTCGTGCCAGCTCATGCGTGGGAAGGTGGGTAAATCGACAGACAATGCTTCCTGAAATACCAGTTTAACCATGTTTTCAGTGATATCCATGATTTCGTTCTCGCTAAGGAACGAAGTCTCCAAGTCAATCTGGGTAAACTCAGGTTGACGGTCGGCACGTAAATCTTCATCACGGAAACATTTAACAATCTGGTAGTAACGATCAAACCCTGCCACCATCAGTAACTGTTTGAATAATTGAGGTGATTGAGGTAACGCAAAAAATTCACCTGGAAATACACGGCTAGGTACTAGATAGTCACGAGCACCTTCCGGAGTAGAGCGGGTAAGCATCGGTGTTTCGATATCGATAAATCCCTGACTGTCCAGATAACGGCGCACAGCCATGGCCACACGATAGCGCAGGCGCAGATTATTCTGCATAACCGGACGGCGTAAATCGATTATCCGGTTGGTGAGGCGAACATTTTCGCTAATCCCTTCGTCATCAATCAGGAAAGGAGGGGTAGCAGCGGTATTAAGTATTTCTATTTCCTTGGCTAATAGTTCAATGCCGCCAGAAATCATTTTGTCGTTTTTGGTGCCATCCGGACGTGCACGAACACGGCCAGTAATGCTCAGTACATATTCATTACGGGCAGAATCGGCCAGAGTAAATGCCTCTGGTGTATCAGGGTCAATTACAACCTGTACGATACCTTCGCGGTCGCGCAAGTCAATAAATATTACACCACCATGGTCGCGACGGCGATGTACCCAGCCTTTTACGGTGACGGTCTGGTCGAGATATTGCTCGTTAATTAAGCCACAATAGTTGGTTCGCATTTTATTGCCTTTGTTGCAGTGATTACGGTTAATTGTGTCATCAGGAATATCATCCCGGTCAAAGCCTGGTGCTAGTGTGGTTTGGCTGATTTGTGTAGCGGGAAAATAGCCTGTAATGACTGTTTATGTGGGGGTTCGTCTGGCTGTACCATGCCCAGCGAAATAACATATTTCAGTGCATCGTCTACACTCATGTCGATTTCGCGTACATCTTTACTGTTGACCATAATATAGTAGCCACCCGTAGGATTGGGCGTAGTTGGCACATATACAGAAATGTACTCGTTTGCCGGTGTGTCGCCAGCCTGATGTGGCAGAGCAGATGTAATATTATCCGGTATATGGCCGGATACAAATCCAATCGTCCAGATGTCTGGCTGCGGAAAGGGTATCAATACCGGTGTTTTGAACGACTGGCGCGAATCTGACAATAATGATTCAGATACTTTTTTGACGCCCGAATAAATGCTTTTTACGACAGGAATGCGTCCCCAAAATGCATCCCAAGCAGCTAATATTCTGCGCCCAAGCATATTTGCTGCCAGTAAACCAGTAAAAAATACAATGATGAGCGCAGCCAGCAAACCTATACCATGGATTTTAAAACCTAAAAATGCTTGTGGTTGCCAGCGTGCCGGTAAAATGTTGACGAGCTGATCTGCCATGCCAATGATATAACTGATTACCCAAATTGTCACAATAATGGGCAGCCATACGAGCACGCCAGTGAGCATGTATTTTTTTAAGGATTTTTTCAGTTTTCCGCTCTCGGCAGGCTGTTGCGCCATGGTGTAGTTAAATCCTTTTAATCTGGTCAGCTTACGATTATCAAACTTTATATTATACCTACATTTGGTTGTTTTCACAGTGGCTATTACTGATGTTAATTAAATTTAATTTTAGGTGGGTAGTTTTGCAAATATAAGCTGTTTCTATTTGGCCAGGCTTGTGATTAATCTGATGCGAGTGAGTAATCGCTCGGGGCAAAAGTCAGTTTTATGAATACTTTGCTATTTATGCTTAAATCTGAGTATTGATGTTCGCTGTTTTGTATAAGCTATTATATAATTTGCTTTCATTTAACTATTTGATTATTTGATTGTTTGATGCAAAGATGATTGCTGTAGCCAGTATTTGTCCATATATAAAATAAACAGATGAAAATCGGTTAATTACTGATTAATGTCTGAGTGGCTTTAAAATTGAACGGATCTTCAGTCGATAACACATAGAAAAATAATTATAAGTTTTCTGAGGTTAATTTAGAATTATACCGATTAAACTATGAATAAATTACAAAGACATTTTATGTTAATTTATTTGGTATAATGTATGTAGTCTACATATAAAATTAATTATATCTTTTTGGGGAATTGTAGCTGTTTATATGGCGAAAATCCGTTTTGCCTGTGCCTGGTTACCCTGGTGGGTTGTGGGTGTCTGTGGGTCTTACTTATTACCTCAGTCTGTAATTTTGCCATGGCTAAGTGCTTTGTTTATTCTGGCTGTATTGATGATATGGCCCGGCTGGCAATGTTGTCGTTATGGCTCTGCGATGTGCGCTGGCGTGATATTTGCGTTATGGCGTACCGATATGATATTGCAACAACAATGGCCATTAACGGATAAAACGCAGTTACAAAATGTCGTGATTAAAGTCACGGATATTCCCCAGCAGAATCAGCAGCGCAGCCGTTTTGTAGCTCAGGTAAGATTACCTAACGGCCAACAGCAGCAATGGCTACTGACTGATTACACAAAACAGCAATGGCCGCCGGGCAGCAGATGGCAGATAAGGGCAAAGGTACGTGCGATTATCGGCGACACCAATAAGGTTGGTTTCAATCAGGAAGCCTGGGCTCTGGCTAATCATATTGGTGCGATGGCTACTGTCGTCAAAGGGGAGCGTAAAGCATTACCAGCAACATCTGGTTGGCAGGAATGGCTGTCACGCTGGCGCCTATGGTGTAGCGCACGCTGGCAGGCACAGGTTCAAACTTACCCGCAGGGGGTAGCCTTGCTCAAAGCGCTTGCTGTCGGTGAGCAGTCTGCATTACCCGCAGCAGCCTGGCAAATATTCCGCCCACTTGGATTGAATCATCTGGTTAGCATTTCCGGCCTGCATGTAGGTATGCTGGCCATGCTGGCTGCATGGTTATGTGGTAAATGTTTACAGTATTTGCCCGTACGCATTCACCAGCCATGGATATACACCCGCTGCACGGCTGTGCTGACGGCTATTCTTTATAGTGCACTGGCCGGTTTTGCTGTTCCCACTCAGCGCAGTATGCTGATGATTATTATTCTGGCCTTAACTTGGCGACGTGGGTATTTGCGCGCTTTTCAGGTATGGTGGTTAACGATAGCGATTGTGTTGTTGTTTGATCCTTTGGCTGTATTAAGCGTTGGATTTTGGCTGTCTTTTCTGCTGGTTGCTGTGTTGATGTGGGCTGGTGAGGGCTATGGTCATAGTGCTAAATGGCGTCAATTAGTACTGGCACAATGGGCAGCAGGACTGGCTTCGGTGGTACTGGTGGCTTTTTGTTTTGGTTCGGTACCGCTAATATCGCCGCTGGTAAATGCACTGGCTATTCCCTGGTTTACGCTGGTACTGGTGCCATTGGCCTTGCTGTCATTGATTATACCAGTGGATATATTGCGTACTCTGGCCGCGTATCTGAGCGAACATACCATGCGCCTGTTACACTGGGTAGCTGGCTATGCTCCTGAATATTATCCGGCACATGCTCCTTTGGCGTTGTGGCTGCTGTCGTTTATTGCCGTTTTGCTGTTGCTACTGCCACGCGGCTGGTATTTACGTCCATTATGTCTGTTGATTTTACTTTTATTGCTCAGCTATCGGCCACCGCGTCCAGCTCAGGGGGAAGCAGTTATCAGGGTATGGGATGTTGGGCAGGGGTTGGCTGTAAGTATCAGTACGGCCAAACATGAATTATTGTTTGATACTGGCACTGCCTATGCAGCGCAATCTGCTTTGTTGCCCAATTTACGTGCTGCTGGTATTAAACGGCTGGATATGCTGGTTCTGTCTCATAATGATAGTGATCATGATGGTGGCGCAACGCTGATTAAGCGGCATCTGCAACCACACAGTATTATTGCCGGACAACCACAAGCCTATTCCTTTCCAGTGCAAGCATGTAGAGGCGGTTTGAACTGGCAATGGGATGGGGTATGGCTTGAGTTTCTTAATCAGCCAGTGGCGGCCAAAAGCGAAAAAAATGAATATAGCTGCGTGTTACGTGTTGTAAGTGCTGATAAAGCCATTCTGATTACTGGTGATCTGGGCAAAAAGGGAGAGCGTGCTTTACTGGCTGCTTATAACGATAATTTATTCAGCCAGATTTTAATTTTAGGCCATCATGGCAGCCGCCATTCCAGTGATGTGAATTTTATCCGTACAGTGGCACCACAATATGCTATTGCCAGTGTCGGCTTCGCCAATCCATATGGCCACCCGCATGTTCAGGTACGGCAGTTGCTGGCACAGGAGGGTATTACGCTGTTGCGTACAGACCAGATGGGAGGTATGCAAACTACTTTATCGGCACGCCCGGTGCGCTGGAAGCTATTACACAGTTATCGGCCTTACTGGCAGCGCAAGCCGAGATTAGAGGCTATGCCAAAATAGCTTCTGAACTGCATAATATACTGGCGTATAATGATAAATGTCCGTTAACTGGCTGGATAGAAGGAATTAATATGCATTGGCGTAGAATTTTCACTTTGGGCTTGATGAGCTTAGTGCTGGCTGCTTGTGCTACACCGGAACAAAAAGCTGCTCGGGCGGCAGCGGAAAAAGCCGCTGAACAGAAGCTGAAGCTGGATTTGGCAGCACAATGTGATGCACGTACTGCCGAATTGATGCAGGCACAAATGCAAAATCCGGCATTTTTTTCTGACCCTGCCAATGCGAAAATAGCGGAAGAATATCGGCAAAAGGTTAATCTGCCGATTTTTCAGAGTTGTTACAGACTGGCTTGGGACAGTTATGTGAGTAAGATAAGGTTACAACAGGCACGAGATTGGGAAATGCAGCGCAGATGGGATGATGACATGAACTGGATGATGTTCAGGCCACGCTGGTGTCGCAACACCCACAATGGGCGTTCATATGTATACCGTTGCTGATAGCGAAATAAAACAGGCAGGTAACACCTGCCTGTTTGTTTAATTATGCTTGTTACTGGGTCAGTACATCGACACCTTTAGGTGGTGTAAATTTAAACTGACTACGGTTAAATTGCGGATGCGTATTGATTTTGCTGAATGTGATGGTGGTTTGATTACCAAAACTGTCTTTTAGCTGCATGTTGGCCAGATTGTCGCCACGAAAACCGATACGAATATTCTGATAACCGGTATTACTGCGTTTCGGTATAGCGCGTACATAATCGATACCATCGCTGCTGCCATCATCTGACAAGGAATAATTGGCATTCAGTGCTGATTTATTGGACAGAATGGCTGCTGGCGAATCACCAATTGTCTGGTTCTGCTCTTGTTTGGTTACCTGAGCCAAATCCTGATCATATAACCAGACAATTTTACCGTCGCCAACAATTGTCTGTTTATAAGGCTGCGTGTATTCCCAACGAAAGAGCCCCGGGCGTTGAATGGCAAATGTCCCAGATGTTGTTTGCGTGCGTTTTTTGCTGTGAACTGTCTGAGTGAACTGCCCAGAAATACCATCTGTATCCGAATTAAATTTTTGCAGGGTGTCTAAACCACCTGCACTAACCAGTACACTGCTGATAGCCATAATGCTACTAAGCACAGCTTTACTCAAAATTCGCATTAATCACTCCTTTGCTAAACTATTAATGAATATTTTAGCTGTTCGCGGCTAAAGTTGAAACAGAAATTGTCTGTTTGGCTACTTCTGCACAATAGTGCTGCAAATAAGCAAAACTATTTTGGTGAATCAAGTGGCCATTTTGAATGATATCTTATGCATCTCAGGTAAGTAATCGATTACCTGAGTGGGCTAAAATAAAATTACACATTAATAATATTAATTATTGTTTTGTATAATAGATTAATTTTTAAGTAAAAATTAAATAATTTGTGATTGTCCAGTTAATTTAACTTTAAAATTATATTTAAAGATTAAGGCAATGTTGGCGTAGGTGCTATATAAGCAAAGTAATCATGCAATAGGATTCTAATGGAAAAAAATCGTAATCTTATCAACTTTTCCATCAGCATGGGTTGATCAATTTACTGCTTGGCTGCCTGCTCAAAACGGGCAAAGTTCTGCTTTGCCTGTTGAAGTTTTGCCTTATTCTCATTCAGTTTATTTTGTAAGTCAGTAACTTTATCAATGTCGCCTTTAGCCTGAGCTTTGTCCAGCTTGCGCTGGTTTTCATTAATTTTATTGGTTAACTTATCGATTTTCTGGGTATATTTCTGCCGCAAATCTTCGTTGCTACAGTTTTGGGCTATATCGGTTTTCTGGATGTTCAGACGGTTAATTTGTTTCTGATTATTATTGGCACGAGCATATTGCAGTTGCTTCTCAATCTGTTGCTGCTTTTCTTTACAGGTTTGCCAATTGTCAGCTGCGATGGCAGAAAATGTGGCTGACAAGGCCAGCGCGAGTAGGGTGCCTTCAAGCGTACGTGAGTAATTCATATATTTATCTTTTTTATATTAAAGATTTTATATTGTAAAACTATTAGGTGATTTCTACTATATGTAAGATAAAATCTATCTATAATGATGGTTTATTTTGCTAGGGCAGGGCATGTATACTGAACTGTAATTTACTTTATGCCTGTTTTTGAAAATGTCTATTGCTGCCTTGCTGGAATCTGCCTTATTAAGTTGTATACCAGATGAAAAATGTGCCTTGAGTGATGCGGCACAACAGTTATGTTTACAAACACCAGCTAATGCATTGCAACGGGATGAAACTGCTGTAATCAAAGATTTTCGTTTTGCTGGCCATCCGGTGCGGCCAATGCTGGTGCCGCCAGCCAAAGTTAAAGGCCGCAAGTTTACGACAGCTGAGGGTTATGCAGCCTTATTGCATGCAGTTTGTCACATTGAATTTAATGCAATCAATTTAGCGCTTGATGCTGCCTATCGTTTTCGGCTATTACCAGAAGAATTTACTCGCGATTGGGTGCGCATTGCCGCCGAAGAAGCACATCATTTCCAGCTTATGCGGCAGCGGTTACAGGCCTCCGGCTACGATTATGGTGATTTTTCCGCGCATAATCATTTGTGGGATATGGCTTATAAAACCGCATTTGATCCACTGTTACGTATGGCTCTGGTGCCCAGAGTACTGGAAGCGCGTGGACTGGATGTTACCCCGGGAATGCGCACTAAAATAGCGCAAAAGGGCGACGATGCCACTTGTGCGGTGTTGGATATTATCTATCGCGATGAAGTGGGTCATGTGCAGGTGGGGAATTACTGGTATCAGTATCTATGCAGACTGCGCGGTTTGGAACCATTGGCTTTATTCCGGCGCTTACTCAGCCGCTATGATTTATTTATTTTTCGTGGCTATGTGAATATTGATGCACGTGAACAGGCTGGGTTTTCGCGCTTTGAACTGGAAATGCTGGAAAATTTTGAGCAAAACCGCCAGTCTAATGTACATAACTGGCGGCAGGCTCTGCAAAATTAAAAGTAAACGCATAAAACAGGCATATAAGTTGATTAAGCTATGCGTTTGTTTGCCCATTTATTTCATGGCAGCATTTAAAGCATTGACATTATAACGGAACATATCAATATAAGTTGCAGCAGGTGCGCCTTTACTCAGTGCATCAGAATACAGGTGGCCGCTAATTCTGGTTTGGGTTTCACTAGCAATCCGCTGTACCATTTTTGGATTTTTAATATTTTCAATAAAAATGGCTTTAATATGGTCGCGGCGAATCTGATTGATGATTGCTGCTACCTGTCGCGCAGACGGTTCTGCTTCTGTGCTTACACCTTGCGGGGCGATGAATTGAATCTGGTAGCGCTTGGCCATATAGGCAAAAGCATCGTGCCCGGTCAGTACTTTACGTTTTTCTGGCGGTACGGTATTAAATATTTTGCTGGCCCATGTGTTTAATCCTGCAAGTTGTTGCTGGTAGGCGGTCAGCCGCTGCTGATAGTAGGCTTTACCTTGCGGATCTACACTAATCAGGGCATTGGCGACATTGCGCGCATACGTTTGCATTAAAACGGGATCATTCCAGACATGCGGGTCGGTGTGCTGGTGGTGATCGTGTCCATCATCAGCTATCATCAGTGGCTGAATACCTTGAGTAACGACAAACATGGGAACACGGCTTTGCTGGGCGGCACGTTGTAAAGACAAAGGTTCCAGCCCCAAACCATTCAGCAAAATCAGTTTGGCCGTACGCATTTGACGCAAATCCCTGCTTACCAACTGATACATGTGTGCATCCTGATCGGTACCAATCAGGCTGTGTACCTGAATGCGTTCGCCACCAATTTGCTGAGTAACATCACCCAGAATACTGAAGCTGGTAATAACAGGTATAGGTGCGGCATAAATCATGCGGGCAAAGCTCGTTAGACATAAGGTTAACAGGCAGATAAAAAAGCCACGTTTCATTAGCACATCTCCTAAAATGGGTTTATGAATCAGTAATCTGTTTTTCAGGCAACATGATGGCGCTGGCGTCTGTATAAACGCCATAAAATACCGCTCTCGCTGCCAATAAATAACGACAAAATATAGACTAAGCCACAGCACAGAATAATGGCGGGGCCAGAAGGCAAATCAATATAGTAAGACAATAACAGGCCTACATAACCGCATATCACTGCAATAGCAGCAGCTATGGTCATGATGCCGCCCATGGTTTTATGCCATAAACGCGCACTGATAGCGGGTAACATCATTAAACCTACGGACATCAGTGTGCCTAAAGCCTGAAAACCAGATACCAGATTCAATACGACAAGCACCAAGAATATAATATGCCATAGTGTACCCTTACCATTTACAGAGCGTAAAAACAAAGGGTCGATACTTTCAAGCATTAATGGTCTATAGATAACGGCCAGTACCAGCATGGTTATACTGCTGACAACAGCGACTAATGTTAGTGCCGCACGGTCTACTGAAAGTATGGATCCAAACAATAAATTAAGCAAATCTACGCTATTACCACCTCTACTCACCAAAACCACCCCAAGCGCCAAACAGGTGAGAAAAAAAGCGGCAAAACTGGCATCTTCGCGCACATTGGCAAAGCGGCTGGCCAGCCCTGCCAGCAAAGCCATCAGCAGGCCGGCTATAAAGCCGCCTATGCTCATTGCAGGCAGGCTCAAACCTGCGAGTATGTAGCCTACCGCAGCGCCCGGTAAAATGGCATGTCCCAGTGCATCACCCACCAGACTCATGCGACGCATCATCAGAAAAACACCTACGGGTGCGGTTCCCAGTGCCAGAAACACAATTGAACACAGCGCAAAACGCATGAAATCGTAATCAGCAAAAGGCTCTAGAAGAAAATGGGCAATATTCATTGATTTACCTGTCACACCACTGGTTGTGTTCATATTGCTGCATGGCTTCTGTAGCCTGTTGCAGATATTGATCCGTTAATACGCTGTCAGTTTTCCCTGCGGCAATTTTTTCACGTGCAATCAGCAGTGTATTAGGAAAATAGGTTTGTACCTGTTCGTAATCATGCAAAACGGTAATCACGGTACACTGGTGTTGTTGCTGATGTGCCTTGAGAATATCCAGCAAAGCAAAAGTAGTGGCGGCGTCTACGGCATTAAATGGCTCATCCAGCAACAATACCTTAGCATTCTGAATCAGCATGCGCGCAAGTAATACACGCTGAAACTGGCCATTGGATAATTGGGCAATACTGCGTTCCTTATATTGCAACATGCCTACCTGATTTAATACATCAAGAATACGTTGATGCATGCTTGTGGAGACTGCGGAAAAAAAACCAGTTTCATACCACAAACCCGTTGCCACAAGCTCAAATACACTCATTGGCTGGCTGCGATCAATGTCGGATTGTTGCGGCAGATAGGCAATATCAGACCGTTGCAATTGTGGCCAGCGAATCTGGCCGCTATCAAGGCGAACAAGATGCATGATAGCTTTCAGCAGTGTCGATTTACCCGCACCATTGGGACCGAATATTGCCCACATTTCATTAGAATTAAAATCGATACTGATATGATGGATAGCTGGCCGGTGTCGATAGCTCACGGTAACATTGTCAACCTGAATACTCATGATGCGCACACTGCCCACGCATACATCAACCACAGCAATACCAGAATCACGCTCACCCAGGATAAGCGTTTACCCACTCCACACAGCAAAAGAGAAAACATATTATGCCTTTACCGATTCAGCCTGATAATAAATGTTACTATATAACATTACAGTAATGATACCCTATAACATTAGGGCTGTGCAAAATGTTATTATGCTTAAATCGATAACAGGAATGACTGATGGTGCGTCAGTGATCTAATGGGCAGGCGGTTAGGGTGGAGCGCCTGTTGCAGCCGAACTGACAATGGTGATGGCAGGCCAAGCATAATGGCGGCTATGGCTTCTGCACATAGGGGTGCGGTCACCAGCCCACGGCTGCCATGAGCTGTATTAATAAATATACCCGGCTGCCATGGACAGGGTTGAGTAAGCGAGTAGTTTTTATCCAGACGTAATTGGGCATACTGTTTCAGCATGGCAGAAGTATTACCAACAGGCCCTACCACCGGTAAATGGTCGAAAGCATCACAGCGTATTGCAGCATGTCCTTGGGGGCTGGTGTTTGGACGTAAATCTGCGGCCAGATGTGGCAGCCATTGGCGTAATTGTTGCCAGTTAAGATTTTCATCCTCGGCAGACAAATTATCATCAGTCTGGTTGGGATGGAATGTAGCACCAAAGCAAAGTTTATCTTGCCATGCTGGTGTGATATAGCTATTGCCACTCAGTGCACACTTTAGATGGGTTGCTTCTGAACGCATGCCGG
Source organism: Snodgrassella alvi (assembly GCF_002777825.1). Taxonomy (GTDB): domain Bacteria; phylum Pseudomonadota; class Gammaproteobacteria; order Burkholderiales; family Neisseriaceae; genus Snodgrassella; species Snodgrassella alvi_C. Next base: position 135,162 of record NZ_MEIR01000080.1, on the reverse strand, counting down.
CAGTGGTTGTTTGCCCGCGTATCTTGTGTAGTGGCCAGCCAGCAACTGGATACAGGGAATTACTCTCGGCGCCGGCACAAATCACAATATGAGATGCATCAAGATAAAACGATTTTTGCTGGTTCTGACAGGCGATTTGCCATAAGTCATTCTGGCGGGAAATCGTATTCACTTTAGTAGCTGTTAAAACCTGTATCAGCGGATGCTTGAGTAAAACCTGAATCAAGCTAAATGGGTTAATCGCAGCACCATACGGCCACCATAGGCCACTATATGGCACATCTATACCAGCAATCTGGCCTGCCTCTGCTTTTGTAATAGTCTGAAAGAGTGCGCTCTGAGGATTTTGCTGTGCCAGCAAAGTGTTACGCTTCGCTTCGGTGGCGTTGTAATCCAGATGAATAACTCCACAATCCAGCCAGCCTTGCCCGGCAGGCAGGCAATTCTTGAGGAGCGCATGGCTGTAGCCATAACTAGCCAGTAACAATTCCGTTTGCACAGTTGCATGCGCTGAAATTTTTGCATACAACAGGCCAAGATGATTGCCTGATGCTGCACTGGCAATTGCATGCTGCTCAATTACTGTTACCGCTATACCACGTTTTGCCAGCGCAAAAGCGGTGGCTGCTCCGGCGATACCAGCACCAATAACCACTACAGATTTGATCGGTAGCGGTGCCGGCAAGGTAAGCCAGGGCTTGTAAATGAATTTGGAATATAGCGGTGTAGGGCAGGGCATGCCGGGATTAAACTGCCCCCATTGCTCGTATACCTGCGGCTGGATAAGTGTAAATTTACCAGCATCACGAAAGGGATAGCTGAAAACGGGTTGCTGCTGCCAAAATACTTTTGCTTCAAGCCATTGTTGCACAATAATCTGGCCGGCTGATGATTTTGCAATCAATGATTCTGGCCACTTTTCGGCAACAATCACTATTTCTACTTGCTCATCATTGCCAAGCTGTTGGGCTAATTCATCTGGCTGTGGCCATCCATGAAAAACGTAAATGCTCATGGATGGTGCGCTGGTTCATAGTTTTCAGATGATGCACTGCTTCCCTGATTCAGCCATAACCATTGCTGCTGTAATGTTTGCCGTAAACTGTCCTGCTTCTGCTGCGATGTATGCAAGCCAGCAGTCAAGCGCTGATAATCAATGGTGAAGGCTGGTCGGATAAATGAGCCATTGATACGTAATGGCAACAGATTTTGCTGTTTCGCCCGTCTGGTAGCAATCAGTACGTTGTAGTCCATTTGCTGTTGCAGCCACTTAACACTGCCTGTACCTTTAATATCAAAATTATCGGCATGCAATTCGATACGACTGTTTTTGGTATATCCATTATTTAATGGAATAGCCAGCCTGATAAACCGAAACGGCGTTTGGCTGGTTTCATTATAGGCCACTGTAGTCTGGTTATCACTGTTTTGCAGAATATTATTGATATCAATACCATTCCATACACCCTGATTAATCTGGATGTGTACCTGTCCGCTTAGGCTGGACAACCATTGCTGGCGGCTAATGCCAACACCATGGAAATCAATATCTGCATCGCCTTTGCCATCCAGATTATGCAAACCAAATGTATCCTGTAGGAAAGACTTCATTTGCACACGATTTGCGTGTTGCTGCACTTTCCAGGTTAATGGATTGGTATTACTTACCTGCAACATACCATTACTGCTACCACCATATATTTGCAAACTGATTGGGTTCAGCGTGAAAGTACGTGCATCTAAAGCTAGTTGGGTTTTAAACTGATTCAGTTGTATCGTAGGTGTGAGGATGGAGTCGATAGCCAGCTGTGTATTAACTGAATTGTTTCTGAACCAGCGAGGCCAGAGTTGTTGCCAGTCAGCTGGTAACAGATCTGTAGTCGTTTCTAAATAAGGGCGTAAATTCAACTGCACAAGGTGAATATTACCGCTTATTTTCCCCAAATGCCGGTCTGCCTGATAATCCAGTGCAATATTTATAGGCTGATTATCAAACTGACCTTGCAGATTGAGTTGGCCATTACCGGCATCATCACCCTGTACGGTACCTGATAAATCACTAATAAAACGTGAATTTGGCAGTGCATCCACTGTATCCTGATGGCTGTTAATCGAAAGATTATCAATTTTCCAGTGACGCATATCCAGCCAGGATAACTGCCCCCTGAGGGTCAGCGCGGTCTGATATAAATGACTTTGCCAGCCACTATCGATTTGAAACTGGGGTAGAGACCAATGATTCTGCAACCAACTGGTATTGCTGGCAGATAATGTTGCATTAATCTCATTGTCGCCAATCTGTGCAGTGGCCACACCATTTAACTGCGGTAAAAACAGTTTGGCCCAGCCTACCTGCCAATTTTGGCCGTTACCAGTAACATGCAACTGATTACGTTTGCTGTGCCATTGCCATTGCACGGCCGATGTCTGGAATAACTGCTGTTGTGGCAGCCAGCGAGCATCAAAATGCCACTGGCCATTACTATCACCCAAAGTCGGCAAGCTGGTTTTTACGTCGAGTTTAACATCCTGCCATTGCATGACGGCATCAGGGTGGTATACGGCACTCAGTTGGCATTGCGTAGTTTGCATATCTTCACCACTCAATACCCCATTTAGCTGAAGCATACTGGTGCTGCCAAGATTTTGCCACCTTAAATTTAACTGATTAATCTGTTGCAGATTAAGCCCATCATGAATGCGAAAACTGGCATTATCCAGATTCAGGCGATTAATCTGTAGCTGCTGGCCTTTATGTGACTTTTGCCATAAATCAACCAGATTCCAGTGCCCCTGATTATCTCGAACCAGATTAATATCTGTATCCATTAGCTGTAACTTTTCAATAGTCAGACGGCCAAATAGACTTTGCCAGCCCAGACCGATTTTTATATTACCAATATTGATATCATCTGTTTTGGTGGCTATATTTTGAATGTGTACCTGATGCAAGGTTACAGTTGGGCGTGGAAACATTGAACGGCTGATATCCGGGTCGAAAACAACCTGACGGCCGCTCTCAGCCACGAGTGCATTAGCGCGTTTATTAATTTCTTCTGCATTAAACAAATAATGTAGTACAGCCATATCGATGGCCAAGAGCAAAAAAATGCCCAGACAGCTAAATACCATCAATTTCAGCCAGAATTTGCCTGAATGCAATAAGGAAATCATAAATAGTTAAAATTAAATTATTTTCAAAAAGCAGTAATCTGCCTGCTATGAGACTATATATTTGAGAAATATCTATTACTGACAGCAAATTTAATCAATCCTGAAAACACAGCACTGATTATACAAATAGTTACATATAATTACCTGAGTAAATTCAGGTTTGGAATCCAATTTATCCAGTTGGCAGGCTAACTTAATGATGCATATGCGAATGTTCTGGCACAGTCGCATCTGTTTGAGTGGCTGGTGCTATACTAACTGGCACATTTAGGGTAACCGGTTTGGCATAGCGAAAGGTCAGGCGTACAGGAATAGTAGTCCCTTTTGTCAGAGGCTTTTTCAAACCCATCAACATAATATGCATTTTGCCCGGCTGTAGTTGGGTTACCTGTCCAGCAGGCAGGGGCAGTCCATGCGCTAGCGGGCGCATCTTCATCACACCATTTACCTCAACAGTTTCATGTATTTCACTGGACATTGCTACCGGTGTGGATGCACTCAGCAATACATCATCTTTACCAGAATGATTGTCCAAATCCATAAATACACCGCTGGAAGACATACCGAGTACGCTGAATCGTGCCCATGCATTATTGGCTACAATACCTTGTGCCAATACCAGACCTGCATATGAAGCTAACAAAGTGGTAAACAGAACTTTTTTCATAACTATTACCCCTATCAAAGACAGATATAAAATCTGGTGGTAGCGGTTTAACCGCATAAACCACCACAAAATATATTATATTGCTAAATGAGGTGCAATAATTTGCAATAACTGTGCCAGAATTTTCGGATTAGCAGCCACAATGTCACCACTATCCAGCCAAGTCTGCTCACCCTGCATGTCGGTAACGATACCGCCAGCTTCCTGCACAATCAAAGCACCACCTGCAATATCCCACGGTTTCAGATTAAATTCAAAATATCCATCTACACGGCCACAGGCTACATTACATAAATCCAGTGCCGCAGACCCTTCACGGCGGCCACCGGCTGTTTTGGCCAGCACATCTTTTAAAATGGCCAGATAAGTATCCATCATGCTTTGGTCAACAACTGGAAAACCCGTTGCAATCAGGCTGCGTAACAAATCAATGCGGTTACTCACCCGAATGCGTTTATCATTCAGTAATGCACCTTGGCCGCGGCTGGCCACATACAAATCATTTTGCTCCGGTGCATATACCAGCGCTTCAGTTAAAGTTCCTTTGTGCAGCAATGCCATTGAAATGGCATACTGTTTATGGCCATGCAAATAATTGGTAGTTCCATCCAGTGGATCAATAATCCATTGATATTCAGCATTGTCATTACCCAGATAGCCAGCTTCCTCACTCAAAATGGCATGATGTGGGTACACTTCCTGAAGGGTGTTAACAATAATACGTTCTGCCTCACGATCAACATCTGAAACAAAATCATTAGCAGCTTTATTATCAATTTTAATAGTATTTAAATTGCTGCTGGCACGATGCATCATTTGGCCGGCCTTGCGCGCTGCTTTCCAGGCAGTAGTTAAAATAGGATTCATGCTAATTCTCGTGATAGGGCTGATAAAAGCTTAAAATAGATACAAAATGATGTATGTTAAAGAACAAATGCCGCATCTCAAAAACATTGCGGCAATTAAACAGAATAAATAGAAAGTGATTATACGGCAAAAAATGCTTTTTCCCAAACCGGCACGCCAGACCTACCGTTTGCACAGGATGATTTTGCTATAATATACAGGATTTATCAGTGTTCAGTTGTCTGAGTGCATCATCCTTATTTTAATTGCAAACATGAATAAACCCATACTTCCCGATTTTCTTAATAACATTACTGTTGTTCTTACCCGCACCAGCCATCCAGCAAATATTGGTTCAGCAGCACGAGCCATGAAAACAATGGGGTTAAACAGATTGACACTGGTTGCACCCAATCTGATGCAGACTCCGATGACGCCAAAGCCCGCTGTGTTTGATCATGCAAATGCTGCTGCTTTCGTTCTGCCTGAAGAAAGTTTTACTCTTGCATCAGGTGCACGTGATGTACTGGAGAATGCGCGAATTGTTGCCTCCCTCAATGAAGCACTGGCAGAAACTACATTGTCCTGTGCATTAACCAGCCGACGCCGTGAACTGACTGCACCATTGCATACGCCACGCGAAATTATGCCATCACTAATCGATGCCGCATGTGCTGGGCAGAAAATAGCACTTGTATTTGGTAATGAAACTTTTGGTTTGAGTATCGAAGAGGTACAAAGCTGCAATCGTTTGATTACTATCAATGGTAACCCAGATTATTTTTCCCTCAATCTGGCACAGGCTGTACAGGTAATCTGTTATGAGCTGTTTAGCCACGTTGATATCAGCATGGCTCATTTAAAGCAGGAACAGAATCTGGCCACACATCAGCAGACAAGCAGTATGGTAGAGCATTTACGTGAGGTGATGAGCACTGCCGGATTCTTTAACCGTCGCAATGAAGAACGGCTAATGCGGCGCATGGCTGCCATGTTTGACCGTGCCCAGCTAAGCACAGAAGATATTGATATCTTACGTGGCTTTTATAACACCATAAATCAACAAATACAGAAAAAGCATAGTTAGCAGTCAATTGCACAATCTGTCTATACAAGAGGAGAAAAAACTTATGAATTATGCTTCTGATCCAATCTGGTGGCATCTGAAAAAAACGATTGTGCGTGATTTGGCTAGTTTGTTGACCGCGCCATCGCCCTGGATATCATCTGCTGAGCTGCCAGTTTCAATATTATTAGGGAATGAGGGATTTCGATTTCTGTTGTCATTGGATGAACAGCCGGATAATCTGTATCTGTTTCTGAAACAACATGGTGGTTATCAGACTCATCTGGGGGTATATGCAGAACGCTTACTTTACTACTGGTTTTTACATGCGCCACACAGCCGCTTAATTGCTCATAATTTGCCCGTTCAGGATAATCAGCGCACAGTAGGAGCCTTTGATTTCATCGTGCAGCTAAATGACCAGATTTTTCATCTGGAATTAACCTGTAAATATTATGGCAGCCAGTCAGATAAAGCAGAAAGTTTTATTGGCCTGAGCAAAGCAGACCGGCTAATGGATAAAATGCACAAGATTAAGCAGCAACTAGCATTAAGTATTCAGCCTGCTGCTGAAAGTACCTTAAAAGATCTGATGCTTGAACCCGGCATGTTGCAGCACGCCAGTATTATCCGTGGCATGCTATTCACACCCTCAGCCAACCAGCACTTTCAGGCACCGTTACATCCTTTATGCTGGCAGGGGCGTTACATTGAAAATTGGGCAGAATTTGAATTTCAGGAGCACCGTCGCTTCTATGTACTTGACCATTTATCCTTTCTGTCTCCAGTACGCGTAAGCAGTAATGCAATTGTTAATTTCAATCAGATTAAGCAAATCAGGCAGGGCATGATAGCATTGGTGCAACAACACGCCGATGGCTATTGGCATGAAGTAGAAAGAATAATGAAAACAGATCAGCACAGCTAATCAGCCACAAACTGCTAAAAGTGTTTTGTCATTACATAGGCTTTTATAAAGGCTTATGGTACACTTGCCATTTAATTTTTGTCTGCATGAGTGAATGCCCGTGTGCGTACAGCCCAAGCAGTACTTTTAAGACAAATGAACCAAATCAGATCAACTGACATCTAAGGGTTTACGATGAGCGTAACAGTAGAAAAACTAGATAATTTAGAGCGTAAAATCATTTTGGCTCTGAACTGGGAAGACATCCGAGCAAAAGTTAACGCACGCATGAAAGTAGCACAGAAACGTGCTCGTATTGATGGCTTCCGTCCGGGTAAAGCACCGCTGAAAATGATTGATTCCATGTATGGTTATGGCATTCGCGATGAAGTGCTGAATGAAATGACCCATAAAGCATTTGAAGACCTCATCGTAGCTGAAAAACTGAAGGTTGCCGGCCTGAAAAGTCTTACTGCACTGGAAGATGCTGATCAAGATGATGAAAAAGTATATAAAATTGCCGTGGTATTTGAAGAATTCCCTGAAATCAAAATCGGTGATTTAAGTGCTCAGGAAGTAACTAAGTTCAGTACTGAAATTGGCGATACAGAAATTGACAAAACCGTAGATATCCTGCGCCAGCAACGTACCCGTTTCAATCATGTAGAACGTGAAGCGCGTAACGATGATCGGGTTATCATCGATTTTGTTGGTAAAATTGATGGTGAAGCATTTGCAGGCGGCACTGCCGAAAATTACCCTTTCCTGCTGGGCAAAGGCCAGATGTTGCCAGACTTTGAAGCAGGTATTGTTGGTATGAAAGAGGGCGATGTAAGAGAAGTTTCCGTTACATTCCCAGAAGATTACCAAAGTAAGGATCTGGCCGGTAAAATTGCTATTTTCACCATTACACTGAAAAATGTTTCTGAAGCAGTGCTGCCAGAAGTAAATGAAGAATTTGCCAAATCACTGGGTATTGAAGATGGCGATGTACAAAAAATGCGTGCTGAGATCAAGAAAAATGTCAGCCGTGAAGTAAACCGTCGTGTAAGTGAAATGACTAAAGACAGCGCCATTAATGCCTTACTGGCTGCCACTCCGGTTGATGTTCCTTCATCATTGATCACTGAAGAAGCAAAGACTATGGCCGCGCGAATGAAAGAAAATTTTGCGGCACAGGGTATGGATCAAAAAGATCTGGAATTGCCACTGGATATGTTCAATGAGCAGGCCAGCCGTCGTGTAGCCATCAGCCTGATTATGGGCGAACTGGTGCGCGAAGAAAAACTGGAACCATCAGAAGAACAGGTACGTAACGTAATCAATGAATTTGCGGATAGCTATGAAGACCCGCAAGAAGTTATCGACTGGTACTATAGTGATAAAAAGAATCTGCAGGCACCTACTTCACTGGCTATAGAGCAGAATGTAGTTGACTACGTTTTAAGCAAAGCAAAAGTGGCAGATAAAGTACTGACTTTTGATGAAGTTATGGGACAACAGGCTCAGGCCTGAGTGTAGTACGCATTAAACAACGACCAAAGCACCGAAGTAGTTGTGAAGCTGCTTGGGTGCTTTTATTTCAATTGAGGAAAAAATATGTCACATATTGAAAATCTGGGTCTGGTACCTATGGTTGTAGAACAGAGTGGCCGCGGAGAACGTGCGTATGACATCTATTCGCGCCTGCTCAAGGAACGGATTATATTTATGGTTGGCCCAGTTACCGATGAAACTGCCAATCTGGTTGTAGCCCAGTTACTGTTTCTGGAAAGTGAAAATCCTGATAAGGATATTTCTCTTTATATCAACTCTCCGGGCGGGTCGGTAACTGCCGGTATGTCCATTTTTGATACCATGAATTTCATCAAGCCTGATGTGGCAACTTTATGCTTGGGACAGGCTGCAAGTATGGGCGCTTTCCTCCTGTCGGCTGGAACCAAGGGTAAACGATTTGCTTTACCAAACAGCCGGGTCATGATTCACCAACCACTTATCAGTGGTGGATTGGGTGGTCAGGCTTCGGATATCGAAATCCATGCGCGTGAATTACTCAAGCTGAAAAAACAATTAAACGAACATTTGGCGCGCCATACCGGCCAAAAACTGGCTCAAATTGAAAAAGACACCGATCGCGATAATTTTATGTCGGCTGAGGAAGCGAAAAAATACGGTCTGATTGATGAAGTCCTAACCCACAGACCCAAATAAAAAGCTTAGATAGATATTTAGATTCAGATTTTATATTTATGCAAAAAAAATCGAAACCTTTTATAAGGTTTCGATTTTTTACTACTGTCGCCAAAAAAGTATCAATCAAAATGCAATCTGGTATTACTGTTTGCGCTGATTACTGATACCCATCAGCATTGCCAGGATAACCATTACCGATAAAGTAGCGGTACCACCGTAGCTCACTAGCGGTAAAGGCACCCCAACCACTGGTAAAATACCACTAACCATGCCCATATTTACAAATGCATAGCAAAACAGGGTCATGGTCAAAGCACCAGCCAAGGTACGGCAATACAGAGTAGGTGCCTTAAAGGTAATATATAACCCACGCATAAGAATAAATGTGTATACAGTGACTAGCAGGATATTTCCGATTAGCCCAAACTCTTCACCAAATACAGCAAAGATGAAATCTGTCGTTGATTCGGGAATATAATCAAGATGAGTTTGGGAGCCTTCCAACCAGCCTTTACCCCAGATACCACCAGAACCAATTGCAGTCATTGATTGCAGAATATGATATCCGGCACCAAGGCGGTCTTTAGTGGGATCGAGTAAAGTTAAAACCCGCATGCGCTGATAATCATGCATCCCATAATTCCAGATTACAGGCAGCATGGCCACGAAACCAATAATCGCTGAAATAATGACTTTCCACGGTAAACCAGCGAAAAATATTACAAACAGACCAGAAGCCATAATTAACGTAGCCGTACCCAAATCCGGCTGTTTTAAAATCAGTGCTACAGGAATAAAAATCAATACAAAGGCAATACTATAGTGATACCAGCGTATATTACTTTCGTTTTTCTGAAAATACCATGCCAATAACATAGGAACCGCAATTTTCATGATTTCCGAAGGCTGAATACGAGCTATACCAATATTCAACCAGCGAGTGGAACCATTTACAGTAATTCCGACAAAATGTACACCAATCAGCAGCAATATACCCAGACAATACGACGGTAAAGCAAAATTACTTAATATCTGTGGTGGAGTGCGAGCAATCACCCATAATAAAATAAAACTGAGAATGGTATGCAGAGTTTTATTTTCCAGCTGGCCAAAATCCTGTCCGTCGGCAGAATAAAGTAGAAACAGACTCATCACATAAATGGTCAGCATAGCATAAAACAACCACACATCCATTGGTGCCCACAATTTGTACCAAAAGCGTTTGAACCATTGTTTTTCATTAATCATCATTTATCTCGCAAGCCAGACTGAGGACGATAAGCGCGCAGTAATGGCGGCAAAGCAGCCTGACTATGTTCATCATGCCGCCGCGCATCCATCATGGCATTATTGGATAAATCATTTACTGGTAAATCTGAAGCGTTGGTTGATTGGCCGGCACTGGGTAAATTTTTTAATTTCAACAGATAAAAATCAGCCAATTGCCGGGCAAGTGGTGCAGCTGTTGCCCCCCAGCCATTGTTTTCGAGAATAACAGCAATGGCAATCTGTGGCTTATCAGCCGGCGCAAAAGCAATAAACCAAGCATGGTCACGTAGCTGCATTTTCAGAGCCGCAGCATTATAACGGGCACCCTGTTTAATCTGCACTACCTGTGCTGTACCGGTTTTACCACCCATGGAATAACTCAAACCTGAACCGATTGCCGCGGCAGTACCGCCCGGTTTCAATACCTTTTGCATTGCATCCTTAACGTATTCAAAATTGCTGCGCTTAAATGGTAATGTTCGAATCGGTTGCGGGTCGATTAAGGTCATTTTTTGTAAATTATGGTCGAGCAAAGCCTGAACCAGATGAGGACGATAGACTATGCCATCATTACTCAGAATTGCAGTGGCAAAAGCTATCTGTAAAGGTGTGTAAGCATTATAGCCCTGTCCAATGGCCATACTAACACTATCTGCCGGTTGCCATACCCGCGTCTGAGGCTTACTTTTGGCAAATCTTTTTTCTTTCCATGCACGCGTGGGTAATACCCCTGTGTATTCATGATTTATATCGATACCTGTCTGTTTACCCAGATTAAACTGGGCTAAATAAGGTGACATACGGTCTACACCCATTTCATAACCCAGACGGTAAAAAAATGTATCTGATGAAACCTGAATAGCCTTGCTCAGATTTGCCGAGCCATGTCCGCTACGTGCGGCATCACGAAATTGGTGGGTAGAGCCAGGAATACTCCAGACACCTGGCGCTGGCAGAACTGTACTTTGGGTAAGTTTGCCACTTTCGAGCGCAGCCATAGCCAAAAATGGTTTGAAAGTGGAACCGGGTGGATACATTCCCTGTGTAGCACGATTCAATAAGGGATGACGCCAATCCTCATTCAGACTTTTCCATGTGTCCGTATCAATTCCATCAATAAATAAATTCGGGTTATAACTCGGTTTGGATACCATTGCCAATATTGCACCCGTTTGCGGATTGATAGCTACCAAAGCACCCCGTTTATCACCCATCAGGCGGTCTGCCTCTTGCTGTACGCGGATATCCAGTCCTAAACGAAGCGTTTGTCCGGGAATTGCCGGTACTGTTTTAATTGTCCGGACAATATGACCTTGCGCATCTTTTTCAACTTCACGATAACCTGGAACACCATGCAGCTGCCGTTCATAGTATTCTTCCAGTCCCATTTTGCCGATATGTGTGCTACCACGATATAACGCAGTCAGATTGGCTTTCTCAAGAGCAGTCATATCGCGGTCACTGATACGGCCGATATATCCCACTATATGTGCCAGCAATTCGCCGTACGGATAATCCCGAAATGTTCGTGCATTAATTTCTACACCTGGGAAACGATACAGTTCAGCAGCCAGCCGGCTGGCTTCTTCCATGGTCAACTTAAGTTTCAATGGCACTTTGTCATAGGAACGATAGTCAGCACGGAATTTTTTAAAACGTTTCAGATCACCAGGTGTGATATCTACATACGCGCGCAATGCATTAATTGTATCTTCAAGTTTGCCATGCACCTGATTAGGGGTGATTTCCAGTGAATAGGCTGGATAATTATGTGCCAGTACCACACCATTAACATCAACTATTTCACCTCGTATTGGTGGGGTGGGTATCAGCGAGATACGATTGTTAGTGGCAGCAATAACATAGTCGTCATATTTAATTACTTGCAAATAGACAAAGCGGGCAATCAGCAGGCAGAAACAGACAATAATCAATATAAAAGCAACCGCAATCCGCAGTCCCAGATCACCATATTGGGCAGGTTTAGACGGGCGTTTTTTTTTGGTTCGAAATTGCAGTGCTTTCATAGACGTCTGGAATAGGCGAGATAAAGCATGAACTTGGATAAAAGAGGCCAGAGCAGAGCACTGATGAATGGAGAAACAAACAGATTCCAGCCAGTAAACTGATGGGTTGAAAAGAAATGCACAATCACCAATAACAATGTCATCAGCATCAAGCAGCCAAAAATAGTCAGAGCCTGATATCCATAGGAATAACCAAGTATCTGATGCCGGTTTTGCTCAACCAGATATACTGCTGCCATTAAACCTAGTGCATGTTGACCAAATGGCGTACCAAGGCCAACATCCATTACTAGACCAAGTACAAAAGCCATACCGATACCAATGTTTTTTGGCCGGTGTAAGCTCCAGTACAAGGTCATCATAGCTGTGCAGGCTGGCAACCAGCCAGCCAGAGGCTGAGGAAAAGGAATCTGGTCAAGAAATAGTGCAACCACTAGGCTCAATACAATAAGCCGTTTTCGGGTACGACGGTGCAGGCTGTCAACTTCAGTCATGATTGGCAGAGGATGGGTTAGTAACTGCTACATCAGCAGAATAATGAGCAGTCTGCCCATGCTTTTGTGGAATAACCAGTACAAAATTGCTATTGTGTAACTGTGCAACAGGTTCAATCTGTACACGATAATAAGGCGAACCATTACCACTTTGCACCTGCGTCACAGTAGCAATAGGAATACCCGCCGGATAAATACTGTCCATTCCAGAAGTAACCAGTAAGTCGTCACGCAACAGACTTGCATTGGCTGGGAAATAGCGCAGATCCAGACTGCCCGAACGGCCATAAATCAGTGTACGTACACCAGTTCGCATCACCATCGAAGGAATAACTGTATTACTACTGGTTATCAAGGTGACTTCAGAACTCAATGGCTGAACAGACGTAATCTGACCAATCAGCCCATGTTCGTCGCTTACAGCATCACCTTGGCGAATCTGATGGTGGCTGCCCTTATCAATAATGAAACGGTCAGCCAGTGGATTGGCATCATTGGATACAATCTGTGCCACCTGTGCCTGTGGTAGCGCTGCTTTCTGGAGGTGGGACAAATGATCCAAGTTAACTACAGATTTTAACTGTACATCCAACTGGCTGATTTGCAGTTTTAACTGCGCATTTTGCGCCTTTAACATCCTGTTTTCATTACTTAGGTTTTGCTGTTTCTCAAAAAAAACCATGCCATTGGAAACAGCATTAACCGGCTGCATGGCCAGCCATTGCAAGGGATATAAGGCCGTACCGATATAATTGCGGCTGATTTTAACCACATCATAACGATTATCAAGCAACAGCAATGCAACCGCAACCAGTGACAAAACAACCAGTTTACTGGTACTGCGCAGGCCATTGTGGACAAAATTAAGTGAAGGCTCTGCCATTGTTAATTATATTAAACAAACATTACGGTGTTTAAGGATTGGATACAAATACAGAATTCATTTTACCAATCATATCCAGCGCATGACCAGAGCCACGAGCAACACAAGTCAGCGGATCTTCGGCAATCATCACTGGCAGGCCGGTTTCTTCTGATAGCAGTCGATCCAAACCTTTCAGTAATGCACCACCACCAGTCAGTACCAAACCACGGTCGGCGATATCAGCACCCAGCTCTGGCGGCGTCTGTTCCAGGGCGTTTTTAACGGCTTGCACAATCTGGTTTAACGGTTCAGTCAGCGCCTCAAGTACTTCATTCGAACTGATTGTAAAGGCACGGGGAATGCCCTCAGCCAGATTACGGCCTTTGACTTCAATTTCCTTAACTTCCATACCAGGGAAAGCAGAACCGATGCTTTTCTTGATTTCCTCAGCAGTTGATTCACCAATCAGCATACCGTAATTGCGTCGTACATAGTTGATGATTGCATCATCAAATGCATCTCCGCCTACACGGATTGAGTGAGAATAAACCACGCCAGACAGGGAAATCACCCCAACTTCAGTTGTACCACCACCAATATCAACCACCATGGAACCAGTAGGTTCTTCAATAGGTAAACCTGCACCAATAGCTGCGGCCATTGGTTCTTCAATCAGATTAACAATTGACGCTCCAGCAGCCAGAGCAGAGTCACGAATGGCTTTGCGCTCAACCTGAGTTGAACCACAAGGCACGCAGATAACAATACGTGGTGCAGTGAAGCGGCTATTGTTTACTTTTTTGATAAATTGTTTGAGCATTTTTTCAGTGACATTAAAGTCAGCAATCACCCCATCTTTCATTGGCCGGATTGCCTGAATACTACCTGGGGTGCGTCCCAGCATTTTTTTTGCTGCTGTACCTACCGCCAGCATACCATTTTTAGCATTTATGGTATCGTTTTGCACGGCAACAACTGACGGTTCATTCAGTACGATCCCTTTATTTTTAATAAAAATCAAAGTATTGGCTGTACCGAGATCAATAGCCAGATCATTGGATAAATATTTGGTAAAAAAGCGAAACATGAGGCTGTCCTAATGAACTTTTAAATTATAAGTATGGCAAAAGCTGTTGTGTGACACATTAACCAAAGCAAATCAATGCGCCAAAGAATAGGGTTTTCGGTTATAATTCGATACTATGTAATAACCGAATCAGAACGCGCAATGATACCGCAGTTTGCCCGTTTTGCTAAATCAAATTTAAGGATTTTTGATGGCTTTAACATTAAGTGATGTAGATAAGCTCGCACGCCTCTCTCGCTTGAGTCTTTCAGAAACAGAGCGAAATAATATGCTGGCAGAACTTAATCATGTATTCGATCTGGTCGAAAAAATGCAGGAAGTCAACACAGATGGGGTTGAACCAATGGCGCATCCACATGAAGTGGCATTACGTTTACGTGATGATTGCGTTACTGAAAAAGATGTGCACAGTGCATTACAGTCATGCGCTCCTCTGGTAGACAAGGATATGTATCTTGTGCCCAAGGTTATCGAATAAGCTCATATTTCATGATATTAACCTTGTCTTTAATTTCGTTTGAATTTATCGCAGGCAGCCTCTAGCAAGTGTTGCCTGAAAGCTATATAACCATTATGCCAAAAACTTATACATTGAAACAGTGCAGTGAGTTGCTGCAATCAAAACAGGCTTCGGCCAGCGAATTGGCGCAGGAATATCTGGCTGCAATTGAAGAGGGCAATACCAGCCTGAATGCCTATGTAACATTGGATAAAGAACGCACTATTGCTGAAGCCAAAGCTGCTGATACACTTTTGGCACAGGGTTCAGCTACAGCGTTAACAGGTGTGCCCATAGCTTATAAGGATATCTTCTGCCAGCAAGGCTGGCGCAGTGCCTGTTCTAGCAAAATGCTGGATAATTTTATCGCACCCTATACGGCTACTGTAGTACAGAATCTGCTTGATGCAGGCATGGTTACCCTCGGGCGGACCAATATGGATGAATTTGCCATGGGTTCGACTACCGAGTCTTCCTACTATGGCATCACTCGTAATCCATGGCAGCATGAACATGTGCCCGGCGGTTCTTCTGGTGGTTCAGCCGCGGTTATTGCTGCACGTCTGGCTCCCGCGGCACTAGGTTCGGATACTGGTGGTTCTATCCGCCAGCCAGCCTCACATTGCGGTATTACCGGCCTGAAGCCTACTTATGGTTTGGTCAGCCGTTTTGGTATGATTGCATATGCTTCCAGTTTTGATCAGGCCGGACCAATGGCACAAACCGCTGAAGACTGTGCACTGTTACTCAATAGCATGGCAGGTTTTGATGAACGTGATTCCACCAGCATCGAACGCAATAAAGAAGATTACACCCGGGATTTAAACCGTCCGTTACAAGGACTGAAAGTAGGCCTGCCACGTGAATTTTTTGGTGAGGGACTGGATAATCAGGTACATACATCTATTGATAATGTTATAGAAGTACTGAAAAAACAAGGGGCAGAAATTGTAGATATCACCTTGCCGCATACTGAGTTATCCATTCCAGCCTATTATGTACTTGCATCTGCTGAAGCCAGTACCAACCTGTCACGTTATGACGGTGTGCGTTATGGTCATCGCGCAACTGAATTTGGTAATCTGGATGAAATGTACAGTAATAGCCGTGCGGAAGGTTTTGGTGATGAGGTGAAACGCCGTATCATGATCGGTACTTACGTTCTGTCTCATGGTTACTATGATGCCTATTACCTGAAAGCACAAAAATTACGCCGGATGGTTGCAAATGACTTTCAGGCTGCGCTAAATCGGTGCGATATTATTCTGGCACCAGTTGCACCTACTGCGGCACCCGCATTGGGAAGCCATAACAGTGATCCGGTACAAATGTACCTGTCTGATATTTACACGGTTTCACTTAATCTGGCCGGTCTGCCGGGCATTGCGTTACCAGCAGGTTTTACCACTAGTGGACTGCCTGTAGGTGTTCAGCTCATCGGTAACTATTTCGCAGAAAGTCGTCTGCTTGGTGTTGCACACCAAATTCAGCAAAATAGTGACTGGCATACCAGAACACCATTTGCACAATAACTGCCAGTATACGAATTGAAAGAAGACAGAATGAATTGGGAAACTGTAATAGGTCTGGAAATCCACGTTCAGTTAAATACACAGTCAAAAATTTTTAGTGGCTCATCAACTGCATTTGGTGCCGCTTCTAATGCTCAGGCTAATGTAGTGGACTGTGCCTTACCCGGCGCCTTACCAGTAATGAATCGTGAAGTAGTTAACAAGGCCATCAAGCTTGGGCTGGCATTAGGTGCCACGATTAACCGAAAAAATGTTTTTGATCGTAAAAACTACTTTTATCCTGATTTGCCCAAGGGGTATCAAATCAGCCAGTTGGAGCTGCCTATCATAGAACATGGCCAGCTGGAAATTGTGGTGGGTAATGAAGTAAAAACCATTAACGTAACCAGAGCACACATGGAAGAAGATGCCGGTAAATCTATCCATGATGAATTTGAACAATATACAGGTATTGATCTGAATCGTGCCGGTACACCTTTGCTCGAAGTGGTATCCGAACCGGAAATGCGTTCAGCAGCCGACGCTGTTGCATATGCCAGAGCAATGCACAGTCTGGTAACGTGGCTGGATATCTGTGACGGCAATATGGCAGAAGGTTCTTTCCGTATTGATGCCAATGTTTCAGTACGTCCCAAAGGGCAGGCAGAATTCGGCACCCGCTGCGAAATCAAAAACTTGAATTCTTTCCGTTTTCTGGAACAGGCGATTAATTATGAAGTGGAGCGGCAAATTGAACTAATTGAGGATGGCGGCAAAGTTATCCAGCAAACACGTCTGTTTGATCCCAATAAAGGTGAAACCCGAGCCATGCGCAGCAAAGAAGATGCACATGACTACCGCTATTTTCCCGACCCTGATTTATTGCCAGTAATCATTACGGATGCCATGCTGGATACTGCTAAAGCAGCCATGCCGGAGCTGCCAAAAGAAATGGCCACCCGATTTATCGAACAGTACGGTATTTCTGACTATGATGCGCGGTTGCTAACCAGCACTCATATTCAGGCCAATTGGTTTGAGCAAGCAGCCAAATTAAGCGGTCACGGCAAGCTAGTCGCTAACTGGATGCTAGGCGAACTTGCCGCCGCACTGAATAAAGCTAGTATAGATATCTCTGCCAGCCCAATCAGTGCTGAACGTCTAGCAGGTTTGACAAGCCGGATTGCAGACAATACCTTAAGTAACAAATTGGCTAAACAGGTATTTGAAACCATGTGGGACAGTGATCTGACTGCTGATGCTATTATTGAACGTGATGGCCTGAAACAGATGACAGACACTGGTGCAATTGAGAAAATCATTGATGAAGTGCTCGCCAATAACCAGAAATCTGTAGCAGAATTCAAGTCTGGCAAAGAAAAAGCATTTAATGCTTTGGTGGGGCAGGTCATGAAAGCTTCACGTGGTAAAGCCAATCCACAACAGGTTCAGTCTTTACTGCGCAGCAAATTGGCCTAGATATTATAAGGATCAAACATGAAAAACTGGCTGGTACTGGCTGTCGTATTCGTATTAACTAGTTGTGGCTTTCATCTGAAAGGTACTTCCGCATTTGATGCACCAATGCCTTATCATAGCTGGAAAATTGATGGTGGCAGTATGCAACGAGCATTGGAGGTAGTATTGCGACGACAGCCAGATGTTATCGTGGATACCGAAAAACCGGATGTAGTGGTTAAAGTTATTTCAGCTACTCAGGATTCGTCTACATCAGCAGCAGACTTGTCTGGCGGAGCCAGCGAATACTTGTTGACACTTAACGTTAGTGTACAAGCCTATCGCCATGATCAACCGCTGGGAAATCCTATACAGGTAACTGTAAATCGCTATATGGATTACTCTGATCATGAAGTTTTGGCTAAAGAAGATGAACAACGCATGATCTGGCGTGATATGCGCACTGATGCAGCCGAACAGATTGTACGTCGTCTGGCTTTTCTGCCCGTGATTACTGAATGAGTGATTTATCTACCCAGCCTCTAGCCGCAGCCTATCTGATTCATGGTGAAGAAGATTTGTTGCGGCTAGAGGCTATAGACAACGTTCGTACAGCTGCGCGCGAGCAGCACTATAACGAGCGTGAAGTTGTGGTTATCGAAACAGGTTTCGACTGGGCGTCGCTGTTGGCTTCGGTGCAGTCTGTTGGCTTGTTTGCGGATAAGAAATTACTGGAAATGCATATACCTTCTGGCAAACCCGGTAAAGAAGGTGCTGCAATGCTACAACAGTTGGCAGAACAATTGCCGGATAGTACCTGTATGCTTCTGACACTACCCAAATTGGAGCGCCAGCAAATGCAGAGCAAATGGTTTGCAAGCTGGGCTAAAGTTGCTCAGGTATATGATGCAAAAGCAGTCAGCCAGGCTGTCTTACCGCAATGGATAAAAAAACGTCTGGTAGAACAAGGGCTGGCCATCGACAATGATGCATTGGCATTATTCGCAGACAAGGTTGAAGGCAACCTTTTAGCAGCGCAGCAAGAAATTGATAAACTGGCGCTAATTCATCCAGCAGGCCATATGGTTACCCTGGCTGAAGCACAGGCAGCAGTGGCCAATGTAGCACGTTTTGATGTATTTCAATTGTCTACCGCATGGATGAGCGGGAGCTCAGAACGTATGTTGCGTCTGCTTGATGGTTTAGCCGCAGAAGGCAATGAGCCGGTACTATTGTTATGGGTTATCAGCGAAGATATCCGCACCCTGTTGCGTTTGCTTGCAGCATTAAAACAAGGTAAATCCATCAGTGAGTTACGCCAAAGCCTGCGACTATGGGGTGACAAACAAACTCTGGCACCACAGGCGGCCAGACGTATCGGCGTTAAACATTTACTCAGAGCCTTACAGACATGCGCGCACATCGACCGGTTAATTAAAGGTGCAGAAGACGGCGATGCATGGACAGAAATCAAGCATTTATTTCTGACTCTGGCAGCCTCAACAGCATGCAGATAACTTCACCATATAAGCCATTAATGTGACAAAAAATGAAAACAGTTGAAAAAAGCGTTTTGGTGTTACACAGTGCCGAACACATATTCGATCTGGTCAACGCTGTAGAAGATTACCCAAAATTTTTACCCTGGTGCAATCGTACAGATATCTTAAAACGGGATGAACAATCGCTGGAAGCCGTTTTGCATATGGATTACATGAAAATACGCCAATCCTTTGCTACCAGAAACATCAATCAAAGACCAAATCAAATCCAGATGAGCTTACTCAATGGCCCTTTTCGCAAACTGGAAGGTATCTGGCAATTTACCCCTATCGATAATCTGGGTTGTAAAATTGATTTTCGTCTAGAATATGAATTCTCAAATCCCGTGCTTTCAGCCCTGATTGGTCCGGTTTTCAACCACATTGCCACCACTCTGGTAGATGCCTTTATTCAGGAAGCTGACAGGCGTTATGATAACTGACATTATTATAGAAGCAGTTTATGCTACGACTGAACACCAGCATCTCTGGCAGGGGATGATTCCTGCTGGAACCTGTGCACGTCAGGCATTACTGCAATCAGACTTACCACAAACATTCCCGCATATTGATTTTCATACAGCACCTATTGGTATATTTGGTAAAAAAATTAAAGATGAGTATGTACTGTGCAACTGGGATCGCATCGAAGTTTATCGACCATTACTCATTGACCCCAAAGAAAACCGGCGGCGACGGGCACAACAGAAAGACTAGTTTCTTTCTTTTAAATTCATTTATTCAGCTTGCTATACATACTGAGGAACATACATGTCTCATATCCGGCTCATAGTAGGTCTGGGCAATCCAGGCAAAGAATATGAACATACGCGACACAACATAGGTTTCGACTTTGTCGATGAACTGGCTAGCTTATGGAAAATTGGTTTAAAAGAAGAAAAAAAATTCTTTGGTCAAGTTGCGCGAGTTAACCAGGATAAAGGTGAAATCTGGCTACTCAAGCCATCTACATATATGAATAAATCAGGTACTGCGGTGCAGGCACTGGCTAAATTCTACAAAATAGCACCCGAAGAAATACTGATTATTCATGATGAACTGGATATTCCCTGTGGTCAGATTAGATTTAAAAAAGGCGGGAGTAATGGCGGCCATAATGGCTTAAAAGATATTCAGGCATGGTTGGGCACACCAGATTTTTACCGACTTCGGCTGGGAATCGGCCACCCGGGCGACCGTAATCTAGTTGTGCATTATGTATTAAACAAGCCGCAGACACAGGAACAGGCCTTAATAACTGAGGCGATACAAAAATCCCTGACTGCCATGCCTCAGTTGTTAAAAGGTGAATACAGCAGCGTACAGCAGCAATTGCACAGCAAATAAATTTTGAAAGTTCATGTCATGAAATATCGTGATTTACGTGAATTCATTTCCGTTCTTGAACAGCAACAACTATTAAAGCGGATTCACACACCAGTATCTCCTCATCTGGAGATCACAGAAATTGCTGATCGGGTATTGCATAAACAAGGGCCGGCTTTGCTATTTGAACAACCCATTAGTCAGGCTGGAAAATCATATCATTTTCCGGTTTTGGCCAATCTGTTTGGCACTCCTGAACGTGTAGCAATGGGTATGGGTGCAGACAGTACCAACCAGTTACGGGAAATAGGCAAAACTCTGGCTTATCTGAAAGAACCAGAACCACCCAAAGGCATCAAAGATGCTTTTTCCAAATTGCCATTACTCAAAGATTTATGGAGCATGGCACCACATATCGTAAAAAAGGCTCCATGTCATGAAATTGTCCTTGAAGGTGACGCTGTTGATTTAACACAGTTACCTATTCAGAAATGCTGGCCGGAAGATGCGGCTCCACTCATTACGTGGGGATTAACCGTTACACGTGGACCAGAAAAAAAACGCCAGAATCTGGGCATTTACCGGCAGCAATTAATAGGTAAAAATAAACTCATTATGCGTTGGCTGGCTCACCGTGGCGGCGCACTCGATTTTCAGGCATTTAAACAGAAACATCCCGATAAACCTTATCCAGTATCTGTAGTATTGGGTTGTGATCCGGCAACCATACTGGGGGCAGTTACCCCAGTACCAGACAATCTCAGCGAATACCAGTTTGCCGGTTTATTACGCGGATCACGTACCGAACTGGTAAAATGTATTGGCAGTGATTTGCATGTCCCTGCCAGAGCAGAAATCGTACTGGAAGGGGTCATTCAGCCAGAAGAAATGGCGCTTGAAGGCCCGTATGGTGATCATACCGGGTACTATAATGAGCAAGATTATTTTCCGGTATTCACAGTGGAACGCATTACCATGCGGGAAAATGCCATCTATCATAGTACCTATACAGGTAAACCCCCAGACGAACCAGCAGTACTGGGAGTCGCATTAAATGAAGTATTCATTCCCTTATTGCAGAAACAGTTTCCTGAAATTATAGATTTTTATCTGCCTCCAGAAGGATGCTCGTATCGCATGGCTATTGTCAGTATGAAAAAACAATATACCGGGCACGCAAAAAGAATAATGATGGGTTGTTGGAGCTATTTGCGTCAATTTATGTATACCAAATACATTATTGTTGTAGATGATGATATCAATATACGGGATTGGAAAGAAGTTATCTGGGCTATTACGACGCGTATGGATCCAGTCCGAGATACCACTTTAATCGATCATACCCCGATTGATTATTTGGATTTTGCCAGCCCCATTAGCGGACTTGGCGGCAAAATGGGAATGGATGCAACAAATAAATGGCCGGGAGAAACGAACCGGGAATGGGGTAAGGTGATACACAAAGATGCAGCAACCATAGCCAAAGTTGATGCCTTATGGCAAGATTTAGGTTTATAAATTTATTTAGGCAATATGCGGCTTTCAGTTTTCAGTTGGATAAACCACATACGGTACACACATGAACAGCAAATATATTAATCATGTCTGTACCTTATGTCTGAATCTTTGCATACTATGCATGCTCAATGCCTGCCAAAGTTTGCCTTCACTGCAAGGGCGTAGCGTCGAAACTCATATAGCTGCTGATATCCCTTCTTCTCTAGCCTATACCAATGCTTCTCTGGTCACTCAGCACCCGGGATTATCTGGTCTCTATCCTTTGGACGATGGCCATGAGGCATTTGCAGCACGTATGGCTTTGATTCGTGCCGCAGAGCATAGTTTGGACGTACAGTATTACATCTGGCGTAATGACACATCCGGCCAGTTACTCTTTCATGAACTAGTATTGGCTGCCCAACGTGGTGTACAAGTTCGTTTACTGCTGGACGATAACAATACCGTTGGTCTGGATAAAGTATTAACTGCCCTTAATCAAGAACCCAATATCCAGATACGTTTATTCAATCCATTTATGCACCGGCACTGGCGAGCATTAAGTTACATAACTGATTTTGCTCGTTTAAATCGGCGTATGCATAATAAATCAATCACAGCAGATAATCAGATAACTATTCTTGGCGGACGTAATATCGGTGATGAATATTTTGATATGGGTAAAGGTACACTATTTGTTGATCTGGATATTCTAGCCATAGGGCCGATCGTCAATCAGGTATCCAATAATTTCGATCGCTATTGGAACAGTGCTTCAGCATATGATTTCAGCAGCATCGTCCACCGCCGTAATAAACTACAGGCCAGTATGCCAGTATTTAAGCGCCGAAGTTTCAACCACTTGCGAGCTGATAGCTACGGTAATGCCTACAACCGCGATAACTTTATCAACCGCTTACTGGACGGTTCTCTCAATTACCAGTGGGCACATCTGATTCTAGTAAGCGACAATCCAGATAAAGCTTTGCCTAAAGGCAAAAACAAATCAAACACCAGCCAGCCTACTGACAGTCTTTTAGTTGCACCAGATACAGCTCAATCACCTGTAATCAAATATGAAAAAGCCAGTTTAACCCTGAATGCGCTTGCTGCATCTGTTGTAGAACCACAAAAAGATTTGCTGGTTATCACACCTTATTTTGTGCCGACACAAACAGGTTTGGAATATTTGTTCAAACTCAGAGAAGAGGGCGTAAGAGTACGCATCCTTACTAACTCACTGGCTGCAACCGATGTACCTGCCGTACATTCTGGTTATGTACATTACCGTTCTCCCCTGTTAAAAGAGGGCGTTGAGATTTATGAACTTAAGAATCAGGGATTCTTAAAAGGGCCACGTGATCGTGCTTTTACAGGTAATTCTGAGTCAAGCCTGCATGCAAAAACCTTTACCATAGATGGGCAGCAGCTCTACATTGGCTCCCTCAATTTTGACCCACGTTCGGCTCGACTTAATACAGAAATGGGCGTAGTTATCCAGTCACCCGAGATGGCACAATTTATGAATCAGGCCATCAACGAAGCATTGCCGGATGTAACCTATCAGGTAAAACTTTCAGCACAGGGCAAACTCGAATGGTTGAAAACCAACGACAAAAATCAAACTTGGGTTTATCATCATGAACCCGACACCAGTATTTGGCAGCGCATATGGGTCAAATTACTCTCATGGCTACCTCTGGAGAGCTTACTCTGAAACCACTACGATTCATACTACCCTTAAAAGGCATGGCTAATGCTGCTATTCATTGATAATTACGATAGTTTTACCTATAACATCGTGCAATACCTTGGCCAGCTAGGCGAAGAAATAATCGTTAAAAATAATGATGAAATCACTGTGAGAGATATAATTGCCCTGGCACCAGAAAAAATTGTCATCGGTCCTGGACCTTGTACTCCAAAAGAAGCAGGTATCTCGGTAGCGACCATAAAACATTTTGGCGGCAAAATACCTATTCTGGGAATTTGTCTGGGGCATCAAAGTATTGGGTATGCTTTCGGGGGCAAGATAGTACGTGCCAAAAATGTTATGCATGGTAAAATTTCTCCTGTTTACCATCACAATAACTCTCTGTTTTCTAACTTGCCCAACCCCGTGAACTGTACCCGCTACCATAGTCTGGTTATCGAAAAAGAAACATTGCCTGAGTGTCTCGAAATTACCGCCTGGACAGATGATAATGAGATTATGGGTATCAGGCATAAAACTCACGCCATCGAAGGCGTTCAGTTTCATCCCGAAGGATTACTTACCGAAAGCGGCTATGAAATGTTGCATAATTTTCTGCAACGACACCAAAAGTAATAGAAGTAATAAAGCCGTTTAACATACTGGTTTCTTTTAGAAAGAGTTAATATGATCACGCCGCAACAGGCACTTAACCGTCTTTTGGACAATAACGAATTATTTTATGACGAAATGACCGATTTAATGCGCCAGATTATGAAGGGAGAAGTGGCACCCGAAGTGATTGCCGCCATTCTTATCGGCTTACGTATCAAGGTAGAAAGCGTATCGGAAATTGCAGCTGCAGCTACAGTAATGCGCGAGTTTGCAACAAAAGTTCCGGTACAGCAATGTGAGCATCTGGTTGATATCGTCGGTACCGGTGGTGACAATGCGCATACATTCAATATTTCCACAACCAGTATGTTTGTAGTGGCTGCTGCGGGTGCCAAAGTAGCAAAACATGGCGGACGTTCCGTATCCTCGTCCAGCGGCTCTGCCGATATTATTGAAGCCATGGGTGCAGCACTAGAATTAACACCCGAGCATGTAGGGGAGTGTATTGACCAGTTAGGTGTTGGATTTATGTATGCACCAAACCACCATAACAGCATGCGCTATGTAGCTCCTGTACGCCGGGCGCTGGGTGTCCGTACTGTATTTAATATACTTGGACCGCTAACCAACCCGGCAGATGCTTGCAATCAGGTATTAGGAGTATTTCATATTGATCTGGTTGGAATTCTGTCGCGAGTATTAAAACAGCTTGGTAGCAAACATGTTTTAGTAGTTCATGGTAGTGACGGTCTGGATGAAATTACGCTCACAGGTACTACCCGTGTTGCCGAACTGAAAAATGGCACCATAATGGAATACGATATTCATCCAGCACAATTTGATATACCTATTATTGAAGACCTGAAACCCTTAAAAGTATCTAATAGCGAAGAGTCTCTGCATATTATGAATGCAGTATTAAACGGCGAAAGAGGCCCTTGTCGCGACATAGTCGTACTCAATGCTGCCGCAGCAATTTACGCTGCCGATATCACCGCATCATTAGAGGAGGGCGTAGATTTAGCCATTACTGCCATTGATTCAGGCAAGGCCAAAGCCAAACAAACTGAATTTATCCAGAAAACACAGCAGCTGGCTGCGCAACAAAATATTTAAAGCCAGTTAGCCAGATTAGTGGTAACCCTGCATTACAACCACTAATCGTTTACAATAATAGCCATAACTCGTCACTAAACACATTATTATCATGCTAGACATTCAATTACTCCGCCAAGATATCAATAGTATTGCCCGAAGATTACAAACCCGCGGCTACAATCTGGATATTACAGCTTTTTCTCATCTGGAACAGCAGCGTAAACAATTACAGATGCGTACAGAAGAATTACAGGCCAAACGCAATAACCTGTCTAAACAGATTGGTGCACTAAAAGGACAGGGCAAACACAATGAAGCCAGCGAAGTAATGGCTGAGGTTGCCCAGATTAAAACAGAGCTGGAACAAACCGACCAAAATTACCAGAGCATACAGAACCAGATTAACAACTTAATCCAGACAATCCCCAATCTGCCACATAACGATGTTCCTATAGGTAAAGATGAAAACGACAACATTGAAATCCGTCGCGTTGGCACACCACGGCATTTTGATTTTCAGGTTAAAGATCATGTCGATTTAGGTGAACCATTAGGATTGGACTTTAAAACCGCATCAGAACTGTCTGGAGCCCGATTTGCATTAATGCGCGGCCCGATAGCGCGATTGCACCGAGCATTAGCGCAATTTATGCTTGATACCCATACACAGCAGCATGGCTATACAGAGCATTACACCCCCTACATTGTCAATCCAGAAATCTTGGTCGGTACAGGGCAGTTACCCAAATTTGCTGAAGATATGTATAAAGTTAGCAGCGGAGACAAAGAAAATACACAAGAACAATATTTGATATCAACCGCAGAAATCACCCTAACTAATACCGTGCGTGAGCGCATTTTAAGCAAAGATGAATTGCCCAAAAAATTAACCGCACATTCACCTTGCTTCCGTTCTGAAGCCGGCTCATATGGTAAAGACACTCGGGGACTGATTCGACAGCACCAGTTTGATAAAGTGGAAATGGTACAAATTCAGCACCCAGAAAACTCCTATGCAGCACTGGAAGAAATGGTTGGCCATGCCGAAAAAATTCTTCAGCTGTTGGAATTGCCTTATCGAGTAATCGTATTATGCACAGGTGATATGGGATTCAGTGCAGCCAAAACCTATGATCTGGAAGTGTGGATACCAGCGCAAAACACCTATCGCGAAATTTCCAGCTGTTCAAACTGCGAAGACTTTCAGGCGCGCCGCATGCAGGCACGCTTCAAAGACAGCGATGGCAAAAACCAGCTGGTACATACATTGAATGGCTCTGGTTTAGCTGTAGGCAGAACATTGGTTGCAGTACTGGAAAATCATCAGAATGAAGATGGCAGCATCAATATTCCAGCAGCGTTACAGCCTTATCTGGGTGGCCAAAGCGTATTACAGCCATAAGTACTAAAAATCTACATAATTGAAACTTAATAATTACTTAAAAACTTAAAAGTAGAGAAGGGCAATACATTAAAGCATAGCAATAGATATTGTCCTTCAATGTAAAGACGTGTATAATTCTCCACTCAGATGGGTCGTTAGCTCAGTTGGTAGAGCAGTGGACTCTTAATCCATTTGTCCAGGGTTCGATCCCCTGACGACCCACCACTGATTATTACATTATATTCAATACTTTATCTAGCCATTTTGATGTTAATGAATAGTCCATCGGTTCGCCGATTTTGACATTTTTTTGACATGTTCCTATCATGAGGTTGTCAATCTCTGCTGCTCGTATGTGCAAATTTTCATTGTCCAGATGAGCATACTTTTGCACCATTTCTAACGATTGCCAGCCTCATCAAGTTTGTATTTATTTCATGTAAATATACTCCACGTAGTTGCTGTAAATTCCTCAGCCGACTTATATCAGCGTCAAACTCTTCTTACCCCCTTCTTTTCATCCAGCCATCTAAGCATAGCATCGTCCCATAAATACTTAGGCTTATCGCCTAGCCGTTCTTGCTGCCATAATCCATGCTTTAATTTATCGTGGTATTCCTCTGCGAGTCTTTCGTTTTTGGTTTTAGTCGAGCGTCTAATTGTTTTGTCACTTTCTGTTTGGATATCGATATACCAGAAGCCATTGGGGTGCTTAGACAACATGTTTGGTTCCTATCATTCCGAACCGCCTGCGCGGTCAATTCTTCTTTATTACTAATATATTTGTCAAAGCGTACCTCCCTAATAACATAGCCTTTACCAATTTTGGCTGCTACCAGTTCCCCTCTTTGGATAGCATCCCTGATGGTTTGCATGCCGCATTTGCAGTATATGGCCGCCGTCTCACATGTAAATGTTTCTTCCATTTTGCCCATATAAAACCAGCTAATTGCCGGTATGTGTTGTTAGGTTGATGTTAATAAAAAACCAGCTAATGCTGGCGCGTGTAAAATTAAAACTATCACATAGGTAATGCTGCATTAAGCGGAATCACGTCAATATGTGAGTTCTGACTCGCTTTCCACAAATCATAATTTGCCTGCATATTTAGCCAGAATTGCGGACTAGTACCCAGCAGGATAGATAGCTTCACCGCCATATCAGCACTGATTCCAGCTTTGCCATTAATAATCCGAGAAAATGCAACTCGTGTTACTCCTAAATGCTTGGCTGCGGTACTGATACTCATATCGCCTAAATACTCTTTTAATACTTCGCCAGCATGGCAGGGATGCATACACATAAAGCTAACCTCCTAATGGTAATCTTGGTAGTCCACTATTTCGGCATCGTTTCCATTGAATTTAAAGGTGAATAGCTGGCTTGAATTTGAAAAACTTAAAATAAAAATGTAGACAATATATTAATTTTTAAAAGATTTTGATATCAATTTTTAATTTTTATGTTTTTTTCTCTAAACAGTTTTGCCAACCAACAAATAATAAACATAGAGACTGAAATGACTCAATCTTTTTTCCCAGTAAAAAGAAAGCCTTTAAAGAACACTATAATTTTCATTGCTGACCCTACAAACCCATATGGTTTTATTCTTGATGAGTGGATGGATTCGGATACGGATAATATGAGATTAAATCGGAACCTAGTATATCTAACCGAGCAAGAGGCTAAAAGTGCTACTGAATACATGCGTGCATACGTTAAGAAAATAGGAAAATATTTGATTTTGTAGATATTAAATCAGCGGCTTGTGGTGACTTTGGGGTTAGCAAACCGTTACGTGAAGAATCATTTGTAAAATTAAGCTTAAAGAGTTGAGCCATAAGATTAAAGAATTTATAGATGCTGAAAATAAAAGTATATCCGATTTTTTGCTCAATCACCCAGACAAGGAAGTAAATAGTCTTTTCTTTCGTATATCTGAGCCTCTAAAAACCAACTCCTATGTAGTAAACAACGCAAACTAAAGGAGTTAATCATGAAGCTTAAAATACATCTTCATGAATTAAAAAAATCACCCTTATGGCAACCGTATTTGCTGGGAGTATAGACCAACGGAAGCACTGTTCGTAAGATATGGTATGCTACTATATGATGTAATCATTCCTGTCAAATCGTCCCTACTAAATACCGAGGTGCATTACGGCCTGGGACATCTAAGAAATGCCAGAACCATTATCAGACGCCACTGGCTGGAATGTATATCAAAACGCAACACACCCCAGCAAAAACAAAGGATTTAATAGCAATAATCTCAAATGGTCACTTTATTTATTGGATTGCACAATCCAATTGATACAATGAGCACAAAACCTAATCAACCTATCAATCTAATTGATTTACTAACTAGGAGTATATAGCAATGCAAGTAGAAGATAAGTTTCGCGTTCGTCACCATGATGAAATAACCTGCTTAATGGATAACGCCGAGTTGCTTACCATAATACAGGATACTGAAGGTATAGATGAAATGTTAGAACAGATCAGCAAAAAAGATTTAGAACATCTTAGTGACTATTGTTTTCAAGCATTAGATACAACAACGTTTATTATGGAAACGTTATCTAAATTAACTGCCGGCTATAGAAAGAATAATATCACTGAGGAGCTAAGCCAAGAAGACTTTTTGAAATTTACCAGCAAGTTAGCAGCACTATCAGGTGGGATTAATAGCAAGGTTAATTATTTGCACCTAACGATAATGGAACTGCTTGGAATTAAACGTGGCAGCACCTCGTGATAAGTTTATTTTTAGCATTGTTTAAAAAATCAAATGGGGGAATAAACTTCCCCTTTTTTGAATGGTAAATACCATTATGAAAAAAATGCACTGATAGTCACTTGCGTGACTTTTTTATTGCCGGTTGTGATTCTATAGCAGAGAGAAAAATCAGAGCAGTGGAACAGGCTGGTAAATATATTATGGAAACACAGGTTGTTTTACGCGATGGTCGCAAAATCACCTGCCTTGTTTACCACAACAGTTTTTACGGTGGTGCCGTAGGTTTATCCTGTGACTGGTATAACGCCCCACAAAGTATTGTAGCCAGAACATAACTATCAATACATACAAGTATCCCTGTTGATACCCTGATTGATTCCGGAGCCTCTCATGGTGCGGTTTACTTAGCCCGAGAATGGGCAAGAGTACACAACATCCAAACCAAAAGTTTACTGCCTTGCTTGGTCGACACGGGAGTCGTTGCGGGCATATGCGTAATAAAAAGATGATTGATTAGCCATGCACCGCAATGCTCCCAAAGGTGGCCAGAATCATACCATGCTAGTAATTTTCAAAGACAAGCATGTCCGTGGTACTAAGGACATCATTAAACAGGCTAAAGAGGCTAGTATTTTTGTTTGGACAGTTGATTTAGAAAATGAGGCCAGCTAAATGCTGGCTTTTTATTATTCGTTTTATCATATGATAAAATGAAGAATCAATAAGGAACTTATCATGGAAAACATTGAAAAAAGGTTTAATCTTTTAAAATCATTAGAAAATGATTTTAGTAAAAACGTTTCTGATAAAGCAGAAGAAGTAGTTCAGGCATCTTTAAATGAAAGAAAACAAAGAATAGAAAAGGTTGACCTTGATAAAGATTTTGATAATTTATTAAGCGATTCTAATATCAGAAACGTGTTTATTCGTTTGCGTGATAAATGAATTCCATAATTTATCTTGAACCGGCTGAGGTTATCGCCAACCATGATAAAATAATTTTAGCTAGTGGTGGTTTATTGGGCATTCGTGATGAGGGGTTGTTAATCAGTGCTTTAACAATGGTTCAGAACGATTTGTATTATCCAACTTTTTCATCAAAGCTAGTTCACCTGATTTTTTCAATCAACAAAAATCATTGCTTTAGTGATGGAAACAAACGCACATCAATTAGTTCGGGAGCATCATTTTTATTAAAGAATGGATGGTCTTTAGAATTTGTTAAATCTTTCATTATCAATATGGAAGACGTGGTGGTGAGGCTTGCTGATGATGAAATTAATAAAGACGAGTTAGTATTAATCATTAATATTTTACTTCTTGGCTTTGAAATAAATAAAGATTCAGACATAGCCAAATTAGTACTCGAATTATCTAATGGTTACAAGGCAGGCGATAACTAAGGAATATAAAAATTTGAATTTAATTAATCTAAATCTTATTAGTGAAGAAGAATTACTCAAGGCAAGATTAATAATATGTTGCTCGTAGGTTGGCGGGCTTGGGTTTTTAAACTCGGGTAGGGTGGCTGGTGGTTAGGCATTCACTGCCATCGTGCATATGCTAGAATTGAGTTTATGACAAACAATCTAGCAAATAGAGGTACTTATCATGAGTAATGATAAAAACAAAATGGCTTATGACCAAAAGCCTACAGTCCACAAACGAATGGTATATGTGAGCGGTTTCATAAGACGATGAAGGCCGAATGTTATGATATTATGTTTAGACGTAAAATATATACAAAACTGAAATAAATACAACAAGATATTTAGACTTGGCTAGAGTTTTACAATCGGGAAAGAGCATATTCAGGGAAATACTGTTATGGTAAGACACCTTGGCAAACTTGGGTAGAGACAAAAGGACTGGCTAAAGAAAAGCAGCTAGAGAATTTATTTTACTCATCAGACAGTCATTGTGTTAGAACGAATGTCGATGAGTAGGTAGTGTCTGTCAGATTAAGTTTGAGCTAGTACAAAATGGTAAAATTAAGATTTTATCAGTCCCAGATAGATTTAAAATTCCAAATGGATATTACATTGTGCCAAAGAAATAAATCTATAAATATAATATTTTTTCGTGAGCACAAGAATAAAATATAGGCAAACAAAAAGCCATTGTTTACAATACGGCCACTTAAACTTAAATGCAGGACATTTAATCATGGCAGATTTTAATCAGATTCTCGATGCCGGTGATGTAGACGGCGGTATTATCAATGTTGTAGTAGAAATTCCGGCTGGTTCCAACCATAAAATAGAGTGGGATCGCAAGATTGGCGCAATGAAACTGGATCGTGTTGAACCGGTTATTTTTGCCAAGCCAACGAATTATGGCTTTATCCCGCAAACACTAGACGAGGATGGCGACGAACTGGATGCCTTAATTGTTACCGACCAGCCTCTAAGCACTGGTATCTATCTGGAAGCGCGGATTATTGGCGTGATGAAATTTGTCGATGATGGTGAAGTTGATGACAAAGTAGTTGTTGTACCGGCAGATGATCGCAACAATGGTAATGCCATTCAAACCTTGGCAGATTTACCACCACAATTGATTAAACAGATTGAATTTCACTTCAATCACTACAAAGACCTGAAAAAGACTGGCACCACCCAAGTAACACATTGGGGCGATATCGAAGAAGCTAAAAAGGTTATTCGTGAATCTCAACAGCGTTGGCAACAGCAGTAATCTAAAAACAATATTGGGTAGTTATAACCTGTAAAGTATTAATAAACAGGAAAACGCCCTAAATCAGCTGCGAAATTTTTATGCTTTTGATATTTAAGTTTCGCAGCAAATATCTTAAATGCAAAATTTGAACATAACATATCTAAGGAGATTTAAATTGGGTGCTCCACAAGGTATCCGCCCACTTTTTGATAAAGGATGGGCTGCTTTTGAGATAATTTACAATAAAGCTGATAATCTAGAAGAAAGACGGCAAAGAGTTGCTAAGATCATTGGTGGTCTTGTTGCATACAATATAAATCATCCAGACCCAAAACTAAGGTGGAATAACACTTGTGCAGTTCGCATGAGTTATATTCTGAATCAGTCTGGATTCAGAATACCATTTATACCAAAGCAAACAGTATCTGGGGGAGATTAAGAAATTCAAGTATTTCTATCGAGTTAACAATCTAATCAATTTTTTATATGTGCAATGGGGCAAGCCAGAAATTGTACGCTATCCGCCTTCAGGAGGTGGAACCTTAATTGGAAAAAAAGGGATAATTTTATTTGAGGTTTCCGGCTGGTCTGATGCTAAGGGTCATGCTACTTTATTTAACGGCTATAAGTGTTATGACAGTTGCTATTTTAACGAACCAGAGTCAACATATACCACAGATCGGGCTAACCTTTGGAGTTTGCTATGAAAATTTTTAGAATGCAAATCATATGTGCTTGTTTACTGATTATATTATCATTTGGTTGTAATGCTTCAAACAATAATATCACATCACCAGAAGCACCTAAGCGAACAATTATTCAAAACTATAAGGACATGGTTTTAGCATTTTGTATAGCAGATGCCTATCATGATGATAAATTAGCTGCAATAGACGCAGGAAGCAGTGTTAGTGCATTAGAGGAATGGACTTACTACGATTTGGAAGAAAGTACGAAAGCGATACAAAATTTAGTAGATACATATCTGTCACGAAATTACTTTAATCCACTCGTTGAAGCAGAGATAAAAGGGGTGAAATTTGATTTCCTAAAATGTCTGGATCTTTATCATAGCAAAGATTTAAATAGGCTAGCTAAAAGAATGGTTGAATATCCACATGAGACTTACAAGAGTTCATTACATAACTATTATAGAGATTTAAATAGAAATAAATGAAAAATATTTCAAATCATCTTGTAATCCTGAAAATTAAAATTTAGAGTTTGCTATGAGAAACTTTAAACTCAAATTTCTATGTGGTTATTTCTTAGCGTTATTGCCATTTTTGTGTAATGCTGCTAGCGATACTACAAGGATATGGTGTTAGCACATTGTATAGCTAATGCTTATCAAGAAGGTGAAATTGCCTCAATGGATGCAGGAAGTAGTGTAACTGCGTTACGCGAGTGGACTTATGAAGTTCAAATGGTTGATTCATATTTATCACGCAACTATTTAAATCCATCAACTGAGATACAAATAAAGGATATCAAATTTGATTTTTTAAAATGTCTGGATCTTTATCATAGTAAAGAATTAGATACTTTAGGAAAAAGAGTAATCGAACATCCACAAGAAACATTTAGAAACACAGTTCGGAATTATTATAGGGATTGAAATAGAAAAAATAATCAGTGAAAATGAACAAGAAGCAAGACACATAACAACTCAAGCCAATTTCTGGGAGCTAAAGTGAAAAAGTTTAAAATGCAAATCTTGTGCAGTTGTTGTTTAATTTTATTTCCATTGATTTGTAATGCATCAAGCATTAACTCCATGACACCTGAAGCCGTAAACTGTACTTTTATTCAAAACTATAAGGATATGGCTTTAGGAAATTGTTTAGCAAAAGCCTATGGGGACATTGCTTCAATGGATGCAGGTAGTAGTGTAAGTGCGTTAATTGAATGGACTTATTACAACATGGACAAAAGCATAGATGCAGAAATTAAAATAATTGATTCTTATTTGTCACGTAATTACCTTAATCCATTGGCTGAAGCTGAGATAAAAGGCATTAAATTTGATTTTTTAAAGTGTTTAGATCTTTATCATAGTAAGGATTTAGATAAACTTGCTAAAAAAAATGATTGAACATCCACAAGATACTTTTAGAAGTACGATTCATAATTACTATAGGGATTTAAATAGAAAAAAATAATTAGTGAAAATGAACTAGAAACGAGATACATAACAATTTAAGCCCATTTATGGGAGTTAAAATGAAAAAGTTTAAAATGCAAATCCTGTGTAGTTGTTATTTAATTTTATTACCATTGATTTGTAATGCATCAGGCATTAACTTTATGACCCCTGAAGCCGTAAATCGTACTTTTATTCAAAACTATAAGGATATGGTTTTAGCATCTTGTATTGCCAATGCCTATCATGATGACAAAATTGCTTCAATGGATGCGGGTAGTAGTGTAAGTGCGTTACGTGAATGGACTTATTACAACATGGACAAAAGCATAGATGCAGAAATTAGAATAATTGATACTTATTTGTCACGTAATTATTTTAATCCATTGGCCGAAGCTGAGATAAAAGGCATTAAATTTGATTTTTTAAAGTGCTTAGATCTTTATCATAGCAAGGAACTGGATAAACTTGCTAAAAAAGTAGTTTCACATCCGCAAGGAAGGATATCCAGACATAAATAAGTAAACTAAGGATTAGTATTCTGGTATTCTTTCATAAACTATAAAAACTACTCCAGCAAGCAATATGACGCCTTAATTGAGTGGATATGTATCGATTTTACAAATTCCAAAAGCTGCGAAATTTTTATGTTTTTGATATTTAAGTTTCGCAGCAAATATCTTAAATGCAAAATTTGAACCAAAGAGTTGCTAAGATCATTGGTGGGCTAGTTGCTTACAATATTAATCATCCAAACCCAAAATTAAGGTGGAATAATACTTGTGCAGTCCGTATGAGTTATATTTTAAATCACTCTGGACTTAAGATACCTTTTATAAAAGATAAAACTGTATCTGGTAAAGATAAAAAAGACATGTATTTTTATCGAGTAAATAATCTTATCAATTTTCTGTATGCAGAATGGGGTAAACCAGAAATTGTAAGATATCCGCCATCAGGTGGAGGAGCTCTGGCTAGGAAAAAAGGGATAATTTTATTTGAAGTTTCCGGTTGGTCTGATGCTACAGGTCATGCTACCTTATTCAACGGTTATAAGTGTTATGACAGTTGCTATTTTAATGAACCTGAATCAACTTATATCGCAGAACGAGCTAATTTTTGGAGTTTGCTATGAAAATTTTTAGAATGCAAATTATATGTGCTTGTTTACTGATTATATTATCATTTAGTTGTCACGCTTCAAATAATAATATCACATCACCAGAAGCACCTAAACGAACATTTATTCAAAACTACAAGGATATGGTATTAGCACATTGTATAGCTAATGCCTATCAAGAAGGTGAAATTGCCTCAATGGATGCTGGAAGTAGCGTAACTGCGTTACGCGAATGGACTTATTATGATATGAATGAAAGTATAATAGCAGAAGTTCAAATAGTTGATTCATATTTATCACGCAACTATTTAAATCCATCAGCAGAGATAAAAATAAAGGATATCAAATTTGATTTTTTAAAATGTCTTGATCTTTATCATAGTAAAGAATTAGATACTTTAGCAAAAAGAGTAATTGAACATCCACAAGAGACATTTAGAAGTACAGTTCGTAATTATTATAGGGATTTGAATAGAAAAAAATAATCAGTGAAAATGAACAAGAAGCAAGACACATAACAACTCAAACCAATTTCTGGGAACTAAAATGAAAAATTTTAAAATGCGAATCTTGTGCAGTTGTTGTTTAATTTTATTTCCAATGGGTTGTAATGCATCAAGCATTAACTCCATGACACCTGAGGCCGTAAACCGTACTTTTATTCAAAACTACAAGGATATGGTTTTAGCATCTTGTATAGCTAGTGCCTATCATGATGACAAAATTGCTTCAATGGATGCGGGTAGTAGTGCAAGTGTGTTACGTGAATGGACTTATTACAACATGGACAAAAGTATAGATGCAGAAATTAGAATAATTGATTCTTATTTGTCACGTAATTACTTTAATCCATTGGCCGAAGCTGAGATAAAAGGCATTAAATTTGATTTTTTAAAATGCTTAGATCTTTATCATAGCAAGGAACTGGATAGACTTGCTAAAAAAGTAATTTCACATCCGCAACGAAAGATATCCAGGCATAAATAAGTAAACTAAGGATTTGGTTCAATAATCTGTGCTATTACAGACTAGTTAACTACAGAAAATCAATTTTTGGGGCGTCCCGTGAGAAAATTTAAACTAAGGATTTTATATGGTTGTTTTTTAGTTCTACTACCACACCTTTGTAATGCTTCAAACAATGATATTAATTCACCCGAAGCACCTAGCAGAACATTTATTCAAAATTACAAGGATATGGTGTTAGGAAATTGTTTAGCAAAAGCCTATCTTAACGGTGAGATTGCTTCAATGGATTCTGGCAGTAGTGTAAGTGGGCTAGAAGAATGGACATATTATGATTTGGAAGAGAGTCCACAAGCTGTTCAACATTTAATAGAGATGTATCTATCACGTAATTATCTCAATCCATTGGCTGAATCAGAGATGAAGGGGGTTAAATTTGATTTTCTAAAATGTCTGGATCTTTATCATAGTAAAGATTTAGATAAACTTGCAAAAAGAATGATTGAACATCCACAAGATACTTTTAGAGGTACAATTCGTAATTACTATAGGGATTTAAATAGAAAAAAATAATCAGAGAAAATGAACTAGAGGCAAGATACATAACGATTGCTTGTATGAATAAATAAACTAAAAGGTTAGTAGGGGAAGAGGCTTGTAAATTATAAACTTTAATCGGCTTAAGTTTAATATTAAAAATTTAACATAATATTCATTATGCGAAATAAACGAGTGATATAGCAGCTATAACGAATCAGTTAGATTGGTGTCTGTGATTATCAGTTTTTTCCGCGTTTTCTGCGCTTTTATATACTGACTTTACCAATAAAGCCATAGTTTAGAATTACTAACAATATTTTTTATCGTAAAATACAAATTAATTAAAGCCTTTTATATCTTTATCAGGCTAGCAACAACTAAGCAAAACGGGATTAAAAAATCTAGTACAAATAATTGAAACTAGCTGATTTAATTTCAGGTGGCTTATGAGCTAAAAATTGATATTTCTGGAATTACTATGAAAAAAACACTATTACTTGTTGATGGTTCATCTTATTTATATCGAGCATTTCACGCTCTGGCACCATTAACCAGTCCAACAGGTATGCCTACAGGTGCATTATACGGTGTACTAAATATGTTACGCCGCTTGCGGCTGGACACACCACACGATTATGCCTGTTGCGTATTTGATGCTAAAGGTGAAAATTTTCGCCATCAGCTTTATCCTGAATATAAAGCCAACCGTCCACCGATGCCAGAAGACTTGCGACCGCAGGCTGAAGTTTTACCGGAATTGGTAAAATTAATGGGTTGGCCTGTTTTATCTATAAATGGTGTAGAAGCTGATGATGTAATTGGTACATTAGCCTGTTCAGCACAACAAGCCGATTATCAGGTTATTATCTCAACTGGCGATAAAGACATGGCTCAACTGGTTAATAATCGGGTCACCCTGGTAAATACCATGAGTAATGAAAAGCTTGATAGTACCGGCGTATTAGACAAGTTTGGTGTCAAACCTGACCAGATAGTTGATTACCTGAGCCTGATTGGTGACAAAGTTGATAATGTACCAGGCGTAGATAAATGTGGCCCCAAGACAGCAGTCAAATGGTTACAGGAATATGGTACACTACAAAATATCATTGAACATGCCAATGATATTAAAGGAAAAGTTGGTGAAAATTTACGTATAGCACTACCAAAATTACCGTTATCCTATCAATTAATCACCATTAAAACAGATATAAACTTGCAACAAGAATTGCCACATGGTCTTGAAGACCTAAAGCGACAAACGCCGGCATGGGAAGATTTAATTCCCCATTTTCAGCAACTGGGATTTAAAAACTGGTTAAAAGAAGCGCAGACACATCATGAAGAAAACACAACTATTTTGCAGCCTGTGAACGACCTGTTTTCCGAGATGGAAATTAATGAAGATAACAATAAAAAAATTATACAAAACAAATCAGATGCAAATGATTTAAAAAACATTCCTAAACAATATTCAGCTATTATCACAGCCACGCAACTGGCTGAATTACTTAAACAATTAGATACAATACACACTATTGCTCTGGATACAGAAACAGATAGCTTGGATGTAATGAATGCCAGTCTGGTTGGTATCAGTATTGCTTTAGAACCAGGAAAGGCATTCTATATTCCTGTTGGTCACACCCCTACTGCAGTTAGTGAACAATTACCGCTTGAAACGGTTTTAAATGCCCTTAAACCTTATTTAGAGGCTGATAAGCTTGGCAAAATTGGTCAGAATATCAAATACGACCAGCATGTGCTGGCTAATTATGATATCAATTTAAAAGGTATTGTTGGTGACTCCATGCTGGCTTCTTACATTGTTGAAAGCCATTTAGGGCATGGTCTGGATGAGCTGGCACTGCGACATCTTGACTGGCAAACTATTCACTATGAAGATTTATGTGGTAAGGGAGCAAAACAAATCAGTTTTGCTGATGTGGCACTGGAAGATGCAGTTAACTACGCCGCAGAAGACGCAGATGTATCCTTACGCCTTGAGATTTTACTCAGACAACAAATGGATGCAGCCCAGCTTGAGCTGTACCGTAATCTGGAAATCCCAGTTGAAAACATATTATGCATTATGGAGCGTACAGGGGTATTAATTGATCGTCATGAACTGACCCAGCAAAGCCATGAACTCGGTACGCAGCTGGTTAAACTGGAGGAACAAGCTTATCAGCTGGCCGGCCAGCCTTTTAATTTAAACTCTCCCAAACAGCTGCAATCCATACTGTTTGAAAAAATGGGCATTCCTACTTCTGGACTGAAAAAGACCTCGTCTGGAGGTATTTCAACCAATGAGGCAGTATTGGAAAAACTGGCAGCCGACTATCCCCTACCTAAACTTATTTTACAGACGCGTAGTCTGGCCAAACTTAAATCAACTTATACAGATAAATTGCCTCAGCTTATAAATCTACACACAGGACGCGTACATACTACCTATGCCCAAGCTGTTGCCATTACCGGCCGGTTAGCCAGTAACAATCCTAATTTGCAAAATATTCCTGTACGCACCGAAGAAGGACGGCGTATACGAAGAAGCTTTATCGCCCCACCCGGCCAACTAATAGTTTCAGCGGATTATTCTCAGATTGAGTTACGCATTATGGCTCATCTAGCCAATGATATTACCCTGATTGATGCCTTCCGCAATAATGAAGACATTCATAAGCGTACAGCTGCGGAAATTTTTGCAATAAGTCAGGAACAGATAACTGCAGAACAGCGACGCTACGCTAAAACGATTAATTTTGGTTTAATTTATGGAATGAGTGAATATGGATTGGCCAAATCACTCGGAATTGAACTTCAGGCAGCACAACATTTTATTTCCCGCTATTTTAGCCGTTATCCGGGTGTTCATGAATATATGGAAAAAACTAAAGAACAGGCATTGCAGCATGGGTTTGTAGAAACACTTTTTGGACGACGTCTTTATCTGCCAGGCTTAAAAAGTAGTAATGGTACAGAGCGCGCTGGAGCATTCAGAGCTGCAATCAATGCACCAATGCAAGGTACGGCATCAGATTTAATAAAACGTGCCATGATTGCTGTACAAGGTTGGCTGGAGCAGGAAAAAATGCATACAAAACTAATTATGCAAGTACACGACGAACTCGTATTACAAGTACCTGAATCTGAATTATCAACCTTGCAGAATCATTTACCACAATTGATGTCTAGTGTAGCCCAGCTAAAGGTACCATTAATTGCTGACGTTGGAATTGGCCATAACTGGGATGAAGCCCATTAAAATTTAATGATATTATTCTAATATTGTTCTTGTTTGTAAAAATAAAAAAGCAGTCTAATATAAACCGACTGCTTTTTTATAAAACTATTTAAATCTTAAAGAAAATAAGTAGTATATCATTGTAAGACTTAATGATTTACAATAATAAATATATCAATTCGATATTGTTGTTTATATCCGAACAAAATACCAATTGACTAATTGCTAACTTATATTAGCCAGTTGTGTTCGCATTGCTGTTATTTGTTTGGCATAGTCATTATGCCCAAAAATTGCAGAGCCTGCAACAAATGTATCAGCACCTGCCGAGGCTACTTGAGCTATATTATCAATCTTGATACCTCCGTCTACTTCCAGACGAATATATCTTCCATTTTCTTTCGCATATTCATTGATTAGTGCTCGAACCTGGCTTATTTTTTTCAAGGTTGATGAAATAAAACTTTGGCCACCAAAACCTGGATTAACAGACATCAGCAATACCACATCAAGTTTGTCTATTACCTCTGCCAATACATGAATTGGCGTAGCTGGGTTTAATACCAGGCCTGCCTCACATCCTGCTGCTTTTATCAGACTTAAACTTCTGTCAATATGCCGACTTGCTTCAGGATGAAAAGTAATAATATTGGCACCTGCAGCAGCGAAAGCATTAATCATTTCGTCTACAGGTTCAACCATTAAATGCACGTCAATAGGTACAGAAGCATAAGGCTTTATAGCCTGGCAAACCATAGGCCCAAAAGTGAGATTTGGTACATAGTGGTTATCCATAACATCAAAATGTATCCAATCAGCTCCACCTTCAATTACTGAAGCAATTTCATTGCCCAAGCAGGCAAAATTAGCAGATAAAATACTGGGTGCTATAAAAAAATCTGGCTTTATTAACTTATTCATATAAAAGGCCTATGGTAAATTGTATTATTTACGCAAGTTTACTACCATTATAGGTGCTTGACTGCCATTAAAGTATACTCTTAACGTTAAATAGAACTGAAAGGGAGAACAGAATGGTAGCTCCATGCTGGCAAAAAATAGCACGCTATTGTACTAGCTTTGTCATATTGACATTTGCCTGCCCTACTTTTGCTTCTGGACAAATCAATTGTGATATCCGCAAGCTTGAATTAACTCAAATGCAAAAAGCACGGCTCAGATTTATTAGAATGCAGTATAAGCGAAATCATGATACAAATTTACAACATACTGCAAATAACAAACGTAAAAATGAACAATTAAATCAAATTTTGATGCAGCCCAAGTTTGATGAAGCAGAAGCTAAACGCTATGTATTGAACCATTATATGCCACGAATGCAGCAGGATGTAGAAGAATTGAAGGTACAGTATGATTTTTTACAAGTTTTAAACCATCAACAGCGTCAAAACTGGATTAATAATTGTTTACGCTAATAATTAACTATTAATTAAAACTAGCTATATTTTTTTAAAGAACAATTTTACTACATGTAAATTTAATCGCCTTTGTATTCAATATAGTTTATCAAACTGGATAAGCTTTAATCTTGCAGTGTAACTTGGCAACTTTGTTGATGCTGCTCTTAAATATTTTAACTTTAGATACATAAAAATATAATAAGTGACTCATTAAGGTTTAATTAACCTAAGATTTATCCACTTTACACACTCTTTATTGTTTAGTACAGCTTGTACTGTTAGCTGCGTCATCAATATCCTTAACACTACTTATATCACAAATATATAATCCTTTATTACTTCCCATCCATACTGATTTTTTTAAATTACTACTATTTTTGGGTTCAGCATATAAATAATAAGTTGAGCAATCAGCTGCACTCTGACATTTACCACCAACAGTATACTTATTGCTGCTACTAACTTGCTGCTCAACAATAGCACTTAGATCATTTTGAACAAAACTACCATTGAATAATTGTAGTTTTCGTTCGGCAATTTTTTGACTAAGATTTGTTAGTGTTGTGCTTGCCTCTGCCAAATTTGCCTTTTCAACATAGATTCTATAACTAGGCAGGGCAACAGCAGACAGTATCGCTATAATAGCGACTACTATCATTAATTCTACTAAAGTGAAACCTTTACTGAAAAATTTATTGATCATAAAAGCCAATCTTTATATCTGTTTTAACAAATCAATTGTCATATAGTGCAGCCTGTATATTTTCCTCAACTATACTAGATGTAGATTCATTGCGACCCCAACCTTTTGAAGTGATGCGAAATAAATATATACCTACTCCGGCATCTTTATCAGGACCTAAATATTCTATAACATATCGATACTTCATTCCATCTTTAGCCTCTGATGGAGATGATTGAATAGAAGGATCATTCCCTGTATTGGTAAATACGTTATCTCTTTTCCAAACCTCTTTCAATGTGCTGCCACAACTTTCTACAGTTGCCAACTTACTTTCGGCTATAAATGGCTTATTGGCTGCACATAAACCATCTTTACAATCACAAGCAAATACTTTTCTATCGCTGCTGGACTTGATAGTAGCAGGCCAGCTACTGATAAGATTTTCAGCAGCAACTATTCCCAATTGAGCGTTCTGAAGAGCAAATTGATGATCGCTATCATTGGCACTTGTACGCGTATCCATAGAAGTGCTCTGCATGGT
This sequence comes from Snodgrassella alvi, assembly GCF_002777825.1. Lineage (GTDB taxonomy): Bacteria > Pseudomonadota > Gammaproteobacteria > Burkholderiales > Neisseriaceae > Snodgrassella > Snodgrassella alvi_C. The sequence continues at coordinate 91,863 of NZ_MEIR01000080.1, read as the reverse complement.
AGCAATAACTAGAAAAGCGATTACAATCATCATAATAAGTACCAGAAACAGTGCAAAGCCGCATTGCTTATCTGGGAGACTTTTATAATTAGTTTTCATGCTTGTACCCTATTATTCTAGAACTATTTAAGTCTTTACTGTTGAACCTGATTAGTGATACAAATTTCACCCTGTCTAACCATTGCATTAATTACATAATTCACATTTGGGTCTGTTTGCGAAGGGTTTACTGTTAATGTTGTTCTTATTAAAACAGGCGGTTTATCAAAACTAAAATCAAGACTATCTTTTTCAATATTATCAATCATTTGAATGGAAGAATCCCCCCCTGCTGATGGCTGTGGGCAATTTGTACTACTATGCCCATCATAATCAAAGCTATATTGTACATTGGAGACATTACTTACAAGAAGTTGGGGAGCACTCCACCGTCCTTCACTGTAATTAACACGATACAATCCAGATACATTATCGGAAGCAGTAGTACCAACTATATAGACTGCAGCATCCACATGATTTGCCAAATTTGGGATGTTGTTATTGCAATCTGTGGCCACAAGGTTACTTGCATATGTTCCGTTAATATATGTCATCACGAGTTGCTGGCTACCACTAGTCGGAGTAACACCTATATCACCAACAAATCCAGTTGACAAAAACTGTTTGTTATTTGCCTCAGTAAAAGAACCATTAAATATACCATTTAAATTATTGGCTGTTGGTGGATTTAGACAACTAAAATTACCTAACTGACGTGCATCACTACGTAGCAGATTTGCTGCATTTCTGACATCCTGCTCATAATTAATTCTTGTTTTAACCTTTTCTTTTAATTTGTATGTAGTTAAAAATGTTGAGCTGGCAGCCAATAGTATAATTATACTGATAGTTGAAGCCACCATTATTTCAACAAGACTAAAACCACATTGTTTACGTAAAATAACTACAGAATTTGAGTCAGATTTATTCTCTGAAGTATCTTGATTGATCTGAATATGATAAGATTTTTTCATGATTGGCCTGCAGTTAAACTATATGAAAATTCATCACTTACATCATTATTACCCAGAGATTGCCCACCCCATTTAACAGTAATCTGGCCATCAGAACTAATAGTACAGCTATTTAGATCTGCATTGACTAGGTGAATATCCAGTTTGTTTGAACAAATATCCTTATCATCGGTAACATATTGAGAATAATCTTTAGCAATGTATTGTATTTTGGTACCATTTGCGTCCTCTTTTTCCTTAATCATTAAACCAGGTTGGGAACGCATCTTTTCTATATAATTTTGCACTGCTCTGGTGACCTCACTTTGATTCGCCGCATTAATTGATGTATTTACCGCTGTAATCTGCGCTAACATCAATGCAAGTACCCCGAAAGAAAGTACGAATATAGCCACAATTGCTTCAACTATAGTAGTACCCCGCTGTGACTGGTAAGCATATAAACAGTATTTTGTCTTTTTCATATTATGCGAAGACATATCAATTTCCCTATATTTCAAAATTAAGGTAACTGCAATGCACAGAAGGAATTTGTATTATCGGTGCCACTCTTACATGCCACCGGTTTGCCACTTGGGGTAATAACAATACGCCGGTTTACATTATTATAGTGGCTATCAATAATTTCCATTACAACATTCGATTGCCCAATAGTCCAGTCATTGGCATTCGCTCCATTACCAATACCGAATTGACCATTTGGCATGAATCCTAGCATTTTATTATCTGATATATCAGCATTACATGTTTTTTGCCCAGTATTGCAGATTTTCCATTTTTGCATTACCTTGATATTAGTATTCTGATTCAGGGCAACAACTCGTACGGAGGAATCTGTATCTGCTTTGTAATTTCCATCCATATCTACATCATTAAACGCCAAAAATCCTTGCCAGCCCCTACCTTCATCATAAGCAGTAAATTTTTCGCAGCCATTATCAGTAGCCGTATTTTTTCTGATCTTTGTAGGACAGATTAATACTGGCTTATTGGTACGAATAGCTTCCGCACGAGCAAACTGAAACAAAGCAAACATCTGATCTGCCCGATTATTGATTCGCTGCGAAGCAATCAATCTTTCCATACCCGGTAAAGCAATAGCAACCAGTATGGCTGTAATTGCCATAACAATTAACATTTCGATCAAGGTAAAACCAGCATTTGTTGGTTTGGATGAAACCATAATTTCAATCCTAAAATTTCCAGACACAAATTAATATACAGTTATTTTCAGATAATTTTACAACATTTCACCTGTTTTGAACCAATTATTTGTGCCAAAAACAAAATTAATCATCAAAATACCCATCAGGCATAGCTGCATTATCAAATTTGGTAAATTGACCCTGAAAGGTGAGGTGTACTTTTCCGGTTGGTCCGTTTCGGTGTTTGCCGATGATACATTCTGCTAAACCCTTGAACTGACTATCTGGATGATAATATTCATCACGATACATAAACATAATCAGGTCTGCATCCTGTTCAATTGCGCCAGACTCACGCAAATCCGACATCATTGGCCGTTTATCCGTTCTTTGCTCTACTGTACGGGATAACTGTGACAAGGCAATGATAGGAACCTGTAACTCTTTGGCTAATGATTTTAAAGAACGGGAAATTTCACCCAGTTCTGAAGCACGGTTATCCGATCGACCCGAACCAGACATTAACTGTAAGTAATCGAGCACAATCAAACCAAGTTTACCACCCTGCTGCCGAGCCAGTCGCCGTGCGCGTGCGCGTACTTCCAGTGCGGTTAATCCAGGGGTCTCATCAATAAACATTGGTGCATCAGTCAGTTTAACTACAGCATCATTCAGCTTGCCCCAATGTTCATCCTGCAACTGTCCTGTTTTGAGTACACTTTGATCAACTCGACCTACTGAGCCTAACATACGGAGTACCAGCTGTGCTCCTCCCATTTCCATTGAAAATACAGCTACTGGTAATTTTTCCGATATGGCTACATGTTCAGCAATATTCAGGGAAAAAGCGGTTTTACCCATAGAAGGACGACCAGCAACTATTATCAGATCGCCAGGTTGCAGGCCGGATGTCATTTTATCCAGATCTATAAATCCGGTTGATACACCCGTAACATCATTTTTGTTGTCACGGGAATACAAATAATCAATTCGGGTAACCACTTCTTTCAGCAACACGGGCATACTTAAAAAGCCCTGTTTCGACCGAGCGGTTGATTCAGCAATCTGAAATACACTGTTTTCTGCCTCATCCAGCATTTGTGCTGCATCTTTACCCTGAGGGCTGTAGGCTGAACGAGCGATTTGTGTTCCGACCTGTGCTAGCTGACGCATAATGGAGCGTTCGCGCACAATTTCCCCATAACGGCGTATGTTTGCGGCTGAAGGTGTGTTCTGCGCCAGCGTAATAAGATAATCCAGCCCACCTGCTGGTTCAAGCTCTTCACGCCGTTGCAATTCTTCCTGTACCGTAATTACGTCAGCTGGACGCGACAGTTCAACTAAAGTTTTGATTCCCCTGAATATGAGTCGATGCTCATGACGATAAAAATCATCTTCATCAATTAAATCTGCAATCCTGTCCCAAGCGCTGTTTTCCAGCATCAGGCCACCCAGAACAGATTGTTCTGCTTCCATTGAGTGTGGAGGTAATGCTAGCTGATTTATCTCTTCACTGCTTATATTAATTTCTTCCATATTTTTTAACTTTAATGACCTCTTTTCTGATTTTACCATTAAGCGCGTGTTTATTTGCCGCTGATGAAGGCAGTGTATTACAATGATTAATGAACCATATAATGGTTTAATGTGAATTAAACGTTTTTTATATTTGCAAATTAACCCAATTTGCCTGAACGTATAAACACACTGCAAAGCACTAACAAATCACCTAATCAAAAGGAATCTCAACCATGGAACATAAATTACCAGTACTGCCCTACGCTCTTGATGCTCTGGCACCACACATTTCCAAAGAAACAATGGAATACCACTATGGTAAACATCATCAAACTTATATCACCAATATGAATAACCAGATTAAGGGTACTGAGTTTGAAAACATGCCTCTGGATGAGATTGTAAAAAAATCTTCAGGTGGACTATTTAATAACGCAGCGCAAACCTGGAATCATACTTTTTACTGGTTTGGTTTTGCTCCGGATGGTGTAGCATTGACAGAAAACGGCGCTTTAGCCAAGGCAATCAATGCTAAATGGGGCAGCTTTAATGCTTTTAAAGAGGCATTCAATAAAGTAGCGGCTGGTACCTTTGGTTCAGGCTGGGCCTGGTTGGTAAAAACACCGGATGGTGAGCTTGATCTAGTATCAACCAGTAATGCTGCCACTCCACTTACCAGTACCAATACTCCGCTGTTAACATGCGATGTATGGGAACATGCTTACTACATTGATTATCGTAATAGTCGTCCAAATTACTTAAGTAATTTCTGGGAAATTGTTAACTGGGGTGAAGTAGAAAAACGCTTTGCTGCCTGATTAAACAGTAATTATAAAAAATCTAAGAAACTGCCTTGAAAAAGGCAGTTTTTATTATTAAGTTTTGATTTAGTTACTTTCTTCAGGTATGAACCAGTAATGCTTGGTGTTATGTGTTTGCATATACTGCTTGAATTCTACTGAGTTATAAGCTGATTTAACAGCCTGAGCCCAAGACTTTTGTACATTATCCGCTCTTACTGCTACCACCAGCTCAAATGCAGGTACTATATCTTCCTGCAAAAGGGCAAGATCAGGATTAATTTTAGCTGCATAGGCTCTGCTTCCCGGTATCACTGAGTAATCGAAATCAGACAATGTTCTTGGAATATTACCCGGGTCTAATTCTGTAATGTTCAACTGATAAGGATTAGTTTTGATATCATTTTTAGAAATCATGCCTGGATTAGTTAGGGGTTTTAGAGTAATCCAGCCTGCTTTCGCTAGCAGACGATATGCTCGTGCAGCATTTGCCGGATCATTAGGTACGGCGATGGCACTGCCTTTTTTTATTGCCTGCAAATTATCATGGCGTTTAGAATAAATAGCTGTAGGTACGGTTGGAATGTGTGTTAAGGCCACCAGACTGGCTTTTTTATTTTGATTGAAAGCGAGCATATAAGCAGTATGCTGATCGACATTAATATCTACACTGCCTTGCTGTAAAGCAATATCAGCCTGCAGTAAATCAGAAAAATCAATCTGTTTAATCTGATAACCCTGTTTTTCCAGAATCGGCTTGACTGCATCAAGAAAAAGCTGACTATAGGGCCCGGGCGATGTACCAATAACAATCTGTTTGTTATTATTTTTATTCTGCTGGCAGGCCGCCAGTGCCAAGCAGGCTATTATTAAAATAAAAAGATGCTTTATCAGCTTCATGCTATCTGCTCCGGTTAAAATAAGATTTAAATTCTACATTTTACAAAAAACAAAAATTTTTAGTCTGTTCTGAATAGGGATTAACCACTTGCATCTGGCTTTATGATTGTTTAAGCGAGTCTTCCAATAATTACAAAATTGGGATTAAATGATATTTTCTACCACAATTTTTTTAAATATTATTAAATTGAGTAGTCTAATGATTGCAGCAGAATATTAAAAGATTGGCTGCTTATAAACAAAGATTAAAAAGTTATAAGCGTATAAATACAAAAAACGGCTTTTTTCAAAGCCGTTTTTTACAGATTAATTCTTTTTGGCTTTGGCCGCGAGCCAGTTGCCTAAAGTTTGGATAATTTGCACAATCAATACCAGCACAATGACAGTAGCTATCATAATTACGTAATCAAACCGCTGGTAACCATAATTAACCGCCAGATCACCAATACCGCCACCGCCAACTGTACCAGACATGGCTGTAGCATCAATCAAACCAATCAGCGCAGTGGTTAAAGCCAGAAGAATAGAAGGCATTGCTTCCGGTAAAATAAAATAGCGAATAATCTGGAAATTAGTGGCACCCATTGATTGAGCTGCTTCAATAATTCCGGCAGGCACACTCAATAATGAGTTTTCTATCAAGCGTGCTATGTAGGGAGAAACAAAGATAATCAGGGGGATAATCATTGCTTTGGTGCCAATAGAGGTATGAATAATCAGGCTGGCAACCGGCAATACACAAATGAGCAGAATAATAAAAGGCAATGAGCGGACAATATTAATAATAATATTTAATAAGTTATACAATATTGGTTTTGGCCACACGCCTCCCTGACGTGTAAGCAATAATAATACGCCCAGAGCTGTACCTAATATTGAACCCAGAACAAATGAAATGCTAACCATGTTGAAGGTTTGCAATAATGCTGTACCAAACTGGTCAGCAGTTAATGAGGTTTCAAACCATTGATTCATACACCACCTCTTTCAACCCGAACGCCTTTTGTTTGTAAAAATGCTACTGCCTGTTCTACATTTTTTTCAGTACCGTTCATCTGAATAAACATACTTCCCAGTACAACACCACCTATTTCACGCATATTGGCAAAAAGTATATTGATTTCCACCAGCTGTTTTAATATCAGCTCGTTTACTACCGGTTCTCTGGCAGAATTGCCGAGAAATTCTAAGCGGAAAATATTGTCTTGTTCGACCAGACTGTCCAGTACTGCTTCGGGTATTTCAGCATTGATTACAGTGCTGACAAATTTTTTTGTTGTTTCCTGTTGCGGTGCCGAAAAAATATCCAATACTGAACCCTGCTCAATTACCTGGCCTTTTTCCATCACGGCTACCTTATTACAAATTGAGCTGATTACTTCCATTTCATGGGTAACCAGTAATATAGTAATATTACGTTCACTATTGATTTGCTTTAATAATTTTAATATTGATAAAGTAGTTTGTGGATCCAGTGCAGATGTTGCTTCATCACACAATAATATGGATGGTTCGGTAATCAGGGCGCGTGCAATTCCGACACGCTGCTTTTGTCCGCCTGATAACTGACCGGGGTAGCTGTGCTTTTTGCCGGTCAAATCAACATACGATAACATTGCATCGACTCGACGATCAATTTCTTCACGTTTTAAGCCCTGCAAAACCAGTGGAATGGCTATATTCTGAGCTACTGTTTTGGATTCCAGCAAATTAAAGTGCTGGAAAATCATACCAATTTTTTTCTTGTGCGCGCGTTGTGCTGTAGCATCCAGTTTGTTTAAGTCAACTCCATCTACACACACTGTGCCAGTAGTAGGTTTTTCCAGCTGGTTTACCAAACGGATTAAGCTGCTCTTACCTGCGCCACTCCAACCAATCAGCCCGAAGATATCACCCGTATCAACAGTGAGATTAATATCATTCAAGGCATGTACTTGCTGTTTATTTTTGATATAAGTTTTTTTTATATTTTCAAATATGATCATAACGACCCTTAAAATACCCAGTGCAATTTGATTCCAGACGATGTAGTTGCAATGCAATACAGATAGTGTACTTGATAAATCATGAACGTGCTGACTGAATTTTTCATGCCAACGGCTAAAAACCACAAGTATACTGTAAATAATAGTCAAAATGGCTGGAATTATTTATCAATGGATTACTGCTTAGTGACAATGATTTCCCTGTCGAAAGTCTTGCCAGTTAACTGCATGGCAATGCTGCTGCTGCCAGCACTGGATAAACGCTTCACTTTGCAACCATTGCCATTCATATTCACGCGCACTTTTAATTTCATCGTTCCAGCTGGCTGATGAAACCGCGGGATGACACATAATCAGCAAACCCTGTTTAGAAGCACTGCCAAGCCATTCTTTCCATCTTGCCTGTAAGATTTTCATATCTGCATTGAAGTTGTAAATACCTGCGAAAGCAAAATTATGGGTGATGTGTGCTTGTTCTAATGATTTATCTAGCTGGTGGCCGCCAAGAGCATAAATTATTCCTGCTTTGATATCGTGCTGTGTGCTTTTAGTGCTGCGTACTGCAACATCACATCCATACCGCTGTAATATAATCTCTAGCAAAACGGAACGTATCTGCGGAAACTGATGAACGTGCTGATGCCCATCTATAAAAACCGGTTTATACCCGATTTTGTCTTCAAAGGCATCAAGTTGGCGATTAATCACATCCTGCAAAATTGTTTTTGACCATGCATGTAAGTAAGATTTGATTAAAACCTGTTTCAGATTGCCCAAACCTGCAAAACCAGTTAAATCAAAATGCAAACCAATATCGATATGCTGTTTTTTCAGTTCAGCCACTTCATCTGCTGCAATTGTACCCAGACTCATGAAACTACTGGCCTGTATGCGCCTCATTTGTGCCAATCGCAGTACAGCTTCGTTTACGGCTGCCGACAAACCTAAATCATCTACATTAATCATTACTGGCTTCATGGCTTACTTTCTCATTGAAGGCCCAGAATTTACCCAGAATAAAAGATAAAACCGTCACTATTATGGTAACAATGATCCATAACCACCAGTAGGCTTGATTGCCAAACCACTTTATGCCAGTTATGAATAAAATCTGATTAAGCCCAAAACCTACCACGGCACTGCAAAACCAGCGCCAAAGAGCCTGAAACCACGAATGATGTGTCTGGCTAAAGGTAAGGCGATAATGTCCCATAAAGCTGATAACAAAAGCACACAGGAAAGCCAATGGATTAGCTAAAACAGGCACAAGCTGAGCATACTGTACCAGTAGCACCAAACAGAAAAAATGCATAGCAGCAGCAGCTCCGCCTACCAGGGCAAACCAAGCCCCCTGTCTAGAAATGATTTTCATTTTTGTTCGCGACTGTCCCATACTTTATCCACCAGATAAAGCGGCCGCTGTTTTACTTCTTCATAAATACGGCCAATATACTCGCCAATCACACCAAGACAAACCAGCTGAATTCCGGCAGAAAACATAATTCCAGCAGCTAAAGTCGGCCATCCGGCAAGGTCTTTGCCAAAAAATAAGGTATCAGCCACAATACACAAGCCATAGATTAGTGCCAGCAGGGAAATAATCAGTCCCATCCGAGAAATCCAGCGTAACGGCCGTTGTGAAAATGATGTAATGCCTATCAGGGCTAATTCAAACAGGCTGAAATAGTTAAATTTGCTTTTGCCAGTCTGGCGTAAAGATGCCTGAAATGGGATGTAAATGGTAGAAAAACCAACCCATGCATACAGCCCTTTCATAAAACGCTGTCGTTCAGGTAACTGAAGCAGAGCTTGTACCACTCTGCGCTTCATCAGGCGAAAGTCACCGGCATTAGGGGTAAGCTCATAGCGATGCGTATCCTGCATAAAGTGATAAAAACTATTTTTCAATGTTCGGATTAATAACCCTTCGTGTTCACGCGAAGCCTGTACTGCTGCTACCACATCTACATTATTGGTATGCATCAAAGTTAGCATTTGCTCAAGTACTGATATCGGATGCTGGCCATCAGCATCCATCATGGTAATCAGCTCACCCTGAGATTGCTCCAGTCCGGCAGTCAGTGCTGCTTCTTTCCCAAAATTGCGTGAAAACTGCACCAATCGCAAGGCAGTGTTGGCCGGTAGTTGTTGCCTAAGCTGCTCATACGTAGCAGCCAAATGATCTGTACTGCCATCATCAACCAGAATAATTTCACAAGATTTTTCCTGCCGGCTGGTAAAAGTAAATAATTCCGGCAAAAAACGACCTGCTGCGGCCGCATCATTATATATTGGTAGAATAATGCTCAAACCAATGATATTTTTATCCATATAATTTACCTTACAGACGACTGGCAGATTGAGATAACTCAGGTATTTTATAGATAATACCCAATTTCATTTTTGCAATAAGTAAACACATTGTTATTTCAAACATTTTTTTGGAATATAAGCCCGCCAGATTACTTTAAGCGGTTCACGATCAGGCAGTTTATTCCATGCGATTGTCCATTCCCCCTGTTTCATGATCAAATCAGGCTGTTGAGCTAAAGGCTGTAACCATGGCACTTGCGGCTGCTCGTTGGCTGGCCATAATGCAAGTGTGCCATGCTGCTGCAAACGATTATCGCTCATCCAGGGTGAATAGGCAGCATCACCCGATACCATTACAGATGGGGCAAATTTTGAATAGGAAGCAACTAGTAGCACTACCCAATCTGAACCAGTCACACTGTCCAGTTTACATGAAGAAACCATTTGCCATTGTTTATCAACCTGTGTGGCCAGTGCAACCTGTGGCCAGTCCATGCGTGAAGGCTTGTGGCGTATACGGGCACCAAATTCTATATAAATAGCCATTAATATGGTGACAATTAATGCCCAGATGCCTGTGCCTTTTAGCAAGGAATCAAGTTTATTGGTAAATATCTGTTCAGGAATGAGAGCAACTATTATCAGTCCAGATAACCCCCACATCGGCATACCCCACATATCCCGCAAACCAAGTCCGAAAATCAGTCCGGCACAAGCCAGTATCAATGTAGGAACCAGTCCCATCCATAACAGAAAATGCCAGGCAGACCGATGCAATATCTGAACGGGAGTGCGTAAGCTCAGACGTGTACGGGTAAAAAGCAGAATCAGTAAAAGGGGCAGATGATTGATTAACTGTGTTCCCAGATAACCCAAAGCAGCCAAATGACCATTGCGGCTGGCGTCTTCGGCAGAACGTGCAGAAGCATAGGTCAATGGTAACCAGTTATGCTGCATCAGCCAGTACACATTCGGAGCAAAAACCAGTAAGGCTATCAGTATCGCCAGCCACGGTTTTGCTGTTAACCATAAGCGGCGATATGGTGTGCACAGTGAATACAGTACCATGGTAATAATCAGCACGGCAACAGTATATTTCACTAGCATGCCAGCGCCAGCCAGCAAACCAAACAGCAACCAGTATCGCCAGCGATTTTCTCGGATAGCCAGATAAAATACGTATACTAAGCCAAGCCATACTGGCATTTGCGCTATATTATGATTGAACTCCAGTGAAGGCCACGTATAGTAAAAGATAGCCAATAAAAACAGAGCACCTACAAATGCCCTGCTCGGATTCATCAGGCGTCGTCCAAACAGATAAGCCAGCCACAAACTCAGCGCAATAGTACATTGGCTCAGAATATACGGGCCGATGTATCCGAAAATATGATAGAAAGAATACAGTATCCAGCTTGAAAGTGGTGGATGCTTATAATATCCCCATTGCCATTCACGCCCCCAGTAAATACCTTCAGGCACATCTAACGGGTAGCTGGCAGAAAGCACAAATGGTAATACTGTCCACAAAATAAAATACAGGATTAGCCATAAAGGCAATCGGACTGAAAATGGTCTACATGACATGGATAGGATTTCAGCTTTTAAAGCGCATTATTATAGCGGTACTGTAAAGATTAAGGTCAATTCCACAGTACAGCACCAGTGGATTACGGACAGGTAGTATTTAATAAGCGATCCTGTCCCGAAAAACTTAAGCGCAATTTATCAAAAAAATTGCGCTTAAGTTTATCAATCAGGCTGAATAAATTCATGCCACCTGAAATTTAAGCATAATTTTTCCCGGCCAGATCAACTCCAGCTCATCACCAGACTTAATTGCGGCAACGCCTGCCGGTGTACCGGTATAAATAATATCACCAGCCTGCAAACCATAAACACGGGATAAATAACTGATAATCTGCCGACAGGAGAACATCATGTCGCGGCTATTGCCCTGCTGTCGTATTTCCCCATTAACTTTCAGGCAAAAATCCTGCGTCTGGATATCGTTGACCTTATCCGGGGCAATAAAGTGTGAAACACAGGCAGCAGTAGGAAATCCTTTGGCCTTCTCCCATGGCAGCCCTTTACCTTTTAGTTCTGCCTGTACATCACGCGCAGTCAAGTCCAAACCAATGGCATAACCGCCTACATAGTTAAGTGCTTTGTCTTCGTCTACATCAATAGCATCTTCTTTAATGTAAATAACCAGTTCACACTCGTGATGTACATCCCGGCTATAAGCCGGCAGTCTTATATTGTCGCCGGCCTGAGCCAGAGAAGAAGTTGGTTTCAGAAATACAACCGGTTCGTCAGATTTGGCATTATGCAATTCTTTCACATGTTCTGAATAATTTCGTCCAATACAAAAAATATTGCCTAAAGCAACTTGCTGTCCTTCAATTTGAATGGTTTTCATCATATGTTACCAAAATATAGTTTAAGCCTGAATATTAACTACTGTAAGAGAAAAATCAATTAATTAATCCAACAAAAACAGTTTGTTAAAATTAAAATTCTACCCGTATTATCCCTGATTACCGGGCAGAATACAGATTTGGCTGGCTTAAAAGGTAGTAATTTCACTTAATTTCAATAATTGCATAGGTTCACGCAAATATGGCTCAACAGTTTTAATCAGATTTTGAAAATGGGCGGTACTGTTATGCTCATCAATCGCAGCTTCATTAGCCCAGCATTCTATAAATACAATGCGATCAGCCTTATCCAAGTCCTTGTTAACTGTATAAGACATATTGCCTGGTTCTTGACGTGACAGAGTCACACACTGCTCAACTGCTGCCGCAATATTTGGCCATGCATCGGTTTTCAGGTCCATCATGGCAACTAGTTTAATTGGTTGTGACATATCTTCATCTCCAGAATTTTATATTAGGCAATAGCACAAAAAGCAATACTACTGGTTTAAGCCTATCCTTTTAATTAGGTTCAGGCAAATATAAAATTACTCGCGGCGGGTAGCGTCTACACCTTCCTGAACTGAATTTACCCCGATAATAGTTAAACCAGGAAAATCAGCTACCCGTTTCGGACAGTTGGCCGCCGGAACAATGGCATGCGTGAATCCGAGCTTTTCTGCCTCGCGTAGCCGTTCCTGTCCGCGTGGTACGGGGCGAATCTCACCAGATAAACCAACCTCACCAAATACAATCAGCTTTTCCGGCAAGGGGCGGTTACGATAACTGGACAACATGGCCAGAATAACAGCCAAATCGGCAGCCGGCTCTGTAATCTTTACACCACCGACGGCATTCAGAAATACATCCTGATCGTAGCAGGCAATACCAGCATGGCGGTTCAGCACAGCCAGCAACATGGCCAAACGTTCCTGTGCCAGTCCCACAGTTAATCGCTTGGGCGCAAAGCCATGTGCATCATCAACCAATGCCTGAATTTCTACCAGTAGCGGACGCGAACCTTCCTGTGTTACCAGCACGCAGGAGCCAGGTACATCATCACGGTAGCTGGATAAAAACAGTGCCGAGGGATTAGACACCCCTTTTAGCCCTTTTTCCGTCATCGCAAAAACACCCAGCTCATTGGCAGCGCCAAAACGGTTTTTAATTGCCCGAATCATACGGTAATTTGAGTGGGTTTCCCCTTCAAAATACAACACTGTATCTACCATATGCTCCAGCACGCGTGGTCCGGCAATCGCTCCGTCTTTAGTTACATGTCCAACCAGTAACATACTGATGCCCTGCTGTTTGGCCAGGCGGGTTAACTGGGCAGCACATTCGCGTACTTGTGATACTGAGCCGGGTGCAGAAGTAATACTGTCTGAATACATGGTTTGAATCGAATCAATCACCACTACTCTTGGATGCTGCCGCGCAATAGCTACACTAATCGCTTCAATCCTGATTTCTGCCAGCAAATGCACTCTGTCTGCCTGCACACCCAAGCGCTGCGCACGCAACGCTACCTGCTGTGCCGATTCCTCACCAGAAACATACAATACCGATTCTGTTTCTGCCATCTGAGCTATTGTTTGCAGCAGTAGAGTGGATTTACCAATGCCTGGGTCTCCGCCTAGCAGGATAACTGCACCTTCTACCAGCCCGCCTCCAAGCACCCTATCCAGCTCCCCCATACCGGTAGCAGTGCGCTGTACTTCAACTGCACTCACGTCGGCCAGTAACTGTACCTGCGTTTGACCGGCTGCCCATGACTGAAAGCGGCTATTGGCCGCGGCTGTGGGTAAAACTGTTGTTTCCTCTAGCGTATTCCATTCGCCACAATGTGGGCAACGCCCCTGCCATTTAGGTGAATTACCGCCACAACTGCGACATTGAAACTGAGTTTTTTGTTTTACCATGAAACCTTTCCAACAAAATTTTCTCTAAATTTGGCAAAAACGAAGTATGGTATTGCCTACACTGCTTCAAATGTTTGCCAGTCTGGCGTTGCTAAGCTAGCTTTTTATGTTTACAAAGCCAATGATTAATATTTAATAACCCATTTATTGTCAATGAATATTGATACAAGCTATCTTTCAAACAGGACGTTTTAAATACAATAAACATGGGATTAAAAACATAACGCACCTACTTAAAAATTATCACTAATAAGCCATTTTATCGACTCATCAATTGATTCAGTAAAATCAATTTGTGGTATTTTGATTTTACATTAGCTTTAGATATAGTAGAAAACCTTATATTGCGCTTTTTACGTTTCTATATAACCTTATTTCGGGCAGAATAACACTCGACTTCTAGCATGCGCATAATGGTATTGGCCAACTAAAATCGACATTTGAAACAATATTTCAGTTTTTCTCTCAACATTGAGTTGCTGAATTAATGATGCAAAGTTTTTCAGGATAAAACCCTATTGTGCAAATATAACTTTGGAACTTACCCATTCTAACGCTAAAATTCGTTCAACGGGTTGGCAGTCATAATAGTAGTTTAGTGGTTTTATTAACATTTACATTTGTGGCTTGAACCGAAAATGCTGTAGCAGTAAGTAGTGCAAATGTGGATTTCACATATAGGCTTAGTCATTGGATATTTTGAATATAAACTTTTAATCTTCCCATATTTGAATTCGAGTTGCCCGTTTCACACAATAATTATAATCAGTATATATATAAAATATTATATACTTTATATATTGATTATATGCTGGCTAAATTTGGCTTTTATCGAGATTCATACGTGCAGATGCTTATTGAAGCAGTAACCCATATCACTTTGTTCTATTTGAATCTTTATCGGCTTAGCTAATGAAGAGTGGATTGATTCTAATAAATCGCCTGCTTTCTGACATGATGCTTTTGTGATAAAACTAGCCCACTATTTTTCTAATTTCATAAACAGGGTTTTTCTTAGATATGTCCTTACCAATGATTGTCACCTTTGCTGTGTACATTTTAGGAATGATTGTAATCGGTTTTTTTGCGTATCGATCAACGCAAAATTTTGGTGATTATATTTTGGGTGGGCGTCGTATTGGTAGTATGGTAACCGCACTTTCTGCTGGAGCCTCTGATATGAGTGGCTGGCTGCTCATGGGACTACCGGGTGCTGTATTTTTGTTTGGTATTTCACAAAGCTGGATTGCCATCGGTTTGATAACTGGTGCTTATTTAAACTGGTTATTGATTGCCGGTCGATTACGTGTTTTTACTGAAATCAATCATAATTCATTAACTTTACCAGACTATTTTGCTCACCGTTTCGATGACAACAGCTCGTTACTGCGCATCATTTCAGCAGTTATCATTCTTATCTTTTTTACTATTTATTGTGCATCAGGGGTAGTTGCTGGTGCTAAATTATTTGAAAGCACCTTTGGTATGAGTTATGGCTGGGCTATGTTAGCCGGTGCCGGTGCAACCATTACTTATACATTTATTGGTGGCTTTTTAGCTGTTAGCTGGACAGATACCATTCAGGCCAGTTTGATGATGTTTGCCCTGATTTTAACGCCTATCATGGTAATGATAAATGCTGGTGGCTTTTCGGACGCCATAATTTATATCAAGTCCCTCAATCCAGATTATACAAACCTTTTTGCTCATGTGGATGTTATTGCAATAATCTCATTGCTTGGTTGGGGATTAGGTTATTTTGGACAACCGCATATTCTAGCCAGATTTATGGCTGCAGATTCACATCAAGTGATGAAAAATGCACGTCGCATTAGTATGACATGGATGATTTTATGCTTGGCCGGTGCTATTACTGTAGGTTTTTTTGGAATAGCGTTTTTTGCCAATCATCCTGAACTGGCCTATCTGGTTAATAATGGCAAACACGAACGCATTTTTATAGAGCTGTCAAAATTACTATTTAATCAGTGGATTGCAGGTATTGTACTGGCAGCAATTCTAGCTGCTGTGATGAGCACTTTAAGTTGCCAATTATTAGTCTGTTCAAGTGCTTTAACAGAAGATTTTTATCGCGCTTTTTTCAGACCTCAAGCCAAACAAAGAGAGCTTGTCTGGATTGGACGGATCATGGTGTTATTAATATCGGTGATTGCTATCTTATTAGCGATTAATCCAAATAATAGCGTTCTGGATTTGGTGAGCCATGCTTGGGCTGGTTTCGGTGCAGCATTTGGTCCAATTATTATTTTCTCGGTATTCTGGTCACGCATGACACGTAATGGTGCACTAGCCGGTATGATAACCGGTACTGTAACAGTATTACTGTGGATCAATTTTAACTGGTTTCATCTGTATTCACTTATTCCTGGTTTTCTGTTTGCCTCCATCGCCATTGTGATTTTTAGCTTATGCGATAAAAAACCAAACGAAATAGTGCACACTCATTTTAAACACGCGTATGAACGCTACCATAGCAAAACAGAATAGATTTCTTTCATGTAATCTAAATTTAAAACAGATGGTGAAGCGAGAAAGCTAAGTAAAAACCAATTTATTTTATTACAAAGTTATATTATGATTATGTCTTTAAATGACATAAACGTAATAATGAGTATCAAGCACTGGCCGCAGCACGATCGCCCAAGGGAAAAGCTTCTCAGACTGGGTGCTACCGCCTTAAGCGATACTGAGTTACTCGCCATTTTGCTGCGTACTGGAACACGTGGCATGAGTGCTGTAGACCTTGCACGTGAGCTTATCTCAAAAATGGGTAGCTTGCGTGCCTTACTTGAAGCTGATTGCCAGCAGCTTTGTCAGCATCGCGGCATGGGTGTGGCCAGTTATACCCAATTTGCCGTTATTCGCGAAATTAGCCGGCGTATGCTGGCAGAAGAAATCCAACGCCGTCCTGTTTTTACCCAACCCAAAGCCGTAGCAGATTTCCTGCGGCTGCACATAGGCCATGAAAAAGTGGAAGTATGCATAGCATTGCTGCTGAATCAGCGCAATGAACTAATGCATACCATAGAACTGGCACGTGGCACTATCAATGAAGCCAAAGTGTACACCCGCGAAGTTGCCGCAGTGGCTTTAAATCATTGCGCAGCGTCAATCATTCTGGCGCATAATCATCCAGGACAATCCACTATGCCTTCTACAAGTGATATCGAGTTTACCAGACAGATAAAAGCAGCACTAAGCCTATTGGAAATACGCTTACTGGATCATTTCATCATCACTGCCGAAAAGACAACCTCAATGGCAGAATTAAATTTGCTATAGCAATCATTATAGCCTGAGGCTATTTATTTACCGATAGTGCTGCGCAAAACTGGATAAAATTATCATTGCCGATTACAATGGCTAGTTTAATAGCGTTATTTACCTGAATCACACGGAGTAAACCCCATGATTGATTTTGCTTATGCTGCCAACACTGTCGGTTCTCAGAGTGGCCTCATGCAATTTTTACCACTTTTATTAATACTTGTTGTATTTTATTTTCTCATAATCCGCCCGCAGCAAAGCAAGCATAAAAAACATCAGCAGATGCTAACTGAATTGAAAAAAGGCGATAAAGTGATCACTCTGGCTGGTATTGTCGGCAAAATTACCAAAGTTAATGAACAATACTTCACTCTGGAAATTGCCCCTAAAGTAGAAGTTGAATTTGAACGCAATGCCATCAGTGGCAAAGTACCAGAATAAATCTGTTTCCCTGCCGCAGCTATGTAGTTGCGGCCTTTGTTTTCTTTACCTGAATTGTAAAACAGCAGTCTGCAAGCAAGGCAGCAAATATGAATCGTTATCCTTTGTGGAAATACCTGCTTATCATCGTTTCAATCATACTGGGGCTGTTATATACCATTCCCAACCTTTTTGGCGAGATACCGGCAGTCCAAATCTCTACCAACCGTCAGGCCATTACTATAAATGAGCAAACCGAAAATACGGTAAAACAGGCATTGACTGCTGCTCATATCCAGCATCAGGGTATGTTCATCACCGATGGCAGCCTGAAAGTGCGTTTTAGCGATACGGAGACCCAACTCAAAGCACGTGATGCCATTGCTGCCAAATTTGGCGACGGCTATATCGTGGCATTAAACCTGCTGGCCAATACTCCGGAATGGATGGAAAAAATTCACGCCAAGCCTATGTTTCTGGGTTTGGACTTACGCGGCGGTGTGCATTTCACCATGCAGGTTGATATGAATTCAGCTGTAGACAAAACGCTCGACAGTTATGCCGGTGATATTCGTCGCCAGCTGCGCAAATTACAAATTCGCAGTGGCAATATTGTTAAAAACGGACAAACACTGGTAGTACCATTCCAGTCTGCTACTGATGCCACTACAGCCATATCTGGATTAAAAAAATATCTTAACGATGCTACACTTACCCAGAATGGTGACCGCCTGATTGTAAGCCTGAGTGATACTGCTCTGGCGAGAATTCGTACTGATGCAGTAACACAGAATATCAATACCCTGCATAACCGCGTTAATGAACTGGGCGTAGCAGAACCTGTTATTCAGCAGGCAGGACCAAACCGGATTGTGGTACAACTGCCAGGTGTTCAGGATACAGCTAAAGCTAAAGACATTATAGGCCGTACGGCCACCCTGCAAGTGCGTATGGTTAGTGATAACCCGATTCAGTACCAGCAAGCATTGCAGGGACATACTCCAGACGGCTTTGAACTGCTGCCATCTTCGGGTAATGGTGCCCCAACACTGGTCAGCAAACAGGTTGAGCTTACTGGTGATAACATCAATGATGCACAGGCCAGCTTCAACGATCGTGGGCAACCAGGTGTAAGCGTAAACTTTGATAGTACTGGTGCCAGCATCTTTGCCGACCTTACCCGCAACAATGTTGGCAAGCGTATGGCCATGGTACTTATCGATCAGGGCAAAGCAGAAGTTATTACAGCACCAGTAATCAACGAACCGATTCCGGGTGGCAAAACCATCATTTCTGGCAATATGAATATCGCTGAAGCCAATGATACCGCCTTACTACTGCGTGCCGGCTCTCTGGCAGCACCAATGAAAATTATTGAAGAACGCACCATTGGTCCATCACTGGGTAAAGAAAACATCAGCAAAGGCTTCCATTCGACCCTATGGGGTTTTGTGGTAGTAGCCATATTCATGATGCTTTACTACCGGCTGTTTGGCGTATTCTCGGTAGTTGCCCTGTCATGCAATCTACTGTTTCTGATTGCCATTCTGTCTGCCATGCAGGCTACCCTGACACTTCCTGGTATTGCTGCCATTGCCCTTACACTAGGTATGGCTATTGACTCGAACGTATTGATTAACGAGCGTATCCGCGAGGAGTTACGCCATGGCAATACACCACAGATGTCAATTAATGCTGGTTATGACCACGCATGGCATACCATTGTGGATTCAAATATCACCTCACTGATTGCAGGTCTGGCATTACTGATATTCGGTTCTGGTCCTATTCGTGGATTTGCCGTGGTGCACTGTCTGGGTATTCTCACTTCCATGTACTCATCCGTAGTGGTTTCACGTGCCATTGTTAATTTGTGGTACGGCCGCAAACGTAAACTGAAAATGCTGTCCATTGGCCATATCTGGATTGCTGATAACGCCACTACCAGTAAAAGTAAGGCTTAATTAATTATGGAATTCTTTAAAATCAAACGCGATATCCCGTTTATGAGCTATGGCAAGCTGACAACGGCGATTTCATTAATTACTTTTATTCTGGCTGTATTTTTTCTTGTCACTCGCGGGTTGAATTTTTCTGTAGAATTCACCGGTGGTACTGTGATGGAAGTTGAATTCAAGCAAAGTGCAGATTTAAACAAAATTCGCAGTGAGCTGGACGGGCTAAAACTGGGCGAGGTACAGGTACAGGCACTGGGTACTAACAAGCAAATCATGATACGCTTGCCCAATAAAACCAATATGACTTCTGCACAGCTGTCCAATCAGGTAATGAACTTGCTCAAACAACATCAGGAAGGTGTGAGTCTGCGGCAGGTTGAATTTATCGGACCGCAGGTTGGCGAAGAGCTAGTTACCCATGGCCTGTTGGCTCTTGGCATGGTTGTTATTGGCATCATTATTTACCTGTCCATGCGCTTTGAATGGCGATTTGCCGTTTCTGCCATTATTGCCAATATGCATGACGTCGTGATTATCCTGGGCTGCTTTGCCCTGTTTCACTGGGAGTTTTCCCTTACCGTACTGGCTGGTATATTGGCCGTGCTCGGTTACTCAGTGAATGAATCTGTGGTGGTGTTCGACCGTATTCGCGAAAACTTCCGTAAACCGCATATGCGCGGTAAAAGTGTTGCGGCTATCATCGATAACGCCATTACCGCTACCATGAGCCGAACAATCATCACCCACGGCTCCACTGAAGCAATGGTTATTTCCATGCTGGTTTTTGGCGGTGCAGCCTTGCATGGTTTTGCCATGGCCTTAACCATTGGTATCGTATTTGGTATTTACTCTTCCGTATTGGTAGCCAGTCCATTATTGCTGATATTTGGTTTAAACCGGCAGAATCTGGTTAAACCACCAAAACGTAAGGAAGAAGCCGTAGTATAAAATTGCAGAATTGTCTACTAATATAAAAATATCTCCAGATTGAAACATTTTCTGGAGATATTTTTGATTATCAGACTAATTACTACATTTGCTTTAGCTACTTCACTATTCCAACTTAGCAACTGAATTTAGGAAATAGAGTATTCTGTCCCTTACAATTAATTAAAGTAGCTAATCATTTATAAAGTAGTAAGCAAACATAGCAGAATGTTCACCTAGTGCAGTACCCGTTCGTCTTTCCATCCTTTATCAGTTAAAACCAGTACCGCAGTACGACGCTGAGGTTCCTGTAAAGATTTCCACCAGCTTTCATCTGTAGTTTTGAGTAAATCTTTAGCCCATTTTTCTGGTATCAGCTTTGCATCATAAACCACTTTGGAAATGGTTACTCCATTTGCGGGCGTTGGTTCAGTAAAGAGTACGATTTTATCGACCTTCTGTGTACCGAGACACAGCAAACTTCCCTGTGCATTATTCAACATATTGGCTTCACCTTTACTGGTTCGATAGTACACAGCTTGCGGAATATCCGGTACGCCGTTAACAGTCAGGGTGGAATCTTTACCTTTTTCGTATAGATCTGCATCAGTAAGAATATCCATCTGTCTCAGAGCAGTTTTATTAACTTTATCACCCTCACCATTTTTCTTGGCAATACGAATTTCTTTGCTACCTATGGTAACTATATTGTTCATATCACCCTGAGCATTATCCAACACCAGATTAACGGCCAGACAAACTTTATCATTTTTGGCAAATTCATCAATCGCTTCACTAAAATTACGGTTACTTGCCTCCTGCTTACTCCCGCAGGCTGCCAGTAACAGGCTGATAGCAAGTATACTGATCTTTTTCATTCTGGCTTTCCTCATCAAAAATAAAAAACTGGCCTAATTAAAGCATACTGCCAATATGCCAGATTAGCAATGCAGACAGTATACCTTAACCCTGCTAAAGCAATGTTGGACGGCCAATCGGCATAAAACCAACACTTAAGCAAGTATGGGCAAACCGGTATAATACTAATCTATTTGAACATACAGGTTTTCACCCATGAGTATTCGAATTTACGGTATCAGCCAGTGTAATACAGTAAAAAAAGCACGCCAGTGGCTGGCAGAGCAACATACTAACGCTGAATTTATTGATTTAAAAAAAATACCACCCACTGCCGCAGACATCCAGTTCTGGCTTACACAAATCCCCAAAGAAACACTGATTAATCGTAAAGGCACCACCTGGCGAAAATTAAGTACCAGTGAGCAGCAGGATGCACTAAGCAGCGATCAAGCAGCCATTAACCTGATGATTAACCAACCTTCTGTCATTAAGCGCCCAGTACTGGTAAATAACCAACGCGTAGTGGTTGGTTTTGATACACAACAATATACTGAATTTTTAGCCTGATATTTCTACAAATACAAACTATGAATACCACTATCTTTATTTCTGATTTACATCTATCCGAACAAACACCGCCATTAAATGAATTATTTTATCGCTGTCTGCAACAA
The DNA here is from genome assembly GCF_002777825.1 of Snodgrassella alvi. Classification (GTDB taxonomy): domain Bacteria; phylum Pseudomonadota; class Gammaproteobacteria; order Burkholderiales; family Neisseriaceae; genus Snodgrassella; species Snodgrassella alvi_C. Next base: position 69,719 of record NZ_MEIR01000080.1, on the reverse strand, counting down.
TGGCAAGGTAATATTGATGCACTGTATATTCTGGGCGATTTTTTTGATGTCTGGATTGGTGATGATGATGATAATGATTTTATCCGCCACATCAAAAACGAACTGAAAGCTTTCACTGCAAGCACCCCAGTTTATTTTATTCATGGTAACCGCGATTTCTTGCTTGGCGAAAAATTTGCGACCGAAAGCGGTATTAAACTACTCACAGCACCTAAGCAGATAAATCTTTATGGCCACGATTATATCATCATGCATGGTGATGAATTATGCACCGATGATATGGCCTATCAGCAATTTCGTGCCCAGTCCCGCAATCCGCTATGGCAAATGGCTGTACTAAGTAAACCCATTGCTGAAAGACGTTTACTGGCCAGACAAATTCGCCAGATGAGTGAAACGCGCAAGAATAATGAAGGCAAAAGTGAAATATCCGATGTGACTGAAAGTGCCATTTATACTTTGATGAGCAGCCATGCTCAGGGCGCTCTACCTACTCTGATTCATGGTCATACTCACCGCCCGGCCGTGCATGAATCACAGCTAAACAATCAGCCTTTCAAGCGTTATGTGATACAGGACTGGGCTGAAAACTATGGCGGCTATCTGGCTGTTGATGCAGAAGGTGTACACGTGCATGAGCTTAAGCTTTAATCCGACATATTGGTTTTAAGCTAGCAGACAAATATATATCTTCTGCTCATTCTTACAATACCCAAGAACAAACAACAGAACCATACTGCATAATATCGGTATGGTTTTATTACTGCTTATTCAACTGCTCCTGCATGTTGTTCAACACTGACCGTATTAACAAGAAAACTATCTGCCCAAGATAACATATAGAATATTAAAAATTCGTATACACACTTAGTCCGGTAGTAAGTATAGTTTATCTAACCAGCCAAGCTGAAATAGTGTCTGATTACAGCGACACTGGCTTAAATAAAAAACCGTGTTTATAGAACTAAACACGGTTTAATAAGCCAGAATACTTGGCTATTTGCTACCACGCATTAAATCAAAAAAGTCTGCGTTATTTTTAGACTGTTTTAATTTATCGATAATAAATTCCATTGCCTCAATATCATCCATTGGATGCAGGAATTTACGCAACAGCCACATTTTCTGCAAATGCTCATTGGAAACCAGCAACTCTTCGCGACGGGTACCAGAACGATTGATATTGATTGCCGGGAACAGACGTTTCTCAGCCATGCGTCGATCAAGATGCAATTCCATATTACCCGTGCCCTTGAACTCTTCATAAATCACATCATCCATACGACTACCAGTTTCGACAAGGGCTGTAGCGATAATAGTTAATGAACCACCTTCTTCCACATTGCGAGCTGCACCAAAAAAGCGTTTGGGACGATGCAGAGCATTGGCATCAATACCACCGGTAAGAATTTTGCCAGAAGCAGGGATAACCGTATTATAAGCACGCGCCAGACGAGTAATTGAATCCAGCAGAATAATCACATCTTTTTTGTGTTCCACCAGCCGTTTGGCTTTTTCAATTACCATTTCTGCTACTTGTACATGGCGGGTAGCAGGTTCATCAAAAGTGGAAGAAACCACTTCACCGCGAACAGAGCGGGTCATTTCGGTTACTTCTTCCGGACGCTCATCAATCAGCAACACAAGTAGTTCTGCTTTAGGATAATTAGCGGTAATCGCATGCGCAATGTTTTGCAGCATCACCGTTTTACCGGATTTCGGCGGAGCGACCAGTAAGGCGCGCTGACCAAAACCAATCGGAGCGATCAGATCAATGGCTCGGCCAGTAAGGTTTTCACCGGAGCGAATATCCCGCTCCAGCACAAACTGCCGGTCTGGAAATAATGGGGTCAGATTTTCGAACAGAATTTTATGTTTGCACACATCTGGGTTATCACCATTGATTTTATCCAGACGTACCAGTGCAAAATAACGTTCGTTGTCTTTAGGTACACGCACACTGCCTTCAATCGTGTCACCAGTATGCAGATTGAAACGGCGAATCTGGCTTGGGCTAACATATATGTCATCCGGGCCGGCCAGATAAGATGTATCCATACTACGCAGAAAACCAAAGCCGTCTGGAAGAATTTCCAGCGTACCAGAACAGGTAAACGCCTCTCCCTGCTTCATTTTAATGCGCACAATCGCAAAAACAAGGTCTTGTTTACGCAAACGGTTGGCATTTTCAATGCCAAATTCTTCAGCTATGCCCAATAATTCAGACACATGTAGGTTTTGTAATTCAGAAACGTGCATAAAGATATAAATGAACTTATTTATTAGAATTCAAGATAAAATGAGTCGGCAGACTCATAATAATTCCAGTTACCGAGCCTTATATACATGGTGCATGCAAAAGAATGGTAAGGTTTTTATTGAAAGTCGATTTGGTTTTAACCTGCCGCTATAGACATTAAACAAAGATTTAGAATTGACATCTTCTTATAGGACGTAATTCTATTCTTCAAGTCTAATAGTGTCAAGCCATTATCAACATTCGAATAACACCGGTGACAAGCATACCCGCAAAATGAAAATCTGACATCTGGAAATACCGTGCAATTAAAATAGGGATAACAATTTTTTTAATTTGTTCAAGGGAGTAGTTCGGCCAAACCACAATTCAAGTTAATATAATTTTTTTATTGTTATATTAACCATTTATTTTTAACCCTATACTGTTATTCAGGCCGTGTATTTACCCTATTATTAATTTTGGTATATTAATGTAAATTAAAAACTATAAGTATCGAAAAGACAACAGTTGCAGCTAAAGCCGATTTAATCTGCCGAAACAAGTTACCAGTATAAATTACCATAATCCGCTACATTTTCAGAAGAATTTGTCTTTAGCGTATTTCAGTCGGCCTATTAATGAATAATAACCTTTATCAACTGGGTTTAACCAATATCGGCAAAATCGAATACCTGAAATATATGCCCTTATCTGTTTAAAATATCAAATGGTTTTTAAATAAATGTCTTCCATCCGTATTTTGTATTTGCTTAACTGTTTTATGCAGAGCAGAAAATTTGTTTTTCCTGATGCTGCTATAATTACTCTTCTTCCAATGTTTAGAGAGAAATTATGAAACGCTTGTCTTTTACTATTATGGGAATCACTACTCTGTTGGCTGTATCAGCCTGTAATTCCACTGATAATGGCTACAAAAACAACAGCAGTGAGCCGATAGCTGCTTCTACTTCGGCTACCCGAAACCCACAGGTGGCAGGAGATGAGTTTCTGGCCAAAAATAAAACGGTATCGGGAGTAAAAACCACCGCTTCAGGTTTGCAATACAAAATTAATCATGAAGGATCAGGCAAGAAACCTAAAGCCTCGGATATGGTTACTGTACAGTACGAAGGCCGGTTAATTGATGGCACAGTATTTGACAGTACTGCGCAGCGGAATAATAAACCAGCCACGTTCCCACTTAATGGCGTTATACCGGGCTGGACTGAAGGCCTGCAATTAATGTCTGAAGGCAGTGAGTTTACTTTTTATATTCCTGCAAATCTGGCCTATGGTGAGCAAAGTCCAACGAGTACCATTCCAGCTAACAGCGTATTAATTTTCGATGTAAAACTACTAAAAGTTGGTGAATAATCAATCGATAGTATTAGTAATGAAAAAAGCACTCAAATATTTGAGTGCTTTTTTCTAATTTGGCTCCCCGACCAGGGCTCGAACCTGGGACCTGCGGATTAACAGTCCGTCGCTCTACCGACTGAGCTATCAGGGAATGAGGCGAAATTATAGCGTTTGTAATTTTACTGTCAAGCTTTTTAAACAATTTTGCTGCTAAAATTTTATTAAATCATTAATTACACAATAATTAAATATTGATAAGCTGATAAAGCCAGTTTATTCAGTCTGCTCATTCCGGCCAAGAATCATCGTCCCAACACCTTTATCAGTAAATATTTCCAGCAACAAAGCATGAGGAACGCGCCCATCAATAATATGAGTATTATGCACACCATGCATGGCAGCCTGCAATGTGGCATTGATTTTAGGCAACATACCATTTTGCAAGGTGCCATCGGCAATCAATGCATTGATATCAGTCGGGGTTAAACGACTCAGTAACTGATTGTTTTTATCAAGTACTCCGATGGTATTGGTAAGCATAATCAGCTTTTCAGCTTTCAGGCTTTCTGCCAGCTTACCGGCTACCACATCAGCATTAATATTAAAAGCCTCACCCTGCTCACCTACACCAATTGGCGCAACAACAGGAATATAGCCGTACTCTACCATTTCCTTAATCAAGTCAGTATCAATTGCCTCAACCTCGCCCACCTGCCCGATGTCCTGCCGAACATTCTCCGGCGTGGTTACAAACAGTTTTTTAGCCTTGATAAAATGATTGTCCCGACCAGTGATCCCTACTGCATGCCCGCCATGCAGATTCAGTAAAGAAGTAATTTCCTTATTTACACAGCCGCCCAGCACCATTTCTACAATATCCATGGTTTCACTATCAGTGACACGCATTCCTTGAATAAAATGATTTTCTTTGCCTACCTTCTGTAACAATTCATTAATTTGGGGGCCACCACCATGTACAATAATCGGATGAATGCCCACTAGCTTGAGCAACACCACATCTTTGGCAAAACTTTCTCTCAATTGTGGGTCAGTCATCGCATTACCGCCATATTTAATTACCATGGTAACCCCGTAAAAGCGACGGATATAGGGTAATGCTTCGGCAAGAATATTGGCTTTAGTTTTGGCCTCAATAGTATTAATGCTTATATTGCTGTCTGTGCTCATTATTTATCCTAGTCTGATTAAACTGTTTCTCAACTTAATACAGTTAAGTTTATCGTCGGATTCAATAAAATAAAACTATATTTTGTGATGAAAGGTTTATTTCAGATGATTGAAATAAATAATAAATCTACGAGGACGGAATGGTAGTATCAGACAGACAGCTAAAACGGAGCAAAAACTCAGACAGGCATATATTCCAGATGATAGTTTGAAACTAAAGAAGACATAAGCAAAAACTACTAAAACTAAAAAAGATAGTTAATCCAATCTGGCCAGACAGGCGCCGGCACTGAAGAAAGTGGCCAGAATATTCTGGGCAGCAACCTGATCTAATGCCTGCTTGCGCTTCTTGCCAAATACTCTGGCGTCACTTAACAGACTATCGGCCACAACAGACGTCCAGCGCTCATCTACCCAATAAACTGGTAAATGGAAGCGGCCATGTAAACGATTGCCAAATCGACGGCATAATGCAGTAGCTTCATCGGCTGTACCATCCATATGCGTGGGCAAACCCACCACCAGAGCCTTAGGCTGCCATTCTTTAATTAGCGCTGCAATACGGGTAAAACGTTCTTCATTACTAACAACAGCAATGGTTTCCAGCGGATGCACCGTGGCCAACTCGGCTTCACCGACAGCCACGCCAATTCGTGCGGCACCAAAATCAAAGCCAAGAACAGTACCACATTGTAAAGAAGGTATAATTGACTCAGGCATGACCCACCAAGGCACTCAGATTAGTAATATCAATATTCAATAGTTGTAAGGCAGCTTTATAACGTTGCTTATATGGCATATCAAACAGAATTTGCATATCAGCTGGCGTCGTAATCCAGCTATTATTTGCCAGTTCCTGCTCAAGCTGCCCTGCCGACCAGCTGGAATACCCGATTGTGGCTACAGCCTTGTTTACTTCATTTTCCTGTGTAAGACCCATAATAATATCGCGTGAAGTGGTCATGGCAATATCATCAGTGACCATTAAACTGCTTTCCCATGAACCAGCAGGAGTATGCACCAGAAAGCCCCGGTCTACCTGAACAGGCCCCCCCATCAGTACATTCTGACCATGAAAACGTTCTGGCGTAGGTGTCTTGGCAGAATCAAACAGCAAATCCATCATAATTGGCGATGGTTTGTTGACAATAATGCCCATCGCACCTTCTGCACTATGTTCACACAGATAAATCACGCTTTCTTTAAAAAACGGGTCGTCCATTGCCGGCATGGCAATCAGAAAGTGATTAGCCAGAGAAAAATTGGAAGGAGCGCCTTGTTGTGCAGCCATATTGTGCTTGTCCATGAAAATGATATCAGACTATACAGAGTTAATTTATCGTTAAGTTGGGTCTGTCTGGCAGTTTCTCAAGACAGTGCTTTTCGTTATAATCATATCTTACTCTAAACTGGATTGTTTTATCCGGTTCTTAAAAGCATATTCACACAGATATTACTGGCTACTTTTCCAGGGCAGCCAGCACACCATCACAGAAAGGCCAACAGTGTCATTAACCAAACCCATTGTTCTTTTAATTCTGGATGGTTTCGGCCATCGTGCCGAAGGTGACGACAATGCTATTTTACTGGCACATACACCTCATATCGATCACTATCGTCAGCATTATGCCTATGGCACTATTGATGCTTCCGAGCGCATGGTTGGTTTGCCTACAGGTCAGTTTGGTAACTCCGAAGTAGGTCATCTAAATATCGGCGCCGGACGGATTGTGCCGCAGGATATCACCCGCATTGATATGGCAATTGAAGACCATACTCTTGAGCACAATTCAGTATTGCAGCAGGCATGGAATAATCCTAATTGCACTGTGCATCTGTTAGGGCTGTTTTCTGACGGCGGCGTTCATAGCCACATAGAACACTTTTTTGCAGTAATGGATGCAGCAATAGCCGCGGGCATGCAGAAAATTGTTGTTCATCCGTTTCTGGATGGCCGTGACACCCCACCTCAAAGTGCTCGCCCCTATCTGCAACGTCTGGAACGTTATATGCAGCAACATCCGCAAGTATTATGTGGAGCAGTGGTTGGACGCTTTTTTGCCATGGACAGGGATAACCGCTGGGATCGGGTAGAGGCTGCATACAATGCATTATTTGGCGATGCCCCCTATCAAGCTGCCTCACCCACGGCCGCGCTAGAGGAAGCATATGCGCGGGGCGAACAGGACGAGTTTGTCAAACCCACAGTTGTCAGCTCACAGGCAGGTCTGATCGATGGCGATGCCATCTTATTTCTCAATTTCCGAGCCGACCGTGCGCGTGAATTAACTCAGGCACTCACCTTTACCGATTTCACTGGTTTTGAACGTAAACATCGAGTACAACCTGGATATTTTGCTAGCATCACCGCTTATGGCACACAATTTGCCCATCCAGTGATGTTCGGGCGCCAATCAGTAAATAATGGTCTGGGTGAATTTCTGGCTGCACAGGGACTTAGCCAACTGCGTATAGCCGAAACAGAAAAATATCCGCATGTCACCTATTTTTTTAGTGGCGGACGGGAAGAGCCTTATATCGGTGAAGAACGGATTATGATACCTTCGCCCAAAGTCACCACATATGATTTACAACCAGAAATGAGCGCCATTGGCATTACTGAGCAGATTATTGACAGTCTCCAACATCATCGCCATGACGTTATTATCTGTAATTTTGCTAATGGTGACATGGTTGGCCATACTGGTTCACTTGATGCTGCTATTAGAGCAGTGGAAACATTGGATAGTTGTGTAGCACGCGTGGTGGATACAGCACGTGCTACAGGTGGAGAAGTTATCATTACCGCTGACCATGGTAACTGTGAGCACATGTATGATGAACAGAACCAACAGCCTCATACTCAGCACACAGTTGAGCCAGTGCCATTTATTTATATTGGACGTAAAGCCACCATCCATTCTGGCGGTGCACTTAAAGATGTGGCTCCTTCACTATTAACTGCTTTGGGCTTGACCCCCCCAGCAGAGATGACTGGCCAAAACCTGATAGAATTTACAGATAAATAATGAAATCCCTATCCAGATTTTTTCTGGTCTGTTACAGCATTGCTACTTCTGTGTCTATGGCGGCCAGTAACCACACAATACAGCCCTCCGGTGAGCTGAAACAGGTTCACCAAGCCATTTCGGCAACACAACACCAGATTAGTAAAACCACAATAGAGCAGAAAAAAATTGATGCCTCAGTGGCTGCAACCCGTCAGCAGCTGGAGCGTGCCCAGAATGAACTTGGCCGTATCCAGCAGCAGCAAGAGATCAGTATGCGCCAATTACACTTGTTGCAAACCAGTCTGGATAAAACCCGTACCCAGATTGCTGAAACCCGTACCCAAATGGCACGCCTGCTCAATGCACATTACCGCAACCGTCAGCCCAACAGTGTGTATTTAATGCTGAAAAAAGACCCTTCTGACAACAAAGGCCGGTCTTTACAATATATTCGTTATCTGAATGAAGCAAATGAGCAGGTTATTCGGCATTTGCGTGAACAGCAGACGCGCATGAATGAGCAGCAACAGACAATCAACAGTCAACAAAAGGAGCTGGCCGCATCACGGCAAAAACAACAGCAACTCATTAACAAACTGCATCACCAACATGTAAACCAGCAAAATAAATCCAGTATTCTTAACCAGCAATTATCAGTACAGAATAAGCAGCTTCAATCGTTAAAAGCCGATGAAAAACGATTGAATAACTTGTTAAGCCGCCTATCTGCGCAGGCAACCATGCGGCGTTTGGCACAGGCTCCGGCCAAACCCACCAGACAAAACACTGATAAGTCTAAAAATTCCAATCAACCGCATAATACAGCTACAACCACTAATAATATTGATTCAGCCAGCACCAGATTACCTTCTACTTTAACCGCTGAAGATATGGCATTACAGGCTACTGAAAGCATTAAAGCACCGGCAAACAAAGGACTGGCACAAAAACAGGGACGTCTTCCACGACCGGTTAATGGCACCATCACTGGAAAATTTGGTGAAAGCAGACCAAATGGTGGTATCTGGAAAGGTCTGTTTTTTGACTGCAATAATGCTGCGGTACATGGTATTGCCAGCGGTACCGTTGTCTATGCAGCTTTTTTACAAGGCTATGGCAAGACCATCATTATAGATCACGGTGAAGGCTATATCAGCATTTATACGGGCTTGTCTTCAGTCAGCGTCTCTGCCGGCAGTGTAGTTAGCGCTAGTCAAAACATTGGTATAAGTGGTAAATTACCAGATGCTCAAAACGGATTGTACTTTGAGATTCGTTACCATAATCAGGCAATGAACCCATTATCATGGTTACGTTAACGCAAACTATGGCGTTTTATTACCTCCGGTGACTTTATAGTGTACACTTTGCCCGGTTTTGAATTTTTATAAATTCCTGTTATAAACAGAATATTTATACCTTGAATTATTGTCGTTATCAGAAAGAACAACAGAAATAATGGCTAAATCTAGATTAAAAAAAGCTGCTCTGTACACATTAGGCGCTTTCAGTGGCGTGATTCTTACCCTGAGTGTACAAGGTTATGCCAATGAAAAATCCGAAGCTTTACCAGTAAAATCTCTACATACTATGGCTGAAGTATATGGACAGATTAAAGCCAACTATGTCGAGAATAAAACCGATGATGCAATTCTGGAAGGTGCAATGAAAGGCATGGTCAATAACCTTGATCCGCACTCAGAATATCTGACAGGTAAAGATTATTCTGATCTACAGGAAAGCACCACAGGTGAATTTGGTGGCTTAGGCATGGAAATCAGTTCGGAAGACGGGCTGATTAAAATTGTGGCGCCAATTGAGGACACACCGGCTGATCGCGCTGGTATTAAAAGTGGAGATTACATTGTTAAAATCAATAATGAATCTACCCGCAACATGACAGCCACCGAAGCCGTGAAAAAAATGCGTGGTAAACCCGGAACCAGCATAACACTGACACTGGCACGTAAAGATGAGACCCAGCCTATAGTAGTACACCTGACAAGGGCAATCATCAAGGTTAAAAGTGTACGCTACAAACTACTGGAAGCAGATTATGGCTATGTACGCATTACCCAGTTCCAAGAACATACAGTAAGCCTACTGGCCGATGCCATCAAGAATCTGGAACAGCAGAATAAACAGCCACTAAAAGGGCTGGTACTGGATTTACGTGATGATCCCGGCGGTTTATTAAATAGCGCTGTTGGTGTATCCTCAGTATTCCTGAAACCCGGAGTAAAAGTAGTCAGCACCAAAAACCGGGATAAAAAAGAAGGAATGGTCTTAAAAGCGATTCCAAAGGATTATGTCATAAAAGGGAACGATCCACTAATTAACATGCCTGATGAGCTCAAAACCATCCCAATTACAGTTTTAGTTAATTCAGGTACTGCTTCGGCTTCAGAAATCGTTTCCGGTGCATTACAGGATTACAAGCGTGCCGTGATTGTAGGTACACAGAGTTTTGGTAAAGGCTCTGTGCAAACAGTTATCCCATTATCCAATGGTGGTGCGGTTAAACTAACTACAGCTTTATACTACACGCCTAATGACCGCTCTATACAGGCACAAGGCATCGTACCTGATGTAGAGGTAAAAGATAAAAACCGCAAATTTGAAAGCCGCGAGGCCGATTTGGGTGGGCATTTGAGTAACCCATTGGGAGGTAAGGAAGTTAACGGCGAGCTACTGGGCGGCCACAAAAAATCTACTTCTGTTACTGCGACAAGTGAACCTACAACTCAAGATACAGATGGTAATACTGATAAAGAAAGCTCCAAGGACATTAAAACCAATGTACCATCAGCTGACTCAGACCCGCATGGCAAAGTTACCAATGCTGCCAATAAAAAAGACAGCAAGAAAAAAGATGAAGAAGATTGGCTGGCACGACGCGAACCCAATCCAGCTAAAGATGTACAATTAAAAGCTGCTCTTGATTTAGTAAAAGACCCTGTTAAATGGAATCAATCGCTGGGACTGGCTGCCAAAAAGCCTGTTAAAACCACTGATAAAAAAGATAAGAAATAAATAACATCTTAAAAAACAGATAGCAAAGCTATCTGTTTTTTATTGCAGTATAAACAGAGTGTTAACTTTATTCACAAACCCATTTAATACTGTCTGGAATTTTTATTTCATTTTCTACAGCTTTTATTACATCAATTATTTAGGGGCGTATGCTTTATTTCAGGTTTTACTAAGAAATTCTAACTGATTAAAAATAAATATACTTTTTTGCCTTGAAACTAAGAAATAATCACAAGGTGTCGATCTATTTCTTTTCAATACTTCTGCAGCTTATATTTTTAATTACTACATTTTGCTGCATTGATTTAATATCATCATAAAAAATACCTAGTTTTAAATGAACAAAACCGTCCTAACAGGCTACTTTTTCTAACACTTTAATTGTTTGTCACATATTTATGTTTACACACCTTTCTACTAATACTTTTAGTCAGTGCAGTGCTAAGAAATCTCTGTTTGGATCGTAAACAAAGTGCTAGCTCAGTATAGGCTGTTTTGGCGAATAGTATAATAGCATATTGATATCAGTAATTTATACTTCATTCGATGCATGAAATAGTACCACCCAGCTTAGTTATAACAGTAGAATTTCCCTGAAATGCTACTATTTCATAAATATTACTGGGTGAATATCAAATTTGTATTGCAAAAATTTTAGTAATTTACATAAGAAATTTCCAGCATTAGTTAGAATTGATTCACTCATAACAACCGGGATTTCAGCCATTCGAATAGAATTATTGTGCAAAAAATTTATGCATTCAGCCAGTTATAAATAAAGGCTGCTAGTTGTTAACAAGCAGCCTTGAACATAATTAATTGAAAAATTTATTTTTTCAATTCTTTTGCCAAATACAACCAAGTTTCAATCACAGTATCAGGATTGAGAGAAATAGTTTCAATCCCTTCTTCAATCAACCATTTGGCAAAATCAGCATGGTCAGATGGTCCCTGGCCACAAATACCAATGTATTTATTTAACTTGCGACAAGCCTGAATTGCCAGACTAAACATAACTTTAACAGCTGGATCGCGTTCATCAAAAGTACCAGCAATCGGGCCGCCACTATCACGATCTACGCCCAGAGTTAACTGAGTCATGTCGTTTGAACCAATAGAGAAGCCATCGAAGTACTTAAGGAACTGTTCAGCCAATACAGCATTGGTTGGCAGTTCGCACATCATAATCAGGCGCAAACCATTTTTACCGCGCTCCAAGCCATTATCTTTCAAGGCACGAACTACATGTTCTGCTTCTTTTAGGGTACGTACAAATGGAATCATGATTTCGACATTGGTCAGACCCATTTCATCACGTACATATTTCAAGGCTTTACATTCAAGCGCAAAGCAGTCTTTGAAATCATCTGAGACATAACGTGCTGCACCACGGAAGCCCAGCATCGGATTTTCTTCATGTGGTTCGTATTTGTTACCACCCAACAGATTGGCATATTCGTTTGACTTAAAGTCAGACATACGCACAATCACTTTTTTCGGATAAACCGAAGCAGCAAGTGTAGCAACACCTTCAGCAATTTTATCAACGTAAAAATCTACCGGAGAGGTATAGCCAGCAATACGGTCGATGATAGTGGCCTGCATTTGCTCATCCTGCTGGTCAAAGTCCAGCAAGGCGCGCGGGTGGATACCAATCTGACGATTAATGATAAATTCCATACGTGCCAGACCAATACCATAATTAGGCAAACTGGAGAAGCTGAAAGCCAGCTCTGGATTACCTACATTCATCATGATTTTGGCTGGTGATTCAGGCATATTGTCTAAAGGTATTTCATTAACTTCAACCTTTAACAAACCTTCATAAACATAGCCTGTATCACCTTCGGCACAAGATACTGTTACTTCCTGACCATCCTGTAAAGCAGAAGTTGCATTTCCACATCCGACTACGGCCGGAATACCTAGTTCGCGGGCAATAATGGCAGCATGGCAAGTACGGCCACCCCGATTGGTAATAATGGCAGAAGCACGTTTCATCACAGGCTCCCAATCTGGGTCTGTCATGTCAGTAACTAGTACATCACCTGGTAAAACTTTATCCATTTCATCAACGGTTTTAACCAGTCTCACTTTTCCCTGACCAACTTTCTGACCAATGGCGCGGCCTTCAATCAGAATGGCTGATTTATCATTTATATGATAGCGGCGCAGTACACGGCTATTATTTTCCTGTGATTTTACGGTTTCAGGGCGGGCTTGCAGAATATACAGTTTGCCATCAATGCCATCACGCCCCCATTCGATATCCATCGGGCGGCCATAATGTTCTTCAATAATCAGCGCGTATTGAGCTAATTCGGTAATTTCTTCTGCACTAATAGAGAATTTTTTCCGCTCAGCAGGCTCCACATCTACGGTTTGAACAGACTTGCCTGCCTGTGCTGCATCGGTGAAAACCATTTTAATCAGTTTTGAACCCATGTTTTTACGCAGAATGGCCGGCCGGCCAGCACGCAAAGTAGGTTTATGTACATAAAATTCATCAGGGTTTACTGCGCCCTGTACTACGGTTTCACCCAAGCCATAGGATGAAGTAATGAATACCACTTGATCAAATCCGGATTCGGTATCTATGGTGAACATTACTCCGGATGCGCCTTTATCAGAGCGTACCATGCGCTGTACGCCGGCAGAAAGTGCTACTACATCATGAGCAAAATTCTTGTGAACTCGATAGGAAATGGCACGATCATTATACAGGGAAGCAAATACATGATGCATGGCTTCCTTGACATTTTCATAGCCACTGATATTCAGAAATGTTTCCTGCTGGCCTGCAAAAGAGGCATCCGGTAAATCTTCAGCAGTAGCAGAAGAGCGCACAGCCACGCAAATCTGGTCTGTACCGGCATCTTTTACCATTTTTTCCCATGCAGCCTGTAAATCTGATTCCAGTTCAGGCGGAAATGGGGTATCCATAATCCATTGACGGATTTGTTTACCTACTCTTGCTAATTCAGCAACATTATCGACATCAAGTGCATTGAGTTCGTTATTAATCCGTTCACTCAAACCTTCGTAAGCAAGAAATTTGCGATAGGCTTCGGCAGTGGTAGCGAAACCACCGGGGACACGCACGCCTTTTTCAGTGAGCTGTGAAATCATCTCGCCAAGAGAAGCATTTTTGCCGCCGACGCTTTCAACATCAGTCATGCGCAAATTTTCAAACCAGATTACGTTATTACCGGCCATGATGGTTATCCAGTGTGGAGTGTGAAAGTTGAAGACGGTCTATTCTAACTAGTCAGGTATAAAATGTCATGTATTTTTGGCTATTTATCTGCTCTTTGTGAATATAGTTTAGCTTTTGTCAAACACCTTTTACCTACAAATCATTGATAGCATAAATATTTTAATTACAATATCGATTTTTTTAGCTGAATATATCAATTTAATTTGCTTATTAACAATATAAAATTAAATATATGACAAAATAGATTAAAATATGCATATTTATGCTGGAATAGCGCAAGTTCGATGTGATTTATCTTCCCAAACCAGTTATTGAAAAAAGCCAACACTGAAATATGAGTTAGAGGGAAACTTCATTTACAATAGGTAATTCATTCAACTGTCGCAATTTCTTTAACTTTAAACTATAAACTGTATAAATAATTATGAAACCTGTACGCCAAGTTTTTTTTGTTTCCGACCGCACTGGAATTACAGCTGAAAGTATGGGGCTAGCTTTGCTGAATCAGTTTGACAATATTGAATTCAAACGGGCTACCTACCCTTTCGTAGACACAGAAGCAAAAGCACGTGAAATTGTTGCTTTAATCGATAATGCTGCAAGCCATTGTGAAGCACGCCCTCTGGTTTTTTCGAGTATTGTTGATGAAAATGTTCGTGAACTGATTAAAACTAGTGCCGGTTTGCATATGAGTTTTTATGATGCTTTTATTGGAGAACTGGAAGATGAGCTGGCCACCGAGGCCAATCATTCTATCGGCCGCACCCATGGCATGCATGACACCGAACGTTACGACAAGCGTATGGAGGCAATTAATTTTGCCCTTAATCATGATGATGGTATTACAGATCGGGAATTAAAAAAAGCTGATGTAATTCTGATGGGTGTATCCCGCAGTGGTAAAACCCCCACCTGCCTGTACCTAGCACTACAGTATGGTATTCGCGCAGCCAACTATCCCCTTATTCCTGAAGATCTGGAAAGCAGTGAATTACCCAGAATGCTACAGCCGTTCCGGCAAAAATTATATGGATTAACTATTGACGCTGACCGCCTGCATCATATTCGTTCGGAGCGGCGTCCTGATTCTCGCTATGCCAGCAGAGATAATTGCCGGCGTGAAATTTTAACTGCAGAAGATATGTTTCGCCGTTTTAATATTCCCTATACCAATACAACTCATAAATCCATTGAAGAATTAGCCGCCAGTATTATTCTGGCTGCAAAGTTACAGCGTCGGTTCTAAAGTTGTTTAATTCTGTGTATTTTCGCCCTGAAAATTTTCAGGGCTTTTTTATTGTTATTAGCCATATTAGTGTGAATATGTTGTTTAGACAAACAAGAAAAATGTTTTTTCTCGCGTGCAATTGGCATTATCTTTCAGTGTATGCAATCAGAAAAAATTTCTCTTCGATACTTTAACTTAAGAATTCTTGCCATTTTTTTCACGGCATGGGATTATGCAATACAGAATTTGGAAATTCTCTTAACTATTAAAACTTTGAGACTGATTTATGGAATTGCGCCCAGTTATTGGTATTCCGTGTGATGTGAAGCAG
Source organism: Snodgrassella alvi (assembly GCF_002777825.1). Taxonomy (GTDB): domain Bacteria; phylum Pseudomonadota; class Gammaproteobacteria; order Burkholderiales; family Neisseriaceae; genus Snodgrassella; species Snodgrassella alvi_C. The sequence goes on along the minus strand of NZ_MEIR01000080.1, from coordinate 54,113 downwards.
ATGGGTAAGTGGAATTTTCATGCTGTGGGCGAAAAATACATACAGGCCGTGCAGGATAGTGTCGGTGATGTAGTTCTGCTACCAGCACTGGCTGACCAAACTGTATTACAGCGTTTACTAACACTAGTAGATGGTGTTTTTCTGCCTGGTTCCTATTCCAATATTGATCCACAATGGTATGGCGAAGCTACTGCACGTAAAGGAACACTGCAAGACACGGCTCGTGACCACACCACTTTACCGCTTATTCGGCAACTTATCGACAAAGGTATACCGCTTTTCGGTATTTGTCGCGGCTTGCAGGAAATCAATGTTGCACTTGGCGGCACGCTTTATCAGCATTTACAGGAAATACCTGGTTTTCTGGATCACCGGGAACCAGATAATCAACCAATTGAAGTACAGTACAATGATACGCATATCGTCAACCTGCATGCAGACAGTTTATTGATGCAGTGGCTGGCCGTAGACCAGCAACAGTATGCAGTTAATTCTTTACATCAACAAGGAGTTAAAACTTTAGCACCTGGGCTTAGCATAGAAGCGACTGCACCAGATGGCCTGATTGAAGCATTCAGGATTGATGCCGCGCCGTTATTCGGCTATGCAGTGCAATGGCATCCTGAATGGCTACATGGGCAAAAACCGCTTTCTATCGCTATTTTTAAAGCTTTTCGTGAAGCATGTATGCAATATAAATTGCATAAGCAAAAGGAATCATTTTAAGGTGACTTATGTATGATGGCATATTTAACTGGCTCAAAGAACATGGTATTACTGAAGTAGAATGTATCTTGCCAGATATTACAGGTGTAGCTCGCGGCAAAATTATTCCCAAAGACAAATTCATATCGGAACCGGATATGCGTTTACCTGAAGCAGTGTTACTGCAAACGGTTACCGGCGAATATCCGCAATCCAGTCTGCTGGATGAAACTGATGCAGATATGGAATTAAAGCCAGACCCTACAACATTACGGTTTGTTCCCTGGGCACAGGAACCCACGGCATCACTGATATTCGACTGTTTCTCTCCAGAGGGTTTACCGGTAGAGACCGCGCCACGCAATGTACTCAAACGCATACTGAAACTGTATGAAAATATGGGATTGGAGCCGATTGTGGCTCCTGAAATGGAATTTTATCTGATTTCGCCCAATCCTGATCCAGATGTACCGCTGCAACCACCGATAGGCCGTACCGGACGCAGTGAGTTCGGCCGGCGCTCCTATGCCGTGGATGCAGTTAATGAGTTTGACCCGCTATTTGAGGAAATATACGACTATTGTCATGAACAGAATCTTGAAGTCGACACCTTGATTCATGAAATTGGTGCCGCACAGATGGAAATTAATTTTCTGCATGGCAATGCTCTGGATTTAGCTGATCAGGTATTTCTGTTTAAACGTACTGTACGAGAGTCAGCATTTCACCACAAAATGTATGCCACTTTTATGGCCAAGCCTATGGAGGGTGAACCAGGCAGTGCCATGCATATTCATCAGAGTCTGAATGACGTAAAAAGCGGTAATAATGCTTTCAGCAATGCTGATGGCACACCTTCAGATCTGTTTTTCCATTTTATTGGCGGTTTGCAAAAATATCTGCCTCTGACCATGCCATTTTTTGCCCCGTATGTGAATTCATTTCGCCGCCTGACTCGTTTTACCGCGGCGCCAACCAACGTAGAATGGGGCTATGACAATCGTACGGTTGGCTTACGTGTTCCTCGTGCCAGTGCCAAAGGCCGGCGCATTGAAAACCGGCTGGCCGGGGTGGATGTTAATCCCTATCTGGCGATAGCCTGCTCATTGGGCTGTGGCTATCTGGGAATTAAAGAACAGCTACAGCCGCGCACGCCCATGAGCACGAATGCATATTCCCTGCCCTATCAGTTTCCTACCACACTGGAAGAGTCCATAGAACGCCTGCGTCAGTGTGAACCAATACATGACCTATTGGGGCAACGTTTTGTCGAAATGTACATAGCAGTTAAAGAACAGGAAGTATCTGAATATTTTCGGGTGATCAGTCCATGGGAGCGTAAATATCTACTGTTGCATGTTTGAACCACGTACATGGCTGATTCTGCGAATCTACTGCTGTTCATAGCAAGCTTAGCAAACAGCCTGTACCATTTATAACAAAGGAGTATTTTATATGACTAAAAAAACCGATACCAAACACGCCGTAAAACATCACCTGCATCCATTTTCAGACAATGCTCAGCTTAAAAAACATGGCGTACGCATTATGGTAAAAGCCAAGGGTATTTATGTCTATGACAGTGACGGCAATGAAATCATTGATGGCATGGCTGGCTTATGGTGTGTGAACATTGGTTACGGACAAAAGAAACTGGCTAAAATTGCCGAGAAACAAATGGAGGTTTTACCGTTTTATAATACTTTTTTCAAAACCAGCCATCCGGCTGTAATTAAATTATCCGAAAAACTGGTAGAAATTACCCCTCCTGAATTTAATCATGTGTTCTATACAAATTCTGGTTCGGAATCAGTAGATACCATGATTCGTATGGTGCGTCATTACTGGACGTCAGTAGGACAGCCAACCAAAAAAATCATTATTGGTCGCTGGAATGGCTATCACGGTTCAACCCTTGGCGGAGCCAGCTTGGGCGGTATGAAAAGCATGCATGAACAAGGTGATTTACCCATAGCTAATATCGTCCATATCGAACAGCCTTGGTATTACGGTTTAGCCAACAACAATGAAAGTGAAGAAGAGTTTGGTATCCGCGCGGCTAACTGGCTTGAAGAAAAAATCCTGTCCCTAGGTGCAGATAAAATTGCAGCATTCGTTGGTGAACCCATTCAGGGCGCAGGTGGCGTGATTATTCCACCAGCAAGCTACTGGCCACGAATTGAAGCAATCTGCAAAAAATACAACATTTTGCTGGTAGCGGATGAGGTAATTTGTGGCTACGGTCGTACCGGAAAATGGTTTGGCTTCGAAACACTTGGCTTTACCCCTGATATCTTTACTACGGCTAAAGGATTGTCTTCCGGATATTTACCCATTGGAGCTGTTGTGGTAAATGACAGGGTAACTGAAGGCCTGCTGGCAGGTGGTGATTTTAATCATGGCTTTACTTATAGTGGCCATCCGGTTGCAGCAGCAGTGGCGTGCGAAAACCTGAACATGCTTGATGATAAAAATATTATTGAAAAGGTACGTATCAAAACCGGCCCATATCTGCGTAAACGCTGGCAGGAAACATTCAGTCAGTTTAAATATGTTGCAGATATCCGAACAGAGGGTTTAATGTGTGGTTTCACTCTGGTAAAAAACCCCGAAACGCGAGAATTTTTTGAGAATTTTGGTGCTACCGGTTTAATTTGCCGTGATATCTTTTTCAAAAACAATCTGATTTTCCGTGCCTGTGGTGACCACATGGTAGCAGCTCCACCGCTGATTATTTCCAAAAAGGAAATCGATACCATGCTGGCCATTGCCGCTACCTGTATGCGTGAATTTGAAGAACTCATGGATAAAAAGCTGGGCAGTGATGCTGATAAGACAGCCTAACATCCATGCAAGCAAAAGACCTGAGCTAGGCTCAGGTCTTTTTAATTCAGTTAAAGCTGAGGCTTTACAGCCATGCTAGTTACACCCCATGCCTTTTAAAGCTATATTGGTTACCGAATTCAATCCCAGATTCGCAGCATTCTGTGGCGTTAAAGTAAGCGGAACAGTCCGTTTAACCAGTACCAAACCATAAACTGCTGCCAAATGCGGCCACCAGCGGTTACCCATATACTCAATGGTTTGATGATTTTTCCCGAAATAGCCAGGGACGCCATAACCCATAAACTTTCCTTCTTCAAGATACAAGCCATAGTGTTGCATCCGGTTCACTACAGCACTTGCAGATAAAAGATTTAAAGCTGGCTGGCTGTGTATGCAGCGCTTATAAAACAGGCGCCAGTATCCCTGAACATTCAACCCGGTTAGGATAACATGACCTCCCGGCACTAATACCCGTGCCATTTCCGCTATAGCTGCATCATGACTAGATATCATATCCAAACCATGCGGCCAGATAATTGTATCCATACATGGTTGTACCCAAGGTAAAGCTATACTATCAGCAACAATATCCACATTTGCATCAGCCTGTTCGTTTTGTACAATATACTGCGACTCTGCGGCAAATACATTCTGAAACTGCCACCGTGGCAAGCCGCATTGCATAATAGTTCCAAAACGCAATACTGATAATTGATGCCTTATAAACTGCTGTTCAAGCTGGCTAAGATACAAACCAAAAGCATGCTCTGCTAGCCAGTTTTCCAATCGCGGATAACTCATTCACAACACCATCGCACATATGTTAAATAAATATCATAGCCATTTAAAAGATTCTATTGCATTTGCAACATTACTGTAAAAATAGGGATTTATCCTTGACTGTTAAGGAATTCCTCTTTAATATTAATGGGATTTTGCATAAATTTTACGGTTATACGAATGGCTCAATTGAAGCATATGGTACTGGCACTCACTAGTCTGGTACTCGCCCCCTCTATCTCATTTGCCCAATCTTACACCAGTAATGGCATCGGATTATCAATCATGAATTTGAATGCGGCCACCCTTAAAGGCAAAGCACATTCTACTCAAGATATCTGGGGGCGTATGCGTCAGGATTTTCGTATGACTGAAGTTAATCCTGAAATTGTTCGCAAGCATGAGCAATACTATTCAAGCCACGGCGACTATTTTAATCGCACCATTCTACGCAGTCAGCCATATTTATATCACATTGTGAATGAGGCAGAAAAACGCCAGATGCCGGCTGAAGTAGCTTTATTGCCTTTTATTGAAAGTGCTTTTGTCAGCAAAGCAAAATCTCGCGTGGGTGCATCAGGATTATGGCAGTTTATGCCCCACAGCGGCCGCCAGTATGGACTGGAACAAACCAATCTTTATGATGGCCGTCATGACGTATATGCTGCTACCGATGCTGCTTTAACCTATCTGCAATATCTTTACAGCCTGTTTGGTGATTGGTCGCTGGCACTGGCTGCTTACAACTGGGGTGAGGGCAATGTAGGTAAAGCCATCAAACGCGCCCAGCTGGCTGGCATTGCTCCTACCTATGAAAATCTGCGTATGCCTAATGAAACCCGTAATTACGTGCCTAAACTACTGGCTGTACGCAACATTATTGAAAATCCACAGGCATTTGGCATCCGTCTAGCTTCCGTACCAAATCGCCCTTATTTTGAAGCCATCAGTATCGACCAGCCGATTGATATTGATGCGGCTGCCCGCTTGGCCAATATTTCTACTTCAGAATTTTTAACACTCAATCCAAGCTTTAAGAGCCCGGTATTCATTCCAAAAGAAAACCGCAAAATGCTGCTGCCGATTACCGCAGTGAATACGTTTGAACGTAATTACCGCAGCGCAGATAAAAGCAGCCTACTGTCTTGGAATGTCTTCAAAGCTTTTACACCTACCAGTGTGGCAGATTTAGCAGCCCAGACCGGCATGAGCAGTGCAGAAATCAAACGGCTGAATAATCTTAGCAGTAACACTGTTCCAGCCGGCCGCAGCCTGCTGATCAGTAAAAACAGCTTGAATACTCAGATTCTGGATTCTTTCAGCAACAGTGATACCGACCCATTGCTGAATATTGCCATGGCACAGCCTGTGTTACCTCCCGGCACATTCGTGACCCATCCTACTGTAACAGTAGCCCAGTCAAACAATATAGTTAGCAATAATCAGGAAGCCCTAACTATTACCCGTACGTCTACGGTGCCTACCACTGCGCTTAATGCCGAACAGCCATTGCTGGAAAATACAACAACACAGACAGTGATAGTTGCTACCACCACACCAGCAGCGGCTGATTCACCAGCACCATTAGCAGCAGAAAATAGTGACGCATTGATGCAAATGGCACAGACTGCTCAACTACAGGCCGCCGCTGCCGCTTCTGTACAAAAAGTACTGGCACAGGCTGAGCGCGAAGAAGCCCAGGTTTCCCGCGTAGCTGAAAACCGTTCTGAGCGTGCTGCACGCAAGATAATTAATGTTGCCGACAGCCGCCGTAATGTTGCACATAAAGTGAACAAGGGTGATACTCTATTCTCAATTGCCCAGCGCTATAACATCAATGTTGCCGACCTTGTAACGGCGAATAATCTGCGAGGCCACAATCTACAAGTGGGGCAGATACTGAAAATTGATACCAATAGTAACAGCAAACGCATGCTGGCTTCAGCACGCAGGACTGGCAATAGCAAGACCAGTATTATTCCAGCGTCCTATACTGTTAAAAAAGGCGATACCCTTACCAGTATTGCCCAGCGTCTGAATATCCCTGTAAGCAAACTCAAAAAAGTCCATGGTAAGCAGGTATTACGCCCGGGGCAAAAACTTAAGCTCACTAATATGTAATCTAGCTTTTTGTCAAAGCTTCAGTGCTAAAAATCAAGGTTAGTACTCAATGCACTAACCTTTTTTATTAAAAGTAAATCTGCTTAGTTCTTCTGCGGAATGAATATATAGGTAGTTGCCACTTCAATAACCATTATTGTACCGGCCAGAACCTGCATACCCACAGACTTTTTAAGCAATATAATTGCCATTATTATTAACCCGAAAACCGTTTCCATTGCCAGAAAAATACCACTTACACTGACTGAAGCATTTTGTAGCCCTTTATTCCGCCGGAACCAAGCAGTAACCAGAATTCAACCAATACCCAGCTAAACTATTGCATCCATGTCCTTAATGGAATAATACCCCACGTACAACCAGCACCAGTATCATTGGCCACCAAACAGTGTTTCCTGTTTGTAAAGTTAAGGCCGCTTATATTTTAACGTCCATTCTGTGCAACCTGTTCTGCGGCAGACGAATCCAAAAAGCCTTTTACAATAGCCGAAGTAAACACCAGCACAGTACCAAGCTATGCAATATTGCTCTTGCCTTTTCCCGTTTATCTATCCCAATCCCATACTGAAAAAACCACAACACTGATTTGCCTACTGATATATTGACCAACGTATTAACAACCACCTGTATTTCCCCCATCACGACTCATAATTAATATTAATGGATATTCCGTGGGCAAAAGTATGCATATTAGCAGACACAATTTTTTATAAACTGCTAGAATCCTGACAGCAAGATTCAGAATTTGATTAAGTCCTTTTCAGACTTCAAAGAAATTTTTAATTATGATTTATTTTAGTATTAATAGCCCAGACAACCATCATCTTGGTTTTCTGGTGTTGATGGACGAAGATGATTCCACTTATACCAGTGGTGCCACCGGTTATTATGCAATTAAAGCGCAGGCTGATGAGGCAGACCGGCAAGCATGCCCTGTACAATGGCAGATATTGCAGCAATTATCCCAACATAACAGCCTAAGCTGGTACAGACAGTCCGATTATGTGCAATTATGTGATGCTGAAAACAATATTATCGGCCGTTTGCAGCAACAGTATCTTAGCTTGTGCGACCAGCATTTTCTGCTGAACGACCTCACCGGCACCCTGTAATCATTCAGTACCTTTTTGCAAGGTCATATATGCCTACACCTGATATATTGCCATCTGGCAACCAGTTTGCTTTTGCCCATACCAGAAGGTTCCTGCCGCTGTTTGGTACCCAGTTTTTTGGTGCATTTAACGATAATCTGTTTAAAACCGCCCTGTTTGTACTGATTAGCTTTTATGGCCTGGGCGCCAATTCCTGGCTACCTGCCAGCCAGATGTTAAATGCCGGTGCCTTACTGTATATTCTGCCCTATTTTTTGTTTTCTGCCCTATCTGGCGAATTATCCAACAAACTGGATAAAGCCATACTGGCGCGCTGGATCAAAGCCGCAGAAATTTGCATTATGCTGATAGCTGGCCTTGGTTTCTGGCTGCACTCGGTAGCAATATTAATACTGTGCCTGTTTCTGATGGGAACACACTCTACCCTGTTTGGCCCCTTAAAATATGCTATTTTGCCTGAATATCTGCCACAATATGAATTACTCAATGGTAACAGTCTGATTGAAAGCGGCACCTTTTTGTCTATTCTGCTGGGGCAGATTTTCGGCACCATCCTCGCAGGCACAGATGCAGCCTGGCTGTTTGGTATTCTGCTGTTTGTGGCCATATTGGGACAACTGGCCAGCATGTTTATGCCTCGCATACCAGCACAGATTCCCCAGCAATATATTGATGCAAACATTTTGCGCAGTACCAAACAGCTACTCAAACAAACCTATCAGCAAAAAAACGTCTGGATAGCCATAATCGGTATTTCCTGGTTCTGGCTGATTGGTTCGGTTTACATTACTCAGCTTCCCACTTTCACCCGCATGAATCTCGGCGGTAATGAGGCGGTATTTAATTTGATGCTTACTTTATTTTCATTGGGTATTGGGAGTGGTTCGATTGCCTGTGCGCGCCTGAGCCGGCATCAGCTACATCTTAGTCTGGTTATACTAGGTACGCTTGGCATGAGTATCTTTGGTCTGCTGCTTGTGTGGATCACTCAGGCACAACATAGCCTGCCCATTGAGGGTATCAGCACATTTCTGAGCCGACCCAATAGCATAATGGTCATGCTGTGTATAATTGGCATTGGCTTTTGCGGTGGTTTCTTCTCCCTGCCCCTGTATACATGGCTGCAAACAGCCTGCAGCAATGAATTCCGTGCTCATGCAGTTGCTGCCAATAACATTATTAATGGCCTGTTTATGGTCTGTGCAGCAATATTGAGCGCAGTTTTTATTTGGTTGTTTAACAGTATTAATGCGTTGTATCTGATTGTTGCTTTGGGAAATATACCGATTTTATTTTATTTATGGCGCAGTCAAGAATTACGCATTGATTTTAAGAAATTTATTTTACGCAAACATTAAAACCTTTACCTGGCAGCCTTAAATTAAAGTTTTGAAATGGGTATAATATCGAATGGTTTTAAAAAAAACAGCAATTTGATTAAAGCCATTATCCCATTTCATTAGCTCGGGCAAGGCATTATGTCAGATAACGACACAATTCATATTCGCGGTGCACGTACACATAATCTTAAAAACATAGATCTGGACATACCTCGCCATCAGCTGGTAGTCATCACCGGCCTATCTGGCAGTGGTAAATCTTCTCTGGCTTTTGATACCTTATACGCAGAAGGTCAACGGCGTTACGTCGAAAGCCTATCGGCTTATGCACGCCAGTTTCTGCAAATGATGGAAAAGCCGGATGTTGATTTAATTGAGGGTCTGTCCCCAGCCATTTCCATTGAACAGAAAGCTACCAGTCACAACCCCCGTTCCACTGTAGGCACGGTCACTGAAATTCACGATTATCTCCGTTTATTGTATGCACGGGTTGGTACGCCGTATTGTCCTGAACACAATCTGCCACTTTCAAGTCAAACTGTTTCGCAGATGGTAGACCATATTCTGGCTCTACCAGAAGATAGCCGGGTAATGATTCTGGCACCCGCGGTACGCGGACGCAAAGGTGAATTCATAGACTACTTTGCCGATTTACAGGTACAGGGTTTTGCCCGGGTACGGGTTGATGGTGAAGTGTATGCGATTGAAGAAGTGCCCAAGCTACAGAAAAATATTAAACACGATATTGACGTGGTCATCGACCGAGTAAAAGTACGTGCCAATATCAAACAGCGTCTGGCTGAAAGTTTTGAAACTGCACTGCGTCTTGGCAATGAACGTGCGCTAGCCATAGAAATGGATAGTAATCAAGAACACTGGTTTTCTGCCCGCTTTGCCTGCCCTGTATGCTCATACAGCCTACAGGAACTGGAACCAAGGCTGTTCAGCTTCAATAACCCCGTCGGTGCTTGCCCCAGCTGTGACGGACTGGGCAGCATGGATTATTTCGACCCTCAACGCGTGGTTATGCATCCCGACTTGTCTTTGGCCGCCGGTGCTATCAAAGGCTGGGATAAACGCAATACTTTTTATTTCCAGATGATTCAATCACTGGCTCATCATTTTGGTTTTGACGTTAACACTCCGTTTAATCAACTGAAAGAGAAAATCCAGAACATCGTTCTGTATGGTTCCGGCAAGGAGCAGATTGAATTTACTTACCTTTCAGAACGCGGCACTAAATTTACCCGCAGTCATTCATTTGAAGGCATTTTACCCAATCTGGAACGGCGCTATAGAGAAACCGATTCTGCCACAGTACGTGAAGAGTTGGCTCAATACCAAAGCCATCAAGCCTGCCCAGCATGTGGGGGAGCTCGTCTGCGTACTGAAGCACGTTACGTTTATGTAGGCGGCAAGTCATTACAAGATGTAAACGCCTGGCCACTCACAATTACATTGGACTTCTTCCAAAACCTGAATCTGGAAGGTAACAAAAAACAGATTGCCGAAAAAATTCTCAAAGAAATCAATGAACGTCTTGGTTTTCTGATTAATGTTGGCCTCAATTATCTCAGCTTAGCACGTAGTGCAGAAACATTATCTGGCGGTGAAGCGCAACGTATCCGTCTGGCCAGCCAGATTGGTTCCGGCTTGACCGGTGTGATGTACGTACTGGATGAACCCTCCATCGGCCTGCACCAGCGCGACAACGACCGCCTGCTGGATACCCTCAAGCACCTGCGCGATTTAGGTAACAGTGTAATTGTGGTCGAACATGATGAAGATGCCATCCGTGCAGCTGATTTTGTTGTCGACATGGGACCCGGTGCCGGTGAACACGGTGGCCACGTGATTATTGCTGCCCCACCAAAACAGGTTGCCAACAGCAAAGAATCGATTACTGGCCAGTATCTTAGTGGCAAAAAATCCATCAGCATACCGGCACAACGCACTCCTGTAGACAAAAAACGCTTATTGATATTAAGTGGAGCCAGCGGCAATAATCTCAAAAATGTTACTTTGACATTACCGCTTGGGTTGATTACTTGTATTACCGGTGTATCTGGTAGCGGTAAATCCACACTGATCAATGATACTCTGGCGAAAATTACGGCACGAGAACTAAACCGTGCCAATGAAGAACCTGCGCCATATGAAAATATTCAGGGATTGGAACAACTGGACAAAGTAATCAATGTCGACCAATCACCCATTGGTCGTACTCCGCGTTCCAATCCAGCCACCTATACAGGGCTATTCACCCCAATCCGTGAACTGTTTGCCGGCGTACCCCTGTCACGCGAGCGTGGTTACAGCGTTGGGCGGTTTTCCTTTAATGTAAAAGGCGGACGCTGTGAAGCCTGTCAGGGCGATGGCGTGATTAAGGTAGAAATGCATTTTCTGCCCGACATCTATGTTCCCTGCGAAGTTTGTCATGGCAAACGTTATAACCGCGAAACACTGGAAATCCAATACAAGGGTAAAAACATCAGCGAAATTCTGGAAATGACCGTTGAAGATGCCTGCACTTTCTTTGATGCCGTACCTACAGTAAAACGCAAACTGCAAACATTACTGGACGTGGGGCTGGGCTATGTGCGTCTGGGGCAGTCGGCTACTACCTTGTCCGGTGGCGAAGCTCAGCGTGTCAAACTGGCACTGGAATTATCCAAACGCGATACTGGCCGCACCCTATACATATTGGACGAACCCACCACAGGCTTGCACTTTGCTGATATTGCCTTGTTACTGGATGTAATCCAGCGTCTGAAAGGCAAAGGCAACAGCATCGTTATTATCGAACATAATCTGGATGTAATCAAAACAGCTGACTATATCGTTGACCTTGGTCCGGAAGGTGGTGATGGTGGCGGTACCATTATTGCAGAAGGAACACCGGAAGAAGTTGCCGCCAATCGTAAAAGCTACACCGGTAAATATCTCAAGCCAATGCTGGCTAAATAACCTTTCAGCCTGTTTGCCCAACATAGCTAGACCATTTTTGTTGCAGGTAGCTACTTGACTGATTAACAAAGCTATACTCATATGTAAAAAATACAAGCAACATGCATTTTGTGTTAATGTTAAACAGTATGTTTTATCGTTTATCTTAATCAAGGTTAAATATGAAAAAATTGTTATTTGCATTACTGTCTGTGGCTGCAATCGGTACGGTACTCACTGCATGCAGCCAGAAAAATGAAGCTGCATCGCCAGCCAATACCAGCAGCGCATCAGCTGCCACCAGCGAAACCGTACTTAAAGTAGCAGCCTCACCAGTACCTCATGCTGAAATTCTTCAGGTAGCCAAACCATTGCTGCAAAAAGAAGGTATTGATTTACAGATTATACAAATGACAGATTACGTGCGCCCGAATATCGCTTTGGCTGAAAAAGATATTGATGCCAACTTTACCCAGCACAAACCCTATCTGGACGATTTTGTGCAAAAACATAAAATGCAGTTAACACCAGTTGTTAACATCCATGTGGAACCCATGGGTGTTTACTCTAAAAAGATTAAATCACTCAACGAAACTCCTGACGGCGGTCTGGTAACCATTCCAAATGATGCCTCTAATGGCGGTCGTGCCTTGTTATTACTGCAAAAAGCTGGCTTAATCAAACTTAAAGCTGATGCTGGTATCAGTGCTACTGTACGCGATATTGTAGACAACCCGAAACACCTGAAAATTACCCCAATGGATGCACCGCAGTTACCACGCACATTGAATGATGCCACCTTAGCCGTAATTAATACCAATTTTGCCATGGAAGCCAAACTGGTACCAACTAAAGATGCTTTGTTCATTGAAGAAAAAGATTCTCCATACGCAAACATGCTGGTTGTCCGCACTGGTGATGAAAACCGCGCAGCAATTCAAAAACTGAAACAGGCCATGACCTCGCCTGAAGTGAAAAAATTTATTGAAGAAAAATATCAGGGTGCAATTATTCCCGCATTCTAATTAACCATGCATTACTAATCAATATAAATAACCCTTATGCCAGAAGGCCTAAGGGTTATATTTTTACATCTGGAAAGAACACCGGTAATTCATTACAAATCGTGCGGGCTAACCGCCTGCCACCGTCCCAAAGGCAAGTCCAGAGAAAAAACATTTAACCGCCCGATACCAATCCGTACCAGACGCAAACATGGCCAGCCTACTCTGGCACACATGCGTCGCACCTGCCGATTTTTACCTTCACTGATGCGAATTTGCAGCCAGAAATCTGCTACCGTCTTGCGTTCACGGATTGGCGGCACCCGTGGCCACAGGCGGGCACTATCAACAGCACTCACCACACTCACCTGTGCCGGAGCTGTCATAAAATCTCCCAAATCCACGCCCTGCCCCAGTTGCTGCAAGCGTTCCGCAGATGGCATACCCTCCACCTGTGCCCAGTAAGTTTTCACCAGTTTATATTTTGGATGGGCAATTTTTGCCTGCAAACGTCCGTTTGCAGTCAACAATAATAACCCCTCACTATCTGTATCCAACCGGCCAGCAGGATAAATGTCTGGTAAAGGCACATATTGCTTTAAAGTAGGATATTTTTCATGGGCACTAAACTGACAAATCACCCCATATGGCTTATTCAGTACAATCAATTCCGGCACAGACATTATCTATCCAATCAGCAAATCAGGCTGCCAAAAATACCTTTGACAGCCTGTTAAACAACAATACAGAGATTTAACTCAGCAATAAAGCATCATCAGTTACTTTTTCACCCTGAGTATGTTCAAACATTTTTAACAAATCAGTAACACTCATACCGGCACGCTTATCGCCAGCTACATCTAGCACCACCCGTCCCTGATGCAACATAACAGTACGCGAACCATGATCCAAAGCCTGCTGCATCGAATGAGTTACCATCATCGCAGTCAACTTGTTTTCGCACACAATGCGGTCAGTCAGTTCGAGCACAAAAGCAGCTGTTTTCGGATCTAAAGCAGCAGTATGTTCGTCCAGCAACAAAATTTTGGAACTCTGCAATGAAGCCATTAGCAAACTAACAGCCTGCCGCTGGCCACCGGAAAGCAAGCCAATCCGGTCGCTTAGACGATTTTCCAGTCCCAGATTGAGCATGGCCAGTTTTTCCCGAAACAGTTCACGATACTGGCGCTTAATCGCAGCACGTAAACCACGTCCGTTCCCGCGTCTGAGTGCTAAAGCCATATTTTCTTCTATGGTCAGCGCTTCACAGGTACCGGCCAGCGGGTCCTGAAACACCCGAGCCACCAACGGCGCACGTTTATAGGCCGGCTCATTGGTCACATCTTTATCATTAATGGTAATACTACCAGAATCCACCAGAATATCACCACTGATAGCATTAAGGAAAGTAGACTTGCCAGCACCATTACTGCCGATAACCGTAACAAACTCGCCCTCAGCAATACTCAAACTCATGCCACGCAAAGCAGGATTTTCAATAGGCGTTCCTGCATTGAATGTCAGGCGTAAATCATCTGCGCGCATCATGCTTTTAATTTCCTTTTAAAATAACTTTTGATTGCTGGCAAACGCAAAGCCAGTACCACCAGAATGGCCGTTACCAGATTCAAGTCCTGCGGGCCAAAACCGATATGTTGCAGCGTATCGCTGCCTAATGCCAGCGCAATAAACGCACGATACAGCACTGCGCCCACAATCACGGCCAGCGTAATCACCAAAAAACGCTTACCCGGAATTAGCGTTTCACCGATAATTACCGCCGCCAGACCAACAACAATCGTGCCGATACCAATGGAAATATCAGCGCCGCCCTGCGTCTGTACAAATAGAGCACCGGCCAGAGCAATGAATGCATTAGACATTGCCATACCCAGCAACAAAATGCGCGAAGTATTTACACCCTGTGCACGTGCCATTCGTGCATTTACCCCAGTGGCACGCATCGATAGACCTATTTCAGTAGCAAAAAACCAGTCCAGAAACAATTTGGCAACCAAAACAAAACCGAATATCACCAGTGGCTGTACCCAATACTGATTACTTATATCAGTATTGTAAAACGGTGTGAACACACTGGGCTGATCCAGTAGAGGCAGATTAGGCGCCCTCATAATACGCAGGTTCACCGAATATAAAGCCACCATAACCAGAATGCTGGCCAAAAGCTGCATAATTTTCAGAGAAACATGCAACCATGCTGTCACCAAACCTGCACAGGCACCGGCTGCACCACCAAGTGCCGTCGCCAGCCACGGATTAACACCATGAGTCACGCACACGGCAAACACAGCGCCACCTAGCGGAAAGCTGCCATCAGCAGTCAAATCGGGAAAATCCAGAATTCGAAATGAAATCAGTACACCCAGAGCAACAAGGGCATATATGAGCCCGCTTTCTAAAGCACCAAATAAAGCTATAGAAGACATATTATCCAATTAATAAATTGTAGTTAAAAATAAAAACAACATCGGCAAAGCCAGAATCAGCCTGCCGATGTCACGGTATTCAGCACGAAGACCGGTTATTCTAATCGATTACTTTAGCCTGTTTAAGTAGCTCTGGCGGTAAGGTAATCCCCTGTTCCGCGGCATTGGATTTACTTACCATCAAATCCAGCTGTTCGGCAGACATCCGCTGCGGCGCAATACTGCCAGCCTGTTCACCCTTAAGAATCCGGCCCACAATCTTTCCCGTAGTCACACCAAGCTCATGATAATTAACGCCCAGAGCCACAGCAGCACCACGTTTCACCGAACCAGTATCGGAAGCTACCAGCGGCATTTTCATATTTTTGGCAACCTTGTACATAGATTCATAGGCAGAAACCACATTATTGTCCAGTGAGGTATAAATCAGGTTTGCCTTACCTTGCAGGCTTTTTGTGGCCATAGGAACATCAGTAGTGCGTTGTGCCGGAGCCGCCGCAACTGTAATACCGTCTTTGGCCAGTAAAGTTTGCAATTGTCCCAGCACCACAGTGGAATTCACTTCACCCGGGCTATATACATAGCCAACTGTTTTCAGATTAGGTACCACCTGTTTCATCAAATCAATCTGCGGCTGCAATGGCAGTTCATCAGACACACCAGTTACATTAGTTTTACTTGGTTCCCAGTTTGCCACCAGTTTGGCTGCTACCGGATCGGTTATCGCAGCAAATACCACCGGTATCTTGCGTGTTGCCGCCACCACAGACTGCGCACTTGGTGTACCAATAGCTACAATCACATCCGGATTACTACCAGCAAATTTTTTGGCAATCTGGCTGGCTGTAGCCGTATTACCCTGTGCACTCTGAAAATCAATCCGCAGATTCTTGCCCTGTTCATAGCCTTCGGCACGCAGTTCATCTATCACACCCTGCCGCACAGCATCCAGTGCAGGATGCTCTACAATCGCCGTGATGGCTACTTTCTTCATACTATTATCACTGGCCTTGCCTCCCTGTTCGGACGGCGAACAGGCTGTAAGCAAACAGGCAGCAGCCAAACCCAGAATCAGTAATTTTTTTTTCGATCCGAGCATATTGGGTTCCTTAGCACAAGGTTATTCAGAAGCAATTGAGCAATAAAATTGCTTACAAGCAGATGATGGCGCAAATTATACAAAAAATCCAGCCTGAATGCGTAATCAAAATTACATAAGCAAACTGCTTTGTACCGAAATAAAAATTCTATGCTTTATTTTTACAAGCAATAAAATTCCAAATAATAGCTTAAATTACAAAAATAATGCCCATAACCAGTAAATCTTGCTATATCTGACTTTTCTTTCCAAAGTAAATTTGCCTAATTTCAACCAGCCCGCTATACCGGCCGGAAACCACATAACCAGGTTTTCCAGAACAGCCGCTGCTGACGCGGACGCGGCACAATTAATTGATACTGTAAAACATTTGCCAGTCCATCTTGCTCAATTTCCTCAAGCAGCGCAGAAGAGATTGCCAGCATCGCCAGACTGCTACGCTGCCGATATTTGTCTGCCTGCGGTAACAAAGCCACAATAGACTTAAACTGTCTTTTCAATTCAACCAGCCATGTACTTAATAAAGACATAAATTCTGCACTTCCATGTGCATTTAATATCTGATGAGCTGGTACATTAAATTGCTGCAACATCGCTACTGGAATATAAAGCCGTCCCTGCCGCGCATCAGCACCAATTTGTGAAAACAGCTTTACTGATTGGCATAATTCACCAGTTTTTTCTGCAAATTCCAAAGTTTGCTGCTCAGTAAATCCCAAAACCCTACTACCCAGACGCCCTTGTACCATCCCAGCCTGACATGCATATTGGCGTAACTGGTTCATATCCTGAAATCTGGCTCGCGTTAGCTCCGTACAATGCGCCTTAATCAGAGCCTGCAACTCTGACTGCGGCAAAGCATATTCTGCAATTAGCGGTTGCAGAGCCTGCATCAGCGGATGTTCCTGCACTGCTTTGTCTGCATAAAGCTGGCTTATCTGCTGTTGCCACCAGTTAAGAGTGGTCAGCGCCACATTCGCTTCCGAACAATCCTGTACTACCTCCCGCAACTCCTGTTGCAGGGCATACAACACCACCAGCGCCTGACGCTGTGCACGGGAAAGAAAAGGAAAACGAAAAGCCATAGCATTCCTGCTATGGCAGATTTTCTGATAACAATATTCAAATGGCTGCACAGCAATAGATTAATTTTAACTTAAACAACTATTGTAACCTGTTCCAGCTCTTTATCCAGCAATATATGCATGCAAAATTTAATTTTTTAGCGAATCTTTTTTTACCACACCTGAACGCAAAATAAAATTCAGCCTGCCTTCCCAGAATTCAATCAGAAATAAATCATCTTTAGACAAGTGCTGCTGCTGCATTTTCTGCTCCAGCCACTTTTCATCTTTGTTTATGCGCTGTAATTCAGTTGGGCGAACTTCACCATCCTTGAATAAAATCAATGAAGGATACTTGCCCTTATCGGTAAGCACCGTTAATGAACCACTGGGCTCAATCTGTGCATAATTCACCTCCTGAAAAGAAGTAACTCCCTGTGCATGCAAAAGCGAAGCCACATTTAAAATATCAATCTTATTTCTTTTACGCAGGATATTATCCATTAAAAAGCGTCCGTCTTTCATAATCGGAATCGGTTCGCCAATAGCAAACATCCTGAAAAAACTCACATGCTTACATATCCAATTTAAGAGTGAAATCAGACCGACACCAATCAACAACACAATAATATACTGATAAATCGGAATATCCTCATTATAAATAACGCCACCTATAATTCCACCAAGTACAAAATTACCAATAAAGTCAACTGGCGTCATCTGATTCAGCTGGGTTTTACCGGTAAAATTCAAATGCAATATCACAATTAAAAAGCCTACAAGAAACTTGGCCAGCACCCATAAATAGTATTCCATAAGAATTCCTAACTTTGTTTCAAAGTCAAACTCCCGGCCAACAACTATCGGCTCAGGCTCCTTCCCCTTATACAAGCACAATTCCCAACTATACTGATTACTGTGTAAACATAAAGATTTTAAACGTCAACCTAACCCAATATTATTTCAAGCATTTGATAAAAATAAATTTTTTACTAAAAATTTCTAAAATTACATAAGTAAATGCACTTAACAACCAAATCAAACATTTAATTGCAAACCGATAAATTAATTTTCCTTATTAACATAAAAGCAAATAAAAGTTATAGACAACGCATTGCCATATAAATAAAATTACATAGCAGGTATAACCAGATTGATACACCGATTTCCGCTATAATTGAATCCTTTACCTATTGAATTAAACATCTATGTCAAATCAGCGTCTCATCATCGGTTTTCATGCAGTTAACGCCCGTTTATGGCAAAACCCCGCTAGCATTATTGAGCTTTATGTGCTTGAGGGTAAACACGATGCCCGTATGCGGGATGTATTAAGCAAAGCTGAAACAGAAAATGTACGTGTCATCAGTGCAGATCAGGCACGTCTCGATACTCTGAGCAAACACGCACGCCATCAGGGTGTAGTCGGCTTTATCGATGCATCAAGACAGCATATAGATATAGAGGATGTACTCGAAAACCTGAATGAACCCCCGCTATTACTAATTCTTGATGGCATTACCGACCCGCATAATCTGGGTGCCTGCCTGCGCGTAGCAGATGTCATGGGCGTTCATGCTGTTATCGCCCCTAAAGACAAAAGTGCCGGCCTCAATGCCACCGTAAGTAAAGTAGCCTGTGGTGCGGCCGAAACCGTGCCCTATATCACCGTTACCAATCTAGCGCGCACCATCCGTGAGCTGAAACAGCGCGGTATCTGGATTATCGGCACCGATATGGAAGGCAGCGAGGATTTATACCATTTTACAGCCCCTGAAGCCGTAGCCTGGATAATGGGTGCCGAAGGCAGCGGTATGCGCCGTTTGACACGTGATCTGTGTGACACATTGGTATCCATTCCCATGTTTGGAACTGTTGAAAGCCTGAATGTTTCCGTAAGTACCGGAATTGTGCTGAGCGAAACCCGCCGGCAGCGAATACTGGCTGACAATAGCAAAAACTGAAATAAACCCTTATTACTGATAAGTACCAGACGATTAGAAAATTAAGGAGATACATATGATTTGGTGCATTGTCGCCCTGTTACTGTTTGTATTGGAAATGTTCAGCGGTACATTTTATCTACTGGTAATCAGCGCCTCATTACTGAGCGCTGGTCTGGCAGAGTGGCTACTGCAAACCAGCAACAATACCAATGCATTGATTGCCACCGTTTTTTCCATTCTTGGTATCACCATTGTACGTTTGTGGCAAAAAAAACATCCGCGGGAAAACAAAGCTAAAGCAAGTGATGACCCGGATTACGGTCAGACTGTGGTGCTCACCCAGCCGCTTACCGATGGCTTATGGCAGGTACACTACCGTGGCACCACATGGCAGGCGCGTTTTATCCAGCCCACCACTGCAAAAGCCGGTGACAGTGCCCAAATCATCAGTCACAACGGCAATATTTTAAATCTAACTTCGCAAATCTCCATTACTTCTCAGGAATAATCATGATTCTGACCTTTCTTTTTTTAGCAGCTATCGTTGTCTTTATCTGCATGGCATTTAAAGTTGTACCACAACAGGAAGTCTACATTGTCGAACGCTTAGGCCGCTATCATGCCACCATGGTAGCCGGTTTGAACTTTATCATTCCAATTATCGACCGCGTAGCCTACAAACATACCTTAAAAGAAATCCCGCTGGATGTACCCAGCCAGGTATGTATTACCCGTGATAATACCCAGCTTACCGTGGATGGCATCATTTATTTTCAGGTAACTGATCCCAAACTTGCTTCCTATGGCTCCAGCAACTTCGTCGTAGCCATTACCCAGCTAGCACAAACTACTCTGCGTTCCGTAATTGGCCGCATGGAACTGGACAAAACCTTTGAAGAACGTGATGACATTAACCATACTGTGGTTGCTTCACTGGATGAAGCAGCCGTTTCATGGGGTGTAAAAGTTCTGCGCTATGAAATCAAAGATTTAGTACCACCACAAGAAATTTTACGTTCGATGCAGGCACAGATCACAGCCGAACGGGAAAAACGCGCACGTATTGCCCAGTCTGAAGGGATTAAACAGGAGCAGATTAATCTGGCAGCTGGTCAGCGCGAAGCCGAAATTCAGAAATCTCAGGGTGAAGCACAGGCCTCCATCAATGAATCTCAGGGTGCCAAAGTTGCCCAAATCAATCGCGCTGAAGGTGAAGCAGAAGCCCTTCGTCTGGTGGCTCAAGCCACTGCCGAAGCAATTCGTCAGGTAGCCGCTGCGGTTAAAGAACCTGGCGGCACAGAAGCAGTTAATCTGAAAGTGGCTGAACAGTATGTTGATGCCTTTGCCAAACTGGCAAAAACCAATAATACCCTGATTATGCCTGCCAACGTAGCCGATATCGGCAGCTTGGTTAGTGCCGGTATGAGCATTATCAAAGGCCAGAACAACACCGCAGCTAAATAAACAATTTTCGAGATTAAAAAGCAGGCTACCGGTTAACTCAAACCGGCAGCCTGAATATTTTCAACAGCATTAAATTAATATCGCTTATTCTGTCAGGGTAAGCAACATAATACTAGTTATCCTGATTTATCTGTATATCCAGTACAGATACTATAATTCTTCAGTTAACGGCCACAACCATGCCCAGACATTGCGGCCTTCGCTGCGCAATACCATAAAAGTACGACATGCAGCCGCTGTAGTCATACTTTCAATCCCTATACCCTTCCCTGCCAGTTGCGCCGTCAAACGCGGGTGAATAAACACATGTTTACTACCAGTGCCAATCAGAATGACTTCCGGCTGCGCTTGCATAGCTTGGGCAAAATCTTCGATAGTTAATGCTTCAGCACCATCTTTATCCAATGACAATACTTCAGTTGTAGTAATACACACAGGCCTAGGGTATTGCTGGCCATTTACCGTAATTCCGCCATTATCAAATTCTTCAATCCACAAGCCCTGTTTATCACGGATTTCATCAATCTGCATCAAATACTCCTTACGCTTAACCACATAATCTAATATAGCAGTAGTAGTCAAAAAAGCTGTTTTCCGCTAGCATAGTAGATTAACGTAAAATTGCAAGTATTAAGCAGTCATACAATTAAATTCGTCTAATTTAAGGAGTAAAAATGCAGCCTCTACGCATTGGTTTGCTGGGTGTTGGCACAGTTGGTGGCGGCACCGTCAAGTTGTTACAGAATAATGCAGATGAAATCACCCGCAGGCTCGGGCGTGAGCTGATTATTACCCGAGCAGCCAGCCGTAATATAGAACACACCCGCGAAATATGTGGACATCACACCCTCATCAGTAATGATGTATTCGATGTAGTCAATGCTCCAGATGTAGACGTTGTAGTAGAACTGATTGGCGGTACAACGATTGCCAAGGATGCTGTGGTACAGGCAATTAAAAATGGCAAGCATATCGTTACCGCTAATAAAAAACTACTGGCCGAATACGGTAACGAAATTTTCCAGCAGGCATCAAAGCACAATGTAATGGTAATGTATGAGGCAGCAGTTGCTGGCGGTATTCCCATTATCAAAGCACTACGTGAGGGGCTGGCTGCCAACCACATCGAATCTATTGCCGGTATCATCAATGGCACCAGCAACTTCATTCTGAGTGAAATGCGTGCCAATGGTAGCACCTTTGCGGAAGCATTGGAGCAGGCTCAGGCATTGGGTTATGCAGAAGCCGACCCCACCTTTGATATTGAGGGTCATGATGCTGGCCATAAATTAAGCATTATCTCTGCGCTAGCGTTTGGTACACCGATTAACTTTAACCAGTGTTATCTTGAAGGGATCAGCCATCTGGAAAGTCTGGATATCTGCTATGCAGAAGAATTAGGCTATCGCATCAAATTACTCGGCATTACCCGTAAAACCCCAGAAGGCATTGAGTTGCGTGTACATCCTACCCTGATACCGGAAAGCCGCCTACTAGCAAAAGTAGAAGGCGTGATGAACGCAGTATCAGTTCAGGCTGATATGATTGGCCAGACGCTTTACTATGGTGCCGGTGCCGGTGCCGGCCCTACCGCCAGTGCAGTCATGGCTGATATTATCGATGTTACCCGTTTACAGAATGCAGAAGCCAGCTACCGTGTTCCTTATCTGGCCTTTCAGACTAATTCACTGCAAAACATTTCTATCCTGCCAATGGATGAAATTATCAGCAGCTATTATCTACGTGTATCCGCCTGCGATGAGCCTGGGGTATTAGGTGAGATTGCCAATATTCTGGCCGCAGAAAACATTTCCATCGAGGCATTGATTCAAAAAGGCATTCTCAACAAAGAATCCGCTGAAATTGTTATTCTCACCCACTCTACCAAAGAGCGCTTTATCAAACAGTCCATGGCTCGTATTCAGGCATTACCACGGGTGCTGTCACCAGTAACCATGATTCGAATGGAAAGTTTGTATCCACGCTAATTTCTTGTTGCAAAAACGATGATTTTTAGATACGGGCAATATTGCCCGTATCTAACTGCTTTTTAATATACGCCGATAAACTCCGCTTAAAATAATATAATTAGTCAGCAATTTCAGATAGCATAAGTATACTTAATTCCTAAACTAATAATCTAATCAACTTATATAGTTTAAGTGATTGAATAAAAAACCAAAAATATAGTGTTCAACATCACCCATTTAAAGTTTGGCGAACAATTAATCATAACTATTTATTTAAATTAATTACTCAACCTGATTTCCAAAAACACAATAAACTAATAAAATCTTCAAGTCCGCACCAAACAGACTGCATAATCGTTTATCCCGACTGAAAATTTATAAAAATTCCTTTTCTATCAGATATATGAAGTCATACAAGCTAAAAAACAATTAAATTCCTAATAAACAAAATATAATCTATTTATATAAAATATATTACATAGATATATTTTATATAATATAATGCCATAAGTATAAATACATTCAACTCAATATGGCACGCTTATTTCTTCATCAACCAGATAAGCATCAACTACATTCAGCTCAGCATAACATTCATGGATATAGCCTGCTCCAGCTATTGATTACACTTGCAATTATCCTAATACTCACCGCCATCGCTTACCCCTATTACCATCAGCAGGTGCAGCAGGCAAGACTGCATCAGGCACAGGCTGCCTTGCTTACCAACAGCCAATATCTGGCCAGACACTACCAGCAGCACCTCAGTTACAAGAAAAACAAAAATAGCTGGCCACACTTACCCATCAGCCAGAATCAGTATTTTTGTTTCCGCATTCAGGGTAATCCACGCTATGCCCGTGAAGAACATTACACGCTTAAAGCAGTAGCACTGGACACCAAAGCCGAACCTCGTATACTCAAGCTCAATCAGGATGGCAGAGTATTTCTCTGCCAAAGCAGCACCAGCCGTTGTGATGAAGAAGAGCATTTTTTCAGCGGCCGCAGTCAAACCGACCAGAATTGCCAAATCTTTAACCACTAGCTAATTCAGGTCAACAACAACATTCTAATAATGAAACTGTTACAATACGCGCTCTTTCCATAACACATATCTGAACTTAGTCTGGTTAAATCATGAGTATTCTGTCACTGGATAACGCCTGCTTTGCAGTTGGCCACCATCCCTTACTGGATCATGCATCCCTGCAAATGGACGCAGGGGAAAAAATCGGCTTTATTGGCCGTAATGGTGCCGGTAAATCCACACTACTGAAAATTCTTGCCGGCGTACAAAAGCTGGATGATGGTCTATTAACCATTCAGAACAATCAAAATGTAGTATATGTGCCGCAGGAGCCCTTTTTCGACCCACGAGCTACCATTTTTGACACTATAGCCCAGGGATTGGGTGAACTGCAAAGCCTGCTGCGCGAGTATCATGAAATCAGCCAGAATGTAAGTGATGAAACCAGCCTGAATCGTTTAACAGAACTACAGAATGAGCTGGAAAGCCGCAATGGGTGGCAATTTGATGCTCTGATAGAACAAACCCTGAGCGAATTAAAACTACCAGAAAATGAACTCATTGGTAACCTCAGCGGCGGTCAGAAAAAACGAGTTGCTCTAGCACAGGCCTGGGTACAGAAACCTGATATCCTGTTACTGGATGAGCCTACTAACCATTTGGATATCGAAGCCATTGAGTGGATGGAAAACCTGCTGAGCAATTTCGCTGGTAGTTTGATTGTTGTCACACACGACCGTCGTTTTCTGGACCGCGTAGCCACACGTATTATTGAATTAGACCGCGGGCATTTGCGCAGTTATCCGGGTAGTTTCAGTGCCTATAGCGAGAAAAAGGCACAAGAACTGGCAGTAGAGGCTGAGCACAATCGTCTGTTTGACAAATTCCATGCCCAAGAAGAGGCATGGATCCGCAAAGGCATTGAAGCACGCCGTACCCGCAATCAGGGAAGAGTAAAACGACTAGAGCAATTGCGACGCGAGCGCGCAGCACGACGCGAAGTTCAAGGACGGGTTAACTTTAACCTGAACCGCGGCGAAACCAGCGGCAAAATCATAGCTGAAATCGAACATGCTGGCTTTGCCTATGGAGAGCATATTATCATGCGCGACTTCTCTAGCGTTATTCAGCGCGGCGATAAAATTGGCCTTATCGGGTCAAACGGGGTTGGTAAAACCACATTTCTAAAACTGATTTTAGGAGAGCTGCAACCCACCTTAGGCAAAATTCGTCTGGGTTCACGTCAGGAAGTAGCCTATTTTGACCAATTTCGCAGTGCACTGAATGAAAACGATACTGTTTTCGATACCATCGGACAGGGCAACGACTACGTAGAAATTGGTGGCCAGCGCAAACATGTTATCGGTTACCTCGAAGAATTCCTGTTCTCTCCGGCTCGAGTACGTAGTAAAGTTAAATCACTTTCGGGCGGCGAACGCAATCGGTTGTTACTGGCCAAATTATTTACCCGTCCAGCCAATATTCTGGTACTTGATGAACCCACCAACGATCTGGATATCGATACTCAGGAATTACTGGAAGAATTATTGCGCGATTACAACGGTACTGTATTTTTGGTGAGCCACGACCGTACTTTTCTGGATAATGTCGTTACCCAATCTATCGTATTCAATGGCAATGGCCAGTTAAAAGAATACATCGGTGGCTATCAGGATTACATTGATGCCAGAAAACGCGAACAAAGCTTACAGGAACCCGCACCAACAGCAAGCAAAAACAAGGACACCAGCAACAGTGACAAAATCCGCACCAAAAACCGGCGCAGCGATAAACTTTCCTATAATGAACAGCGCGAACTGGCCAGTTTACCGGATGAACTTGCCGCGCTGGAAGCTGAACAAACTGAGTTGAATAAAAAACTTTCCGACCCAGCAATTTTCAAAAATGACTACAAACTGGCAGCCGAATGGCAAGCACGCATTTCTGAAATTGAAGAACTATTGCTAGAAAAACTCGAGCGCTGGGAAAGCCTTGAAGCCAAACAAAAGCTCCAGAACTAATACTCATAAGCCAAACAGCTAGTGAATTCATTACACTAGCTGTTTTGTAAAACCGGATTTATCTTTTATGGTGGCGCCCATCAATGCCAGCACGCCGCATACAAGTATCATAACGACGAGTAACATTAGCCGCATACCAGTTAGTATTATAATCCTTACTTAATTTTGGCCCACTAATCAGCACCTGTGGCATAATCGCATATGGTGGATTTTTACCAAACTGGCGTTTATACAAATTAATTACATTTTGATACGTAGTTGTATTTTCAAATTCCGCCTGCTTTTCCTGCAGTAAATCCGCCCGAATATCTTCTGACTTCATCGCCATACCATGATCAGCAAATAACTGATTAAGTGCTGTTTCAGTCTGACTAGGCATAGACTGAACATTATCATCCTTATCATACAGCAGCAAATCTCCATCCAGAGACATAGCCAGATTCAGCAGCTTATTAATACTCTGCTGAAAAGCAGCATTGCGGCTCGAATACATACCTGAATTATAATCCGCAAAACGATATTGGGTATTATCATAGTTAGCATGATATTTCATCAACCGATGGATACCATAATATAAACCACCTTCACGAGTATACATATAATCTCGCAACTCATTTACAGACGCATGGTCGCGCTGATGCTGACGCGCATATTTTACCGATACCTGCATCGAACCAATAGTAGTAATCGGATTATTTTCCTCACCAAAATCCTTGCCCATAAATTTGGCCGCAGCATTGGCAATAGAATCGGCATAAAACTGCTTGGCAACATAAGCAAAAATCTGCCGATAAATCAAATCCAATTGCTGTTCAGTTTTCACAGCACGCATCTGTACCAGAAAACTGTTTTCCTTGCTCGGCTCATTAAGCAATACATAGGTAAAATAACGAGAAACTGCTGGTCCTAATGCCGGACCAAACT
The DNA here is from genome assembly GCF_002777825.1 of Snodgrassella alvi. GTDB lineage: Bacteria > Pseudomonadota > Gammaproteobacteria > Burkholderiales > Neisseriaceae > Snodgrassella > Snodgrassella alvi_C. The sequence goes on along the minus strand of NZ_MEIR01000080.1, from coordinate 27,317 downwards.
GTTTAATAAATTTTTGTGGCACTTCAGTTTGAAACGCTTTAATTGCCTTATTGCCCAAATCAGGAACAGCTGGATTGGCAACAAAATTGGACTCCTGATCCACCACAGCAATCACACTACACACATTTTCCCGTGTCTTACTGATTTTCAGCTCATCCATAATCCGGCCGATATCTGCCGCCCATGCATCTCGTTGTGCTACCCTTGTCGGTATTAGCTGGCTTATTTGCGCAGACTGGGACAATATTTTACTATTGTCCCCCTGCAAATCTTCATCGACACCAGACCAGCTTCCATGTTCCTTACAGGCAACTAAAGCCCATAACAATAGTCCTGCCAATGTTATCCGACCAGCTGCTTTCGGTAAAAATTTAGCGTTCATACTATATACATTCATTCAAGCAAATCAGTTCATCAGCATACCCTACATAGCTTATTTTCTAACACCTTCGCAGCGACAACGCCAGAACCACACCCAAACCCACAGCAATACAGCGCTAAAAAATAATGCACTCCATATTGGCAAAGGTACCCACAGAATACGTTGAACTTCACCACAATTGCCTGATCCACGAATAATCGGTTCATACAATTCAAACAGTGGTGCATCTCGCAGACGGAATGTCCACGGTGCGCCGCAGGAGGGCTGATCAATTAAAGGCAGATGCTGAATATATATCTGATAAATCGCCACACCCAACCCCGTAACTGGCGCCAAACTCACCACAACAGCATTAATTACCCGTTCTATACATCTGCTATTAGGGCAGCAAGCACACAAAAAAGCCAGTAATGCTGTGGCAATTACAGCAACCCGTTGTACAATACACAATACACAAGGGTTCATGCCTAAAACATATTGGCCGACAAATGAACCTGCTGCGCAAAATACACCCAGAAAAAATATACACCATAATGCCTTACGAAAGCTCATTTTCAATCCTTTCAAGCTGGCTGCTGCTACCAACCACTTACCGGCTGGCTACAGCCATGCCACTCATAGCTTATACCCCGGCAACCGTCATATTATCAATCAAAATAGAACCCACCTTATGTGTACTGCGTCTTAATGCATCGTCTGCCGCACCTACCATGCCAAGAAACATATCCTGCAACCGCGAAGCAATCGTAATACCTTCTATTGGATAGACAATCACACCGTTTTCCACCCAGAAACCAGCCGCGCCACGTGAATAATCGCCAGTAATACCATTCACGCCCTGCCCCATTAGTTCTGTAATCAGCAAACCAGTACCCATTGTCTTCAACAGCTCTGCCTGAGTTGCATGTGTGTGATTCAAATACAAATTATGCACTCCACCAGCATTACCAGTTGTGGTCATGCCTAACTTGCGCGCACTGTAACTGCTTAAAAAATAGCCAGCCACATAACCGCCATCAATAACCGTACGTTCACGGGTAGCTACACCTTCAGCATCAAAATAAGTACTGGCCAGCGCCTTTTTTACATGCGGCTTTTCAGTCAAAGATACCCATGGTGCCAGAATTTGCCTGCCCAGACTATCTACCAGAAAACTGGTTTGCCGATACAGCGCACCACCACTAAGCGCACCCACCAGATGGCCAATCAAACTTCCAGCTACCGTAGTATCGAAAACCACCGGATATTTACCAGTAACAACAGACTGGCCATTCAAGCGCCGTACCGTACGTGCAGCAGCAGTTTGGCCAATCGTTTCGGCTGTAGCCAGATCGCACGCATCACGTGTCAGATCATACCAGTAATCACGCTGCATACCGGAAGCATCAGCAGCCACCACACTACAGGAAATACTGTGCCGACTGCCACGCTGATAGGCACAAAAATCATTACTGTTGGCATATACATACTGATAATGGTCAGTCTGCACCTCAGCACCTTCGGAATTACTGATACGCTCATCCGTATCCAGCGCAGCCCGTTCTGTACGTTTACCAATTACAATTGCTTCATCCGCAGATAAAAACCAAGGGAAAAACACTTCTGTATCCCCCAGCTCTGTTGCCAGTAATGCAGCATCGGCCAAACCGGCACAATCATCCTGAGCAGTATAGCGGGCAATATTCAATGCCGCCGTTACCACCTCCCCGATTGCCCTGTCATTAAAATCAGCAGTACTGGCACGCCCTTTGGCCTGCCCCAGATAAACCGTAATATCCAGAGACTTATCCTGCTGATATTCAATATGTTCAACATCCTGTTGGCGCACTTGAACATTCTGTCCAACAGATTCACTAATATCAATTTCAGCCGCACTTGCCCCCTTTTCTCTGGCTTTCTGCAATGCCTGCTGACTCAACTGTTGTAACTGTTCGGCGCTGTGATGAAACATAATTAACCTCTTGCAAAGAAGCCTGCATTCTAGCATGCTGCTTTAAGCACTGGCAGCAATGAAACATACATGCCAACTGAAATAATACGGATTTTTTGCTAAAATAGACACTTGAAATTCAGATTACATGTGACACCTAAATATATGAACAGCAACCCTGATAGCCAAACCATTGCAGAAAAAGAATGGATAAGCAAAACCCAGATGAAAAAGCAAATGAACGATTTGCAACAACTGGGCATGGAACTAACCAAACTTTCTACTGATACCTTAAAGAAAATGAATCTGCCCGAAGATTTATTACAAGCAGTACTAAGCTATCAAAAAATCAGCTCCAACAGCGCCCTAAAACGGCAGGCACAATTTATTGGCCGCCTGATGCGTGAAACCGACACCACACCAATCAGCGATTATCTGGCACGCCTCAAAGGTGAAAACAACGCACATAACGCCTATCTGCAAAGGTTGGAAAATCTGCGCCAGCGTCTGATTGCCGATGATAGCAGCCTTACTGAAGTCATCAGCCAGCACCCACATATCGACATCAATAATCTGCGCACTTTGATTCGTAATGCCCGCAAAGAACAGATTGCCGGTAAACCACCAAAAGCATTCAGAGCAATTTTCCAATTACTGAAAACCGAAATCAGCGAAGATACTTATTCCTGAAACAACAAAACATATCCCTGAAATTAATGGCCATTTCCTTGCCTGATTAAGTCAATTTCAGCACCCGAATCTGGATAAACACCATGAGCGATATCTTAAATAAAATCATTGCCACCAAGAAAAACGAAATGGTTGCAGCCAAAACTGCTGAATCACTGGCCGAAGTTCGAGCACAGGCTTATGATCAGGCACCGACACGCCCTTTTGTTGATGCCATCCATACCAAACATCATCAGGGTAAAGCCGCCATTATTGCAGAAATCAAAAAAGCCAGCCCATCCAAAGGGCTGATTCGCCCCGACTTCTCACCAGCAGACATCGCCCAAGCCTACCAGCAAGGTGGTGCCGCCTGCATGTCTGTCCTTACCGATACCAGCTATTTTCAGGGCAGCCTCGCCTACCTGAATACAGCCCGTAACGCCTGTAATCTGCCCGTATTACGTAAAGATTTCATCATCGACATCTATCAGATTTATCAGTCCCGCGCGCACAACGCCGATGCAATACTGCTTATCGCAGCAGCACTAAGCCATACCCAGCTAAATGAATATGAAGCGATTGCCCACGAACTGGGCATGGCCGTACTGCTTGAGATTCACAATGAAGATGAACTGGAAAAATGCATCAATATGCGCACCCCACTGTGGGGTATAAACAACCGCAATCTGCGTACATTCGAAGTGGATTTACAGCAAACCATCAAACTTCTACCGGCACTAACCGGTAAAACCATCGTTACCGAAAGCGGCATTTTTACCACAGACGACATTCACATGATGCAACAACATCAGGTTAACACCTTTCTCATTGGTGAAAGCCTGATGCGCAAACAGAATATTGCTGATGAATTGAGTATACTGGTCAATGCCTGAAGCATTTATACACAATATCTAAACCGAATTAATTACCGTAAAAGGAAAAATCATGGCCGTGATTATTAAAAATGCAGAAGAAATTGCTGCAATGCGCGTTGCAGGCCGACTGGCTGCCGAAGCACTTGACTATATAGGCCAATTCATCAAGCCAGGTATCACCACCAATGAAATCGACAAACTGATACATGATTACCACATCAATGTTCAGGGTGGCTATCCTGCACCATTAGGTTATGGTAACCCACCATTTCCCAAATCCTGCTGCACTTCCGTTAACCATGTTATCTGTCACGGCATTCCAGATGACAAACCATTAAAAAATGGCGACATCCTTAATATCGACGTCACCATCATTAAAGACGGTTTTCATGGCGATTCCAGTCGTATGTATGCAGTCGGGGAAATCAGCCCACAGGCACGCCGCCTGATTAACATCACCCATGAGAGTATGATGGCCGGTATCTCAGTAGTTAAACCAGGTGCCACTCTGGGAGATATCGGCTATGCATGTCAGCAGGTTGCCGAAAATGCCGGATACTCCATGGTACAAGAATTTTGTGGACATGGAGTTGGCCGCGGTTTTCATGAAGAACCACAAGTGTTGCATTATGGTCGCCGCAATACCGGCTTAAAATTGCAACCAGGCATGATATTCACCATTGAACCAATGGTTAATCAAGGTAAACGTCAATTGCGTATCTTAAGCGACGGCTGGACAGTCGTAACCAAAGATCACAAACTCTCCGCACAGTGGGAACACGAAGTATTGGTCACCGAAAATGGTTACGAAATTCTCACCATTAGCCCCCTAACAGGTAAACCTTAATCCCACAAAAAACACAAAACTTTACATTAAAACGTCATTAAATCATGATTTAAGACAATAAATATTAACCCAATTTAATTAAAATAAATTTGTATTATTTTGGAAACACCATATTTTTATAAACCAGCAGCAATATTGTATTGAATGTAAAAACTATTGTGATAATATTGAAGTCCATAGATAATTATGCATATTGGTCTAACATTAGTCACTACATTTAATGACTAAACTTACCAAAATAATTAAATATTTATGAATGATCATATTAATTAATTCTACTAACACATAGACAACTTGTTTTTAAGGTATAACAATATGAAAGCTTTTAAACCTATCAACAATGTGCGCGAAATCCGTAAAAAACTTGGTCTAAACCAAATCGAGTTCTGGAGCCAGGTTGGCGTCACTCAATCAGGTGGTTCCCGTTACGAAGCTGGCCGCAACATTCCGAAACCAGTTCGCGAACTGGTACGACTGGTACATGTAGAACAGCTGGAATTAAGCAAACTCAATCGCGTAAACATGGAAGTGGCTGAACTGCTTAAAAACGAGCATCCTGATATGTATCAACAACTGAAATCTAAAGTAGAAGGAAAATAACTTTTTCTATTAGCTTTCTCACTAAAGCTCCGTACCAGATTTAGGACGGAGCTTTTATCTTGTTTATTAAAAATTCAACCCTATAATAAAGCCCAACAAATTAATCAGGATTTATCCATGACACACACAGCATCTACCCTGATGCCTTTTTTTGGTCTCATCCGGGTAAGCGGCGAAGACCGCGCCTCATTTTTACACAACCAGCTATCCAACGACATAAACCACCTGCCAGCAGGTCAAGCATGTCTAGCAACCTATAACACAGCCAAAGGGCGTGTAATAGCCAACATAGTGTTACTCAATCGAGGAGAAGACATCATCCTGATTGCCGCCGCCGATCTGTGCGAAATATTACAAAAAAAACTACAGATTTACATCATGCGCAGCAAAGTGAAATTGGAATGCATGGCTGAATGGGGTGCCGCTGTCAGCGTACCAACCAGTACAACCGCACCAACAATACCAGCACAGCCACAGTATGTATTATCAACCACCCAAACAAACCAAATCTGGCAGATAACCCTACCAGATAATTCCACCATACAAATTGGCAAAATCAACCAACTACCACCATTAAACACAGAAACAGCCAAAGCATGGCAGGCACATGAAATCAATAGCGGCAACCCATGGATTAGCGCAGCTACCACAGAAACCTGTGTAGCACAAATGCTCAACCAGCAACTAATTGGCGCAGTCCATTTCAAAAAAGGCTGTTATCCCGGTCAGGAAATCATTGCTCGCGCTCAATACCGTGGCCAAGTAAAACGCGGACTGGTACTCATAGAAACCACTAGCGCACTCTCCACTGGTGCTACCATAACTGATAGCAACAACGAAGAAGTCGGCCTGATTGTCAATCAAGTACAACAAGGAACCATCACTTTAGCTCTAGCTGTAATCAAACACAGCGCTGCCGAAATTCAATTACAATATCATAACCACCCTATTGACATAAAAAAGTGCTTTTTTACCACAGCTATTACTAAAAATATCTGAAACAGCAAATAACCACCCGTCAGCAGATATTTCCTCATGCCAACTGCCGGCAAATATATTGAATAATGAAATACAAAAATGAAAATGCATATACGAAATAAATATTACCCCATTCTAGATATTTTCAAATACTGGCTTTATGCCAACCATAACAAACTTACCACCATTTAATCCCATCCATTAAAACCACTATTTCCACCCATAAACCACACAAATAACAGATTTTATATCAACCTGTGCTACAATATATTCCTTTACAAGACGGCCACAGCCGTCTTGTTTTTATTGTTTGCAGAATACAAAATCATGAGTCAGATTGCCCAGGAAGCGGCTCGTCGCCGCACATTTGCGATTATTTCCCACCCGGACGCCGGTAAAACCACCCTCACCGAAAAACTATTATTGTTTTCCGGTGCCATCCTCTCAGCCGGTACCGTCAAAGGTAAAAAATCCGGAAAATTTGCCACCTCAGACTGGATGGAAATCGAAAAACAGCGCGGCATATCCGTAGCCTCGTCCGTCATGCAGTTCGATTATCGCCAGCATGTTGTCAACCTGCTCGACACCCCCGGCCATGAAGACTTTTCCGAAGACACCTATCGAGTACTCACAGCAGTAGACAGCGCCCTAATGGTAATAGATGCAGCCAAAGGCGTAGAAGCACAAACCATCAAACTTTTAAACGTCTGCCGCTTGCGTGATACCCCAATTGTCACCTTCATGAACAAATACGACCGTGAAGTACGAGACTCACTCGAATTACTTGATGAAGTAGAAAATATCCTGCATATCCGCTGCGCCCCGATTACCTGGCCGATTGGCATGGGCAAAAACTTCAAAGGTGTATACCACATCCTCAATGATGAAATTTACCTGTTCGAAGCCGGCGGTGAAAAACTACCACACCAATTTGACGTTATCAAAGGCATCAACAATGCCCGTCTAGATGAACTTTTTCCCATAGAAATTCAGCAACTGCGTGAAGAAATTGAGCTCGTACAGGCAGCCTCAAATGAATTTGATTTAGACGCCTTTCTGCGCGGCGAACTTACCCCCGTCTTTTTCGGTTCAGCCATCAATAATTTCGGCATTCAGGAAATCCTCAATGCCCTGATCGACTGGGCGCCAGCGCCACAACCACGTGAAACCCTCGAACGAGTGGTCGAACCCACCGAAAGCAAATTCTCTGGTTTTGTATTCAAAATCCAGGCAAATATGGATGCCAAGCACCGCGACCGCATTGCATTTTTGCGTGTATGCTCCGGCGAATTCACCCGTGGCATGAAAATCAAGCACCTGCGCTTAAATCGCGATATCGCGGCTTCCAGCGTCGTCACCTTCATGTCTCACACCCGTGAACTCGTCGAAGAGGCCTTCGCTGGCGACATTATCGGCATTCCCAACCACGGCAATATCCAGATTGGCGACAGCTTCACCGAAGGCGAACGCCTCACCTTCACCGGTATTCCATTTTTTGCTCCTGAGCTATTCCGCGCCGTACGGATTAAAAATCCACTAAAAATGAAGCAGCTACAAAAAGGATTACAGCAACTAGGTGAAGAAGGTGCCGTACAGGTATTCAGACCACACAATGGCGGCGATCTCATACTTGGCGCCGTAGGCGTATTGCAGTTTGAAGTAGTCACCGCCCGTCTGGCTAATGAATATGGCGTCGATGCCGTATTTGAATCTGTCAGCATCTGGTCAGCACGCTGGGTATCCTGTCCCGACCGGAAAAAACTGGCCGAATTTGAAAAAGCCAACGTACTTAACCTCGCTACCGATGCCGGTGGTAACCTCACCTACCTCGCCCCAAACCGTGTTAACCTGTCGCTTACTGAAGAGCGCTGGCCAGATATCCGTTTCCATGAAACACGAGAATTAACCGCCCAGATTAACCAATAAACATATAAATTCAAACCACACCAAAGCAGCTAACCCCTTACCGGAAAGCTGCTTTTATTCTTTAAACCAGAAAAACAACAAAGTTGTTGAAACACAACAAAAACCATAAATTCAAGATACAGTAATTAATCAAATAAAAAATACTTATATTAAATAAAGTTCTATAAATATTTTATATATAAGTAAATTAGCTTAAAATTCAAAATTTATTTTATCAACACTAATTAATAAAGAATGGAATATGATAAAAGATCCAAAAATTGCATGGGAAGTTAGAGATTTGATGCTTAACATAACCACAGAACTAAACCAGTCACTGTTTAAAGTACAAGATTGCTGTCCCAAAGACGAATTTATTGCGTATAGAAGAATTGTTGGAAAAGTAATGGGAGAAATATTCTTCTTTTAGACCCATTATTCCACGAACATCCAGAACTCAAACCAAAATACTGGGATTAATATATAAATACTTCCTAAAATAGCACAGTCCACTCCCTGATACTCTATTCATTTTTGTGAATCTAGTACTTGTAATTTAGTTTTTGCCTGTTCTCGCGCCTAATTCTGTTTTACTAAGGCTTTATTTGCCATGTCGCGTACGCTGTTGGCTATGGTGGCGCTGGCATCGGCTACTGCCCGTTGTTTGTCCATGATCTGTTGCAGATCGGGCAGTTGGTTGACTTTGTCGTGGGCGCTGTCGATGTCGCTGTGGATGCCTATTTCTTCGACGCTGGTGGCTTTGCCGTTGATGGTGATTTGTCCCGGGCTGATGGTGGCATGGGTGGTGCTGTGGTCGCTGCCGCTTTCGTATTGTGGCAGGGTAGGGTTATAGCTGGGGTTGCCGGGGATGGTGCTGTCTTTGCCGCTGAAGCCGCCGTTGATGGAGGTGTTGCTGGCTTTGAAACTAGAGTGGTTTTCGATATCTTTGAAGGTGAGGCTGTTGGTGGTGAGCTGGTTGTGCTCTTTGGCTGCGGTGGAGCCGATGGCACCACCTTGCAGGTCTACGCTATCAGCTTTGATGTGATAGCCGTCTTTACCGGCAAAGAGACCGGATTGTTGGTTGACGGCGTTGAGGTGGCCGGAGGCGTTGCTGCTGTTAACGCCGCCGGATGCTTCCCACACGCTGCCAAAGCCACCTTGTACATGGATGTTGGCGCCGCTCTGGCTGATTTTTTGGTCTATTTTATCTTGCGGGCTGATGATGCTCAGTTTGCCGCCGATGTTGGCATCGATGCGGTTGGCGCTGGCCTGGGCACCAATCAGGGTGGTGTTGCCTTTGCTGTTGAGGCTCAGTTTGTCTGATTGTAAGGTGGTCTGGCTGTGGGTTTTGGCATCGAGATGGTTTTTACCACGGCTGGCGCCAGCTTCGCCATAGATGTAAACGCCGGTTTGAGCGCCGATTGAGGCGCCAACGCCTACGCTCAGGCCTGCGCTGCTGTTTTTGCCATCAGCTTTCTGCTGGTTCTGGCCAGCTTCGAGGATGATGTCGCGGGCTGAGTTGAGGTTGATGCTGTCTTTGGCGTTGGCCTGGGTGTTGTGCAGGCGGATGTCGCCTTCGCGGCTGATGAGGTTGATGTTGCCACCGGCGGTAAGCTGGTTTGCCTGTGACAGGCGGTAGCTGCTGTCCTGCTGGCTTTTGTTGGTTTTGAAGCCGATGCCGCTTTCGATTTTGATCAGGCTGGCATCCTGGATGTTTTTGCCAATGCTGTAGGCGGTGTAGCCTTGACCAAGAGCGGCCATGGTTTGCAGGGCTTTGGTGCGGTCATCTGCTTTGCTCTGGCGCAGGGTGTCGGCAGCATTGGCCAGGTCTATCAGGGGGGAGCTGACTTTGGTGAAGTTGCCGATTTTGAGGTCTTTGCTGCTTTGGTGGGCGCTACCGTGGTTGGCATCATCGAGGATGGTGATGTCTTTGGCGATGATGTCGGCTACTTGCTGGGTGTAGTGTTCGCCGGCAATGATGTTGACGTTGCCGATGAGGCTGCCTACTTGGCTGCGTATTTGTACGACGTTGTTGCTGTTGTATTGGTCTTTGCTGCTCATGTAGCCGGTGAATTTTTCGGTATCAGACAGTTGCGCTGAACCCCAGCCTTTGCTGCTGGCCTGTTCATTGTGGCTATGGTAAGCCACCTTGGAAAACTTGGGCTGAGACAAAAGGACTGGCTAAAGAAAAGCAACTGGAGAATTTATTTTACTCATCAGACAGTCATTGTGTTAGAACGAATGCCGATGAGTAGGTAGTGTCTGTCAGATTAAGTTTAAGCTAGTACAATTTATCTGAATCTGACTAGCTGGTAAACTGATAACCCTTTTTTTATTTTGTTTAATAAGCCAATTATTATTAAATCATTTAATCTGGGTTTTTGCCAAAACAATCAATTTTATAAATTAGCCTATCAATATCTGGTTCGGGAGCTTTTTTGGTCAATAAAATACATTGTCTTAGATAACCTATATGCTCAGGATGATAAGAATAAAACCAACCATCTTTTCGAAAATTATTGCTAGTTATTTCGAAAAAATTCTGATCTACTCCTGAATATCGTTCAGATGATAATATTACTCCCTCAGAATTTCCATCAATTTTATGTTGTATATTCACACATCCATTGAATAAGACACATAAAATAATAATTAAAAGATTTTTTTTCATATGACCTCCTATAGATAATCAAAGTACTGATTAGGATTATTAGGATTAGATATCCTATATCTTCCATTTTTATTAGGTTTTATTATTTGTTGTTCAGGATTAAAAATATGTTTCATTCCACTTGAATCAGTAATAAATTGCCCTATTGAAATAACATACATTTTTTGTTTACTTTGTCATAATATAACTTATCATAAATTTTACCATTTACTTGTCCTATTTTTTCAACAAGTTCTACAGGAGGTAAAACTAAACCCTCTTTATCTATAACTTTGATATGAGAATTTTCAAAATTTTTATCTTGCGTTCTCTGACCTGCTTTTAGTCCTAATTTATCTTTTTCAATTTGTGCATAAAGCTCATGAGCTATCAATACATTTCCTGATAGAATAATATGATTTTTATCAAGCTTTTCCATATCTGCCACATTAAATTTATTATATTTCCAAGATCCGCCAGCTACTTTATCATCATCATACACAAGAATTATCTGTGCTGTACCTGTTGGATCTTTAATTACATTATTTAGCATGTTATAAAAATCTAATTCAGCTTGATTTAAACTGCTTATAGTATTGTTACCAATTGGCACCAACTCCATTATTTCGTAGCCTAATGCGTTTAGTTTCCCAGTGCTCTTAACTCAAATTTATTTTCTAATTCTTTTTTAACTTTCTGATTAAATTTATCTATTGCATTTTTGTCACTCTGATTATGATTTATCACCAATTGATTATTATCCACCGCCGTATGCCCTGCCTGATTACCCTGCGCCACATCCGCCATGCTGCCACCTATAACCGCTCCAGTCGCGGCTACGGCTAACCCCGCTATGGCTGATATGGTTGCTTTTTCATCAGCAGTTAAATCTTTCGCATCCTTTCCATACAACCATTTCGATACGATTGGTGCCGTTGCCTCTGCTCCGGCTGCCGCTAATCCTCCAGTAAGGGCATCATTGCCTCCGGCTGCGGCCACGGCTGCGCCTAGTACAGCATGCGGTGCTGCCTTCGGCATCTTTGCCTTTGAAATACTGCCCAATCTGATACGATAATACCGGGCTGGCAGTGGCGGCGATAATGCCGCCTATGCTATTGGTCGGTGCGGCCAGTCCTGCACCGATAGCATTCAGTATTTGGTATTTTGTTCCATAGCCACGCTGTCGCTTTTCAGCAACTTGTAAACAGCACACATTAGATTAAAATGTATCTACAATCCCATTTGTAATCTTTGTTTGATATTTAAATAAATCGTTTAAAAATTTAGCGTTAATGCCATTGAAGTATAAATACTCTACTACAATATCTGGTAAATATGATGTTTTAGGAATTTTTCTATGCTTTAAATTTGAATAACATAATTTTTTAAGATCTTTTAACTGATTAGGATTATTAAATAATATTTTATTTTTTTGGCATAAAGATTTATTATGATAGATATCCTGACAAGGAATATGCAAAACTATTTTTCTGCTATTATCTTTAATTCCCAAATGAAGTGTATTATCTTGTATTTCAATATAATTTAAAAAGTTATCTTCAAAATCCAATTTTATTAAATAATTATTTCTATTTTCTTTTACAGCTCCATAGTAAATACCATTTAAATATTGAATATCATTATCAACCGGCAATAATGGTATTATTCTAGCATTATTTTTAGAAGTACTACATACATTTATTTGATTATCAATAGAATTATTGACTGAATCTTGCTCATTTGCTTGGGCTAAGCACACAAATAAATACAACATAAAAAATGATATTAACCTTCTTAATATTGATATGAAATATCTCATTTACTAATCCTTCCATTAATATAAATATTATAATCAATAAGATACTCCAATAGGTCGTGTAGGTATCTTCCTTCCTCTAGAATCTATTTTATAATCAAAATAGATTTTTTGTTGTACACCACCATAATTATATATTTTAACTAACACACTCTTTCCTTTCCATGTTGTTAAAATAGGGTGTGGGTTTAAGTATTGATAAATAAAATTTTGATTTGGATACAATTCCTGTAAATAATCTAGTTCAGCCAATATACCAGCATTATGTCCTGGAGTGAATGTTGAATGTGCATTGTTTTCATTAACTGTTGATTTTATCTCCTCATAGTTATTAGTTTGCTCCCTTTCTTTAATATAATGAATAATTGTTTGCATTAATGCATTTGGATCTGAGTTTTGAAAAAGATCTTTTGTGACATCAATATTACCGGTGATAAAATCATCTATCAAAATTTGATCTTGACTTATAATTTTAGAATCAGAAATCAATCTCAAATAGATATCTTCATTTTTATTAATCGCGTCTATTATTGTTTTATTCGCTACATCTGTGGGATTTAATACTCCACCATTTGGATTATCCGATACTAATACAGGTGGGTTTTGACTATCATCATAATGATAACCATCAATCACGATTCGATTCTTTTCGTCTAATTTATATTTATATTGTTTTTGCGCTTTATTTAATAAATCCAGATAACGTTTTTTAGCGGCTTTATCACCGGTAACTATCAGCCGATTATTATCCACCGCCGTATGCCCAGCCTGATTACCCTGTGCTACATCCGCCATACTGCCACTAACTGCTGCCCCTGCCGTCGAACCGACTAATCCCGCTATTGCTGATATCGTCGACTTCTCTGCTGCTGTTAAATCCGCCGGATTTTTGCCATACAGCCATTGTGACAGTATTGGTGCCGTTGCCTCCGTTCCGGCTGCCGCTAATCCTCCAGCAAGGGCATCATTGCCTCCGGCTGCGGCCACGGCTGCGCCTAGTACGGCATGCGCTACCAGATGAGCGGTGCTGCCTTCGGCATCTTTGCCTTTGAAGTACTGCCCAATCTGATACGATAATACCGGGCTGGCAGTGGCGGCGATAATGCCACCTATATTATTGGTTGGTGCGGCCAGTCCTGCACCAATAGCATTCAGTATCAGCCCGCCGGTATTCCATTGCGCCAGTTCTTTTTCATACTGCGCGCGCTGCTCCGGGCTGAGATTTTCTTGTTTCAGTTTTTCTTTCAGCTGATCTTTTTTGCTATTGATCATCGCTGAGGTAGCCTGCATGTTTTGGCTGAATTCCTGACTTACTTCGCGCTGTAAATCCAGTTCTTCCTGCACTTTGTCTTTGTCAAAGTTATTGGCCAGATAGCCGGCTTTATCGGCATAGTTGTCGCTGGTGATGTCGGTATGGATGCCGGCGATGGTTTCGGCAGCACTTTTGCCGGTTTTCTGCTGCTGAGCGGCTTCATCGGTGATGATGATGTTATGGGTGTTGATGCCGCTATGGGTGGTGCTGCTGTCGTGCCCACTGTCGCTACCGTAACCTACGGTATTACTAGCTCCTGTACCGCCCTGATTGGTCAGATTAATGCTATTGTTTTTGCTCGGCTGGCTTTGTCCCAGTGAGGATCCACTAACGCTGCCACTGGCTCCTATGCCGATACTGCTGCCTTTATAGTCACTGTGGTTTTTGATGTCGCTGCTGGTGAGGCTGCCGGTGCTTAGCCGGTTTTTACCTGCCGTTTCGGCGGCCTCGGATGAGTAGGTAGTGTCTGTCAGATTAAATTTAAGCTAGTACATTTTAGTTAACATATGATTTCGTAAAGAGTGTCTGGAGGTCCCTGATATTCTTCAAAATCTGTATGAATTACTTCCCTCATTTCAGAGAAATTTATTTTTTTAATAGTTTCTATTTGGTTGCATTCGGTTATAGACACAACCATTTTCGATGCATTGGTAATTTTGATCATATTGATTAATGTATCAATAAGTATGTCCAAACGCTCTTTAGGATTAGCAGGAAATCCTATATCCGCTGTATCTGGATCATATTCATTATAATCTATTAAATAGGTAGCATTAACTGAATTAGAACCATCAGCAATATCAAATATAAATGCATATTTATTTGGAATTAAATAAGCAGGGTAGTTAAATAATTTATTTTTTTCTATTTTTTGAATCTTTAGAGAATTTGTTCCTATATAATTTTTCAGTTGACCTGCATAATCTTTATTTAGATCTGGTAACAAATACCCATATACATCATTTGACATAGTAATTCCTATTTCTTGTCTACAATCCACGGACCAACTGGCTTACCATTTGCATCTAATTTTCTATAAAAGTGCTTATCTACGTAACCCCTTTCATTATAGGTGATTTTATGTTCATGAGGAGGAACCTTCCCATTAGAGTCATATCCTAATTGACCATGAGTTTTTTGTTGCCCATAATCTTCACGTGAAAATGTTCTGCCTTTATCATCATAATAAGTAACACTTCTAGAACCATCAGCCCTCGATACTTCATAAATTGAGTTTGGCGTTGAAGTTTTTGGGGCTTTTCCTGACCGTACAATAGTATGTTCACCTGCTGCTTTATTAGTGGCTGGATTAACTATTGGTTTATTTTCATTGGCTTTTAAATTGGTTTTATCTGTCAGCTCATTACCACTCTTATTTCCTTTCTCCGCACCTTCTACCTTACCTTTTCCACCGCTCTGTGTCGCTCCACGTGATTCACTCGCTGTACTCTGGTGCTCAGTATTTTTTATTACCTGTCCATTCGGAGTTACTAACCTTCCAGCGTTTTGGTTGTATCTGGTCGTAATTGCTTTTATTTCATTTACTGATAATGCCTTACCTCGTTTTAGTGTCAGTGCAGTTATTACTGTATTGACACTCAATCCAGAATTATAAAGTGCATCTACTTGCTCTGCCATAGAGTACGATCCTATAGCCTGACCTGCAATCTGATACTGCAATACCCGCATTGCTATCTGCTGCTCAGATGCGCCTGACTGCCTCATTTTTTGCACTAAATTGGATAGTGTTATTTGCTGGAAGTCTGGATTGGCTATTACTCCGGATGGTGTCCATTTCTGGGCATCCATGTTGAATATGGGGGTACTCCAGCCATCTTGGCTTTCGCCTGCACCTTGCATCATTTTGCTTGCATAGCTTGTTAACAATATCATTGATTCTTCAGTTGTTAATTCTCCGCTTCTATATAAGTCAAGTATGATTTTAGATGCCTGTTCGCTGGCTTCTATGTAGTCTTTTTTAACTTGCTGTCTGCATGCATCTGTTTTGCACTCATTATATTTTCTTTGGTAATCATCGGCATTTTGTACGCCGGCTTTTTTCAGTTTTTCGTTTATTTTTCTTTCTTGGGCATTTAGTTTGCTTTCACCTTTGCTGTTAATGAGGGCGTTATTATCCACCGCCGTATGCCCAGCCTGATTACCCTGTGCTACATCCGCCATACTGCCACCAACTGCTGCCCCTGCCGTCGAACCGACTAATCCCGCTATTGCTGATATCGTCGACTTCTCTGCTGCTGTTAAATCCGCCGGATTTTTGCCATACAGCCATTTCGACAGTATTGGTGCCGTTGCCTCCGCTCCCGCTGCGGCCAATGCTCCAGCTAGGGCATCGTTTCCACTCGCTGCGGCCACTGCTGCGCCTAGTACGGCATGTGCTACCAGATGTGCTGTGCTGCCTTCGGCATCTTTGCCTTTGAAGTACTGCCCAATCTGATGCGACAATACCGGGCTAGCGGTCACTGCTAGAATGCCGCCTATGCTATTGGTTGGTGCGGCCAGTCCTGCTCCGATCGCATTCAGTATCAGCCCGCCGGTATTCCATTGCGCCAGTTCTTTTTCATACTGCGCGCGCTGCTCCGGGCTGAGATTTTCTTGTTTCAGCTCATTTGGTCATACTACTCAGTTAATGAAATTTACAAAGCATAGTCTTTTTAACTATTATTTATTTTTCTATTTGACAGTTTAAGTCACCTCGTTTACAAAATAATTTTTCTTCTAATTCCTTGTCTCGTGGTAAACAAGATGGTGAAATAAATTCATAATGAATGATGCAAGTGAGTAAATCAGCATCTTCTGGTAATGGTAATGATAGATATTTATCAAACATTTTTTTCCCGCATTGGTTTGATTTGTTTTTCGTAAATATATTTTTGGGAAATTCATAGCTTATACCAGTTTTATGTTTAAACCATGTTAACCAACTATATTTTCCATCTATATAATATCCTGAGAGATCGAAAACATGGATACGATTATATGTAAGTATTTTTTTATTTGATTTTAAATCATCTTCCTTAATTAATATTTGTGGAATTCCATCATAAATCTTATTAATCCAGTAATAACTTTGCTCCGTTATTTTATCAAAATAATCTGTGTAATTTTTTAATTCTTTAAGTGAACATTTCCCAGTATAAAAACATTGGTCAAATTTTTCTAATTGACAAAAGAACTTCTGCTGTTCTTTTATATCAAAATTTTTAGCAAATATTGAATTTTGGATTATTAAAAATAGTATCAATAGCCCTTTTTTTGAATATTTTAACATAAGTATTCCTTTTTATAGTTTAGGCTGTCCGTTTACCATTCTAAATTTTGCTTTTCTAACAATGGGATTTCCTCGATAATCGAACCCATTGACCCAAATATCATAATAACCATTTTTATCAGTTTTTAATTCTGTTTCTTGTGGCGTATATTGATTACCTTTTGTTTGTTCTGTGACACCCACAACTTTATTATTTGTTTTATCAATATAAAACATAATATATTGTTTCCCTGAATTATTATCCATAATATCTCCCTGAGTTCGATCTGTATTGTCAATTGTGTTTTGTTTTTTCACAGCAACAGCATGGTCTCGGCTAAAATCTGACTTAGGATCTTGCTCTGGGTTACCCTTACTTTTATCCCAGTAACCAGCACTACCAATAGCTGTTCCATGCTTTGATTTTTCATATTGTTCAACTAGTTCATGCATTATTGCGGCAATTCCGCTCATCCCGTACGGATTTTTATCATATTCATAAACATCTTCCAAATCAATTATTTGATTCACATAATCGCCAGTATTTACCATTGGCACATTTTTATCGATAGTAACTTTAGCCGTATTTTTTGGATCATCAATTATATCTTTTAGTGCAGCATATACTTCTCGTTCTTTGTCTGTTAGCTGATTTATATCTCCTGCAACAACAAGCTCCAGTATTTCATACCCATCACTGGTTTTAATGGGGTTACCATCTTTATCCAGCTTGGGTTGTAGTTTCACTTTTTTACCTAGATTTTTATGAAAAAAGTCTACAATTTCTTTTTCTTGTACTTTTTGAGTTAATTTCCACGCCAATTGATTATTATCCACCGCCGTATGCCCAGCCTGATTACCCTGAGCTACATCCGCCATACTGCCACCAATAACCGCTCCTGTCGCTGCGCCGGCAAAGCCTGCTATGGCTGAAACGGTCGCTTTTTCATCCGCTGTTAAATCTTTCGCATCTTTTCCATACAACCATTTCGATACGATTGGTGCCGTTGCCTCTGCTCCTGCTGCCGCTAATCCTCCAGCAAGGGCATCATTGCCGCCCGCTGCGGCCACGGCTGCGCCTAGTACGGCATGCGCTACTAGATGAGCGGTGCTGCCTTCGGCATCTTTGCCCTTGAAGTATTGCCCAATCTGATGCGACAATACCGGGCTAGCGGTCGCTGCTAGAATGCCGCCTATGCTATTGGTCGGTGCGGCTAGTCCTGAACCGGTGTATGTTTATTTTTTATAAATAAATAAACCTTTTTTTTATTTTCACTCGCAGTAGAATAATCTACTGCAATATCTTCTAAATCTGGTTGAGCTTCAAGCTCTTTAACCGCACTTTCTATATATTCAGGGCGACACTCCATTTCATGTCGTGCGATCGCAGAGTCTTTGCTTAGGGGTTTGCTTTGATATTTTGAAAAGTATATACATCCTAGTGGAGTGAAAACCTTTTTAGGAAAAGGTTTATAACATATAACTTTATACGGTTTTCTATTATTATCCTCAGGCTTTCCACTAAGTATTAAAATACAGTTTGATCGTACCGACACATTTAAAGGTTCATTCCTAGGTATATCTAAATTTATTAAACCCGTCATTGGAAAAGAGTATCTTATAAGACTATAATCATTTTCCATTGAATCTATATTTAACGAATTTAACTGTTGAAATCTATTTTGTGAATGGCATCCAGTTAGAAACAGTGAAAACCAAAATATTCGTATTATATTTTTCATATTAATCTCTAAATGTTCGTATTTCTTCTAAAATTCTAATGTTAGGGGCTTATGTGGGTTATTTGGAGAATATACTGTAAATGAACCATTTTTATTATTTGGTTTAATAATATCCTGCTTGGGATCAAACCTATCTAATTCTCTACCATTTTCGGTGTATCTTGTACTTGGATTAACTCCAATAAGATTACCTGTATTTTTATCTCTATATATTTTGGTATATCTTTTACCGTTTATAATCAAATTTTCTGTCACCATTTCAATGTGCTGGGGTAGAAATTCTATATCACGATCAAGTGCTCGTTCGTGTGATTCAGTAAATTTTTCATCACTCGTTCCTTCTCCAGGTTTTAGTCTTAATTTGTCCTTATCAAGCTGCTCATTTAACTCGTGGGCTATCAACACATTTCCTGATAATATAATATGATTTTTATCTAGCTTTTCCATATCAGCCACATCAAATTTATTGTATTTCCAAGATCCACCTGATACTTGATCATCATCATACACAAAAATCATCTGTGCTGTACCTGTTGGATCTTTAATTACATTATTTAGCATGTTATAAAAATCTAATTCAGCTTGACTTAAACTATTTATTGTATTGTCTCCAATCGGCACCAACTCCATTATTTCATATCCTAGTAGGTTCAGTTCTCCAGTACCTTTTAATTCAAATTTATTTCCTAATTCTTTTTTTACTTTCTGATTAAATTTATCTATTGCATTTTTGTCACTCTGATTGTGATTTATTGCCAACCGGTTATTATCCACCGCCGTATGCCCAGCCTGATTACCCTGCGCCACATCCACCATACTGCCGCCAATAACCGCTCCGGTCGCGGCACCGGCTAGCCCCGCTATGGCTGAAACTGTGGCTTTTTCATCCGCTGTTAAATCTTTTGCTTCCTTTCCATACAGCCATTTCGACAGTATTGGTGCCGTTGCCTCTGCTCCGGCTGCCGCTAATCCTCCAGCAAGGGCATCATTGCCGCCCGCTGCGGCCACGGCTGCGCCTAGTACGGCATGCGCTACTAGATGAGCGGTGCTGCCTTCGGCATCTTTGCCTTTGAAGTACTGCCCAATCTGATACGATAATACCGGGCTGGCAGTGGCGGCGATAATGCCACCTATATTATTGGTTGGTGCGGCCAGTCCTGCACCAATAGCATTCAGTATCAGCCCGCCGGTATTCCATTGCGCCAGTTCTTTTTCATACTGCGCGCGCTGCTCCGGGCTGAGATTTTCTTGTTTCAGTTTTTCTTTCAGCTGATCTTTTTTGCTATTGATCATCGCTGAGGTAGCCTGCATGTTTTGGCTGAATTCCTGACTTACTTCGCGCTGTAAATCCAGTTCTTCCTGCACTTTGTCTTTGTCAAAGTTATTGGCCAGATAGCCGGCTTTATCGGCATAGTTGTCGCTGGTGGTATCGGTGTAAATACCGGCGATGGTTTCGGCGGCACTTTTGCCGGTTTTCTGCTGCTGAGCGGCTTCATCGGTGATGATGATGTTATGGGTGTTGATGCCGCTATGGGTGGTGCTGCTGTCGTGCCCACTGTCGCTACCGTAACCTACGGTATTACTAGCTCCTGTACCGCCCTGATTGGTCAGATTAATGCTATTGTTTTTGCTCGGCTGGCTTTGTCCCAGTGAGGATCCACTAACGCTGCCACTGGCTCCTATGCCGACACTGCTACCACTATAGTCGCTGTGGTTTTTGATGTCGCTGCTGGTGAGGCTGCCAGTGCTTAGCCGGTTTTTACCTGCCGTTTCGGCGGTCTCGGTGGAGGTGATGATGGCGCCTTTAAGGTCGGTATTGCCTTTGACTTTGATCTGGTAACCATTGTCACCGGCTATGATGCCGCTTTGTTCGGTGACGCCGGCGTAATCGGCTTTGATTTTGCTCTTGCTGTAGTTGGCTGAGGCTGATGCGCCATAGCCTACGGTGACTTGGCCGCTGATGTTTTGTTGTTTGCTGTTGTATTTGGCAGTGTCTTGCAGGCTTTCGATGTTCAGTTCAGCGGCATCTATGCTGACGCCTTTGCCAATAACCTGGGCTCCTCTGATGTTGGTGGCGCCGCCGCTGATAAGGCTGGTATTACTGCTGGTGCTGCCTATGTGGCTGTTGCGGTAGCTGGTTTCGTCGCCGTTAGCATGCCCTTTGCCGCGGTTGGCTCCGGCAGTCACGCCGAAAGAGGCACCATCGGAACCGTAGTTGATGGCCACACCGGCATTCCAGCCGCTGGAGCTGTTTTTGCTGCGCTCGCTGTGGCTTTGTTCGGCAGCCAGCAGGTTGATTTGGTTGTCGGCCTGTAAGTGGGTACCTTGGTTGCCACTTACATCGGATCCGGTGATGTTGATGTTGGAGTCTTGGCCGGCGCCGGTGGCCAGCAGGTTGACTTGTCCGCCGGCATGGATGTTGCTCGCTGAGGCGACGTTGTCTACGCTGTGGCTTTCGCTACGGCTTTTTTGTTGGCCAACGGTGATGCTAACGCTAACATTGGCGGGATTTTTCGGATCTTTGCCAATATCGGTAACTGCCTGAGCTGCTTTATAGCTATCCATGCCGGCGTTATAGGCAGCCATGGCATTGACGCGGTCGTTTTTGCTTTTGCCCACACGCTTGATGGCGGTATCTGCTGCCTGAATAGCATTGATCACGGGGACGTTAACGGCTACGGTAAGACCACTTTTTTCAAAGGTATGGATGTTGTCGCGTTTGTGCTGATCCTCAGCGGCGCTGACGTCGATTTGTTTGGCGATGATGTTGATGTCGCCTCTGGGGCTGGACACGCTGCTGCCTGTTTGACTGTAGTGGTTGCCGGCAATGATGTTGGTGTTGCCGCTAAGGCTGCCAATGCTGCTGCCGCTGTGGATCAGGGACTGGCTGGTGGTGTCGTCGCTTTCTTTCTGGCTGCCGATGCTAAAGCCGATGCCGCCGCTGCCCATGAGGCCGGATTTGGTTTCTTTGTGGTACTGGCGGTCGGTGTAGTGGTTTTCGGCTGCGCTGATGTTGATGTCATTACCTGCATGCAGGAGGGTACCATAGTCGGAGATGACGTTGCTGCCGCGGATGTTGATGTCTTTATCGCTGCTGATGTTGACTTTGGCACCGGTGATGTTGCTGGCTACGGCTTCGTTATAGTTGGCCTGATACTGATCCAGTGTGGTTTTTTTCGACATGAAGCCACTGGATTTGTCGTATGTGGAATGATCCAGCTCGGTTTGCTGCCGTCCTTCGCTGATGTTGACGCTGTTTTTGCCATACAGGTTAACTGTTCCTTGGTAGCTGTCGATGTCGCTCTGGCGGATATTCAGTTGATCACCGGCCAGTAGGTTGATGTCTCCGATGGCGGTGATGTTGGTGCCTACTTCGCTTTGATAGTGGTTGATCCAGTGGTTTTTGTCGCTGCGCTCACCCGCTGTCATGTGGGTGGCGGTGCTGACGGTGCCAAGGTTGATGCTGCCGTCGCTGGCGCTCAGCTGGGTGATGCCGTTTGCGGCGGTATTGATGATGTCGGCGCCGTGGCTGTTGATGCCGTGGGTACCGGATACGCTGAGGATGCTGTCTTTGGCTCCGGTTACGTACAGGCCGGCGCTGCGGTCGATAACGGTGCCGCCATTGCGCTCATCGCCATAGCTAGCGGTGGTGGTGGTGAGGTTGATTTGGTCGGCTTTGACGGCGAGCAGGTCTTGGGCGATGGCTACGCCACCGTTGAAGTTGATGCTGTTGTCGGCTTTAAGTGCCATTTTGTTGGCGCTGAGGGTGCCGCTGTTGGTGATGTTCTGGGCGCCTAGGTTGACGATGTTCTGCGCTGCTAAGGTACCTTGGTTGTCTATGTTGCCGCTGTTTTGCAGGTTGATGTTGCGCGCACTAATTAGGCTGCCGGCGCTGTTGACATCGCTGGCGCGGGCAATCAGGTAAACTTTGGGTACAAGCACGGTTTGTTGGCTGCCGTCGGCTAAGGTGACGGTCTGGTTTACCAGCCAGACGATATCGCTGGTCAGTTGTGCCATCTGTTCGGCGCTCAGGGCGATGCCGGGGGTGAGGTTATATTGTTGTGCATAGGTGATGCCGGCATTCATCAGGGCTTTGTATTGCTCTTCGTCGTTCTGATAGCCGTCCAGTCGACGGAAGCCGGTTAGGTTGGCGATTTGTTCGTTGATCAGGCGTTGTTCGTAATAGCCATCGCCCAGCCGTTTCTGCATTTTGTTGGGGTCTTGGCCGAGGGCGCTAAGCATGTAGTCGCTGCCCAGCCATTTGTGCATGTTGGTAAAGGCGGGGTCGGTTTCGATCAGGTAGCCGCTGTTGTTGGGATCGATATGGTACAGGCTGTTGTTGGGCAGTCTGGTGTTGGTATCAGTCAGGGTTTTGATGTGCTGCTGCTGTTGGGCAATATTGTTGTTGTTGGTATTGGTTTGGTTATTGCTGTTGCTGATGTTGATTTGCTGGTCAGTTGGGGTGGCTGCGCTGGCTTGCCCTTGGTTACCGCCAGCAGCTACGTGTTGCTGGATGGTGCTGGCCGGGGTGTCGAATTCGTGACTGGTGATGATGGTCTGGTGGTATGGATTTACTTTAAAATATCTACTGTCAATATAACCTGAACTGAATTTGGGATTTCTATATTTAAAACGACCTTGCTCACCATGCTCTTCAATCCGCTGCTGTCCTTTGGTTTCGCGGTTTTCTAGATTCAGGTTTTCTGCACCTTTAAGTGTGCCTCCGACGAGGATGCGGCTGTTGTGATTGAGCCAGTGATCGCCGATGATGGTTAAATCTCCGCCGATGATGATTTCACCCGGGTCGGTTTCGGTGACTTTTTGTTTGTAGATTTTGCGGTTGAAATTCCACCAGTACAGATCATCTACTGAATATTTTTTCCAAACCTTTTTGCTACCGTCGTTAAAGGTAAAGATGATTTCTTTATCTCTTTTTTTATAATTGCCATCTACGCCATGTTCCCAGATAGCGGGGTTACCTTTTTCTTGGAACTGTCTTACTCCTTTGCTGCTCTCCAGATATTCTTCTACTTTGAAGTGGTTGTTGAGGTTGTGTAATTCTTTGACGGCGATGTTGCCGTTACCCTGTGCTTCAATACGCGCGCTGCCGTTAATCAGGCTTTCAGCCATGCCGGTGGCCTGATGCTGTTCGTTTAAGGCACCGCCAATGGCGATATCGCCTTCGCTCGACAGCAGGGCGTGTTCTTTGTTGATGATGTTGGTGGCACCGATGTCCAGCCGCTCACGCGCGGCAATAACCGCGGCTTTGGTTTCGCTGCCGATGGTTTCTTCCTGGTTGATTAGGTTATGGGTGCCGATGGCAACATGGTTGCCATAGATGCGCCCGCTGCCGATGTTGTTGATGCTGTTGCCGCTCTGTACTAAGGTGGTGCCGTTGCTGTTGATCAGGCCACGGTTGGTGAGGCTGTTGTTGGCCTGTAATTCGGTATGGTTGTTGCTCTGGATGATGCCGCTGGCCTGGTTGTCGATGTTGGCGGCGTTGACGACAACGCTGTCGCCTCCGCTAAGGGTGTGGTTGTTGCTGATGTTGCCCTGGCTGCTCAGATGCAGGCGACCACCAGCACTGATGTCGGCATCAACGTTGAAGTCGTTATGCAGTTGGATGGTGGCGTTATGACCAGCACCGATGCTGCCGGTGTTGTTGAGCTGTTTGCTTTGGATGCTCAGGTCGTTGCCGGCCAGTATTTTGCCATCTTCGCTGTTGTCTATGCTCAGGTTTTGTTGGTTCTGGTCGTGAATGTTGAGGTCTTTGGCGCTGCTGATTTGTCCTTGCCGGTTGTCTAGCTGTTGGTTGATTTGGGCATTAAGTTGTTGGTTGGTACGAATGGCGCCGCTGTGGTTGTTAAGGCTATTGGTTTGTAATTCGATGCTGTCGGCATCGATGCTGCCTTGGTGGTTGTTGAGGCTGCTGTTGTGGATGCGTGCTTGTTTGCCAGCGATGATTTTACCCTGCGCGCTGTTGTCTAGTGTGTTGCTGTTAAGCTGTAGGTCACCTGCGCTGCTGATTTGCCCTTGCTGGTTGTTGATGTGCTGGCTAATCTGGGCGTTTAGTTGCTGGTTGCTGCGGATGGCTCCGGCATTGTTGTTTAGGCTGTCGGCTGTTAGGTCGATGCTGTCGGCATCGATGCTGCCCTGCTGGTTGTTAAGGGCGCGGGTGTGCAGCTCGGCTTGTTTGCCGGCAATGATTTTGCCCTGGCTGTTATTTATATCACCGGCGGTTATGCTGAGGTCGCTGTTGCTGCCGATTTGGCCGTTTTGGTTGTGTAGTTGGTTGCGCACGCTAAGTTGCTGTTTGCCGGATGTGCGGATGGCGCCGTGTTGGTTGTTGAGCTCGTCGCTAGTTAGTTGCAGGCGGTCGCTGTCGATGGCGCCGCCGCTGTTGTTCAGGCTGCCGGTTTGCACTTCGCTCTGTCCGCCACTCCACAACTGGCCGCTGTTGCTGTTGTCTAGCTGATTGCTGTGGATTTGCAGTTGTTGCTGCGCGGCGATAACGCCGTGATCGCTGTTGTTCACTTGGGCGCTGTCGATGGCGATGCGCTCGGCTGACTGGATGCGTCCTTGGCGGTTGTCCAGTTCTTTGCCTGTGATCTGTAGCTGGCCGCTGCTGCTGATTTGTCCGGCACGGTTGTCCAGTCGGGCGGTGTGGATATCGGCCTGTTTGGTATTCAGTTTGCCTTGATGGTTGTCTAGTAGTTCGCCGTTTACTTGCAGTTTGTTGAGGTTGAGGGTGCCCTGGTTGCTCAGGCCGTTATGAGCAGTTAGGTCGATGCCGCCGTTGGCTATGATCTGGCCGTTTTGGTTGTTGATGTCGTTGTGGCTGATGATTTGACCGGCGCTGAATGTTTTGTGGGTTGTGCTCGGTGCGGCTATGGCTTGGCCGGCACCTTCGGCACTGCTCGGCGCTTTGCTCTGCTTATCTGCGTCTACTGGTGGCTGCGCTGGTTTATCTGGCTGCGCCGGGTTTTGCTCTGGTACGGTTGGTTGTGGTGCATAGCCAATCAGGCTGTCTTTTTGGTTATTGAGCCGATCCAGTTCCAGGTTTAATCCTTGTTGCCCGCTCTGGATGATTTTGCCATTCTGGTTGTGGATGCTGCCGCTGATGATGTCAAGGCGGCTGCCGTTGATTTCTCCGCTGTTGCTCAGGCTGTTTTGGTTGCGGATGTTCAGTTCGTCGGCGCTGGTGATGAGGCCGCTGTTGCTCAGTTGCTGGCTTTGTAGTTGCAGTTTGCCCTGGCTGGAAAGGGTGCCGCTGTTGTTGATGCTGTTGGTTTTAACGGCGGTGGCCGCTATGTCGGCGGCATTGGTGCTTTTGTCGGCTGCGATGATGCTGCCGCTGTTGTCCAGATGGCCATCGGCGCTGATGGTAACGCCACCAGCACCGGCAAAGATTTGGCCGGCGTTGTTGATACCAACGCCTTTGTCGTTGCTGATCAGGACGATTTTACCGGCATACATGCCACCCAGTTTGCTGGTATCAATGGCGATGCTGGGCTTGGTGTCGCTGTTGCTTTGGGTGGAAGTGATATGCTGAGTTTCGGCATCAATGTGGTTGCTGCCGCTGATGATGTTGAGGTTATTAGCCCAGATGCCGGCGTTGATTTGCGCTGCTTTGCTGAGAATATGGGTGTAGTCGCTGTCTCTGCTGTCAAGGCCTTTGCCGTTGATGCTGATGTTGCCCTGGTTGATTTGGATGCCGTTGATTTGGCCATCGTTAATCTGAGGGCGGCCAGTGGTGAGGGTAACGCCGGCAGCGTTGATGAAGCCGCCGCCGTTGATGTTGATACCGGCCGGATTGGCCATGATGACTTCGGCACGCCGTCCGGCTACTTCGATGTAGCCGTTAAGCTGGCTGGGATTGCTGCTGTTGATCTGGTTGACGATGATGCGGGCTTCGCCAGACGCTAACCACGGGTTGCCCTGTATCCAGCCTGCCTGACGGGTTTGGGTGCTTTTGCGGCTGTTGTTGAGGATGGCGCCTTTCTGGTCGATGTCCATCTGCCGGTATTGGTTGATGGATACGCCGCGTTTGCTCGGGGTGCGGATGTTAATCTGCGGGGTGCCGTTGGCGCTTGGCAGGATGGTCGGTTGTTGACTTTTAGGAGCGGATGAGTCGGCATGAATTTCGGCCGCTATGACATTGTTATCTACCAATACGCATAAGCCCAGTCCGAGTAGGATGGAACCGGTTAAAATGGGTAATTTGGCCAACAGGCTGCTGATGATGTTGCTGCCGCTGCTGCTGCGGTCGGCACTGGTTTTGCCGGCGCTGGTGATGTTTTCGGCAACGGCTACCATTTGTCCGCGGTGTTTGTTGTAGATGAC
>NZ_MEIR01000079.1 GCF_002777825.1 Snodgrassella alvi | reverse complement strand
GCTCATTATCAAAAAATGGTATCACTTTATCATTGAGCATATCCGCAGCTACTAAACTGTTTTTCTCGGTATATACTTTAGCAAACGCCAGTCTTGAATAGGTATCAATAAACGTTTGTTGGTATATTTTCCCAATCCCTTTAATATGACCAACATAATATGTATCTTGTGCGCATAAGTAACCAGGATGCTGGGTCTCAATTTCACCCTGTGCCTCTCGCGCTGCTTTCGCTTTCTCTAAAGCCTGTAGCTGGCTTTCTGTTAACACAAGCCCTTCCTGAGCTACTTTTGTTTCCAGAGCGATCAGCTTTTTTTGAAGCTTTCTAAATCGTGGCGTAACCAGATTGAACGTACACCACTGCCAGAGACCATTATTCCTTGCAGACGTAGCTGATTAGCTACCCGATGTTGGCCATAAGCTGGAAATTCATAAGCCATATTAACTACAGCCTGCTCAATATGAGGCTCTACGCGATTTTTCTCTATAGGTTTTTTGCGACTTATTTCCTGAAGAGCTAATTCTCCGCCCTGTTCATAGAGTTTTTTGAAGCGATAATAGCTGTCGCGACTATATCCCAAGACTTTACAGGCTTGCTGAACATTACCTAACTGTTTAGCAAGTTCTAAAAGTCCTAATTTAGGTTTAATTATTTTTGCAGATTGATTCATTACTGACACTCCATTATTGTTTTAAAATACACTGAATGTCAGATTAAATAAACACTACTACACTGTGCGATAGGTGCGATTAAATCGTTCAATATATCCGTTTTGATATGGGCTGCCTGCTTGAATATAATCTATGGTTATACCATGTGACTTTGCCCAGTCGATGAATGTTTTTCCGGTAAATCCCGGTTTATTATCCACTCGTATTTTGAGTGGATAGCCATGATATTCGGCCAGTTTACCCAGATAACGAGTAATCCTGCCAGCCGGTAAACTAACCGCAATATCAATGCCTAACGCCTCATGATTAAAGTCATCTATCACATTGAAGGTTCTAAACCGCTGTTGATTGCGACTGCTGTCACTCATAAAATCCATTGACCAGCATTCACCTTGTTTACTGGGTACTGATAGCCTTTCTGGATTTCGTGGAGGAATGCGCTGTTTACGCTTTACCCTGAGATTAAGCTTTAATTCACAATACACCCGATACACGCGTTTATGATTCCATTTATAGCCGAGCTTTCTGATGCGATTAAAACATTTAGGAAAGCCCCAGCGTAAATGCTTATCGGTAATAGCACTTAGTACCGACATAATCACTGAATCATCCGCTAACTTGGGTTGATAATAGTAAGCACAGCGGCTTAAGCCAACAATAGCGCAGCTCATGGCAATAGTAACAGAATGACTTTCTTGCAGTAGTACAGCCCAAACTTTTACGTGCTTGAGTAGGCACTATAGCTTTTTTATGATTTCCTCCTGAAGCTGAGATTTTAAACTGAGCTCAGCAAACATCTGCTTAAGCTTACGGTTTTCAGCCTCTAGCTCCTTTAAACGTTTGATATAGGACGTTTCCATACCACCGTATTTATCACGCTATTTATAAAAAGTTGAATTGCCGATGTCATATTTACGGCAGAGTTCTTTGACAGGAATACCGGCTTCGGCTTCTTTTAAAATAGCTACGATTTGATGTTCAGTCATTTTTTTCATGATTAAATCCTCAATGGGTTAATAAAGAGAATTTTCTACTTTTATGCTGTACTATTTTAGGGGATAGTTACAATACATCTATTTAAAACTGTATTTGCTGATTGATTTTATCTATTCGAGTCTGATGTTTTTTTATTATCTTAATCTCAAAATAATATTTTTTGTTACGAGAAATGCCTAACTTTTATTGCTGATATTGGTTTTTTAATGTAGCTATTGCGACTATTACTACTTTATTTCTTTTCGTAATCAAAAAATTTTTCTTTAATCGATTTATTAATTAAGCCAGTTAATTTGTCTAAATCATCTTAGTTTTTTATCCCTGTTATCTTTACTGCTTTCTCGTATAGCTTTTTTCGTCTATATGTATTTATCTTTTTTATTTAATAAGACAGTCCAATAATTGGCAAGTACATAAAATTTTTTATAGATTTTTTATTTTAGTATTTATTTAACTAATATCATTGTTTTTAATGGTAAATTATTTAAATATAAATGTATTTATACTGCATGGGATTTTAATTTTTTTATGTAAAATATGAATTTTTTTAAATCAGATATTAATTTATTTTGTTTTGTCAATATTAATGTTGTTTGTTAAGCTATAATCTTTTCTTTTAACTAAATGTATAAGGGTATGTTTATGAAAGAAGTGAGGGAACTGGTTGAGGCTGAGTTAGGTACTTTTGTTCAGTTGCGGCATGATATTCATCAACACCCTGAATTGGCTTTTGCTGAGAATCGAACCAGTGATTTGGTAGCTGGTTTACTGGAGCAATGGGGTTATACGGTTGAACGGGGCATTGGTGGTACTGGTCTGGTTGCTCAACTTCGTGCTGGTAATGGTTCAAGGTGTATTGGTATCCGAGCTGATATGGATGCGTTGCCGATTACAGAGGAAAGTGGTGTTGCTCATACCAGTAAGCATGCGGGCAAGATGCATGCCTGTGGTCACGATGGGCATACTACCATGTTGTTAGCTGCAGCCAAGGTATTGGCGAGCAGAAAGTCGTTTAATGGTACGCTGAATCTGATTTTTCAGCCGGCAGAAGAGTATGGCAAATCCGGTAGTGGTGCAATGCGGATGATTGATGATGGTCTGTTTGAGAAATATCCGTGTGATGCAGTATATGGGATGCATAATATGCCGGGTTATCCACAGGGGCAATTGCATTTTTATGATGGATGGATGATGGCTTCCTCTGACGTGGTAACAATTACAGTTAAGGGGGTAGGTGGTCACGGTGCGAAGCCGCATAATACGCACGATCCGATTGTGGCTGCTTCTTCGATTGTGATGGCATTGCAGACGGTTGTGTCACGTAATGTGAGTCCGTTGGATTCTGCTGTGGTAACTGTAGGTATGTTCCATGCTGGTGTGGCCAATAATGTGATTCCAGAACAGGCTGAGTTGAAGCTGACTGTGCGTTGCTTTAAGCCGGAAGTACGTAAGTTACTGGAAGAACGTATTGTAGCGGTAGTGCAGGCTCAGGCACAAAGCTTTAATGTGGAGGCTGAAGTGGATTATCAGCATGGATATGCTCCTGTATTCAATACTAGTAAGGAAACTCAGTTTGCCCGTCAGGTAGCGCGTGAAGTGGTTGCGGAAGAGAATATTATTGATCAGACGGAACCGATGGCTGGTAGTGAGGATTTTGCATTTATGCTGGAAAAATGCCCCGGAAGCTATTTGTTTATTGGTAATGGTTTGAAAGAAATGGATGCTGCTTCTGGTTTTGATTTGCATAATCCTTATTATGATTTCAATGATAAGAATATTGCTATTGGTGCGACTTACTGGGTAGCGTTGGCAGAACGTTTTCTGCAATAAATCCGATTTTGAATCTTTATAGAATAAAGGGGG
This sequence comes from Snodgrassella alvi, assembly GCF_002777825.1. Lineage (GTDB taxonomy): Bacteria > Pseudomonadota > Gammaproteobacteria > Burkholderiales > Neisseriaceae > Snodgrassella > Snodgrassella alvi_C. The sequence goes on along the minus strand of NZ_MEIR01000079.1, from coordinate 53,689 downwards.
GTATTGATATGAGTACGGGACAAGTGGCGCTTGAACACAATAAACCACCAGCGAAATCGATTGCGGCGGCGGTGGCAGGGAATGCACTGGAATTTTACGATTTTATTATTTATTCGTTTTTTGCAGTGTATATTGGGAAATCATTTTTCCCCGCAGGTAATGAACACGTAAGTTTGCTGGCTTCAGTAGCTGTGTTTGGAGTGGGTTTTTTTACGCGGCCGTTAGGTGGTGTACTTATTGGTGCTTATGCAGATAAAAAGGGACGTCGGGCAGCAATGATGCTGACGGTGGCATTGATAACCTTAGGTACGCTTGGGTTAGCGGCTACTCCCAGTTATGAAAAGATTGGGATTGCTGCACCAATTATTGTGGTTATTGCGCGCATGATTCAGGGGCTGGCTTTGGGTGGTGAGGTTGGTCCGGCTTCTGCCATGCTGATTGAGTCTGCTCCGCCAAATAAACGTGCTTTTTATGCTAGCTGGCAGATGGCCAGTCAGGGTATTGCGGTAGTAATTGGCGGTTTAGTGGGGTATGCAGTCTCCAGTAATTTGACATCAGAGCAGCTGGGCGCATGGGGCTGGCGCATACCTTTTCTGGTGAGTTTGGTTCTGATTCCGATTGCTCTGTATATTCGCCGTGCCTTGCCGGAAACTTTGGAAGAGCCGACCCATCACAGTGGTACTCAGATGATAGAAATAATATTTTCCCGCTACGGGAAAGAGGTAATATTGGGTATTATGGTGTTGATGGCAACAGCTATTACTGCTCAGGTAGGTAATTATATGACTACTTTCGCTATCAATACGCTGAACTTCGATCCAAAGATTGCACAAATCTGTACTATTCTGGGCGGACTGATGATGTTCCTGTTTTCTCTGCTAGCTGGTATTCTGGCCGATAAATATGGCCGTAAAAGTATTATATTATGGCCACGTGTAGCTTTGATGTTGCTGATTGTGCCTATGTTTTATTTGTTGGTGAAAACAGAAAGTGTGGCGATGCTGTTGCTGGTGACGATGATGGTGACATTGTTAACTGGTATGAGCGGCGCCAGTAGTCTGGTAGCGATCCCAGAAATGATGCCGATTGCACTGCGCGCAACCGGGGTATCAATTGTTTATGCTATTGGTGTAACTTTGTTTGGTGGTACTGCGCAACTTGTACTGACCTGGCTGATTGAGCATTTTGGGGCAGTATCACCAGCCTATTATGTGGTAGTAACCAGTTTATTATCTATTATTGCTACTTTGATGATGCCGGAAACGCGCCATGTCAATGTGAAAGATTAAATTGGCTGTAAGCTGATATAAAAAAGCCAGCAGATTTTGCTGGCTTTTTTTGTGGTAGGGGTTAAATAACGCTTTTAACCACGTCGACAACTTGATCAACTGTGAAGCCGAATTCTTGAAACAGCTGCTCTGCTGGTGCGGATTCGCCAAAACGGTTGATGCCGATAATAGCACCATCGCTACCAACATATTTGTACCATGAATCACTTACGCCGGCTTCTATGGCAATACGTGGCAAACCAGCTGGTAATACGCTGTCACGATAGTTTTTGTCCTGTTGGTCGAAGATATGCGTATTGGGCATAGATACGACGTGAGTGGCAATACCCTGTTCAGCCAATCTGGTTTGGGCATTGATGGCCAGCTCAACTTCGGAACCTGTGGCAATGAGTACTGCCTGTGCAGATTTTTCAGAGGCTGCTTTCAGTACATAACCGCCACGACGGATATTGGCCAATTGCTGGCTATCACGCGGCATAAATGGTAGTCCCTGACGGCTGAATATGAGGCAGCTGGGGTGATTATCTGCGGCTACAGCATCAGCCCAGGCTACTAGTGACTCGGCACTGTCGCAAGGACGCCATACGCTCATGTTGGGAATCAGGCGCAGGGTAGCGATTTGCTCAACTGGCTGATGTGTTGGCCCGTCTTCGCCTAGGCCGATAGAATCATGTGTGAATACAAATATCGGGTTAATTTGCATCAGTGCGGCCATGCGCAAGGCATTGCGTGCATATTCGCTGAACATCAGGAAAGTAGCGCCAAATGGTTTGATACCGCCATGCAGACTCAGGCCGTTCATAATGGCTGCCATGCCAAATTCGCGTACGCCATAATGAATATAGTTGCCACCACCTGTGGCTGTGACTGCGGTACTGCCTGACCAATCGGTGAGATTAGACGGGGTAAGGTCGGCAGAACCACCGACAAATTCAGGCAGGATTTGTGCCAGAATTTCGATGCTGTTCTGACTGGCTTTGCGGGTAGCCATTTTTTCTGCTTTGCAGCAAACATCGTTTAATGCGTTTTGGACGTGTTCGGTAAAGTTTTCTGGCAGTTTGCCATCCATGCGACGGATAAATTCCGCCGCTTCGGCTGGATATTGTTGCTGGTAGCGGCTAAATAAATCCTGCCATTGCTGTTCCAGTTGTGCACCGGTTTCGACAGCATTCCACCCGTCATATATTTCTTGTGGAATGGTAAATGGGTCATGTGCCCAGTTCTGGGCTATGCGAGTGGCCGCAATTTCTTCGGTACCTAATGGGGCGCCATGGGTTTTATGGCTGCCTTCTTTATTGGCTGCACCTTTGCCAATTTTCGTTTTGCAGCAGATAATTGACGGTTTGTCGGTTTCGGCTTTAGCAGCAGTAATGGCGGCACGGATAGCTACTTCGTTATGGCCGTCTACGTTGGCAATGGTGTGCCAGCCGTAAGCAGCAAAACGTTCGGGAATATTTTCGCTGAACCAGTTGTCTACTTTGCCATCAATGGAGATGTTGTTGTCGTCATACAGGACAATTAGTTTGCCCAGTTTCAGGGTGCCGGCCAGTGAGCACACTTCGTGGGATATGCCTTCCATCAGGCATCCATCGCCAACAAAAACGTACGTATGGTGATCAACGATGTTAAAACCGGGTTTGTTAAATTGGGCGGCGAGGATTTTTTCTGCCAGTGCCAGGCCAACGGCATTGCCGATTCCTTGGCCTAATGGGCCGGTGGTGGTTTCTACGCCATCGGTATAGCCATATTCTGGGTGTCCAGGGGTTTTGCTGTGCAACTGACGGAAGTTTTTTAGGTCTTCGATGCTGAGGTTGTAGCCGCTCAGATGCAGCAGGCTGTACAGTAGCATGGACGCGTGACCATTGGAAAGAATGAAGCGGTCGCGGTTGTAGAATTTGGGGTTGGCCGGATTATGTTGCAGGAATTCGCGCCACAATACTGTAGCCATTTCGGCCATACCCATTGGTGCGCCGGGATGGCCAGAGTTGGCCTGTTGAATTGCGTCCATTGCTAGGAAGCGAATTGCATTAGCAAGATGTGATGCCATGAAGTTGCCTTTTGATGAGGGAAAGAGCTGGTTGCAATAGCTGTGTAAAGTAATGTGCTGAACCTTGCCGTGTGAGACAGGGTTTATACAGTGTGGATTATCCTGAATCTGTGCAAACCTATCAAGGAAAGTGTGTTTGGTGTGCTTATGCTGGTTGTGGATAGTTGGATATTTTCGATAATGAAAATAATAATTGCATAAGTATTGTTTATGTTTTATGCTTTTGGCAAATTTTAAGTGCAGCTATTTGATGCTGAAACGCTTCAATCAGGTTTGACAGGAGATAGAGATGCAGAAAATTTTTATGATTATGGTATTGCTGTTTGGCATGGCTCCAGTTTGGGCTGCTGTGAATATTAATACTGCATCAACGCAACAGTTGCAATCATTACCTCATATTGGTGCAGTCAAAGCTCAGGCAATTGTTGATTACCGCAATACACATGGTTCTTTCCATTCTACAGAAGAGATTATGCGCGTAAAAGGCATTGGTAAGGCAACTTATGAGAAGTTGCAAAATGATATCAGTGTTAGCGGTGTAACACTAAAGCCTACTGCATCAACTTCTAAACATCGTGGTGCATTACCGGCCACTGTTACCAGATAATGGCCTGTGATATGCCGGCTGTTAATTGCTAAAAATGTTGGCTTTGATGTGGTGATAGAAGTTCTCTGCCTGTGCTGACAATTTGCGCTCTTTATGTTTAATTAGGTAGATAGAGCGCTCCAGATTCATGTCTGTGACATCTTTAACCACTAGATTTCTGTGCTCAAATTGAAATAGTGTCAGTCTGGGCACAAGACCGATGCCGTAGTTGGCAGCTACCAATCCCATCATGGTAGTGAGCTGACTAACTTCTACTACATAGTTAATTCCAAATAAATCAACAATTTTATCTACATAATGACGGATGCTCGTGCCTTTGGTAAAGCCTATCATGTCATATTCGAGCAAATCTTTTAATTCAATGTTTTCTTTGCTGGCTAATGGATGATTAATATGACAAATCAGATGAAATTTGTCTGAAAAAAGAAATTCGGAAGAAATTTCAGTCAGGGACGGGGATTTTGCGGTTAAGGCCAGTTCTGCGTGTCCTTGTAATAAGGCTTGCAGACACGAATCCCATTGTGTGTCGAGCAATTCAACTTTGATATTGGCATGCTGGTGATGAAAAGTGGCTAAAAGCTGTGAAACCCATTGTACGACGATGGATGGCATAACAGCCACAACCAGTTTTTCCTGATGATTATTGGCATGCGAACGTATTTCTTTGGTAGTACGCTCGTAGGCAAACATAAGTTCGCGTGCCAGTTTGATGAAGTGGATACCGTTTTCATTCAGTTGAACTTTACGCGTATCTCGGTCAAACAGACGATAGCCGATTTCCTGTTCTAGATTGGCGATAAGGCTGCTGAATGCAGGCTGCGACAGATGAATCTTTTGAGCTGCCCGGGTGAAGTTGTCTTCTTCTACCAGTGCCAGAAAGGCTTTTATCTGTTTGATTGATATATTCATATAGCATTAATTGCCAATATTTTAATTCATAAACTATTCACGATAGCATATTAATTGTAAAGATAATTTGAAGTTTATCAAATTTTCTATAGTTTGCCGGATTAATTGGTTTTGCTTATTAATTCATCTTTATTATCGATTAGACAGGCAGGGACGTTATGGTGAGAATGTTGGGGCTTTCTTAGATATTTATTTTTTTCTTTATTTATAACGACCCAAAAAGGGGGGTATTTATGCTGGCATTAATAGGCATATTGACTATTGCTACTCTGCTTTTTTGTATTATGAGTAAGCGGCTTTCTCCGATAGTCTCTTTGATTATTATTCCTATTCTGGGTGCTATAGTTGCACTTTATATCGTACCTGTTTTTCAAGGTAGTGTTGAGGCCTTACCGGCTTATTCAACCATTCCTAAGATGGCAGTTAATGGGATATCCAAACTTGCGCCGATGGCAGCGATGTTTGTGTTTGCCATCATTTTCTTTGGTGTGGTCAGCGATGCGGGAATGTTTGATCCGATTATTGCCAAGATACTGAAAGTGGTAGGAACCAGTCCGAAGAAGATTATTATCGGTACTGGTGTTTTGGCTTTGATTGCGCACTTGGATGGTAATGGTGCGGTCACTTTTCTGATTACTGTACCGGCAATGATTCCATTGTATGACAAACTGGGCATTGATAAGAGAATTCTGGCTGGTATTACTGCACTTAGTGCTGGGGTGAATTTTTTACCGTGGACAGGCCCAATGATTCGTGCCGCTTCAGCGTTGGACGTATCTACACATGATTTATTTACTCCACTGATTCCAGCGCAGATTACTGGTCTGGCGTTTATGGTTTTCATGGGATGGTATTGGGGACGTAAGGAAGAAAAACGTCTGGGGCTAGTTGGTGGTGCTGGTGGTGTCGTTGGTACTGATGAGAAGTCTGAAGTTGTGACTCACTTTAAACCGAAAGCGCTGACTGAAGAAGAGTTGAAATTACGTCGTCCGCATTTATTCTGGCCGAATCTTATTCTGGTGATTATAGTCATTTCTCTGATGGTATCAACCAAAATAGCGCCAACTATTATTTTTATGGTTGCCTGCTGTATCGCTCTCACTTTGAATTATCGTAAACCGGCCGAACAATCTGCACGTATCAATGCCCATGCTAAAGGTGCGTTGATGATGGCTACAATTTTGTTTGCTGCTGGGGTATTTACCGGCATTATGAGTGAATCAGGCATGCTGAAAGCAATGGCCGTTTCGACTGGTGAATTTGTACCGGATGGTTTGGCCTCACATATCCCTTTCATTGTCAGTCTGATTGCAATGCCATTAAGTCTGATCTTTGATCCTGATTCTTATTATTTTGGCATTATGCCGGTGGTGGCAAATATTGGTGGATTCCCACCAATTCAGGTTGCACAGGCTTCTCTATTAGGTCAAATGACGACAGGTTTCCCGGTGAGCCCGCTTACACCTGCAACTTTTCTGTTGTGCAGTTTGAGTGGGGTGGATTTGGCCGATCATCAGAAATTTAGTATTCCAGTTTTGTGGGCAGCATCTATTGTTATGGCGATTGGAGCCATGCTGACAGGGGTGTTCCCGTTGTAAGAATGCAGTCGATTTTTCTTTAATTGCAATAATAAGGTGTATTTTATGAAAAAAATCAGAATTGGTTGTGGTGCTGGTTATGGTGGTGATCGTATTGAACCAGCAGTTGAGCTGGCTGAAAAAGGGGATATTCAGTATCTGGTGTTTGAGTGTCTGGCAGAGCGTACGATTGCGATCGGACAGCGGCAGAAAAAACATAACCCAGAAACTGGCTTTAATGAGTTGCTGGCAGCCCGTATGCAGGCGGTATTACCGGCCTGTCTGGAAAAAGGTATCAAAATTGTTACTAATATGGGTTCGGCCAATCCACGTGCGGCGGCGAAAGTAACAGCTGAGATTGCGCGTTCGCTGGGGGCAAAAAACCTGAAAATTGCCATTATTGAAGGCGATGATGTTTATGAGCAGGTAATGCAACAGGATTTGCCGCTGGATGAGCTGCAAAAACCGGTTTCGCAATGTGGTAAGAAAATTGTTTCTGCCAATGCTTATATTGGTGCGGAACCTATGGTTGAGGCGCTGGACAATGGTGCCGATATTGTGATTGCCGGCCGTGTTTCTGACCCATCTCTGTTTCTGTCAATCATGATGCATGAGTTCAAATGGGGTGCAGAGGATTGGGTTCATCTGGGTAAGGGTACTATCCTCGGGCATTTACTTGAATGTGCCGGCCAGATTACTGGTGGTTATTTTGCTGATCCGGGCTATCGTGATGTGCCTGATCTGGCACGCTTGGGCTTTCCGATTGCTGAAATCAGTGCCAATGGTGATGCGGTGATTACTAAGGTTGAAGGCTCTGGCGGTATGGTGACTCCTGATACTTGTAAAGAACAGATGCTGTATGAAATTCATCGCCCAGATGAATACAAAACGCCAGATGTGATTGCTGATTTCTCTAACATTACTTTCACTCAGGAAGGTAAAGATCGTGTTGCGGTTACTGGCGGTACTGGTCGCGCCCGTCCTGAAACACTGAAAGTATCAGTGGGCTATGAAGATGGCTTTATTGGTGAGGGGGAAATGAGTTATGCCGGCCCGGGCGCAGTAGAACGCGGCAAGTTGGCTTTGGATATTGTTAAACAACGCTTTGCCATTTCAGGTGTTACACCACAGGAAGTGCGTTATGACCTGATCGGGGTTAATTCTTTGCATGGCGCCACTTTATCCTGCAACAGCCAGCCTTATGAAGTGCGTGTCCGTGTTGCTGGCCGTTTTGCTACTAAAGCCGAAGCTGCTGTAATTGGTAATGAGGTGGAAACCTTATATACCAATGGGCCGGCTGGTGGCGGCGGTGCCATGAAATCTGTTAAGGAAATTGTAGCGATGGACTCAACTTACATTTCCCGCGATCTGGTTAAAACCAATATTGACTATCTGGAGGTTTGATAATGAAGTTACGTGAAATTGCACATTCTCGTACTGGTGATAAAGGTAATACCTCAAATATTTCGGTAATTGCTTATCGGCCTGAAGACTATGAACTTCTTAAAACGGCGGTAACAGCAGAAAAAGTAAAAGCATTTTTTGCGGATATTGTGACCGGTGATGTGGTGCGTTACGAATTGCCGAATATCGGTGCGCTGAATTTTGTGATGTATGGTGCTTTGGGTGGCGGGGTAACCCGTACGCTGGCTCATGATATGCATGGCAAAGGATTGAGTGCGGCGATTCTGGACATGGACATTGAGTAATTGTTGAATTGCTGGCAGTGCTTTCATGGCACTGCCAGTAGACAATGCGATATGCCTTGATGTGTCCGTTGACTGGATAGGTTATTACTTATTCTGTTCGGTTTTTAGTTTGTCTCAGGTTAGAAGAGTATGAAAACGAAACAGCTCAGTTTGACAGAAGTGAAAAATCATCTGTGGGATGGCATGACCATTATGTTTGGCGGTTTTATGGGGATTGGTACACCCGCTAGACTGGTACAGGCAATTCTAGATGCTGGGGTTAAGGATTTAACGATTATTGGCAATGATACTGCGTTTGTAGAAACCGGTGTTGGCCCGCTGATTACGCATAATCGGGTTAAAAAGGTTATTACTTCACATATTGGTACCAATCCGGAAACCGGTAAAAAAATGATTGCCGGTGAGATTGAAGTTGAACTGGTACCGCAGGGGACACTGGCGGAGCGGATTCGCGCTGCTGGAGCTGGTCTGGGTGGGGTGCTTACGCCAACCGGACTGGGTACGGTTGTTGAAGAAGGTAAACAGAAAATTGCGGTGAATGGGCAGGAGTTTCTGCTGGAATTGCCGTTGCAGGCTGATTTAGCCATCGTGGAAGCAAAAACGGCTGATAAGCTGGGTAATCTAGTATATGAGCTGTCAGCTCAGAATTTTAATCCACTGGTGGCACTGGCAGCGAAAACTGTGATTGTCGAAGCCAATAATGTGGTTGAAGTGGGTGAGATTACGCCGGATGCAGCCATTACACCGGCAGCACTGGTTGATTATATTGTTTATCCGGAATAAGGGAAGAATCACCATGAATGCAAAAGAGTTAATTGCCCGCAGAATTGCGATGGAATTTAATGATGGGGATGTGGTGAATCTGGGCATTGGCCTGCCGACTCAGGTAGCTAATTATGTGCCGGAAGATATTCATATTACCCTACAGTCGGAAAATGGTTTTTTAGGTCTGGCGGCGCTTAATCCAGATACGGCTAATCCTAATTTGGTTAATGCCGGTGGTCAGCCGTGCGGGATTGCTGCCGGCGGCTGTACTTTTGACAGCGCGTTTTCATTTGCACTGATCCGGGGTGGTCATATTGATGCTTGTGTGCTGGGCGGGCTGGAAGTTGATCAGGAAGCAAATCTGGCCAACTGGATGGTGCCGGGAAAAATGGTACCGGGTATGGGCGGCGCGATGGATCTGGTAACTGGTTCACGTCGGGTAATTATCGGTATGGAACACTGTACCAAACAAGGTGAATCCAAAATCCTGAAGCAGTGCACGCTGCCGTTAACGGCAAAAAATAAGGTTGATCTGATTGTCACTGAACTGGCAGTGTTTGCCTTTACAGATGGCCAACTGGTTTTGCAGGAACATGCTCCGGGTGTTGATCTGGATACGATTAAGGCTAAAACGCAGGCTGAATTTGTGGTAGCTGAAGATTTCCGTGAAATGACAATTAGTCAGCGTGGTTTGTAAACCAGAAAATAGTCAGGTTGAGGAGTGAGTATGGAAAGTGCGGTTATTGTCAGTGCGGCGCGTACGCCGGTAGGCAGTTTTAATGGTTCATTGGCCAGTGTGGGTACAGTAGATTTAGGCAAGTTGGTGATTGCAGAAGCAATCAGCCGTGCCGGTGTTGAAGGTGCTCTGGTTGATGAAGTGATGATGGGCAATGTGTTGCAGGCAGGTCTGGGGCAGAATCCAGCACGGCAGGCAGCATTGGCAGCTGGACTGGCTGATACGGTGCCAGCCTATACGGTTAATAAGGTATGTGGTTCTGGGTTGAAAACAGTGGCTTTGGCTGCGCAAGCTATTGCTGCCAAGGATGCTGAGGTAGTGGTTGCCGGTGGCATGGAAAATATGAGCCAGGCACCCTATCTGCTTGATAACCGGGCACGCTGGGGCTATCGTATGGGCAACCAGCAGGTCATTGATACAATGGTGCATGATGGACTGACTTGCGCCACTAATCATTATCATATGGGTATTACGGCGGAAAATATTGCGCAGAAATACCAGATTAGTCGCCAAGAGCAGGATGAGCTGGCTTTGCGTTCGCAGCAACTGGCCGCGCAGGCCGTAGCTGCCGGTGTGTTTGATGCGGAAATTGTGCCAGTGACAATTAAATCACGCAAAGGTGATGTTGTGTTTGCACGCGATGAGTATCCGCGTGCTGAGGCAACTGCTGAGGCGCTAGCTAAGTTAAAGCCGGCTTTCAGTGCCGAAGGTACGGTTACTGCGGGTAATTCATCCGGTATTAATGATGGTGCTGCGGCTGTAGTGGTAATGTCTGAAAGCAAGGCAAAAGCACTGGGATTGCAACCTTTAGCACGTATTCGCAGCTATGCCAGTGCTGGTGTAAGCCCGGCACTAATGGGGCTGGGACCGGTACCGGCTACGCAGAAAGCCTTACAGAAAGCTGGCCTAACTTTGGCTGATATTGATTTGATTGAGGCAAATGAGGCTTTTGCTGCCCAGTTCCTCGGGGTAGGCCGTGAGTTGCACTTTGATATGGATAAAACCAATGTTCATGGTGGGGCAATTGCCATCGGCCATCCGATTGGAGCCAGTGGTACGCGCATTCTGGTTAGCCTGTTATATGGTATGCAGGCCAGAGATGCTCAGCTTGGTTTGGCTACGTTGTGTATCGGCGGCGGTCAGGGTATTGCTATGATTGTTGAGCGGATGTAATGCTATAGATTCAATGCGATGCTGGATTAATAACAGACCATATAATACTTGTGTTATGTGGTCTGTTTTTGCGTCTGGACAGTATTATTTACCAATTGGAAAATTTGGTTGGTAAGGGCTATTTTTTTGTTGGCTATCATTTGTAGGATATTTGCTTCACTCATGTTATGCGTTTGGTTGGCCAAGGCATATTTAAGTTTATTGTCTATATATTTACAGTTAAAATCCAGTGGAGAAGCTGTTCAAAAATCTATGTTGCTATGAAATATTGATTGTTGTTTTTTTGAGGAGATAACACAAATGAAATTTCTAGTACTTGCTACAGCATTAGTTATTTTGTCTTTTACAAGTCAGTTTTCAAAAGCCAGTTCAAACACGCAAACAGATGATGCCATCAAGCAAAAAATAATTGATGCATCAATACAGCAGTATCCTAGTGTTTGCGCTTGTCCCTACCATACTGCCAGAAATGGTAGTTCCTGTGGAAAAAGAAGCGCATGGAGCAGACCGGGTGGATATTCGCCCATTTGCTATAAAAAAGAAGTAACTCCTGAAATGATTGATGCATGGAAAAAATCAAATCAATAATTATGTGTGATAGGAGTCAGTCTGTATCAGATTTTGTGTAAATAGTTTTTCTATAAATAATCGGACGCGACTATCAAAAGTAATCATAAACCCATTCATAGCCGATTTCTAGCTATGGATGGGGATTATCTGTTATTGCAAAGTATTTATGTTTATGGCATTAAAAAATACTTTTTTGCCCACTTAGATGAGTGGTAGTGTTTAATCAGCTATTTATTCTCAAAGTAAATTTTGCCAGTATGTATATTGTTCATTGACAGGCCGGCACTTCATTTGCCGCAGGCGCGACTGTGACAGTCACGCAGTGACAGGTTATTCAGTTCTGGCCAAGTTTAGCCTTACCGTAAAGACAGCAACCGGTGATTTGTGTGAATCGGACATAAATTTATCTTCTTATAGCTGAAAAGCCTGTAGTGTACTTCTGCCGACCATTTTTTATATTAGCCGGTATTTATATTCAGATTGCGGCGATATACAGAGCGATAATGCACAAAACGCCAAATCCCCAGATACAGGAACGGGCAAAAGATTTATCGTTGATATAGCAGTAAAAATAACCCAGACGGCTGAGGATAAACAGGACACTCCAGAAGTTGATAGTGAACTGGGCTGCATTTTCTGTTACATGGGCTATAATGACAGCGGCAGCGAATGGGGCAAAAATTTCGTAACCATTTTGTTGGGCAGCATTAGCCCGTGCGGCTTTGCCTCCAGCCTTAGCCAGAAATTCACGTGGTTGATGATTGTCGTCGGTGCTGAAACCACCACTTTTTTTGGCATAGGAAGCGGCAATCCACGGCAAGAGCATAGCGATTAAAACACACCAGTAAGCGAGAGTCATAATATTTTTCCTATTTGTGTATGCGATTGTATTGCGGTGAGATAAGTTAGAGGCGAGGGTGGGAGGAAATCATAATGGTTTTATCCTGCTTCTGACTTTACCCTATAGGTAAATTATAAGATAATTTAAAGTTTTTCAAGTTTTTTGTGGTTTATAACTATTTTATCTATTTGATGCGTTGATGATGTGGTCATCTGGCAAGTATGGAGCAGTATGGCGATTTTATCGGCGTTTTTCGTTTCGGGAACTCTACCATGTTGTTTAAAAAGTTGGCTGATCAGGATGTGTCTGGTAAGACTGTCGTGATTCGGGTGGACATGAATGTGCCTATTAAGGATAGTGTCATTGTTGATGATACGCGTATTCGTGCTTCGTTGGCCTCAATTCGTTATTGTTTACAGCAAGGGGCAGCGGTAGTGGTGCTGACGCATCTGGGACGTCCGAAAGCGGGTGCACCCAAACCGGAAGACAGTGTGGCACCGGTGGCTCAGCGTCTGGGAGAATTGCTGGGGCAGAGTGTTAGAGTAGTGGAAGACTGGCGTGAGCATAAGCCGCAGTTGCAGGCGGCAGAGGTGGTGATGTTGCCTAATGTGCGTCTGAATATAGGCGAAAAGGAAAATGACCATACTCTGGCAGCAGCTTATGCGGCACTGGGTGATGTGTATGTTAATGATGCTTTTGGTACGGCACATCGTGCTGAAGCTTCCACTGCGGCAGTGGCTGCGGTAGCACCACTGGCCTGTGCCGGCATGTTGTTGACAGCAGAGCTGGAAGCGTTGACCCACACGGTGCAGAATCCACAAGCACCAGTGGTGGCTATTGTGGGTGGAAGTAAAGTTTCTACTAAACTGACCATTCTGGAAAGTTTGGCAGATAAAGTGGATTATTTGATTGTTGGTGGCGGGATTGCCAATACGTTTTTGCTGGCACAGGGCTTGCCTGTCGGACAATCTCTGGCTGAAACTGATCTGGTGGAAAATGCACGGCAGATTATGGCTAAGATAGCAGCCAAGGGCGGCGATATTCCTTTGCCTACTGATGTGGTGGTGGCCAAAAGTTTTGCAGCGGATGCACCTGCTGAAATCAAAAATGTGGCGGATGTGGCTGCGGATGACATGATTCTGGATATTGGTCCACAATCGGCGCAAAGGTTGGCACAAATGATGCAAACGGCAAAAACCATTGTATGGAATGGGCCGGTAGGGGTATTTGAATTTGCCTCATTTGCGCATGGTACTCAGGTGCTGGCCGAGGCGATTGCTCAGAGTGATGCTTATTCGATTGCCGGTGGCGGGGATACGCTAGCTGCCATTGCCCAGTTTGGTGTTACTGACGACATCAGTTATATTAGTACTGGGGGCGGGGCGTTTCTGGAATTTCTTGAAGGTAAGACTTTGCCGGCCGTAGCGGCGTTAACTGCCCGTGCCTGATTGTTGACAAAATCTGCTGGCATTATTGTGGTGCCATTGATTCTGGCGAAATCGCTATATACAGCGATTTCGCTTTTTTCTTGCCTGTTAGTTCTGGTTTGAATGAAAGGGCAGGCGTGATGAATGCACTTTGTGGTTAAGATTTTGTTTTGATATGAATGAATGGTAAATGACGTAATCATGGATTAATTTTTTTGCACAAATTTAATCATTATCAGTTATGTCTGTATTTATTCTGTTGTTAAGTGGTCAGGCACTTGGCTATGGCGGGATTAGGTTGGTGAGGCTGTTAATCTGGGCATGGATGCTTAGGGGCTGGCTTACTGGATACGAATAGTGGTATCTGCGTAAGGAGGATATCAAAACCGGTGAGGATTATGTGGTGATTTCTGCCGCAGATATTAATCACATGTGATTGCTTATGTGTTACCGGATAAAAAGTAAATCTGGCGGGCAGGCTAAAGGCAAGTATCTTTTTTTGGGGGGGGGCTGTTTTGTTTTCTAGAGGAATGGAATAGGGTTATTTACTAATTTATTGCATTTATATTCCTGTTTTTACGTTGATTTATGGAATACTGAGAAACAAGGATGTAATGTATTAATGACTTAAATAACAAGGAGTCATGTTATGAAAACTATTGCCCGTGTAGTAACGCTTGCTGCTTTGTTTTCCATAAGTGTGGATGCTTTTGCTGCTGTAACTGCAACAGCACAACCGACTGCAGTGATGACTGAAACGGTAGTGGTACAGGAACAGACGCCAGTTAATGGTCTGGTAAATACTCATTCGATTTTGCCGCAGTTAAATCTGAGTACTCAGCAGAAAGCGCTGGTGCAGAAAATTGACCATCAATATGCTAGTCGGCGTCCGCTTATGAGTAATGAAAATCGCCAGACTCTGGCTAATCTGCGTCTGGAACGCAAAAATCTAGTACTGAGCAAGTTGTTTGATGATGCTAGAGCTAAAAATATGATTGCACAGGAACAGCATATCTGGGCACAACAGCAACAGGCACGTGCTGACTATGATTTTTTACAACTTAAACGTGAGCACGATATCTATCAGATTCTGACGCCAAAACAGCAACAGCAGTATTGGCGTTTGCGCCAGCAGCAGAAACTGATGTACTAAGATTACAGTAATTTTTCTGTTTCTGTAGATTGAATTTGTCATTTCTAACCCCGGCTGCCGGGGTTTTTGTTTGCACTGGCAGCGAATACGAGGTCTTATCAGAAACGTATCTGTGCCCTTGCTCACAAGGTATGGCCTTATTCATTAACTCGGTATCCTTGTATTGAATATGTGTCAAAATCGTAGGTAGATGTGTTTAGTGCTTTGGTATAGGTTTTGTTAAAGACATTGTCGATGCCGATTTACACCAGTGTATTTTTATTGGCTTTCCAGCATGCATTTAAGGCCAGTGTACCAAAGGCGCTACTTTGGCCTAAATCCATGCCGGCGATATTGCCCTGATTTCTAGCATAGCGGTGCTGGAGAGTACAAACTGGTCGTTTGCAATAATCAGCAAACGCGAATCACCAAGGCTGTGCAGCAGAGGATCGCCAGAAATATCACCCTTGCGGATAACGCTCATTCCCGCAATGGATTTAAGTAAATCAACGCCATACTGTGCCGTCAGAGGCTAAAAAGCAGCTTTTGGGTCAATTACGTCGAAACCCGGTGTATTCTGCTTCGAGGCAACAATGACAACCAGACTTAATTCAGCTGTATGGCCTTCAGAAATGGCTGCCTGTGCTTGAGCGGTGTTAGAAAGGCACACCTAGGCAAGGAAGACGAGACAGCAGTCACGATAATGTATGGGAAGTGCCTGAGCGTATGGGATAATGTGATTTATTATATATTAATTAATAAAAACAAATATTTAAATTATTTTTTATGGGTGGGTCAAGTAATACTGACAGGTATGTTCAGGTCGTTAACCATTGGGAGAGAATATAAATAACCAGGCCGATGCAGCCGCCTACCAGTGTGCCATTGATGCGGATAAACTGTAAATCGCGGCCAACACTCAGTTCGAGTTTGTCGACCATCTGTTTGCTGTCCCAGCTTTTCACTTTCTCAGCGATAAACTGGCTGACGCGATTTTTGTATTGGCGGATGGTAAACCGTGTACACAGAGTAATGCGAGTATCCAGCCGGCGCATAAATTGCGGATACTGGCTAGCCTGCTGCTGCATATGGGCGCACAGGCGCGTGAGTTGTTGTTGCCACCATGAGTTGCTCTGGCTGGTGTCATGTTCACTCCAGCCAACAAAACTATCCCATAAATCCATGATGCTTTGCTGCAATGCGGCTGAATGCAGCATTTGCTCCCGTCCAGCCGCAAGACGCTGGTGCCAGTGCGGGTTGTGGCGTAACTGGCGTTCGGTGACCAGAAGCTGTTTGCGGCAGGCACGCCAGAAAGCATGTTGCGGATTGGCCAGTACAGCATTTATATAGGAGTCTGCCCAGTTGAGTGCTTTGCTGGCTACCCAGTCGTCAATCTGGGCAGTAAGGGTAGTTTTCAGGGATGCTTTGAGCTTATCCCATGTATTGGGGTCGTTTTTTTCGATTTTACCCACCCATGACAGCAGGCTTTTTTCAAGCTGGTCACGTGTTTGCTCATTTTGCAGCCACTGGCGCACTTGCAGTAACAGGGTGCGTAACAGTAGTGTGTCGATTCCCTGTTTATGAATTAGCACTAAGATATTGGCCAGCGTTCTGCCCAGGCGGGCACCGCTGTACTGATGGTTGAGGAGCTGGCTACAGAATCTGGCGACATCACTGGCGGTGGCGGTACGCAATAGCAGTGGAATCTGGCGGATGAGAACAGGTAACCATCGTTGCTGGTTGTGCGGGTCAACCAGCCATTGCAGTGCTTTGCTGGCTGGATGCAGGCGATAGACACGGCTAGCAATGGCTTTATCCTGCAAGAAATTATTTTCGATAAAGCGCCCGAGTTCATCGGCAATTTTGTCCTGCTTTTGTGGCAGAATAGCCGTATGTGGAATGGGCAGGCCTAGTGGGTGGCGAAACAGTGCGCTTACCGCAAACCAATCAGCTAGTGCGCCTATCATCGCCGCTTCGGCAAAGGCTTTCAGATAGGCCAATGCCGGATATTGTTTTTGCCACAGGCAGCTTATGATAAATAATGCACAGGCTGTTAGCAGTAGACTGGTTGCCAGTAAGCGCATCCGGCGTAAACGCTGGCGTTGCTGAAGACTGATAACGGTGGCGGTGGACATGGTAATCGGTTTGGTTCAGCTAGGAGTAAATGTATCAGTGCCTGAGCTTAGCGGCTAATTGCGATTCATGCTGGCCTGATTTCCTGAATTTTACGACACGATAAGAATATAAATATTAATATCAATATCTGATTTTCAATTGTATTTGTGCCATAAGAAAGTAGCCATGCATATACATTTATGTCAGAAAAAATAGCCGGTGGCAGAGTCTACAGCTATTCCTTTAGCCAGATATTTATGGCACCGGCTGCGGTGATGCGGTTATTTCAGACAGAACGAAATAATTCAGACAGGTGTCTGCGAGGTATGGCGTTTATATTGCCACCATTTGAACGCATAGCCGCCAATCACTGGAATCAGGGCGTAAATAATCAGAGCTGGCCAGCTACCATACCAGTGTACGAGTTTAGTGATGCTGCTATCACTATTGAAAATAACTTCGGCTGAGCAGTGATAAATGGCACGCCACCAGCACATAACCAGTAAACCCAGAAACAGCGGCCAGATGTTGCGGGTACGACCGCGCTGCCACAATAGGAAAAACACCAGTGCCCACACCAGCGTTAGGGTGGTTACCAGTAAACCCGTATCAGTAGGCAGTTGTAGATAGCGGCAGATGATAAAGGTGATAGTGACCCAGATGCCGGCGAGTACGGCCATGATAAATTCTTCGGGTTTGTTTAGCATGCTGTTGCTTCCTTAGCGAAAATACGGCAATGACTATCAATATACCGCAGCTATTATGCTTTGTCATGTTCTACCAGCCATGGCATCAGGCTGCTGGTGTCTATATCCCATTGCCAGATACCATGCTGGTTGTGCGGATTGAGGCCGCGCAGAAAAAGATAACGTACGCTGATGCTCGCTGGCAATTGCTGGTGGCTGTGCAGGAAACGTGCGCAGGCAATGCTGTAAATCAGTGCCTGAAGGTAATAGTGATGTTTGGCAATGGCCGCATCCATGTTTTCCTGCGCATAGTCGGCCAGACGATTGCCCAGATGGTTGGATTTGTAATCAATCACATATACCTGTCCGTGGATGTCTTCACCCAAAAGGTCGATAGCGCCGTTGATAAAACCGTTAACGGTGGCAAAATCCAGCTCCTGTGCTGCCTGAATGCAGCACGCCGGCAGCCCGGAGGCACGGGCAAACCACTGTTGTAAATCTGCGATATTGAAGTCGGTAACATGCAGCATGAAATTCATTTCTGCCACCCGTTGCTGTACCGGCAGGGTGGCGATGGTGGTGTGTGCTGACAGTGGACACTGGCGCACAGCATCGGTGAGTGCCTGCATGGTGTTGCCATACTCATTGTCAAAGCCGTAGCGAGCCAGACAGGCCAGTATATGCTCCTGTTCAGCCGCAGTGGCTGGCTGGCTGAATTCAGTCTGCTCCAGTATGGCATGCAGACACAGACCGGCGTTGATACCACGCTCAAATGCCAGTAGGGCAGTTTCGGCTTCAGTGCTGGTATTCAATGGCTGTATTTGCACTTCGGCCTGATCCAGTGCCGGTGCCAGTTTTTCTTCTTCGAGGCTCTGTTCCTGATGACGGTAATCATGCCGGCTCAGGCTGGTAAAGCTGGTATAGCGTACGGCGTGAAACGGGCGTGCAGTCAAAGTTAAGGCACGATAAGGCTGTTCGGGAGCATTCTGAGTATGGACGCTGGTAGGTGCTACGCTGCCTTCACACCAGTGAAATAGTGCCGGGCTGCTATTGGCCAGACAGGTTTGCCATGCTGCGCGCAGGGTACTAGGCAGGTGTTTTTTATGGGTTTGCTGCCAGAATAGCTGTGATTCTTCCAGCGTACCTTCTGGCTGGCCGTCCAGCAGCCACGCCATGGGATTAGTGGCAGTGCTGTTGCAGGCGGCAGTGTATAGAACCAGTTGCTCGCGCGCACGGGTAAAGGCCACGTAATACAGGCGCAGGCTCTCGGCCATGCTTTCGCGTGCCAGCTCTTCACGATCGCTATCGCTGAGCAGGTCATTGGCAATCAGTTCGACATTATCCTGCTGGTGCAGGCGTTGCCAGCGCTCCTGATTTTTAACGGCTTGTTTGCCGTCCCATGCAAATGGACAAAATACCACCGGATATTCCAGCCCCTTGGACGCGTGCATGGTCACAATTTTTACCAGTGCTTCGTCACTTTCCAGTCGCAGCAGGTAGTTCTCATTGGTTGGACGCTCATTACTGATGGCGCTGGCTAGCCAGCCCAGCAGGGCATTGGCGGTAGGCAGCGTTTGTTCAGCATCGGCCAGTAGCTCGGCCAGTTGCCACAGGTTGGTCAGGCTGCGTTCATTGCGCTGGCTGAGCAGTCTGGTTTCCATGCCAGTCTGGCTGGTAAACCACTGTATGGCGGTATAAATACCATACTGTTGCCATTGCTCGCGTGTTTGCAGTGCCAGTTGAATCCATTCGCTCAGGGTATTTTCATTCTGGTTCAGTTCTGCCAGTTGTGCCGCTGTCCAGCCAAACAGCACACCGCCGAGGATAAAACGCAAGGTTTCGGTGCGCTGTGGTTGCAGCCAGAAGCGTAACAGTGCCATCACAGCTTGTGCTTCAGTACTGGCAAAAACCGACTGGTTGCCAAGAGAGACACTCATAATGCCACAGCGTTTCAGTGCACTGGCAATCATGCTGCCTTCATTGTGTGAGTGCACCAGTATAGCTATATCACCGGCCTGTAAGGGTCGATTACCCAGTTGCAGCTTGCCGCGCATACCCTGATTAATCATATCAGCGATTTCATAAGCACAACATTCGGCCGCACGTACCCGCAGACTATCCTTGTTGGGGATAATTTCTTCGCCTTTGTCGTTAACCTCAATCTGCTCAGGCAGCCAGCGCACCACCACTGCCGGCACGACAGTGTGGTTTTGGCTGGTATGCAGACGGTTATCTGCAGCTTGTGCCTGTACCGGTGGATAATCGATGCCTTCGAGAATGAATGGCCGCTGCTTGCCACTGAATAAATGGCCAATTGCCTGTACCAGCGCCTGATGGCTGCGGTAATTGGTGGTAAGAGTATAGCGCTGCTGTGGTGGGGTATCGGCGGCGGCACGCAGATAGGCGTGAATGTCGGCGCCGCGAAAGCGATAAATGGCCTGTTTCGGGTCGCCTACCATGATGAGTGGTCGGTTCTGTGCGGCAAATGCGGTTTTGAAAATCCGGTATTGTAGCGGGTCGGTGTCCTGACATTCATCTACCAGCGCAATCTGCCAAGTCTGTGCCAGCGCAGCGGCCAAAGTTTCTGCCATTGGATTATCCGTAGACAGCGCCATGCCTACATCAGCAAGTAAATCATCATAACTGCGCTGGTGACTATTACGCCGGTGCTCTTGTAAGCACTGGCGCACATGATTAAAGCAGTCTAGCTGTAATTGCAACACCACGCTGTTTTCTGCTGCCTGCATGGCGCTGACTGCGTCTGCCAGCTCGGCCAGCAAAGCAACTTTAGCTACCAATTCATCGTTGAGTGTTTGCCCTTTTCTGGTTTTTTCGTGTAATTGGGCTGCGGCCAGTTTGGCACATTTTTCCAGTGCGTCCGCTGAAAAAGCTTGACAGCTAGCCGTACTTTCCATGGCCTGTTGTAGTTCACTGAAAAGCTGCTGATAGCTTTTCTGGCGGTAAACATTGCCATTAAGCTGCGGATGTAATTGCCAGAATGCATCCTGGATGCTGCTGAAATGAGTACAAACTTTTTGCCATGCTTGCTGCCAGTTGTCATTAATGGACGCCATGTCAACAGTAGGTGGCTGGCGTAGCTGTAAATCAGCCACGCTGCAATGCCTCCCCATTTCTTGCATCAATCGGGCAGGAGTAAGTTTATTTGTTACGGCCAGCGTAGCCATACGGGTGTTATTGCTTACCTGCCGGCGCCAAAAATCTTCAGCAAAGCGGCACAACAGTTCCGGGTCGGTATCTATGGTTTCAGTATCAAATGGTGTCTGGCATAAAAAGGCATAATCAGTGAGTACACGCTGGCAAAATCCATGAATAGTGTAGACGGCGGCTCGGTCAAACTGGGTAATCGCTGCCTGTAGGCGCAGCATCAAGCTACTGTCGTCATCCTGAGCGCGCGCACTGTCAATTAGCTGTTGTAGCACCGGATCGTTTTGTTCTGGTGGCAGATTATTTTGCAGCAAGGCCAGAGCCTGATTCAAGCGGGTACGCAGACGGGTTTTAAGCTCCGCCGTAGCCGCCTTGGTAAAGGTTACGACCAGAATAGCATCAACCGGCAGACGTTCCAGCAATACCAGCCGCGCAAACAGGGCGGCGATGTTG
The DNA here is from genome assembly GCF_002777825.1 of Snodgrassella alvi. Lineage (GTDB taxonomy): Bacteria > Pseudomonadota > Gammaproteobacteria > Burkholderiales > Neisseriaceae > Snodgrassella > Snodgrassella alvi_C. The sequence goes on along the minus strand of NZ_MEIR01000079.1, from coordinate 32,488 downwards.
AAAGTTTTGCCAGTGCCGGCAGATGCTTCAATCAGGCTCGTGCCGTGTAAAGGCATGGTAATCGGGTTTAAGGCTTGGCTCATTGTTCTTTATCAGCGGTTTCCAGCGTCACCATCAGCGGCAGCAGTAATTCTTCAATCAGTTGCCAGAACAGGGGGCTGTCAATTGGCAGCTCTTCATCGCGGCCAAATACCTGAGCTACTTCAGGATAATCGGCCTGCGGTTTACCGTTGTGGCTGTCCATATAGACTTTAAAGGCTGCGCTGCGTTCTTCGGCGCCATGCCCGGGTTCGCAGTTTTTCTTTTGTCGGCGTTTATACCAAGAGCGGGCTGCGCTGAGACTGGTTTTCGGAAAAAATGGCAATGGCCGGCTTTGCCCCAGCTGGTAATATTCTAGCCATAAAGCCAGTTGTGCCTGCGCGTCTATCTGACTCAGCGCTGATAGCTTACGTGGTTTGGCTGGATAAAGCTCATATGTATCCTGTGCACACTCAACTTCGGCTGCACAGAAGAGTAAATGACGCAGATATAATTCAATATTATCCGGTGCAGTGGGCGCTTGACAGCGTTCAAGCAGTTGGCCGCACTGGTGCAGATGACAGATGTTACCACTGAGCTGTAGCTGCTGATGATTAAAGACAAAAGTAATATCGGCTACGGCTGGGCTAAACAATATATCGCTATCCAGAGCCAGCGTCTGCGTACGTAGCGTCTGGCTGACAATCACACCCAGCTCACCTTCCGGTATTAGTCCACTGACAGCCAGCGCTGCATCTACATCAGCAAAATCCAGATGTTGTTGGCGGGCGCGGGTATAGGCAGTATAGATTAGTGCACTGTTTTCAATAGCAAATGGTTCCGCTGCGCTAACCGGTGTTTCTTGATACGGAACCTGCCATTGTAACTGCTGCTGGAGCCAGTGGCGTACCGGATTGCGCCAGAAACGGATGAAAGATTCAATATCAATTTCCCGATTATTTTCTTCCGGTTCAATAGTTGCTGCATAGAAAGGTGTAGGCGGGACGATTTCCTGATTCAGCGCATCGGCATAATCATGGCGACAACTGGATAAATCACCATTGAAATAGCGATAGGAAAAAGGCTGTAACGGATGCTGGATGATGTGCTGTTGATTAAATTCCAGCGGATTGCAGCCGGTCATGGCTGCCAGAACATCAGTAAGTTCATATAGCAAAGCAGAGGGTGCCAGTTCTTCATTTTTGCGGATATCTTTACCGACATAGGACAGATACAGTTTTTCGCGCGCGCTCAGAATGGATTCCAGAAACAGATAGTGGTCGTCATTGCGGCGGGCACGGTCGCCACGGCGCGGATGCTGGGCAATTAAATCGAAAGCAGCCGATTTTGTAGTGCGCGGAAACTCGCCATCATTCAGACCCAGCAGACAGATACAGCGAAAGGGCAGGCTGCGCATCGGCACCATACTGCAAAAAGTAATGCCGCCACGGAGAAATCCGGCCTGACGGGTACTGGATAAATGATTCTGTAAATGCTCAATGGCAATAACCGGTTCAATAGGTAGTTCAAACTGCGCCAGTGCTGCCTGTGCCTGCCAGTCGGCCAAACTGGTCTCCAGTTGTTGCATGGCATTACCGGCCAAAGAGTCTTCATCGGCCAAATCGCGCAGTAACTGTCGAGTACGCATAATCCATTCTGTAATAGTGGCTGCTTTCTGCCAGCGCGTATGATGCTCAATTAGGCAATCAATTAACTGTTGTGCACGCGCCAGAATTTCAGTCTGGCCAATATCGCCGAACCATGGAAGCTGTTGCTGCCACAGTGCGGTGTGTTTATTGTCTGGCAGCAACCAGCCCAGTACTGTACGTTCACGTGCCTGCTGCCAGGTAAAATGTTTGCCTTGACCACCATGCTCATAGCGCATGTCTGCATCCACACCCCAGCGTACTCCCTGTTCACGCCAGACACGATTTATCAGTGCCACATCGCTGTCATTTAAATCAAAGCGTGCGCGCAGGGCAGATTCGTCCAGCAGGGGCTGTACCGTTTCAATATCAAAGCGACTTTGCATCAATTGCAGCAGTTTTTCCAGCAATTGCAATAAAGGTTCCTGTAGGCTAATTTTAACGTCAGCTATGTTGTAAGGTAGGGCAGGTATATTGCCCTGATTCTGGCCGAATACAGCATGGATAAATGGCAGATATGGCTCAATATGTGGTGTGAGTACAGCAATATCCTGTGGCTGCCAGTCTGAATGCGCTGCCAAATCCTGAATCAGCTGCTCCTTCAGGATTTGTAGCTCACGCAGGCGTGAATGGGCGGCAACAATCTGGATGGAACTGTCATAGGCCTGTCGCTGGTAAGGTGGTTCAGTCTGCTTCGGATGTTGAAGACACTGAATATCGTTTTGCAGGCGATGCAGCAGACTATCGGCTACTTCACCGCATTCAGCGTACACAGGTGGCATATAGACGACTTCACCCAAATCATTGAGTGCATCAAAAAAATCCCGCCCCTGTTTACCCAAGCTGGCCAGTAAAGGATGTCCGACCACGCTCAAATCAGCTTCCTGATTATGTAGCAGTAAATCAGCAGAAAGCACATTGCCCCAGTATTCAGCACATGGATTAACTGCAAATACATGTACATCAGTATGTTGTGCCATTGCCTGAAATGCTTGCAGATAAACCGGTGCCAGTGTAGCAATTCCGAAAACAAAAATTCGTTGCGGTAGGTGTTCTGCACCAAGCTGCGCCAGAAAGTTCTGCATTAAGCCGGCGCGATGGGGAGAATCTGTTTCATTACTCAGCCAGTGCCATAATTCTGCCTGCCAGCCTTCGTCTTCACCCAGATGGACAGTCTTGCCAGCTTGCCAATTATTTATCCAATCATTGCGATAGATTAAATATTGGTCAAACATATCAGCAAGTTTTCCAGCTAGATGGTAAGGTGCCTGTATACTGCTATCAAGGTAGGATTGCAGTGCTCTGGCAGTCTGGCATAATTGTGGATGCTGAAACGCTGCACTGCGAAATAAAGCCAGCAGGCGCCAGCGCAGCACTTCCGACTGAAACGGATTAAGTTTCGGCGTCTCTGGCAATACTTGATGGGTTAATTGCCAAATGTAACCGGCAGGCAGACTAAAATGCAGATTGGCGGCAATGCCATGCTCCTGTGCCAGATAATGGTTCAGATAGCGGCGCATACCCTGACTCTGTACCACGATTTCCGTGGCCGTCCATGCCGATTGCGGTGAAGTATGCTGATATACGCTGGCAAACAGAGCAGCTAAATCAGCTAATTGATTGGATTGATAAACATACAGCATAACAGCATCCGCCACCGGTTAAGGTTGTTATTATAGCCGCACCGAAGTAGTTTGCGTTTAACACTGAACAGGATTTTTCGCCTTTGGTCGGATTTCTTGTACAGACACAAAAGCGTATGTTTGGATGTTGAATAGAAAGATTTTTTTAATTAAAAAAAGTTAATGCTGGTCAAAAGCCGGAAAAAATTGGAAAATAGATAATCAAATACCCTGCCAATAAGCAATATGGCAATAGAAGAAGGATATCACAGTGAGATTTGATGGCGTCATTGATGAGTTGGCGGCAACTAAAGGTGTCATGGCGTGTGCTGTCGTGGATTATGAAAGTGGAATGTTTATAGATGGTGTCAGCCCGTCAGGAATGGATCTGGACATTCTGTCTGCCGGCAATACCGAAATTGTGCGTTCGGAGGTTAAGGCAATTGCCCGCCTATATGGTGAGGACAGTAACGAAGATGCCATAGATGATATTCTCATCAGTTTGCATAAACAGTATTATTTATTGCGGCCGATGAAGAATGTGAAGGGCGTATTCATGTTTATGGTACTCGACCGCACAATTGCCAATCTGGCGCTGGCACGACGTGCGCTGAAAGTGGCCGACCGCCATTATCGTGACTGAATACAATTAAACACAAATTGTTAGTACAGTTGGTTCTCTGTGTAATAGCCTCCTTGTATAATAAGGAGGCTATTAATTTATTGCACTTTCTGAATCTGTTTGTCATACCAGCTTAACAGCTCCGATGCCGGTACATAGCCAACCAATGGCTGGCTGCGATAGCCGTTACTGTGAACCACAAATAAACCCGGCGGGCCGTATAAGCCATATTGCTGCATCATCCGTCGCTGTGCCGGGGTGTTATTGGTGACATCAATCTGTAAAAATCGTTCCTCTTCAATCACCCTCCTGACGGAAGCTTTGCTTAAAGTAAATGCAGTCATTTCCTTACAAGAAATGCACCAGTCTGCATAGAAATCCACCAGTACCGGCTTATCTGGGCTATCATCAAACAATTGTTGCATGGCCTGACGCAATTGTTCCGGCTCTTTGAAATAGCGGCCGAAATGCTGATTATTTGGCGGCGTCAAAGTTAAAAAACGGTGCAGAGGTGTAGCATAGTTCACCACACTGGCTGCCACAAAAAAAATTCCGCCAATCAGAAACAGTACACCGGCTGCCGCATTAAACCAGCGCTGGCGTCCCTGTGAGTGATACCATTGCCAGCCCAGATAAAGTGCTGGTACCAGCATAAGCAGGGTATAAATAGTTACCACCAGATAGTAATGCAGAAACGGAGTGGCAATATAAGTAGCCGCCCCCAGCAGCATCAGCCCAAACAGGTATTTTACAACAGTCATCCAGCTACCGGCTCGTGGCATAATGTGAACACCGAATACTGAAATCAGAATCAGCGGAATGCCGGTACCCAGTGCCATCACATACAGTGCCATACCGCCCAGCGTAGCATCACCACTCTGGCCAATATAGCCGAGGGCAAAAGCCAATGGCGGCGCCACACATGGGCCGACAATCAGTGCTGACAACGCGCCCATCACCATCACAGATAGCAAATGTCCGCCCCGAAAACGGCCGCTGACACGCTGAAAGAAAGATTGCCAGCGCGTAGGCAATTGAATACTGTACAAATCAAACATCGATAGAGCGAGAATTACCAGTATAGCCGCTGCGGTTAGTACCACTGCCGGCTGTTGCAGCCAGCCCGTCAGAAATGACCCCGTACGCGCCGTGACAATACCCACAATGGTGTAAGTAAAAGCTAGTCCCTGCACATATACAAATGACAGCACAAATGCCCGCCATTTAGTCGCTTTCTGGTGTGAACCCATCACAATAGCCGAAACAATCGGTAACAGCGGATACATGCATGCAGTCAGGCTCAGACCCATCCCGGCAATAAAAAAGGTCATTAAATTGGTAATCAGTGTTGCCCGAGAGAGTTGGAACAAACTATCGTTACCGGAGCTGCCAGACCATTCAGCTGGCGGTTTTTTTTCTGGTGGCTTGCTAAAAGTACCCACATCCGGCTGGCCATGTAATGGCTGGGAAACAATAGAATATTTGCCGGTACGACTGATGGTTAACGTATTTTCCACCGGCGGATAACAGATACCCGCTTCGGCACAGCCCTGATACGACAAGGTTAACTGATACGGGACAGTTTGTGCACCTGCACTGTAGCGCCAGAGTACATCAGCATGGTTATAATAAACCTGCTGCGTACCAAAAAACTCATCATGTTTCAGTGTGCCTGACTGGACAAACTGTGCATCGTCAAACAGACCTTCTGGTTTGGTAGAAACCTGAATTTTATTCTGGTAGAGATAATAGCCTTTAGCAATAACAAAACGTACCCTAACATCCTGATCATGAACAACTAATTGCGGCACAAAAGCCTGCTCTGGTGACAATATATTACCATTGTCATCAGTGGCAAATGCAGTTTGGTTCAGCCCAAATAGCAAAACCAGTAGCAAAAATAACAGTTTTAACAGGGAAACCGTGCAGGCACGCAAGCGAGAAGAAATGTGATACATAAATGTCACAGTAAGCAGTGTAATTTCAACCTGAACAACGAACAAAGAGAATGACTACCAGCAAAATCGTGCAGGGTAGCCATTCATCTCCCCTTAATCTTTCTTGACTTTATCCATATAAATACTGATAAAACTTAAATCTGAATATGTCAGTTTACGGGTATTGTATCAGCGCATAAGCAGAATGATTATGAATTGATTCAAAATTTTCACTTTCCACTGTAAAAGACTGAATGCGAGCATCGGCTTTCAGCGCCGTGGCTACATCTCGTACCATGTCTTCAACAAATTTCGGATTATCATAAGCATATTCAGTAACAAATTTTTCATCCGGCCGCTTCAGCAACCCGTATAGCTGGCACGAACCTTGCTGCTCCACCAGATCAATAACTTCTTCAACCGCTATTGCCTCGGTAGATATCAGCGTAACCGTGACATGTGAACGCTGATTGTGCGCCCCATATGCCGAAATTTCCTTGCTGCACGGACACAGGCTGGTTACCGGAATGATTACCTGCAAGCTATGCTGATAAACACCGTCATTAATTTCACCACTGAGCATCACCTCATAATCCAGCAGGCTGGAAATAGCAGTTACCGGTGCCTGTTTGCGCCGGAAAAAAGGAAAGCGTATACTGATTTTACCCGCTGTTGCCTGAAGTTTCTGTAACATATCAGCAGTTAGCTGTTGGAGTGCTACAAAATCAATGCTGCCATGCTGTGCTTGCATTAACTCAATAAAACGCGACATATGCGTGCCTTTCTGCTCGGCTGGCAGCGATACAGTCATGGTTAAATCAGCTACAGTATGCTGTTCACCGGCAGCGCAGATAATACTCAGCGGCAGCCGCAAGCCCTTCACACCAACCTGATTGATTGGCATATTGCGTTTATCAACACTGCTTTGCACATCAGCAATAATGTCCATTCTGATGGTTTTCCTCGCGAAACAAATCTGAATCCAGCCAGACCGGCATAATAAAACCACACAAACCGGCGGCATATAAGACATAAAATTATACTTTATGGCTTAATTCCGAGCAAATCAGTCGGGATTAGTAACGAAGAAACAGCATACTGCCTGATAAGCGGTGTGCGTGCTAAACTAGACATCCTCAATGCAAATGCCCTCGACGGTATAAAGAGCTGCCTGAACAGTATAACCAGTAACATATCGGAGAAAATATGAAATTTGCCACACAGACCATTCATTCCAGTTACCAGCCGGAAGAGCATAACCGTGCCCTGATGCCACCGATTTATCAGAATAGCATGTTTGCCATGCATGAAATTGGTGAAAATATTCCGTTTCGTTATGCACGTATCTCTAATCCCACACGGCAGGTGCTGGAAGATACAGTAGCCGAATTGGAAAATGGCTGTGCTGGCTTTGCCTATGGTAGCGGCATGGCCGGAATTGATGCCGTATGGCGTACTTTTCTGCGCCCGGGCGATACCATTGTTGCGGTTGCCGATATTTATGGTGGTGCCTACGATCTACTGACTGAAGTATATGCACAGTGGGGCGTTAACGTCATTTTTGCCGACCTCACCAACCCGGCCAACCTCGACCGCATACTGGCACAGACCAAAGTGAAAATGGTGTGGCTGGAAACCCCGAGCAATCCGTTGCTGCGTCTGATAGACATAGCTGAACTGGCTGCCAAAGCCAAAGCGGCCGGTGCCATTGTTGGCATCGACAATACTTTTGCCACCCCCTATGTACAACAACCGCTGAATCTGGGCGTGGATATCGTATTTCATTCCGCTACCAAATACCTGTGCGGCCATTCCGATGTGCTAATGGGCATTGTTGTGGTTAAAGACCCGGCACAGGCCAGATTACTGCGTGCCATGAGCACCAATACCGGGGGCGTGGCCGGCCCGATGGACTGTGCACTGGTATTACGCGGTATCAAAACACTAGTTGTGCGCATGGACAGGCATCTGGCCAATGCAGCCGAACTGGCCAAACGTTTGCAGCAGCATCCGGCAGTAGAAAAAGTGTTTTACCCCGGCCTGCCTGAGCACGAACACCACGATATAGCCTGCAAACAAATGCAGCATGGCTTTGGTGGCGTGGTATCAATTTATCTGCGCCACAACAGCCGCGAAGCAGCCAACAGCGTGATTAAAAACCTGCGCCTGATTCGCATGGCTGCCAGCCTCGGGGGCGTAGAAAGCCTGATTAACCACAGTGCCAGTCAGTCGCACAGCGGCATGAGTACAGAAGTCAAAGAATCTCTGGGCATTCGTGAAGGCCTGCTGCGTATTTCTGCCGGTATCGAAGACATCGAAGATATCTGGGATGATATCAACCATGCACTCAATACCTTGATCTAACCTGTGTAAGTGAAAAATCCGTGCACAACTATTACGACGTATTAAATGTTGCTCCGGGAGCGTCCGACGAAGTGATTCGTGCGGCCTATCGGGCTTTATCACAAAAATACCATCCTGACCGCAATCCACATAATCCACAGGCGCACCAGCGCATGGCCGAGATTAACCAAGCCTATGCCGTGCTCTCCGATCCAGAAAAGCGCCATCATCATGATGTGTGGATCGCACGACAAAGCCTACAGGCTCGCTTGTCACCGGCATTGCTCTCACGCAGGCAAACCCCGTTTGCGCCGCCGGCCTTATTGCCCAATCATGAAGACAAAATAGTTGTTCTGCATGAACATGGCCATGGCTGGTTATGGATAGTGGGTATCGCCATCCTGATTGCCATGGGCGGCGTCTGGTGGCGACTGGCGCATCCGCCAGTAGATAATACCCCGGTACAAAGCAGTACCCCCGTGCTGGCAGCACCCAATGGCCAGCTTTTCCCGCTCAAGGCTGCCTATGTTTCCGGCTATCCGATTCTGCGCCAGCGCGGTAATAACACCATTGTGGTACATGCCACATCCTTGCAATCGCCGGTATTTGCCCAATTATACGAACTGCACGCCGGTAAATTTACCGCTATACGTACCTTTTACATTCCGGCGGGCGAAACCTTTACCCTGCATAAAATCGGTGATGGCAATTTCAGCCTGCAATACCAGCGTATCAACGATGGTAAATGGGCTGTGAGCGATGGTATTGAAATCAGCAATACCGAGGCCAGCCGAAAATATCAGGATATCGATATCAGACTGTAAACCAATACCGCCACCGGCCAGCCGGTGGCATACACAGGAATAACTGCATGCAGGCTGCCGCAGAAGCCAAATTCACCGAAGAAACCGTATTATGGGTTAAGCAGCATACCCCGAAACTGCTGACCTTTGCCATTACCCGGCCAGAAGCCTATCGTTTCAGTGCCGGCCAGTTTTCGCGTCTGGGCTTTCGTGACGGAGCAGGATTTATCTGGCGTGCCTATTCCATCGTCTCTGCCGAATATGCAGAAACGCTGGAATTTTTTGTAGTATTGATTGAAGAAGGGTCAATGAGTGCCCGACTGGCACAACTACAGGCCGGCGACCATATCCTGCTGGACAAAACCGCTTTTGGCTTTTTACTGCCCGGCAGGTTTACCGATGGTGATCAGCTGGTGATGCTCAGTACCGGTAGCGGCATAGCGCCATTTTTGTCCATGCTGCAACAGCCGGCTGTGTGGGAACGTTTTCAGCATATCGGGCTGGTACATTCCGTTTCTCATGCCAGCGAACTGATTTTCAGCCAGCACATAAACGACTTAATCCACCACCCTCTGATTGGCGAATATACCGGCAAACTGTCCTACCAGCCGGTAGTCACCCGCGAAAGCGTAACAGTGGCGCTAAACCAACGTCTGCCACAGTTATTGCAAAATGGCACACTGGCAACAGCATTGGGCCTAACCTTTACCCCTGCGCAGACTCGCTTTATGTTGTGCGGCAATCCAGCTATGGTGGCTGACACCTTTAAGGCTTTACTTGATATGGGCTATAGCATGCACCGCAACAGAACACCCGGACAGATTATCATGGAAAACGGCTTTTAAATGGTTGTGTATCACCCATCTTCATACAAAGTTTTCCACAAGCTGCCTTTTATTTACTGTCTATATGTCTTGATATTGCGCTAATGGCTGCTTGCACAAATTACCATTGATTTTTCAATTGAATTTATATTTACAAGTAGCTATCAGTGTAACCGTGACATGTGAGCGTTGATTATGCGCCCCATACGCAGAAATTTTCTTACTGCACGGACACAAACTGGTTATAAGGGTAAACCATAGCCATTGTTATCGGGTATAAAGGTAAATACCCTGATGTTATTAATAATCTACGTTAGTATACCGGTATGAATCTGAATCGTTTTGGCAAGAAAAATGCCCAGCTTAATCAGTTGCTGACACAATCAGCACACTGGCAACGTTTGAGCACCTGCCTTAAACAGGAGCTACCGGCCAGCATGCGTGCCCATTTCAATGTAGCCTGTGTGCGCGACGGCTGTGTAGTGGTGATTGCCCATAATAGTATGGCCGCCTCACGCTTACGCATGGTATTACCAGCCTTATTACCGCAACTACAGCAAATTGATGCCACAATCGAAAGCGTAAAAATTAAAGTACAGCCGCTAGAATCGAAGCCCGAGGCAGTTAAGCGTGCCAGTTTAAGCCCTGTAGCACGTGGAGCCTTGGCGCGCTCGGCACAGGCTTTAACCCATCATCCCGAGCTGGCGGCAGCGTTACGCCGCCTAAGTGAAAAAAGCAGCTAGGCTGATATAGCTGCATGCTAATAATAGATTAAAAATCTGGCCAGAATTGTCTGGCCAGAAAAATTTACGCCAATAATTGAATAGTACTAAATTCAATTATTATCATTCAGAACAGAAATATGAGAATACCGTACAAACTCTTATGCAGCTTATTACTTATGTTTAATTTATCTGCATGGGCGCAAGCCACAAAAACAAATACCACAGTAGAAACACAATTTGAAGCAGCGCTATTATGCAAAAGCGCACCTATTGACGCACGTGATTCAGATATAACTACACAGCTTAATAAACAAAAAATTACAGTAAAAAATCTCGACAAAGACGGCCTCATTAATCTGGAATACCACCTTACCAAACCGTTACAGATTGCAAATGCTTCAGTTTCTGTTATTCGGTATCTGGGCGATAGCGGTTCATACTTTTTTGCCGTAGCCAAAGGAGATATGGCCACATTTGCCAAATCTATTGATGCCAAGCCCGTACCGGTTCAGTTAAAAGAAATCCTTTCCTGGGGTAATATAAGCCAGTATTATCAATATACAACAGACGTAACTGCTGATAACCCCTATCCAGACACTATTCTTATCGGCCGCGACAAAACTTCGAAACAGGGTGAATTTTATTTTGGTTGCTTACGATTTGATTATTAACCATATTAAAAATAAAGCCGTAACAATAATATAGCCTTTGCAGCCAAACTTAACCATTCTCAATACCTTTTAACCACATCATTATCTGTATCTTGAATAATTATCCGCATTGCAGATGATATCTTTTATATTTACATTGCAGTATAAACCACAGCAGCTGCATCTTTTACCACAAACAGTGCTTGGAAAAAATAGTTTCACCTATATATTAACCACTATAAACAGCAACCTATAATTTCAAATCGGTTTCTGATTGCCCATAATTGGCACATGCATATAAACAGCCATACAGCAGTGTAGACGCTTGTGTTAAAATTCCCCATTTCATGCTTACTTTTTATTGCGCCTGCTGGTGCCGGACTATTGATTTATGTTGAAAAACTTAGCTAAAAAAATTCTCGGAAGCCGCAACGACCGGCTTCTGAAACAATATCGTAAAGAAGTATCCAAAATCAATGCGCTCGAACCAAAAATTCAGGCATTGAGCGATACCGAATTACAGGCTAAAACTGCTGAATTCAAACAACGTCTGGCTGATGGCGAAAAACTCGACAACCTATTGGTAGAAGCCTTTGCCGTATGCCGTGAAGCCAGCCAGCGTATCCTTGGCATGCGCCACTTCGATGTTCAGCTCATCGGAGGCATGGTACTGCATCATGGAAAAATTGCGGAAATGCGTACCGGCGAAGGAAAAACACTGGTAGCCACCACCGCCGTCTATCTCAATGCACTGGCTGGCAGAGGCGTACATGTCGTTACCGTAAATGATTACCTGGCCGCACGCGACGCCAGCATCATGCGCCCCCTATACGAATTTCTGGGCATGACAGTTGGTATCATCGTCAGCAACATGGATCATGAGGATAAACAAGCCGCATATCAGGCCGATATCACCTATGGCACAAACAACGAATACGGCTTTGATTACCTGCGCGACAACATGGTGCGCGACCTGAGTGAAAAAGTGCAGCGTGAACTGTCATTTGCTGTAGTCGATGAAGTCGACTCCATCCTCATTGACGAAGCGCGTACCCCACTGATTATTTCCGGTCAGGCCGACGATAACGTCACCCTGTATCAGGTAATGAACCAGATTCCGCCGCAACTCATTGCACAGAAAAGTGAAGAAGGCGAGGGCGATTATTGGGTAGACGAAAAAGCACGTCAGGTTGTCCTCAGCGATCATGGGCATGAACACGCCGAACAGATTCTCAGCAGCATGGGGCTGTTACAGGAAGGCGATTCCCTGTATTCAGCCACCAACATCATGCTGATGCACCACCTGATGGCCGCATTGCGTGCCCATACCCTGTACCAGCGCGACCAGCATTACGTCGTACAAAATGGCGAAGTAGTGATAGTTGACGAATTTACCGGCCGCCTGATGGCCGGCCGGCGCTGGTCTGATGGCCTGCATCAGGCAGTAGAGGCCAAAGAAGGCGTAGAAATCAACAAAGAAAACCAGACACTGGCTTCCATCACCTTCCAGAACTTCTTCCGTCTGTACGACAAACTGGCAGGCATGACCGGTACAGCCGACACAGAAGCATTTGAATTCCAGAATATTTACGGTTTGGAAACCGTCATTATCCCGACAAACCGGCCGATGGTACGCAAAGATCTGAACGACCAGATTTACCGCTCCAGCGAAGAAAAATACGAAGCTGTTGTCGCTGATATCAAAGAGCGCCATGCCAAAGGCCAGCCGATACTGGTTGGTACCACCAGCATCGAAAATTCCGAGCTGGTGTCCGCCTTACTGAATAAAGAACATCTGCAACACAATGTTCTCAATGCCAAAGAACACGCGCGTGAAGCCGACATCATTGCTCAGGCCGGCCGGCCGGGCATGATTACCGTCGCCACCAACATGGCTGGCCGTGGTACCGACATCGTACTTGGTGGCAACATCAAGCCACAGATAGATGCCATCAATGCCGATGACAGCCTCACCGAAGCAGCTAAAGCAAGCAAAATCGATACACTGCAACAGCAATGGCAACGCGACCATGACGCCGTGATTGCTGCCGGTGGTTTACACATTATCGGTACCGAACGCCATGAAAGCCGCCGTATCGACAACCAGCTGCGTGGCCGTGCCGGCCGGCAAGGTGATGCTGGTTCCAGCCGCTTTTACCTGTCGTTTGAAGACCCATTACTGCGCCTGTTTGCCCTTGATCGTGCCACCGCCATTCTTAATCGTCTGGCTCCTGAACGCGGCGTAGCCATAGAAGCCGGTATGCTTAATCGCCAGATTGAAGGCGCGCAGCGCAAAGTGGAAAACCGTAACTTCGACATGCGCAAACAGGTACTTGAATACGACGACGTAGCCAACGACCAGCGTAAAGTGATTTATCACCAGCGCGCTGATATTCTGGCCAGCAACGACATCGATGGCCTGATGCAGGAAATTCGCCACGACGCCATCGTTGATACCGTAGACAGCTTTATCCCGCCAGACAGCATGGAAGAGCAATGGGATATTTCTGGCCTCGAGCAAAAACTGGCTGCCGATTATCACATCGATGTTGCCATCAGCGACTGGCTCAAAGATGATAACACCCTCGACAACGAAAGCATTTGTAAACGTCTGCTCGATATCGTCGAAAAAGATTATGCCCATAAAGTCGAATTGGTTGGTATCGATACCATGCGCCGATTTGAACGCGATATCATGCTGCAAATCATTGATAGCCGCTGGCGCGAACATCTGGCCGATATGGATTACCTGCGTCAGGGAATTCACCTGCGCGGCTATGCCCAGAAAAACCCGAAACAAGAATACAAACGCGAAGCATTTGAAATGTTTCAGACCATGTGGAGCAATATACGCAATTCAGTTGCCTCCCTGTTGATTTCTGTACAGTTTGAACAAGCAGAAGAACAAGAACAGCCAGAAATATTTGCGGCTACCAGTGGCGAAGAGAAAGATTTCAGCCCAAAAGCCATGGAAGCGCGTGGCATCATCGTGCGCCGCAACGACCCCTGTCCATGTGGCAGCGGCCTGAAATACAAATTGTGCCACGGTCGCCTGTAATTGTGGTTAAATCAAAATAAATCAACAGGTTGCTATCAAAATAGCAGCCTGTTGATTTATTTGTACCAGCCGCAGACACAACGCACAAGTCAGCCTACATTTATTAAAGTGAATACTCTAAACCCCATTGAACAGCGCATCAAATTGTCTTAAAATTCACACCTTACGCCAGTAGCGAGAGCAAAAATGCCCCAGAACGGCACACACAACTGGCGTGTTTTCGGTTTACGCTAATAATACCGCTTTCCTTAACCATGGATAATTAATGGCAGCCTACAACACACAAAAAGTCCTGTCCGTACACCACTGGACAGATGCATACTTCACATTCACCTGCACCCGTGACGAATCATTACGCTTTCAGAATGGCCAGTTTGTCATGATTGGCCTGATGGTAGACGGTAAGCCACTGATGCGTGCCTACAGTATTGCCAGTGCCAACTGGGAAGAAGAGCTAGCTTTTTTCAGTATCAAAGTACAGAACGGCCCATTAACCAGTCGCTTGCAGCATTTGAAAGTAGGTGATGAAGTCCTCGTGAGCAAAAAGCCCACCGGCACCCTGATTGCCGGCGACCTCAATCCCGGCAAAAACCTGTATCTGCTGTCTACCGGTACCGGTTTAGCACCATTTCTCAGTGTTACCAAAGACCCGGATATCTATGAACAGTTTGAAAAAATCATCCTGATTCACGGCGTACGCTACAAAAAAGATTTGGCTTATCACGACCACTTCACCACCGAATTACCCAATCACGAATATTTGGGAGAAATGGTGCGCGAAAAGCTGATTTACTATCCAGTGGTTTCCAGAGAAGACTACATTCATCACGGACGCCTGACTGATTTAATGAAATCAGGTAAACTCTTTACCGACATTGGCCTGCCACCGATTAATCCGGCAGATGATCGCGCCATGATTTGTGGCAGCCCGGAAATGCTCAAGGATACCTGTGAAACCCTTAATAGCTTTGGTTTAACCATCTCCCCGAAAATGGGGCAGCGTGGCGACTACGTTATCGAACGCGCTTTCGTTGACCAATAAAGCTTAAATGCATATTCACAGCAGCCATTGTCACCCAATGTGCTGCTTGTTTTGTACCTGCTGGCAGCCGCCTATTACCCTTAATTTCACCCTACAGAACCATCCATGCAAAATTTAATTCCCCTGCTAATCATTCTCATTCCCCTGCTGGCAGGATTTTGCATACCCGTACCAGCGCGTGCCATCAACTGGCTCAACCACGGCTTATCATGGCTGGTATATCTAATTTTATTCCTGATTGGCGTATCACTGGCACAAATCCCCAACCTTAGCGCACAGTTGACTAACATCAGCCTTACCGTAGGCGTATTGTTTCTCTGCCTGATAGCCACCAATTTGCTGGTATTCATCTGGTTTGACCGCCGCTATCCGTGGCACCTGAATCGACAACAATCAGCCGGCCAGTGCGGCGACATCAGCATCATGGGCAGCCTGAAGCAAGTTGGCTGCCTGCTTATCGGCCTGATAGCAGGTAACTACCTGTCTTTCAATTGGTTAGGAGATCCACAGGCTGCCGTCAACAAAGCACTGATAATACTACTGTTACTGGTAGGCATGCAGTTGCGCAGTAGTGGCATCACCCTGCAACAGGTATTTCTCAACCGCCGCGGCGTGATCAGTGCCGGATTATTCACACTGGCCAGTTTGCTCGGCGGCCTGATATTCGCCCTGATTATGCCTGATGTATCCATTAGCAAAGGGCTGGCGCTCAGCAGCGGCTATGGCTGGTATTCACTCTCCAGCATCATCATGACTAAGGCCTATGGCGCAGTCTGGGGCAGTATTGCCTTATTCAACGACTTGGCACGCGAATTCTTTGCCCTCATCTTTATACCCATACTGATGCGCCGCTATCCCACCACCGCCGTCAGCATTGGTGGCGCCACCAGCCTAGATTTCACCCTGCCGGCTATTCAGGCATCCGGTGGCATTAGCGCTGTTCCTTTGGCCATCAGCTTTGGCTTTATTGTCAATATAACCGCACCGATACTAATGGTAGTTTTCTCATCATTGCCGTTTTAGCAAAAGATGCTCATTTAAAATATTTACAAAAGCCCAAAGTACCTGTCAATGATAGCACCTATTACGGCTATAATTACCGCTCCATCCTGTAACTTGGGTTGATAATAATAAGCACAGAGTACTTAAACTAACAATAGAAAAACACCTTACTATCATCATAGAATAACCTGCATTAGTTCCAGTACCCAAGCTTTACGAGCTTTGACGGACACTAGAACTTTTTTATGATTTTCTCCTGTAGCTGAGATTTTAAACTCAGCTCGGCAACCATATGTTAAAGATTATGATTTTCAGCCTCATGTTCCTTTAGGCAGTTGATATCAGATGTTTGCATACCGCCGTATTTTCCCGCCATTTGTAAAAGTCCAATTGCTCATACGCTATTTCTGGCAAAGCTCTTTAACCAGAATACAGGCTTTTGCTCCTTTTAATATGGATACAATTTGATGCTCAGTCATCTTTTTTCAAATTTAAATCCTCTGTAAAAGATACTAGAGCAAATTTTCTACTCTTTAAATTGCACTATTTTAGAAATAGTTATCATTCACTTTAGTTTGAGTGCTAACTTTTTTACTTATAATTGGATAAAAGTTTTTAACTATATAGAAATATCTAACGGATTATTGCACAAAGTACAATTTGAGATTCATATGTTTCATTGTTTTTTTAAAAAAAAGAAAACCATTTCAGCTAATGAGCAGAGTTTTATTCACGTGATGGAGTGGGCTAATAAGATTGCAAATAGAAATACACACGCTTTATCCCGAAAAAAAGAGGCATTACATGATTTAATTAAAATAATTATGAAACCTATCCAAGCTGAACATATCAGAAACGCTTATTTAAGTTCTCCACACAATGCTATAACAGAAATTAAATTTCCAATGGATTTTTTTGGTTTTTATCCAACAGATCAAGAAATCACAATTAAATATCTGTCGCATGAAGATTCACCGGTAAAGTATTCCCTTAAATTATCTTCCGACATCGTATTACCTACCTGCTGGCATCCAAGTAGTTTAATTTATAATCTTGGTTCAATTGGACACCAAGCACGCCCGAGTGGAGAGTTTACACAAAATTGTAATCATAGAGTAACTCTTATTTTACCAATGATGATTGGTATAGTAACAGGCGGAAATCATTCTATTACTCAAGGAATACTTACTGGTAATGGCGAAATAACGCCTAGTGGATTAGTAGACCTATCTGATGAACTTAATAAAATTTATTTTAATGGAAAGCATTGGATTAGCTCAACCACCAATCAGATCATTGGTTCGCCTAGATATCCCGAACTTGGTTGGATATGGGAAATAGCAAAATTACTAACTAAATAAAATAGGAATCATAAACAATCATCCGATTTATATCACAGTAGAAAGTGCTATTTCTCAAGCAAGAAAAGTAACCAAAGAATGGCCAACGATTTATAACACCATAACACTCATAAAAATTCTTTATATTAAAAATAAACCTTTACTTTTGAATATAAAAAAATTTTTACACAGAGAAACCTTACTATTTCATGAGAAACTAAATAATGTGATACTAAATCAGCACAAAACACTTAAAAATACAGCGTAACTTTTTACGTAATTTTTGTACTCATGCAGGCATATCTACACATAACCTTATTAGCACTAATAAAATTGTAAAAACAAATATAATACAAAAATCAAATTTAAAAGTCTAAGCAAATAGTTAACAGACAGAAACCATAACAGCCGGCCACAACGCACGTATGAACAATAGACCACTCACACCATACAGAATCGCAATGAATTACCCTATTAGCATATTTATGCTAATAATATTGCTAATACATATAAAGAGTACCATAACAAAACAACAGCCCCGCATAAAACACAGCTTCGGCAATGACACATGTATCAGCCATAATTATTAAATTAATAATTGTTGCAGATATTTTTTTATACAATAGCCATCTGACCACAATTATTAATATAATAAAAAATTTACAGCAAAAAGATTGCACAAAATACGCCAGATTTATTAGAATTAAATTATTTTGTTTATTCATAATCATAATTAACAATAAAGGATGCCCTCCAATCAACCATTTGCTATATCTATTTGTTGTTGACTACTAGCAGTACCGTGTTTCGTTAAATCCGTTTCAATTAATGAGCACCTGTGTATAAATTGGTAATTAACAAGTTATTGATTTACAAAGAATCAAATAAACACAGCTAAATTGATTTGATTTATTTCAAATAAACAAACATTTTATTATTGGCGGTTAATGTTGTTAAGAGTAAATTAAAGACATAAAGTTCTAAAAAACTTTATTCAGTTGCAAACAAATTAAAACTATATATTCTCGAAAATAGACAAAGAAAGAAACCTTTATGTTTATGTGGTATCGGGCAGTATCAGGAAATGAGAGAAAAACCTTTTGGGCATGCTTTAGTGGCTGGGCACTAGACGCTCTCGAAAGTCAAATGTTTGGTTTAGTTGTTCCTTCGCTGATTGCCTATTTTGCCATTAGCAGAGGTGATGCCGGATTATTCAGCAGTGCCACACTGGTCACATCGGCCTTGGGCGGCTGGTTTGCCGGAGCCCTTTCAGACCGGTATGGACGAGTCAAAACATTGCAAATCATGATTGTATGGTTTGCATTTTTTACATTTCTGGCAGCATTTGTAACCGATTACTACTGGCTGTTGGCTTTAAAAGCCTTGCAGGGATTTGGTATTGGCGGCGAATGGGCGGCCGGTGCCGTACTCATGGCAGAAACCATTACCAGCCAGTACCGCGGTAAAGTCATGGCGATAGTACAGAGTGCCTGGGCAGTAGGGTGGGGATTAGCAGTCATACTGTTTTCAATAACCTTCAGCCTGGCACCAGAAAATATAGCTTGGCGTATCATGTTTGCCATAGGCTTACTGCCCTCATTACTGATTTTTTATGTACGCCGGCATGTACAGGAACCAGCAGAACAAATTGCAGCGGTACCGAAAAACGAAAACAGACAACCCATAGCCAGCGCACTGTTCGGCATTTTTTCACCTTCATTGATTCGCACTACTTTACTTGGTGGTTTATTGGGTCTTGGTGCACATGGCGGCTATCACGCCATCATGTCGTGGCTGCCTACCTACCTCAAAGTAGAACGCAAACTTTCCGTGCTTAATTCCAGTGGCTATCTGGCGGTAATTATTTTTGCTTTCTGGTGTGGCTGTATGGCCAGCTCAATCCTGCTTGATAAAATTGGCAGACGTTTTAATGTTGCTTTGTTTGCCATCTGCTGCGTCATCACCGTACGCATTTACCTCTTTGTCCCCTTAACCAACACCCAGATGCTGTTCCTTGGCTTTCCGCTAGGCTTTTTTGCTGCCGGCATCCCCTCCAGCCTGGGCGCCTTGTTTAACGAACTCTATCCACAGCAGTATCGTGGTGCCGGAGTAGGCTTCTGTTACAACTTTGGCCGTATTCTATCCTCAGTATTTCCGTTCCTTGTGGGGCACATGAGCGCATCAATGTCTCTGGGGTCAGCCATTGGTATCGACGCCAGTTGGGCTTACTCAATAGTAGTGATTAGCGTCTTGTTGCTACCCGAAACCAAAGGGCGCGATTTAAAACAGATTAATCCGGATGGGCAGATTTCTGAGAAATAAAAAATAGAAAAGAGAAATAAAATGAATCAAGTAGTAACTGGCAGAATAGACAGCCATGCACATGTGTTTAATCTGGCTTTGCCAATGGTGGCCGGCCGGCGCTATACACCAGCACAAAGTGCGCCACTGGCAAATTATCTGGCTCATCTAGACGGCCTTGGCTGCACGCATGGCGTACTGATTCAGCCGAGCTTTCTTGGTTGTGATAACAGCTTTATGCTACAGGCCATCGCACAGGCCGCGCCCCGTCTTAGAGGCGTAGCCTGCGTCGACCCCACAATCACCTTGCCTGAGCTACAGGCAATGGATAGGGCAGGTATCGTCGGTATACGCCTGAATGTTATAGACGGCACACAGCCCCAGCTACAATCCGCTCCGTGGCAAAATCTGCTCGAAAAAATCAAAGCCCTCAACTGGCATGTAGAACTACATTGCCGCAGTAACAAACTGGACACCATGATTACCACCTTGCACAAACACCAAATCCGCGTAGTAGTCGACCACTTCGGCCGGCCAGCGGATAGTGTACTCGCCCGTGATAACGGTTTTCAGCAGCTATTGCAATGGGGACATAGCGGAATGGTGTGGTGCAAACTTTCCGCGGTATACCGCATTAGTGCTGCCGCGGCTGACGGGCATAAATTTTTTGCCGCCGCCATACCCTTATTACTCGAAAATTTCGGCACCCATCGCCTAATGTGGGGCAGCGACTGGCCGCATACCCAGTACGAACAACAAATCAACCCCGAGTATCTGGCTACCCAACTGAATATGCTGTTACAGGATAAACAACTGGCATCAGCCTTATTGTGGGATACACCAGCAAAACTGTTCAGATTTATCTAAAATATTGTTTAGTAAAAGTACTAACAACATTGCCTGACAGTGATTACACAACGTATCGCCATTAAAAATCTGCACCATAGGGTAAGCTGAATAGCTAAAGCCGGCGCCAACTTGCCGGCACGGCAAACCATATCCTAAAAACCATCGCGCACAAGCAAATACCAGTACCGGGGTAGATAATCAGACTACTAATAACTGGAAATTAATAGCCAAAAATTTAGCGTTCAGAATCCGCACGCCATGGCGCACAGAATATTGCGGCTTCATAAAGCAAATTAGCAGCAAAATAGCCGAGCAAAGCAAAAAGAGTGATATCAACAAACCAGCCTATAAATTTGCAGCTTCAAATACCGCAAACCTGCCTGTACAAAGCATCGCAATAAAGCCTTGTCATTCACTATCAATAATCAGCTCCGCTTCCTTAAACGGCACAGCTAAAGCTTATCTGAATAATGCCCACCAGCAAAAATACCAGCCGCTTAAAAGAAACGCACTCACACAGGGGGACTGCCATTAACCCAAGAGCCAGCAGTTTAAATTCAATAACGAAACAGCTATTAACAACAGCCTCAAAAGCAGCAAAACCGGCTGCCCGGCAGTGCCAATGATGACAACCCGCCTGATTATTCCAAGCGTACACCAAAACAGACCCACAAACCGCCTTGCCGGCGGTTTATTGATTGAGATGAACAACACAGCCAGTTGCAAATAGTAAACAAATTTCTAATTTCTGGGATATAAATGCTACAACCACAAAAGCGCAAGCAGTATGCTGGTACAGCATAAGTCAAAGCTATCAGCAAATTTTCTGCCGGATTCATGTATCACCAGCCTTTTCCAGCCTGCATACACGCAATTAGCCTATAAAACTATCAAGTATCATTAGATAAATAATATCAGTCAGATAGTTCAGTTAAGCCTGAATGAAGACCAAATTTCAATAGCATTTTTTATTGTTAATAAGTCCCGTATAGTGATTTCAAATCCTTTAACCATATCAAAACTGTCTATTAATTTTTGTTTTTTAACATCATTGAAATTGTATTTCCTAACATAATCGTCAATTGTTTCTTCATAAGAGAATTGTGAAGCTGGCCTGATAACACTTAAAAGCATGCATTCTAAAAATTCTAAATAATAAGTATTGTTTGCAGTATATTGTGCATTGATATTTTCTAATACATCAGAAACAAAAGTGCTTTTATTATCTCTATTCAGACTTTTATATAAATCTGGAAATTTTAATTTTAGTATATTCAATAAAAATAAAAACGTAACACAGTTATCTTCTAGAATATAAAAGTGAGTTCTGACGGCAATATTAAGAATATTGCAAAAAGCTTCTTGCTCTCTTAGTGTTAAATTATATAAACTAATAATATCTTTTAAAATTCTTATAAGAGGGTAATTGGAAAAAATGTTTCTATTTAAATATTTATCAAGTCCTAATTGTTTAGATAAACTAACAATGAAATCAGATCTAACTGGGCTAGGTAGCAGATAATCAAAATCAATAAACCGGCGCAGATATCCATTAACATCCAGCCCCTGCCCATACACAGCCCTGATAGAGTGGCCTAGCTGGGTTTTATCCGTAGCCAGCACAAAGATAATATTATCCACATTAAACAGATGTTTGGCCTTTTCCAGTACCTCAATAGCAAAATTAGGACGGCAGCGATCCAGGTCATCAATAAAAATCACCAGCGGCTTGTGAGCGTCGCCATCCGCATAACAGCGAGCCAGCTCGCTTAAAGCCTCTTTGAAGCTGCCCAGCGTCTTGCGTGATTCTTCGTATTTAGTAATCTGTTCTTTTACCAGTGATTCACTTAGATTACCAAATGCTGTAGAGATTTCATCGGCACTGATTAAGCCGCCACTAGCCGCTTTAATGCCCAGATTGGCCATAGTAGGGGCAGCGGCTTTAGTAAAATTGGCCGCAAATTTATAAATACGCCCAATTATTTTTTCTGCGGTTGTTTTATCTTCACCCGTTAGTTCCTGTATGGATAAACCAATTTCCCCAATCAACGCAATCAGCGCATCATCCGTGTAATCACTTTCCCATGCATTAAAATAAATAGTCGGGATATCCAGATTTTTCAAAGATTGCTGCCACATCTTAATAAAAGTGGTTTTACCCTGTCCCCAGCCAGCATCAATACACAGCACAATCGATTGCTCATAGCTAGTAATAAATTGAGTCAGAATTTCAATATTGGCTTTTCTATCCAGCACATCATTTTTAAACGGATCAGCGGCATCAATTTCCACTTGCTGGCATTTCTTCAGTTTGTTTGGTTTACTCATAATCTGCTTATTCCTTGTATACTAATGGCCGGCTATTAATCACCGGCCATTTTGCTTCATCTAATTATTGCGCCATTATAATGGTTTATGGCATTAAAAATGGCAGAGATATCTGGTGAATCACAGAAAATTGGCGCAAAACATACTAGTCAGCCGGTTTTGTAGCACAAATACAAACACCCAAGTATTAACTGGCCATTAAATATTACCCATACCCCATCAAAACCCCAACAGTTGGGCAACAGTATTAACCCAGAAAAGAAAGAATCATCCAGCCACTGCCGAATATTCCCTTACTAGATAACAAGCTGATTTGTAATAAAATGTACAGCAAAAGTAAAGTCTGGTTGCAGCCGCGCATTCAGCCCCTGATTGCGCTATAAATCCAGCAGACAAACTTGCTTTTTGTCCACACTGGCCTTATGTGTAGCACAAACCGCCCAGCGCGGTTTTAACTGTTTTAACCACAGTTATTTTTCCTCGGTTGAATTTATTTTCAGGTTACAAACTTATGGATGTTATTCAGTATCCCGGTAGCGTGTTTAAACTACACCAGCCATTTCCACCGGCTGGCGACCAGCCCACCGCCATTCAGGGATTGCTGGAAGGGCTGGAAGATGGCCTGGCCAGTCAAACCCTGCTCGGCGTTACCGGCTCAGGCAAAACCTTTACCATGGCCAACGTCATCGCCCAAAGCGGCCGGCCAGCCATCATCATGGCGCACAACAAAACCCTGGCCGCACAGCTATACGCAGAAATGCGCGAATTTTTTCCCGAAAACGCCGTCGAATATTTTGTTTCCTACTATGATTACTATCAGCCGGAAGCCTACGTACCTAGCCGCGACCTGTTTATCGAAAAAGACTCAGCCATAAACGAACACATCGAGCAAATGCGCCTGAGCGCCACCAAAAGCCTGATGCAGCGGCAGGACGTAATCATAGTGGCCACCGTATCAGCAATTTACGGTATTGGCGACCCAAACGAATATCATCAAATGATTCTGCACCTGAAAGAAGGGCAGAAAATCGACCAGCGCGACATCATCGCCAGGCTGGTAGCCATGCAATACGAACGCGGCGACATCGACTTTGCCCGTGGCTCCTTCCGCGTACGCGGCGATACAATTGACATCTTTCCCGCCGAAAGCTCCGAGCTTGCCTTGCGTGTCAGCCTGTTTGACGACGAAGTCGACCGAATGCAACTGTTTGACCCCATATCCGGCAGCCTGCAACAGCGCGTAGGGCGCTATACCGTATTCCCGTCCAGCCATTACGTTACCCCGCGCGACACCGTCTTACGCGCCTGTGAACACATCAAACAAGAGCTGGGTGAGCGCATCAAATGGTTTACCCACGAAGGGCGGCTGGTAGAAGCCCAGCGCATCGAACAGCGCACCCGCTTTGATTTAGAAATGCTGTACGAAATGGGTTTCTGCAAGGGCATTGAAAACTATTCACGCCACTTTTCCGGCAAACCCGAGGGCGAACCACCACCCACCCTGATGGATTACCTGCCCAAAAACGCCCTAATGTTCATCGACGAAAGCCACGTTACCGTCAGCCAGATTGGCGGCATGTACAAAGGCGATGCCTCACGCAAACAAAACCTGGTAGATTATGGCTTCCGCCTGCCATCCGCTCGCGACAACCGCCCATTAAAATTCCATGAATTCGAGCGCGTAATGCCACAAACCATCTTCGTATCCGCCACTCCGGCCAAATACGAAGAAGAACATGCCGGCCAGATAGTCGAACAAGTAGTACGCCCCACCGGCCTTATCGACCCGGAAATCATCATCCGCCCCGTAGCCACACAAGTAGATGACCTACTGTCTGAAATCAATATCCGCCGCGAGCAGGGCGAGCGTGTACTCGTCACCACCCTTACCA
Organism: Snodgrassella alvi; assembly: GCF_002777825.1. Classification (GTDB taxonomy): domain Bacteria; phylum Pseudomonadota; class Gammaproteobacteria; order Burkholderiales; family Neisseriaceae; genus Snodgrassella; species Snodgrassella alvi_C. The sequence goes on along the minus strand of NZ_MEIR01000079.1, from coordinate 7,486 downwards.
AACGCATGGCCGAACAGCTCACCGACTACTATGCCGAGCTTGGCGTAAAAGTACGCTACCTGCACAGCGACATCGACACCGTAGAGCGCGTAGAAATCATCCGCGACTTGCGCCTGGGGCTATTTGACGTACTCGTAGGCATCAACCTACTGCGAGAAGGACTGGATATTCCCGAAGTCTCACTGGTGGCCATACTCGATGCCGACAAAGAAGGCTTTCTGCGCAGCCATCGCAGCCTAATACAAACCATCGGCCGCGCCGCACGCAACGTAAACGGCAAAGCCATACTGTATGCCGACAAAATCACCGACTCCATGAAAGCTGCGATTGACGAAACCGAGCGCCGCCGCGCCCGCCAGATAGCCTTCAATACCGAACACGGCATCGTACCGCAGCAAATCAAAAAACAAGTGCGCGACCTCATTGATGGCGTTTATCACGACGAAAACGGCAGCAAAGGCCGTGGCCGCAGCAAACTCAAAGTAGGCGAAATCCACAACGAAGATGATGCCGTTAAAGAAATCGCCAAACTCGAAAAAGCCATGCAGGCCGCCGCGCGCGATTTACAATTTGAAGAAGCTGCCCAGATTCGCGACAAAATCCGCGCCATCAAAGAAAACCTGCTGTTTGGTGCCAGCGACACCTGAGCAGCCAGCACCGGCTACCGGCAAAGCATTTCACAGTGCATCTTGCCGGTAGCCAGAACATACCAGCCACCACCACACCCAGCATACAGATTACACAGCGAAAAATACCCCCGCACAGCCATTTCAGGTATACTCAACACAACATCCGCATGCCCGCATGCACCCACAACCGCGCATAGCCAGCCAATCGGGGACAGCATCATGCAGCACCAGCACACACACCAGCCATCGGCATCAGCCCGGCTACCCAAACTTATCCTGCAAACCATAAGCAGCATAATCGCTACCGGAGTATTCTACATCGTACTATTCTACTGGTACGCTAACAGCGGCGTGCCACTCAATCATATAAGCTTACTCGATACTGGCGACATCAAATTTATACTATTATTTGTACTGAGTTTCGTCGGCATTTACGCCTTCATACCTTCACTACTGGCTGCCATAACCACTTGCTACTTTATCAATCACCATCCGCCTTATCGCATCAGCATTGGCGCAGCCATGATTGCACTACTATGCGGATTCGTGCAAAACTTGCTGTTGACCTCGTCGCCAAACTGGATGCTTATACTGCTCAACGCACTGGCCGCCGCCCTCAGCGCCCTGTATTTTGCCCGGCCAAAACCACAAACACAAAAACATTAATAGCCTGAGCATTCCATCACCCATCGCCCTTTATCTGTTTACCAAGATAAACTATTGTATTGATACCAATAATTAAAATATCAACAACCAATCCATAAACACCCACAGTAATCACAAAATAGCTACGTCATACAGAAACAAAAAACAATTTTCTGAATAATCAATTATTTAAGAATTGTGCTGTCATCCCGGCCTCGTATAAATCCTATTTTGCTATTGCTGCCGGCAAGCAAAAGTGCTTAAATTAAGCTCATTGCTATTGTCAATGATTTAAGTCAAAAACACATAAATCACACCAATACTGAATGCTCCTTGTGTGAACTACCAGATAAACATTTAATTCAGCATAGCCTGATAGAGAAGAGAGAAGAGTGTACGTTATGAAAAACACCGATAGCGATAGCTCAGCAGATGTGGTATTAATCGGCGCCGGCATAATGAGCGCAACACTGGGAACATTTCTGAAAGAGTTACAGCCAGACTGGCAGATCAACATCTACGAACGTCTGGCCAACGTGGCTACCGAAAGCTCCGATGCCTGGAATAACGCCGGCACCGGCCATTCAGCCCTGTGCGAGCTCAACTACACACCAGAGCTGAAAGACGGCACCATCGAAGTATCCAAAGCCATCAAAATTATCGAACAGTTTGAACTATCCAAACAGTTCTGGGCATCACTTGTCGATGCCGGCCTGATTACCGACCCCAGCGCATTTATCCGCAGCGTGCCCCACATGAGTCTGGTGCGCGGAGAAACAGACGTTGCCTTTTTGCGCAAACGCTTTGCCGCCTTGCAACAATACCGCCTGTTTCAGGACATGCTCTATACCGAAGACAAAGACCAGATTAGCCAATGGGTACCCCTCATGATGCAGGGACGTGACAACAGCGAACCCATTGCCGCTACCTGGTCAGACCTTGGTACCGACGTCAACTATGGCGCCTTAAGCCGAATCCTCATCAACAACCTTACTAACGAAGGCTGCAAACTGCACCTGCAACACGAAGTTGTCGACCTCAAACAGCACAATGGCCGCTGGCATCTCGACATCAAAAACCTCATTACCGGCACACATCAGCAGGTATCAGCCCGTTTTGTCTTTATCGGCGCCGGCGGAGGCTCCCTGCACCTATTACAAAAAAGCCGTATCGAAGTCAGCAAAGGCTATGGCGGTTTTCCCGTATCCGGCCAGTGGCTCGTGTGTAAAAATCCCGACATCGTCAAGCAGCACAATGCCAAAGTCTATGGCAAAGCCTCCGTGGGCGCACCGCCCATGAGCGTGCCCCATCTCGACAAACGCGTCATCAACGAAGAAGACGCCTTACTCTTCGGCCCCTTTGCCGGCTTTACCACCAAATTCCTCAAACGCGGCTCCTTTCAAGACTTATTCAAAACCCTCAATTTCGCCAACATCCGCCCCATGCTCACCGTAGGCATACACAACTTCGCCCTCGAACACTACCTTATTCAGCAGGTTCGACTAAGCTTTGCCGACCGCATGCAGGAATTGCGCACCTTCTACCCCGAGGCACGCGATGAAGACTGGCATCTGGCTATTGCAGGCAACCGCGTACAGGTAATCAAAAAAGATCCGCAAAAAGGCGGCGTCCTGCAATTTGGTACCGAGCTGGTAAAATCCACAGACGGCACACTGGCCGCCTTATTAGGCGCCTCCCCGGGTGCCTCCACCTCAGTATCCATCATGCTTGAGCTGCTCGAACACTGCTTCCCCGGCAAAATCAACAACGAATGGGCACCCATATTGCACAAGTGGATACCCAGCTATGGCCAGAAGCTCGAACACAACCCAGCACTCGTGCAGCAAGTGCGCGACTGGACAAGCAAATCCCTCGGCTTGCACAGTCCAAAATAGCAAATACACAACATTAACTACCATAGCCATATACAGCCTTACCAAATTCGTATCGAATTTGGTTTTTTATCCCAGCCAGAAATGGCCACCTAAACCAGTTGCAAACACCATATAAACATCAATCACCACCAGCTACTGTCGTAATCATCCAACACAAACCACTTATAAAAACCACAACAAAAATTTAAAAAATAAAAAAACTTGCTATAAACAGTAAATTTATTTACTATAAGGGTAAATAACATAGACTTACAAAGCCATCCATTGATACCTATAATCCGTAGCAATTGACGCCGCTGCATCTCAATGATGTCACGGCGTTATTTTTATCAACACCCCCCCCAATTACACATCATCACCGCACTAACAATCCTGCCCCCCACAGCAGATTAACAGCATCATCCATCTACAACTTAACCAAAATAATTCTCCATCCGCCTTATAGGATGAATACCTTAACCCCACAATCATCACCCATTAGCCAAAACAACCCCGCATACTGCAAATTAAACCTAAAATCAGCCTAAACACCCGCCACCCGCAGCATTAACACCAGCTAAACATATAAAATCATCATCTTTTCCAGTAACAATCCAATAAACATCAACATATTAAAAATCTAAACCAAGCCCGGCCGGCAAACCAAAAGCACCAAATCAACCACACAAAAAAGCATCAGCAATAAAAAACATTAATTCATAATATAGAAGAAAACACATAATAGAAAATAGATACCCCTGCCAACCAACAGCACCAGAACAACAAAACATACAGCAAAGCTGACCATACTATTATTATCAGCCCCAGCCCTAAGCTCATAGCTTGATGTAACCACCGGCAACAACAAATCCCATACCGCCCCAGTCGAATACAACAATAAAAATATCGCCGCCAGTCCGATTAAAAGAGGGTATATTCACAGCACTAACAACATTAATCATTACAAAGAGGCTAAAAACCCACTGGCAGCAGTATCTGCAAGCCAAATAAAAACCAAGCATCACCGCGCCGAATTATAGGCAAGTTTTACCTTATCCCGTCTGGCGCACAAAAGTATCAAATTAACCAAGAGTTAATACCAATCAAAAAACGCGCCATGATTCAGCAATATAGCGAGAATTACCCCCGCAATCATACCTTTACCGTACCATCAGCCAGCGATAATTTTGGCAAAATGGCAAAAACCACCACGCATTTTCTGGCCGGTAATCAGCCCAGCCATACCCAGAGCACAGAAGAGAAGGGCAGCAATACCCCTATGCATTACAAGCAGTTTGCCCAAAGACAGAAACTCTGTACCCCGCGCCCCTCCATTAAATCCATGGCCGATTATCAGAGCAACAAAGTCAGGCTCAATGCAATAAAAAAAGAAAGCAAAAATATTCCGCAGATAATCCTGCCCGAATATATTCAGCAATTACCGCAACAGAACATATTCCCCCTATCAGGCAAATAAACCTTAGCCCATGCCCCTAAAGCTCGGCCGCCAGCATTTCCGTAGCGGGCGCCTAGCCTACCTTCGCCACAAGGCATTCAGTAATATTGCGCCCCTGATTTCTTATCGTGCCCTCAACGCCAGCCAGCCGGGCTGCTTTTGTGCCAGCTTCACTTCTCCCTGCCAGCTATAGCAAACAAAAAACAATTATTCCGCCCCAAAGCTGCTTTTAGGCTTCAATACGCAATATTACGGCGCAAACCAGCCAAAACACGCAGCATAATAGAGCGTGTCCACATATTTAACTATGCTATAGCATATACAATAAACAAACATTCTGCGCCACAGATTGTCAATAAGTAAAATATTGATATAATAATTAAAATAAAAATAAAGAATATAAGCTAAAATTAGAAAAAACACTCCTATCCTTGCCAAACCTGAATATCCATAAGTAAACCAGCAAACAGCATAGTAAAAATACCCCCATTACCATCTTGAGTAAAGGAGCAGCCTATGTCTGAATCATCCCCGGCAACTATCCCTAAATTGCTTAAGCTAGCCTGTTTATTGCTCGCTACCACCGCCATCAGCTCTTGCAGTGGTGGCTTTGAGCCATTTGTTGGCGTAACTTCCGGCAAAAACAAATCCTATGCTGCGCCGGTTGAGGCACTAAACTATACCTTTGAAAATATTCATGGTGGCAGTATTAATGGTGGCTGTATACCTAATACATCGGCTATTAACTTTGAAGATATAGGTAAAAAACGCTATGGCGGCGGTTCTACCTGCGGTGCCGCCTATCTACCGGCTAAATGGAAGCCGGGTATGACTGCACGGATTTATTGGACAGATTTACCTTACCCTAATTGGCGACCAAAAGTATTGAATAAGCCAGGATTGGTTTTTGATGAACATGAGTATCAAACCATAATGCAGTATACTGAAAATCATTCCGCAGTGATACCTTTACCCCCCCCTCCAGCATTTGCCGGCGATGATTTTGGCAAGGTAAGTAATATTACCGTCCATTTTCTGGCCTGCAATCAGATATATATTGATTATGGCACTCTGGAAGATGATTCACGCGAATCAGTAAGAAAACAATTTGCTCTATATGCCAAAAGCCAGAAACTCTGTACCCCACGCCCATTGATTAAATCCATGGCCGATTATCGGCGCAACAAAGCTAAGCTCGATGCGATAAAGAAAGAACGCCAAAATATTCCGCAGGTAATCCTGCCCGAGTATATTCAAGAATTGCAGCAGCAGGGCAAATTCCCGGTACCAAGCAAGTAAATCCCGCATACCTAGCAACGGCCGGCCGTCTGTATTTTCGCAGCGGCCGCTTCACCTCTCCCGGCCAGCCATAGCCGCCAGGCCAAAGCCAATTATTCCATACCAAAGCTGATTTAGGCCTCAAGATACAATAATATGGCGCAAACCAGCACAAATACGCAGCATAATATCCGTATCCATCTACTAAACTATCAAGCCTATTCGCATAAACCAACGCGTCTGCATGTAATTTATAACTGAGTAAAATATTGATATATAATTAACATTTAGAAAGAGATAAGCAGCTGACAATAGCAAACAGTAGCAATTGAAAAAATTTAATCTAAGCAATAAACAGCATAGTAAAAAATAATTTCAATATTACCCCCGAGTAAAGGAGCAGCCTATGTCTGCATCATCCCCAGCAACTCTCCCTAAACTGCTTAAGCTAGCCTGTTTATTGCTGGCCACTACTGCCATCAGCTCTTGCAGTGGCGGTTTTGAGCCATTTGTTGGCGTAACCTCCGGTAAAAACAAATCCTATGCCGCGCCGGTAGAAGCACTTGAATACAATTATGAAAATATGGCCGGCGGTTCGATTAATGGCGGCTGTATTCCCGGTACTAATGGTGTTGATGATTACGAAGTGGGCAAAAAACGCTATGGCGGCGGCTCTACCTGTGGCGCTGCCTATCTGCCGGCCAGATGGAAACCGGGCATGACTGCGCGGATTTACTGGAAAGTCTATCCTTATCCTGGCTGGCGTGCAAAAATATTAAATTTACCTGGGTTAGTTGTAGATCGTAAAGAGTCAGCTATTATCGATCAATATGATGAAAATTATTCGGCAGTCGTACCCTTACCCCCACCGCCAGCATTTGCCGGCGATGATTTTGGCAAGGTAGCGAATATTACCGTCCATTTTCTGGCCTGCAATCAGCTTTACATTACTTATGGTACGGTAGAAGAGGGCAAAGATACTCCCTTGCATTACAAGTTGTTTGCCAAAAGCCAGAAGCTTTGTACCCCGCGCCCCTCCATTAAATCCATGGCCGATTATCGGCGCAACAAAGCCAAGCTTGATGCGATAAAGAAAGAACGCCAAAATATCCCGCAGGTAATCCTGCCCGAGTATATTCAGGAATTGCAGCAGCAGGGCAAATTCCCGGTACCAAGCAAGTAAATCCCGCATACCTAGCAACGGCCGGCCGTCTGTATTTTCGCAGCGGCCGCTTCACCTCTCCCGGCCAGCCATAGCCGCCAGGCCAAAGCCAATTATTCCATACCAAAGCTGATTTAGGCCTCAAGATACAATAATATGGCGCAAACCAGCACAAATACGCAGCATAATATCCGTATCCATCTACTAAACTATCAAGCCTATTCGCATAAACCAACGCGTCTGCATGTAATTTATAACTGAGTAAAATATTGATATATAATTAACATTTAGAAAGAGATAAGCAGCTGACAATAGCAAACAGTAGCAATTGAAAAAATTTAATCTAAGCAATAAACAGCATAGTAAAAAATAATTTCAATATTACCCCCGAGTAAAGGAGCAGCCTATGTCTGCATCATCCCCAGCAACTCTCCCTAAACTG
>NZ_MEIR01000078.1 GCF_002777825.1 Snodgrassella alvi | reverse complement strand
GCCGGTGCTTTTACCGCTATTATTTAAAGTAATTGTACCAGCGCCTGTATTATTAATATTGCTTCCAAGTATTGCATTAGCTTCATTGGTTATTTCTATACTAGAATTTTTATAACCTGAGTTGGTAATATCGCGGGTAGTTATACCATGATTAGTCAATTTAATCGTACCAGCTCTTTTATTGCTTATCGTACTTTCAAGCATTTTATCTACATTATTGATTACTTCTATTCTAGAAGAGGCTGAATCACTATTATTAATAATATCGCCGGTGCTTGAGCCTTTATTGTTTAAAGTAATTTTACCAGCACCCGTATTATTAATATTGCTTCCAAGTATTGCATCAGCTTCATTGGTTATTTCTATAAGAGAATTGTCATAACCTGAGTTGGTAATATTGCCGGTGCTTGCACCTTTATTGTCTAAAGTAATTTTACCATCACCTGTATTTTTAATATTGCTTCCAAGTATTGCATCAGCTTCATTGGTTATTTCTATACTAGAATTTTTATAACCTGAGTTGGTAATATCGCGGGTAGTTGTACCTTTATTAGTCAGTTCAATCTTACCAGCTTTTGTATTGCTTATCGCACTGCCAAGCGTTGTACCAGCATTATTGGTTATCTTTATGTAAGACTGGTCAGACTCACTAGCATTAATAATATCGCCGGTGCTTTTACCGCTATTGTTTAAGGTGATTTTACCATCACCAGTATTTTCAATTTTACTGCTACTTGTACCGCTATTGTTTAGGGTAATTGCACCAGCACCTGAGTTGGTAATAGCGCCGGTAGTTTCACCGTTATTGTTTAGGGTAATTGCACCAGCACCCGTATTATTAATATCACTTCCAAGAAGTGCATTAGTTTCATTAGTTATTTCTATAAGAGAATCTTTATCACCTGAGTTGGTAATATTCTTGGTAATTGTACCTTGATTAGTCAATATAATCTTACCAGATTGTGTATTGCTTATCGTACTGTCAAGCGTTGTACCAGCATTATTAGTTACTTTTATTTGAGAATCTTTAGAATCACTGTCGTTAATAATATTGCCGGTGCTTGTACCACTATTGTTTAGGATAATTGTACCAGCACCTGAGTTGGTAATAGCGCCGGTAGTTTCACCGCTATTGTTTAGGGTAATTGCACCAACACCTTCGTTGGTAATAGCGCCGGTAGTTTCACCGTTATTGTTTAGGGTAATTGCACCAGCACCCGTATTTTTAATGGTTCCTTTTAGATTAGTGTCATTATTAATTGTGAAAACACCTTTCCCACCATTAGTAATATTGCTGCTTATGAATCTATCCTTCTTTGAATGAAGATTATTATTACGATCATACTTATTATTAATAGTGACATTACCAGTACTAGTCTTTGTACTTGTAATAGCGCCATTTATTTCTAATGAGTTATCAATTATAATATCACCCGTCCCTTCATTAGTAATACTACCGCTTATTACTCCATGCTTGTTAGCAATAAACAGTGTATCTGCTTTCTTACCGTCAGGTGTGCTTATACTCTTAATGTTGCCTGATATTGTAGAGTGATTCTCAATATCGAGGATCAATATCTTATCATCATTCTGAGTTATATCAGCTTCCGCCGCATGTTTAAATTTAATTCGAACACTGGTATTATGATCTCTATCATTATGATTATAAGGATGATCCTTTCCCCAGTTACTACCACCACCATTATGCATTGTATCAGTCGCAAAATCATCAGCAGTATCAGCAGCGACAACACTGGTGCTAGCTAATGCCAGAGCTACGGCTGCTACTATTTTCAGACTATTACTTTTGCATTTTCCTCGTACTAGTTCTGAGCAGGCTACCCATGTCTGGGTAGATTCATTCCATTTGGATTTGTAGATGTTATTCATCAGTTTTCCTTAAGTGTGTAAAATATTTAAAGAAAAATTTTTAATATTTAATCAAAAATTTACTATACTTGCTTTTTGTATGTAATTTCTTGATTAAATAGATAAGATTTTGAAAAAATATATTATATAAAATAAGTTATATCAGATCAAAATAAAGTTATATTAATGCATTTTGTATATTGGTGATATGGTAGAGCTAGTCCGAGTGGGGGGATGAAAAAAGACTAATATTTTCATAAGAATAATCATTTTTTTATGCTATATATGGTAAGGGTTTAAAAAATTATAGTTGCGCTCAATAAAACAATACTTTATTAGTTTAATAAAGCCAAAATGTTATTAAAAAGATTATAAATGTTAATAGAAATTTTTGTAACTTATTGATAATGATATTTTATGTTATTAGAATGTAATTAGACTCAGAGCCTGTATTGGCGGTATTTTTAGCTATGAATAAAGATAACAAAAATTATAAATAGGTGTGTTAATTTTGCAACTATGAAGATAAAGCAGGTATGTTATTTTAACATTTGTGTGGTCATTACCAATCTTAAGCAGGTTTTTGGTGTTTGGTGGAATAAACTGGGCTTGTCCGAAAGGTATTTTGATAGTTTTTTTGGGTATAAGTATATAAGGATATAGAATATTTAAAATATATATGCTATTTGAATTTTGTATAAAATCTAAACTATTGTGATGCGGATTCTGCAATAGCTAAGCTTAAGCTATTTTGTTGGCTTGGTTCTTTTTTTAAGTGATTAAATGTATTGATGTTAGCTTAATGTGATAAATACTGAAAGAAATGTGGTTAACGGCCAGATTGTATTTGAGCTGGCACTAATTAAATATTAAATTAACTACTTAATTATTAAAAATATTAATTTTTCTGCCATATTTCTATCAATTCGGAAGTATAAATCTTTTCTATGCGGTTGACAATTTATATGTGAAAAGAGGATTTTTTGTTTTGGGTAATAATATTAGTTGCAGGTAGTGGTAATCAGTAACTTTCAACGGCATTAAAGTTTGGTAAGTTAGCACTTAAATCCATGTACATCTTTCTAATGTGCTCTGCTAATGTGAATATTAAATCATATTGCTCAGCCACTTGGTTTACGCTGCCAGATACGATGGTTGGATTTATAGCATGATGTTGCCGCTATTGAGTGCGAACAACAAGGCTGTGCAGGGAAATAGTTATAAATTAAAGGTCTTTAATGTGTGTAGCCAATTTAAAATTATTTTGAAGCTGTTCTAATTCTTTTACACCAAATAGATGCCAATTTCCTCTAAAACTCATAGTTGCTGGTTTGGTTGCTTGAAAATTGTTTTGTTGAATTTTTTGCTGATTGATGACTGTTAGGGTAAGTTTGCTATTACGGTGAATATTTCTTGAGTTAATTTGGTAAGCAAGCATATCTTGCAGCAGTGTTTGGAACTCTTCAATTATTTTTATTAGTAGTTGCTTTTTACTGTATTTTTATGAACTTATTGTGAAGTTTTTAATTTTATTTGGTTTTGTTTAGATAAATTTTGGCTATTTTTCAATTTCTAGGTTGTGTGGGTAATGTAGTCTTTCGATTAATTCGGTGCTTATACGTGGAAGAAGTATGAGGCATACGCTTTTTTATTTTGGGTATTTGTTTTTGGAAGTACTTGCTTATTAATGAGCTGATTAGTGTTGGCGTTGTGGCTTTGGTTATTATACGTAATTTGGTGATTTGCTGTTATGCTAATTATGGCTATTTTTTAGCTATATTAGAATATTTATTCTGCTTTCAGGTAGTTGGAGTTGCTTAGGTGTTTGGTGCATTCTATATCTATGGTTTTAACAGTAGGCAATAGGGTTTTGGTTTCTTCTAAATCAATAATGCTTTTGTAAATCCCCCAAACTTAGTACAAGATTCAAGTAGAAAATTACGCTGCTTGTTTTAGGGTTTTATATTCAATCGGCGTCATATTATTTAATGCTTCATGAGGTCTTTCCATGTTATAAATGGTTAGCCATTCTTCAGTTACCTTTCTTGCTTGTTCCAGATTATTAAATAGATATAAATCTAGTACCTCTGTGCGATAGGTGCGATTAAATCGTTCAATATATCCGTTTTGATACGGGCTGCCTGCTTGAATATAATCTATGGTTATACCATGTGACTTTGCCTAGCCGATGAATGTTTTTCCGGTAAATTCCGATCCATTATCCACTCGTATTTTGAGTGGATAGCCATGATATTCGACCAGTTTATCCAGATAACGGGTAATCCTGCCAGCCGGTAAACTAACCGCAATATCAATGCCTAACGCCTCACGATTAAAGTCATTGATGACATTGAAGGTTCTAAAACGCCGTTGATTGCGACTGCTGTCACTCATAAAATCCATTGACCAGCATTCACTTTGTTTATTGGGTGCTGATAGCCTTTCTGGATTTCGTGGAGGAATGCGTTGTTTACGCTTTACCCTGAGATTAAGCTTTAATTCACAATACACCCGATACACGCGTTTATGATTTCATTTATAGCCGAGCTTTCTGATGCGATTAAAACATTTAGGAAAGCCCCAGCGTAAATGCTTATCGGTAATAGCACTTAGTACCGACATAATCACTGAATCATCCGGTAATTTAGGTTGATAATAGTAAGCACTGCGGCTTAAGCCAACAATAGCGCAGCTCATGGCAATAGTAACAGAATGACTTTCTTGCAGTTGTACAGCCCAAGCTTTACATGCTTGAGTAGGCACTATAGCTTTTTTATGATTTCCTCCTGAAGCTGAGATTTTAAACTAAGCTCAGCAAACATCTGCTTAAGCTTACGGTTTTCAGCCTCTAGCTCCTTTAAACGTTTGATATCGGACGTTTCCATACCACCGTATTTATCACGCCATTTATAAAAAGTTGAATTGCCGATGCCATATTTACGGCAGAGTTCTTTGACGGGGATACCGGCTTCGGCTTCTTTTAAAATAGCTACGATTTGATGTTCAGTCATTTTTTTCATGTTTAAATCTTCTGTTGGTTAATGAAGAGAATTTTCTACTTTTATGCTGTACTATTTTAGGGGATAGTTACACATTTTTTAATGTAATAAAATGATAAATAATAGTTTTTTGTTTAGGTTTATTATTTTTCTTTTAATTTAGTTAATTACTTGACTATTTACGATGAAATATAAGGCTTTAAAGTTATTATCTTTTATTTTGAGCTATAAACTGAAAAATCATTGAAAGGAAGCTGTTGGAGGTAGTTGTGAAATATTTGCTAATTGGAAAGGGAAGGCTATTATCAGGATTTTTTATCTGAACTGTTTAGTGACTGCTTATTTTATTTTGCGGATTATCGGTAGTGCTGAAAAGAAGAATGCTAGCGGCTAGGTTGGATAATTAATTTTTTGCCTGATTGCTGATTTTGAGACTGTGTTGGAATAAAAAAAGCCGCTTGATAGCGGTTTTTGATAATAATTCTGCCTAATGCAAAATTTGATGAGGTTTTTTTGGTGGGTCCAGTGGGGTTCGAACCCACGACCAAGGGATTATGAGTCCCCTGCTCTAACCCCTGAGCTACAGACCCGTGAAGCGCGTATTGTAGCCAAGATGGATTGCTATTGCAAGGTTTTACATAAAAAATCATCCGCTATGCGCGGATGATTTTGGTTTTAAACGATAAAAAGTTTACTGTTTGTTTTCGTCGCTGTCGAGGAAGCTTTTCAGCCGGTCGGAGCGGGTAGGGTGGCGCAGTTTACGCAGGGCTTTGGCTTCAATCTGGCGAATGCGCTCACGGGTAACGTCAAACTGTTTGCCTACTTCTTCGAGGGTGTGGTCGGTATTCATGTCGATGCCGAAACGCATGCGCAGTACTTTGGCTTCGCGCGGGGTGAGGCTTTCGAGTACGTCTTTGGTTACTTCACGCAGGCTGGAGTACATGGCTGCATCTGCTGGTGCTACGTTGTTTGCGTCTTCGATAAAGTCGCCCAGATGTGAATCATCATCATCGCCGATCGGTGTTTCCATGGAAATGGGTTCTTTGGCAATTTTCATGATTTTGCGGATTTTGTCTTCTGGCATTTCCATGAGTTCTGCTAGTTTGGCGGAGTCTGCCTCTTCGCCGTTTTCCTGTAGGTACTGACGGGAAATGCGGTTCATTTTGTTGATGGTTTCAATCATGTGTACCGGAATGCGGATGGTACGTGCCTGATCTGCGATTGAGCGGGTGATGGCCTGACGAATCCACCATGTGGCATAGGTGGAAAATTTGTAGCCACGCCGGTATTCGAATTTGTCTACGGCTTTCATGAGGCCGATATTGCCTTCCTGAATCAGGTCAAGAAATTGCAGGCCGCGATTGGTGTATTTTTTGGCAATGGAGATAACCAGACGCAGGTTGGCCTGAATCAT
>NZ_MEIR01000077.1 GCF_002777825.1 Snodgrassella alvi | reverse complement strand
TAGTTTTGATGTGATACATTCTAATCAAACAGCAAGGGATATCAGTATTTATGAACAATGGAATGGACAGCTCTTGCAGAATCGTGAGATTGAATTCAGAGGGTGGGGTTATGTTTCTAATGTTGGGGATCAATTTTATGTTATCGAATAACAGAAAAATAGCAATATTATTTACTAGCCTACTATTGAGTATAGTATCAATCAATAGCTATGCCCAGACCCCTGTTGTGAGTTGCCCAGCAACTTTTTCTGATGGTAACAGTATTTTCCGGCTTATTAATGTCAGTCTATATGATGGTCCAGTATGTATGAAAGCAACGTTAGTGCCTGAATTTAAAAAAGATAAACAACTATGGGTTCTTGATACACTAATGGATCCCTCTTTAGTTTGCGAGTATGCCGGAACTAGACATTACATTGTTCTTGATGCTAAGGGGGCAACTTATTGTGAAAAAAAAGGAGTGCCAGTGCAGGCACAATGTATGCAATAACAATTTTCTGCTAAGTACTTAAGCTATTAGTGAAAACGGGTATTTTATCTGCTGCCTCTTATGTTTATAACATAGTTTTGATGTGATACATTCTAATCAAACAGCAAGGGATATCAGTATTTATGAACAATGGAATGGACAGCTCTTGCAGAATCGTGAGATTGAATTCAGAGGGTGGGGTTATGTTTCTAATGTTGGGGATCAATTTTATGTTATCGAATAACAGAAAAATAGCAATATTATTTACTAGCCTACTATTGAGTATAGTATCAATCAATAGCTATGCCCAGACCCCTGTTGTGAGTTGCCCAGCAACTTTTTCTGATGGTAACAGTATTTTCCGGCTTATTAATGTCAGTCTATATGATGGTCCAGTATGTATGAAAGCAACGTTAGTGCCTGAATTTAAAAAAGATAAACAACTATGGGTTCTTGATACACTAATGGATCCCTCTTTAGTTTGCGAGTATGCCGGAACTAGACATTACATTGTTCTTGATGCTAAGGGGGCAACTTATTGTGAAAAAAAAGGAGTGCCAGTGCAGGCACAATGTATGCAATAACAATTTTCTGCTAAGTACTTAAGCTATTAGTGAAAACGGGTATTTTATCTGCTGCCTCTTATGTTTATAACATAGTTTTGATGTGATACATTCTAATCAAACAGCAAGGGATATCAGTATTTATGAACAATGGAATGGACAGCTCTTGCAGAATCGTGAGATTGAATTCAGAGGGTGGGGTTATGTTTCTAATGTTGGGGATCAATTTTATGTTATCGAATAACAGAAAAATAGCAATATTATTTACTAGCCTACTATTGAGTATAGTATCAATCAATAGCTATGCCCAGACCCCTGTTGTGAGTTGCCCAGCAACTTTTTCTGATGGTAACAGTATTTTCCGGCTTATTAATGTCAGTCTATATGATGGTCCAGTATGTATGAAAGCAACGTTAGTGCCTGAATTTAAAAAAGATAAACAACTATGGGTTCTTGATACACTAATGGATCCCTCTTTAGTTTGCGAGTATGCCGGAACCAGACATTACATTGTTCTTGATGCTAAGGGTGCAACTTATTGTGAAAAAAAAGGAGTGCCAGTGCAGGCAGAATGTATGCAATAACAATTTTCTGCTAAGTATTTAAGCTGTTAGTGAAAACGGGTATTTTATCTGCTGCCTCTTATGTTTATAACATAATTTTGATGTGATACATCCTAATCAAACAGCAAGGGGCATTAGTGTTTATGAACAATGGAATGGACAGTTCTTGCAGAATCGTGAGATTGAATTCAGAGGATGGGGTTATGTTTCTAATGATGGAGATCAATTTTATGTTATCGAATAACAAAAAAATAGCGACATTATTTACTAGCCTGTTACTTAGCCTATTGTCAATGAATAGCCATGCTCAGACCCCTGTTGTGAGTTGTCCAGCAACTTTTTCTGATGAACACGGTACTTACCGGCTTATTAATGTCAGATTATTTGATGGTCCAATCTGTAAGAAAGTTGAGTTAATGCCTGAATTTAAAAAAGAAAAAGTAATATGGATTCTCGACACACGAATGGACCCTTCTTTAGTCTGCCTGTATAACGGAACCAATCATTACATTGTCCTTGATGCCAAGGGTGCAACTTCTTGTGAAAAAAAAGGAGTGCCAGTGCAGGCAGAATGTATGCAATAACAATTTTCTGCTAAGTACTTAAGCTATTAGTGAGAACAGGTATTTTATTTGCTGACTCTTATAGTTATGTCATAGTTATGATGTGATATATGTCAATCAAGCTGTAAAGGATATCAACATTTATGATCAATGGAACGGTAAGCCGTTAAAAAGTTGTGAGATTGGGAGGGTATGTTTCAAATGATAGGATTAAATTTTATGTTATTGAACAACAAAAAAATAACGATATTATTTACCAGTCTGTTACTCAGCCTTTTATCAATCAATTGCCTTGCTCAGACTCCTGTTGTGAGTTGCCCTGCAACTTTTTCTGATAAACACACTGTTTACCGCCTTTTTAATGCTAGCCTATATGATGGTCCAATAACTAATAATGCAGAGTTAGTTCCTGAATTTAAAAAAGAAAAAGCTATATGGAATATTGACTCGCGAATGGATCCTTATTTAATCTGCGAGTATACCGGAACCAGACATACCATTGTTTTTCATGCCAAGAGTGCAGCTTATTGTGAAAAAAGCAAAGCGCCAGTGCAGGCAAAATGTATGCCATAACAATTCGCTGCAAACGATTTAAGCTGTTGGTGAAAAAGATCGGTTTTATCCGCTAGCACCTATATTTATGATGGGTTTATGATGATTTGAATGCCCAATTGCCAGCTAGCTGTTTTTTTACGTTCTTTATGGTGCTAATCATTAGCAAAATATTTATGTTATACAGGAAATTATATGGATAGAGATGAATACTTTGTTGTTAGTTACTGTTAATTGATTGTTACATAATTTGATTTTGTAGATAATTCAGATATGGATTTTATGCTGGCCGACAAGCTGGCAGGAAATTATCGATGTTGGCGGCATTGATTTATAATTTGCATTATTTTGTTTGGAATGAATGCTGTTATGTATGATGTCAATACGGATGATGTGCGCCGTTTTTTCGCTGATGTGTGGCGTAAGCGTCAGCAGCCGCAGTTGTTGGATGCTTTACAGCAGAAGGCGTTGCGGATTATTGCTGCACATACTGAGTATGCGCACTATCTGGAAAATGTTGAACAGTTTTTAACCCGGACATGGCGGCCGGAAGAAGGGGAAACGAATCCTTTTTTGCATTTGTCGCTGCATTTATCGGTACAGGAACAGGTAGCGATTGATCAGCCGTTTGGGATTGCCGCTATTCATCAGCGCTTGTGTGAGCAGTATGCGGGTGACTGGGTGAAAGCAGAACACGATATGATTGAGGCACTGGCAGAAACAATCTGGCAGGCACAACGTTATGGTCAGGGGTTGGACGTGAATGTTTATATGACGCGGCTGCGCAGTCTGGTAGGTTTGGGACAGGAAGATGAGGCGCGTTTAAATCCACATGAAGTTGGACAGTTTTCTGATAAAGAGATTTGAATTTGCTCACGCATTGATTATGATTTATTGTTTCATACATCTGTGTTGACCAGCTGTAATTATGGCTGGTTGCTAATGTGGGAATTATTTTCAATAATCTTTAATCAGGGGATAAATATGTCTTTCTGGGCAAGTAATGCAAATGCTCTGTTGCTGTTGTTGTTTGTGGGGTTAGGGATTGTGGGACATAATCCTTCAGTAACGATTTCAGCGTTAATTATTTTGCTGGTACAGCAAACGCCGTTACTTAAATATGCGCCGGTACTGGAAAAGTATGGGCTGCAACTGGGTATTATGCTGCTGATGATAGGTGTGCTGGCGCCGTTGATTACGGGCAAGGTGCAGCCGGCACAGATTGCTGCGTTGGTAACTAGCTGGAAAACCATTGCTGCCGTGGTGGTGGGTACAGTTGTGGCCTGGCTTGGTGGGCGTGGGGTGCAATTGATGCAGGTTAACCCAACAATTGTGACCGGTTTGATGATTGGCACCATTATCGGCGTAGCTTTTTTACGCGGTGTACCGGTAGGGCCGTTGATTGCGGCAGGATTGTTATCGCTGATTTTATAAGCGCTGTGTTGCTGAAGTTCTTGCCAGAAAGCCACGCTCTCGCTATAATGCGCGCAATTCCATTCTCACGGAGAGGTGGATGAGTGGTTGAAGTCGCACGCCTGGAAAGCGTGTATACGTGAATAGCGTATCGAGGGTTCGAATCCCTTCCTCTCCGCCAAATTTATTATTTAAAGCTGCCTAAGCAGCTTTTTTTATGAGTATTATATTTAATGTTATTGGCATAAATATTTTGTGTTTACTTTAGTCTACTCTTTATTAATATTCTGGCACTTGGGTTGGTTATATTGATTTTATGTATGACTTTGTAGCTAATATTTGTTTTATTTATTATTTTTCTGGCAGGTCTGCGTTGTAATTAATTTTAGCCGCTAAAAAACTACGCCCTCACAATTTTGGTTGTGAGGGTTTTTTTGTGCCCGCTGGATTGTATGGAGAATATCGGATGAATTTAACCCGTTCTGTTCTGAACAATGTGCAGACATATCTTGAGAGAGCCTTGCCAGATTATTCGGTACAGTTGATGCCGAATAATTTTAAGGATTATCAGTTTATTCATCCGCTTGGGGCGGTATTGATTGGCTATCAGCGCAGTAAATTCAAAAAGCCGTGCAGTACTGACTTGATTACGCAGGAAAGGCGCTTGCAGTTGCGTTTCGCGGTTTTTGCTCGTTCTCTGGAAAATGAGAAGGGTGTGCTGGATTTACTTGATTCTTTACGCTTGGCTTTGGTGGGATTTCAGCCTGACCATTGCCAGCAAATCCGGTTGTTGAGTGAGCGCTTTCTGGGGGAGGCCGATGGGGTTTGGCGATATCGGTTATGCGCTCGCACTGAGACGCTTCAAGTGGAGCAGCGTCCGGTGGTTAATCAGCAAAATCTGGTCAAATCTATACCGACTCGTGGTGAGATTAAGACCAAAGCTATTTCACAATCTGTAACTTCGAAGGAGTAATAATCATCATGGCAGCAGCTTATTTGCATGGTGTTGAAACAATCCGTATTGATGGCGGCAGTAGTCCGGTCTATACCGTAGATGGGGCGATTACAGCGATTGTTGGTACGGGTATGTCTGGTGCAGTAAATGAATTGAAGGTGTGTCAGACAGTTAAGGATTTTAGTCAATTTGGTTCTGTGACAGGAGCTGGTTTTACTTTGCCTGATGCGGCTAATATTTGGACGCGTTATCAGTCTGGTGTGGCTTATGTGGTGAATGTGCTGGATCCGGCCAAACATAAAACGGTTGTTGATTCTGAGGTACTGGTTATCGACAGTGATACGTTGATGGCCAAAACGGCGCATCCGGCCTTACTGTCTGGCTATAAGGTACAGGCAGGTAATCAGACTTTGTCTGAAGGTACTGATTACACGCTAAATCAGGAAACTGGTGAGCTGACTTTTGCTCAGATGCGTTCTGATGTATCGATTGCTTATACCTATCTTGATCCGAGCAAGGTAACGGTAGCGGATATTATCGGAGGCTATGAAGCGGCAACCGGTAAGCGTAAGGGTATGGAATTGCTTACTGAAGGGTTTACGCGTCTAGGTGCGGATGCAAAGATTTTGATTGTGCCGCAATATGATGCAGATGCAGCTGTGGCCGCAGCGATGGTAACGCTGGCAGACAAACTGGAAGCGATTGCCTATATTGCTGCGCCAAAAGGCACTACGCTGGCGCAGGCGATTCAGGGACGCGGTTCGCTTGGAAATATTAATTTCCAGACTTCTTCAGACCGCGCGCAGTTATTTTATCCGTATGTTACCGGTTCCAGTGGCGAGCTGGAAAGTCTGGCCACACATGCTGCCGGTTTGCGTATGAAAACTGATGTGAATCAGGGCTACTGGTTCAGTATTTCCAATCGTGAGCTTTTGGGCGTAACTGGTATGGAAGTGTCGCTGACAGCACGGATTGACGACCCACAGGCGGAAACCAATCGCCTGAATGAAAAGGGAATTACTACGGTATTTAACAGTTATGGTACTGGTTTCCGCTTATGGGGTAACCGTCTGGCCTGTTTCCCGACAGTAACGCATATCAAGAATTTTGAAACCGCTCAGCGTACTGGTGATTTGATTGATGAGTCGATTCGTCGTGCGCAATTACAGTACATTGATTTGCCTATTGATGATGCGCTGATTGACAGTCTGTTGGGCACGGTACGTACTTATCTGGGTACGCTCAAGAGTATTGTTGGTTTTAGTGTGAGTCTGGATTATGACTATGATCTGGCTGATGCTTTCAGTAAAGGGCAGGTACCAATCAAGTATGACTATACGCCTAAACTGCCAGCAGAACGTATCACTAATACCAGTGTGATGACCCGTACTTATCTGGCTAATTTGATTAGCAACCAGTCTGCCGCTTAGGAATCAGTTATGACAGAATTTAATGCAATTTATAATGCCAATGTTTATGTTAATGGTAATAGTCAGTTAGGCCGTGCCAGTCAGTTTAAATTACCGGATATTTCTGTTGGACAAACAGAAACTAAAGGATTAGGGCTGGTAGGTTCAGTGAAGTTGCCCAGTGGTATTGAGGCGCTAGAAGGGGAAATTACCTGGAACAGCTTTTATCCGGATGTGTTCACTAAGGTTTATAACCCATTTAAGGCGTGCCAGTTGATGGTACGTGCTAATGTGCAGGCATTTAATGCTTCCGGTCTGGCCGCAGAAGTACCGATGGTGGTTATGGTGATGGCTACATTCAGTAAAAATCCCTTAGGTACTTATAAACCAAAAGAAAAGGCAGAATTTGCCAGTACTTTCCAAGCTACGGAAATTCATCAGACGGTTTCAGGCCGTGAGGTTTTGTATTACAACGCGTTTACCAATCAGTATCGGGTAAATGGAGTGGACATGCTGGCGCAGATGCGCGCAAATATCGGTATGTAGTTATTTTCAATTGGTAATGATGTTATTAAATGCTCACTCTGCTTATCAGGGTGAGCGTTTTTTATGGTTGAAATGCTTTTTTACGCTGAATGAATTCGGCGCTTATTGATGATTCAAGGAATAGATATGGCACAAACTGAAGCGCAACAGCTACAAGAACAATTGGGTACAGGTAAGGTTATCAAGCTGGCGGAACCGCTGCAAACGCCGAATGGTGTGGTAACGGAACTAACGCTGCGCCGAGTACGGGTTAAGGATTTTAAACGTGCCGCTGAGCAGTATCCGGATAATGCGGTATTACAGGAAGCACAGTGTCTGGCTATGGCTTCAGGGCTGCAAAGTGAAGATTTCGATGAACTGTCGTGGGAGGACTACACGCTGGTGCGTCAGTTTTGTCTGGGTACTCACTGATTGGGATGGTTTTTATCAGGCTGCTGCGGATTTAGCGTGGTGGTTTGGTTTTTCTCCAGCAGATATTGATGAAATGTCTCTGGATGAAATTTTACAATGGCAGCAACAGGCTAACCGGCAGATTAAGGCTAAATACAGCAAGCTGTAAGCGGTTGCTGCCCGTTGTGACAATACCGTTAATTCAATGCTGGTTTGTAGCAGGAGCTGTGAACCGGGGATGGGTTAACGGTAATGATTTATATGAATAATAAATAATAAGTTGGTGAATTCCAGTATCTCTTGAGTTATTGGATGAAATACATTGGTGCCGATATGGATAGTGGATTTGTTTCTGATTTTGGTGAGGTACAGCGTTCTGTTAAAGCCTTTGGTTCTGCTATTGGTATGGCAACCAGAAAAATAGAGGAGATGGGGCGGTCTGTACAGAGTTTGCAGGTGAAAATCCAGTCTATAGATAATTTGTCTGCAGCAACTGCGAAAGCAATCAGTGCTAAGAATAGGCTAACTGAAGCAGTAGACAGACATAACAAAATTCTGGGGCAGCGCAAGAAAATTGGTGAGGAATTAGCTAAAACCAAAAGTACTATTACAACCTGGATGAAGCCGGTTGAGAAGTCGGTGAAAATTCACATGGAACGGGAAACAGCGGAAACCGGGCTGAAACAGGCTATGATGCAGAAAGATGGTAGCATGGGCAGGTTTAATCAGATTAATGCCCACGCTACGCAGCTAAGTCTTGAGCAAGCGGGTAACAAAAATGATTATACCCACCTTGCTACCAGTATGAAGCAGGCCAATATGTCTGATGATGCGGTACTGCAGGGAGGGATGAAGGCAATTGCCAGTTTTAATGTGTTATTTGGCAAGAAGATTGAGGATATTTCTGTAGCCAAGGGGTTGATGCAGACTTATAAGCTGAAAGATACGGAATTGTCTGCTGGTCTGGACGCTGTGCAGAAAGTTGCGCATTCTGTGGGTATGAGTCTGGAGGATATTGAAAAATCTCAAGCTGCTATGGCTTCGCCCTTGCAAAGGCTACATCTGACTGGTTTACAGAATCAGCAGAAAATATATGCCTTGGAGGGAATGGCAATACATGGTGGTGTTAGCAAATCTGCGGCAGCAGATGGTATGGGGGAGTTTCTGGACAGGCTGGCACAGGGGCCAAAAGCCATGCAGCAGGCTACCGCTGCGATGAGTGTGGAAATGCGCCAGATGATGCAGAAATCAGGTGTGAAGTTTAGTCTGTTTAATAAAGACGGCTCGCTTAAAGATATGCATGTGGTTGTAGGTGAGCTGGAAGCAAATTTTAATAAAGTTAAAGCGAAATATGGTGACCGTGCTGCGTTGAATATGATGGATGCGGTATTCGGGAAGCGTGGTGGACAGATTGCTTCAGCCGCAGCTCAGGGCGGCGGTGCTGGTTTTGCCGCCATGCAAACCCGAATGGGTAAGCAGCCTTCTCTGGATCAGCGTGCTCAGCTTCAGACTAATACGCTTGCGGTGAGTATGGGTAATTTACACGATGCAGTGATTGAGGTAGGCAATGCTTTTGGTGCCACGCTGGCACCTGATATTAATACTTTTGCTCAGGTAGCCAAAGATGTGCTGCTCAATACGGTATTGCCTTTTATTCAGAAGCATCCAGCGCTGATTAAATCTGTGGTGGCTCTTGGTGTAGGTTTGGCCGGGCTACGGATGACGCTGCTGTTGGTTCGTTATGCTATTACCATGGTTACTGGTCCGCTGGCGCTATTACGTACTATTTTTGCCCGTTTTCAGATTGCACGTGACCTCAAGCAGGGTGGTTCGGTGTTTCAGCGTTTACGTTCCGCTATTACCTCAGTGGGAAAGTCTGCCGGCTCATTGCGCCAGAAGCTGTTGTCTTTTGGCAGCAGGCTGGCTGGTGTGGGCAAGAATTTTGCGGTGTTCAATAAGGGGCGCTCAGCACTGGGTTTACTGCAAAAGGCATTTGCCACGATTGGGCGTACTGCCATTGCGCCAATTAAGAAAATTGTGCAGTCATTTGGTTTGATTACCAAAGTAGCAAAACCTTTGTTTACGGTTTTTTCCAGTCTGGGCAGGGGTTTCAGTGCATTGGGTAAAGGCCGTATTGTGCTGAATCTGCTGCGCCACGCGATTATGGCCGTAGGCAGGGCTTTTTTGATGACGCCTATAGGTTTGGTTGCTCTGGCAATTGGTGCAGCAGCATTGTTGATTTATAAATATTGGCAACCAATTAAGAATTTTTTTGTTGGTTTATGGGATACAGTTAAAACTAAATTTGAAGCAGGAATGAAATTTTTTAAGGAATTACCGGCAAAATTCAGTGAGTTTGGACGCAATATTATTGATGGTCTGGTTAAAAGTTTTACTGAGGGCATCAGTAGGGCTGTTAATGCAGTAGGTGAGTTCGCCAGTAAGATTATTAATAAGGCTAAATCTGTATTAGGGATTAATTCACCTAGCCGTGTATTTAAAAGCATAGGCGGTTCGCTGATGGAAGGTATGCATCTGGGGCTTGATCTCGGCGCAGACAAACCAGTTACAGCGATCGGTCTGGTTGCTGAGCGCTTACAGCAGAAATTCAAAAGCCGCTCCGGTACGTTGACTGCTCAGCTTAATGAAAAGATGCAGCTTAATGCAGCAGAATTTGCGCAGAATCGCTATCCGGCAGGACATGATTCCAGTGCAGTAACCATTAATTTTAATCCGACTATTCAAGTTAACGGTAATGCAGACCGTTCGGTGATTCAGCAGGCTTTGGCACTGAGTCAGCGCGAATTTGAACAGATGTACCGGCGCATGATGCAGGCAAAAGAGTTAAGGAGTTACTGATGTATGCAATGCTAGGAGATATTCGATTTGAAGTGTTGGATAGTTTCAGCAGTTATGAAGAAACGCATGGTGCTGTTTTTGCCAAACATGATGTGTTGGCCGGCCGTCCACGCCTACAGGCTACCGGCAATGATTTAACAACCATTCGTTTTGGTATGCTGCTGCACTGGAAGCTGAGTAATCCTGATAGTGCCTATACTGCATTGATTCAGGCCAAGGAAGCACAGCAGGCTCTGGCGCTGGTGTTTGGTTCGGGGCGTTTTGTTGGCTGGTTTGTTATTCAGCAGTTAAGCAGCACTACTTTGATTCAGGATGCACAGGGACGTACTGCCGCGCGTGAAATCAGTGTTGAGCTGCTTGAGTTTGTTGGTGATCCGAATAATCCGTTACCAACGCCGGGCATCATGAAGGGTCAGAATCCGCTGCTTTCTTTTATGCCGGATTCGATTAAAGGGGCTGTTAACAAGGTTGCGGCGGCGGTACAGACAGGGGTACGTATTTATCATGCCGTTGAGCAGAATGTCACTGAGATTCAGAACCTGCTTACGTGTGCGCGTACCATGCAACATAATACTTCTGGCTGGCTGGGTATGATTGCCGATGCGCTGACTGTTGGCGGCCAGACGCTAAGCAAACTAAATACTTTGCCTGAGGTAGGTGCATGGTTTAGTGATCTGTCTGGTGCGGCAGATTTCCTGTCATATACTGGTCAGGCGGTTCATCAGCTGGAAGAATGTGTGAATCTGATTCAGACCGGTTATGACAGTGGTGAGTGGGGAGACTGGTTGGATAAGAGTGAAAGGCTGTTATCGATGGTGGAGGATAGTATCAGTAATGCAACTACCGGCGCCCAGTCATTAATGGCGTGGCTGGCTGCGAGAAAGGATGAGGCCTGATTATGGTTGATTCAGTTTTGCAATATCAGACTTGTGAAGGGGATCGCTGGGATTTGATTGCACATAAATACTATGGTGATGCCACGATGCTTGACCGGCTGATTGCCGCTAATCCGCATTTACCGCTGGCTGAACAGTTTACTGCCAATCTGACGGTACTGATTCCAGTCATTCAGTCGGATACGCATACAGCACAGGAGGATATGCCACCATGGATGCGTTGAGTCTACTGACAGGAGCATCCGATTTGGGGCGAACCCATCCAGTTACGATGCCAGACTTTACTATAAGCTATGAGAAAAAAGATATTACTCTGGCAATAAGGCCTTATCTGCTTAGTATCAACTATACGGATTATCTGGGCGAACAATCGGATGAGTTGTCGGTATCGTTTGAGGATACGGATGGCAGATGGCTGCGTAGCTGGTATCCAGATCAAGGCGATATGCTGTCGTTTACGCTGGGAGACCAGTTTACCGGTATGGTAAATCTGGGCAATTTTGAGATTGCTGATATTGATTATGCGTTCAAGCCCAATGTGATCACTTTGAAAGCTCTCTCCACGGGGATTACCCGTGCCAGCCGCACTTTACAGCCAAGAGCATATGAGAAAACGACACTGGAAAAAATTGTGCAGCAGGTGGCTGCAAGATTGCAGCTGGTGCTGAAAAATTCGATTGCCAATCTGGAGATTGAACGTATTACTCAGTATCAGGAAAGTGATGTGGAATTTTTGGCGCGGCTGGCAAAGCAGTTTGGCTATACTTTTAAAATTGTCGATCAGACTTTAGCTTTTATTGCCAATACGGAATTAACGGCACAAGAACCAGTGCTGGTGTTGCAGCCGGAAGAAGTAGTGTCTGCAAGTTTTCGTGATCAGCTCAAAGGTGTGCCAGATGAGGTAGTGGCTTGCGGCTATGATACTAAAGCTAAACAGGTGCGGACGGTAAAACGCAAAGGGCAGCCTTTGCGGCCGCAGAGTAAACAGAGCGCAAGTGGTGACATGTTAAAGATTGTGGCCAATAAGGGGGAATCGCAACAGCAGTTAACTGCACGTGCTGATGCTGCACTTACTGATGCGCGTCAGTGTCAGGTAACTGGTAGTCTGGAGTTGTTTGGCAATGTAAAGCTGGTGGCCGGTCAGATTATACGATTGCGCGGTTATGGCAAGATGTCGGGAAATTATCAGATTAAGCAGGCCAGCCATAATGTGAGTCGCAGTTCTGGTTATAGTACGTCTCTGGAAATCAATATGATCGAATATATAGCTGATGATGCCGATGGGGAAAAATATGCAGAAACTGTATGAATTTGGGGCAACCTTACAGTTTGGCGTTGTGGAAGCCATTGATGCTGGCAGGCATTTGCTTAAAGTAAATATTCCGGCACTGGAGAATATGCAGACTGACTGGCTGCCAATGCTTACTGCGGCCGCTGGCAGAAACTGCTTTTATTCTTTACCAGATGTAGGTGAGCTGGTGGCATGTATTCTTGATGCAAGAGGTGAAAGTGGAGTAGTTCTGGGAGCCTTATATAATCAGAATGATACTACCCCGACAAAGAGCAATGATATATGGATGAAAAAGTTTAGTAATGGCACGGTAATCAGTCATGATCGCAACAGTGGCGAGGTTTATGTGCATACTGCCGGCAAGGTGGTAGTAGAAGCAGATACGGTGTTGGTTCAGGCCAGTGAAATCACTTTGGATGCGCCGTCTACTACAGCTACAGGCAATTTACTGGTGCAGGGAAAATTAACCTATCAGGGCGGTATGGCCGGTTCTGGCGGGGGTGATGCTGCAGCATCGATTGCCGGCACGATTAGGGTTAAAGGAGGTGATGTGGTGGCAGATGGTAAAAGCCTTAAGAGTCACACTCATCCAGATCTGACTTCAGGTGGTAATACAGGTACACCGAATTGATGTTCAACTAAACGCTCATTCATACCCGTTTTTCATCCCTGCCAACAATGGCAGGGATTTTTTATTACTGGAAAAGAGCTATGACAATTACACCACGTACCCGCCACTGGCAGCTAGCACCGCAGGAAAGCGGTGGCGATATTGTGGCCGGCATTGATGATATTAATCAATGTATTTTGAATATTTTAATGACACGCAAGGGAACCGATGTTGCCCGTCCGGCTTTTGGTTCTAACCATCTGGATTATCTGGATACACCAGAAGATGTATTTGTTCCCGGGGTGACTCGCGAAGTGATTCTGGCTATTCAGACATGGGAAAAGCGCGTGGTGGTGGAGCGCGTTAGCTTTACAGGTCATGCACCAGAGTTAACGATAACTGTCCACTGGCATATAGCAGGAGAGGTAGCAGGTGAAATTTATCAAACAGATATTGGATTGGTGCGTAAATGACAGATTTAACTAAGCTGGCGCGGGCAGATGTAAAGGTAGTTGAAGACGATCTGGCAACAATTCTGGCTGAGACGATAACTGATTATCAGAATCGTACCGGCAAGGTATTACAGCCGGCACATATTGAGCGTTTGCTGATCAATACTTATGCTTATCGCGAGGCGCTGACTCGGCAACAGATAAATGAAGCTTATCGGCAGCAGCATGTACGCTTTGCTACTGGTTTAATGCTGGATTTATGCGGAGATGATGTTCATACACCAAGGTTACAGGCACAACCGGCTCAAACAACGCTGCGTTTTCAGGCCAAACTGACAGGTAAAGAACAGGTTGTGATTCCTAAAGGAACCAGAGTTACTGTAGATTCGCTGATATTTGCCACTGTTGAAGCAGGTTTGCTTACGGCTGCCAGTACCAGTGTTGAGCTGGCTGCTGTCTGTCAGTCAACTGGTATTGTGGGCAATGGCTGGTCAGCCGGGCAGATTAATACTTTAGCAGACCATCTGTCTGATATTGCTGAGGTCAAAGTTAGTAATATTACCACTTCAAGTGGTGGAGTGGATGTTGAAAGTGATGATGCCTATCGGGTACGCATTCTGCTGGCACCGGAATCATTTTCAGTGGCTGGTCCGGTTGGTGCCTATGAATATTTTACTCGTCAGGTTAGTCAGGACATTATTGATGTTTATGTAACCAATGATACCGATAAAGAGGGTAACCCCTTAGGAGGAGTGGTTGCCGTAACTTTACTTACTAAAGCCGGTCTGCCATCAATGGAGCTGATTAATCAGGTACAGACAGCATTATCGGATGAACGTGTACGTCCGTTATGTGATCGGGTAGTAGTACGTGCACCCAAAACTTTCAATTATCAGGTTGCTGCAACCTTAACGCTGTTTGTCGGTGCTGATGCTCAGGCAGTACTGACTGCGGCTAAAGCTGCTTGGCAGCAATATCAAAACAGTCAGGAGCAGCGGCTGGGGGTGGATGTGGTACCGCTGGTGATTCAGGCTTTATTAAAGGTTGACGGCGTCTATAACGTTGCAACGCCAGAGCTCAAACTGACTACAGTTGCCGCCGATACTTGGGCGCACTGTACTAATCTGAGCCTCACCATAGCGGAGGAGGCTGTGGATGGCTAAGCTCATTTATGCTGCTGTGATTGAACGAGACCAGCGTATGCGGGCACTGGCTGCTCTTGGCTTGCGGCTGGATATGGTCAGTACGCCACAGCTTATGCCTCGATTAGTAAATCTGGTACTGGCCGATCATCTTGAACTTTTGGCTGAAAGCCATTGTATTCTCGGCGTAAATGGCTACTGGTTGGCCGAAAGCGATCAGGCCAAACGCCAGTTGATTAAAGGTGCATATGAACTTCACCGCAGCAAGGGAACTCCTTGGGCGTTAAGAGAAATCGTTCGCCGTCTCGGTTTTGGTGAAATCACCATTATTGAAGGGCTTAATCATCAACAGCACAACGGGAATATTCAGCGCTCCGGTTTATATGTGCATGGACATAATGCTTATTGGGCGCATTACCGTATTTTGCTGAATAACCCGATTACCAATCAACAGGCCGCTTTATTACGTCATACTCTGGCTGCTTTTGCGCCGGCACGCTGCGTGCTGGCCAGTCTGGATTATACCGCCGTACCGCTGCAACACAATGGACAGGCACTGCGTGATGGCTCGTTTAACAAAGGAACTGCTTAATGACAAATTTAAAAAAAGCTATGTTCTGGGACAAAGGCGTTTATCAATGGGAAGGTAGTACAGTGTTTTGCAATGACTTCTGCTTTGGTAGATTGCTTAAAAACCAATAGTACGCTCATATCCAGTACCTTAAATCCGTTTTTGAAAACAAAGTTTTTTCACTCAATTCTACAAACTAATGAAAATGAAGAGGAGTTCAATTATGATTAGTAATCAATTGAAATCCGAATATGTTATGATAATTAATACGTTGTGGGGTGGTTCACAGCAGTGTAACAGTATCGAGAATATAAGCGATGATGTAATTCGTCTGGAGGATGAAGTACTCACCAAAATCAGAAATGGTTCTACAACTATGATCGGCGTTCATGCTGTTTTTGAGATTTTTTATAATAAAAATTATAGTTCATGGGCTAAAGTTATAAAAGTTGCATTAGATACTGTTGATGCACATGCATCAGACTGGATTGCTGTTCTGTGTGGTAATAGACAGTACAGTGCTGTAGTTAATAGTGCAGCCGTAGGTTATAAGTCTCCTGTACAAATTGCGTTTTATGAAGCAGCAGGATTTATGTAACAAATTTGAGCACTCAATAAAGATTAGATTGAGTGCTTTTAAATTTATTTGTATTTTATTTAGGGTTATTTCGTCTTTCTACTTGTTTGATATGCTCATTAAGACCATCAGGACCCGAAGCTAATGCCTGCAATTTTTCATCAACAGAGCGTTTTGCAAACTCGCACATGCCTGCTTGTTTTTGGGTCTCAACTTTTCGAACTGCATTCAGCATGAGTGAGCGATCATGTTTTTCATCTTGCACATAGGAAGAGGGGATATTACTGTTAGCTTCAAGCTTAACAATTAATTCATCCCAGCGCTTAAAAACATCCTGACAGTTCTGTGGAAGACCAATTGTACTGGTTCCACAAGCAGATAAAGACATACAGCAACATAAAATAAATAGAACTTGTTTCATATTTTACTATCCTTTTTTGTTGATAGTGAAAGCATATCATCAAATCCAGCTAGGTGCTATTGCGGCACGATGGAGTAGTGGAGTGTGATGACTCATTTACTAAAGGAATTGCTTAATGGCAGATTTAAAAGAAACTTTGTTTAGCAAAGGAATAATTTAATGGCAAATTTAAAAGAAACTTCGTTCTGGGAAGAAGGCATTTATCAATGGGAAACTTCCGATCCGGTACTGGGTGGTGAAAATGGTATCGATAATGTACCCACTCGCCAGCTGGCCAATCGGACTAAATGGTTAAAAGACAATAAACTGGACAAATCAGCAACCGCAACAAATGCTGAGATGGCTAAAAGAGCGAACATTGCCGACAGACTAAGCGCTGCTAGAAAAGTGGGTGGTGTAGCATTTGATGGTTCGGCAGATATCGATTTACCCGGAGTGAACAAACCCGGTAATCAGAATACATCGGGTAATGCGGCCACTGCGTCTAAATTATTTAAGCCCTGCAAAATTGGTGGTGTGGTTTTTGATGGAACCAGAGATATTGATTTACCGGGGGTGAATGTCAAAGGTAATCAGCATACTTTTGGTAATGCAGGATCAGCTTTCAAATTATATAACCCTCGGAAAATTAATGGTGTGCCATTTGATGGTACGCAAGATATTAATGCCACGCCCGCAGGCGCAGTTATGTATTTTGCCATGGATGCAGCACCTGTAGGCTGGTTAAAAGCTAATGGTGCAGCAGTTTCCCGTACTGTATACGCTAATCTGTTTGCTGCCATTGGCACTAGATTTGGTGCAGGAGATGGGAAAACGACATTTAGTTTGCCTGATCTAAGAGGTGAATTTCTGCGTGGTTGGGATGATGGTCGAAATATTGACAATGGGCGGATATTGGGTAGCTGGCAAATAGGAACTCCTATTTGTCATGATGACACTACAGGTGAAAATGGGATGTTCAACCCTGTAACTATGTGTAGGGAAGCACGAAATTTTGGTGATAGTTGGATTGGTAATTGGCCAGAAGCGTATTGGACAGCGCCATATGGTGGTGTTCAAAAAGCGTATTGGGATGGTTTTTTTACTATGACTCGGCCACGTAACATTGCATTACTAGCATGTATTAAAATTTAAGGAGTAACCAATGAAAGAATATGCACCAACCATCCCAGTTTGTCAGCTAGACGAAAACAATTACTTTGTTGGCATGACTGTAGCAGATTTAGATCCATTAGAAGGTAACGGACATTATTTAATACCACGACTGTGCATTAAAGCCGAACAGCCTGAAATTAAACTCGGTTATATCCCGAAATGGGCTGATGAAACATGGCAATATATTGAAGACCATCGCGGCGAAGTTGTTTATAGCAAAGAAACCGGACAGGAAATTAAAATCAGCGAACTGGGTGAATTGCCAAAAACAGTGACAACCATTTCTTGTCCTGATCCTTTCCATCATTGGTCAGCAAAAGAAAATAAATGGGTTATGTCGCCAGAAGGGCAAGCTCGGAAACAGCAGCAAATAGATAATGAACGACAAGCAAAAATTAAAGCATTGTTATCTGTTGCTGCTGAAAAAATAGCAGCATATCAAGATATGATTGATTTTGCTGACACAGAAGAAGAGAGCAAAGAAGCAGAAAAGTGGCTGACTACATGGAGGAAATACCGAGCTGCTTTATTGAAATATCAGAAGAATTTAATTGATGAGTTGCCAGGTACACCAGAAGAGTAATTCAATCAGTATAAAATAATGCGCCAGCAATTGTGCTGGCGCTAAGCAAAAGAATTAGCAAAAAGGTGCGAAGTTTTTACCTTACTATAATAAACGCAACACTGCTGGTACTTTGTCTCGCATGCAAATGCTTTCCCAGTTGGAAATTAGCTTGGGTAAGAATAAGCAAGCTCTGGTTGAAGCTGCTGAAAATGCAATGTCTGGTATAGAATTAATCAAGATTCGCAATTACATTCTGGAAACGCAAAGCTTTGCACTGGAAAACGAGTTATGGTGGAATTTTCTGACCAACATTTTACAAATTCAGCAGGATAATGTATTTGAAATGTGGGCAGAAGCCAGAACAATTTAAAATCTGATAAAAAATAGACATATATCTTCGTTTGCGGGCAAGTATCTGTTGCTTGCCTTGGTATATCTGAGCATCAGGATGATAGGCACACTCTGTTTATATCTGTTGCAGTATTATATGCTACAGCCAGCTTTAATTATTTGTATGAAATTTCTGGGGAAACAGAAAAAATTATTATTGCATAAAAGAAATTTGTATAAATACGTAATTATTATAAGCCATTATCCTGATTAATCTGTTTTAAACAGCATGAATCGGAGTAAGAAACACATAAGCCATATTTGTGTATTTTATGATAATTAAATACATTGAATTTATAGAAAGGAGTAAATAAATTAGCTGTGCTAAACAAAATCCAAAGTGAAATCATCACACGCCTGAAACAAGGGCTGGGCTCGATGGTTAATGAGGTTGGTTTGTATTTCGGCGGGCTGGAAAATAAAGAGGTTTTAACCAAGATAAGAAAAAAACCGGCTATTTTATTAACCTTTAATCAGGCACAGATAAAAGCAAAAGGTTCTGAACGGCTACGTTTTGAACTGAGTGCCGGGTTTTATGTGGTGTGTATATCTAATCGTATTACAGATGCACCGCCTTATCCAAGTGCGGATATAAATGATCTGGTTTATGCGGTTTTACGTCTGCTTGCGGGGCAGAGATTAAATGAAGAATTAAACAGCTTTGGTTTACAGCCAAAAACGGTTCGTCCACTGTTTATCTCCCCACTAGATAGCAATACAGAAAATCTGGATATAGTCGCGGTTGAATTTGAAGCGGTATGTGATATTTATGGGATTGAAAGTGATCATTATCCAGAATACACCACTGATATAAATAATCCAGATTATGTTTTTAGTCTGTTTGCCGGCAAGCATTCTGAAGTGCCAGCGCAATTTGGTTCTTTAGTATTAAATATAAAAAATAAAAGTATACAGAACTGATTTATAACCAGTGTATATGAAAGAGAAGATGATCGTTCAAGCAGCAGATGGTTTACGCGTGCCAAAGGAAAATCGCGTTAATTCTTATATTACACATAACCCAGTTAAGGTTCCAGAAAGTTTGTATTACCGTCGATTGGTAGCTGATGGTGACCTGATAATGATAACGGAAAATTTAAAAAATGAAACAGGAGTAAAGGAATGATTGATAATATTCAGTTTGATACTGTGCGCAGTGATATTCGTGTACCAGGTCGGTATATTGAATTCAATACGCGTACTGCAGTAAGAGGCTTGCCAGCCAATCCGCAAAAAATGTTACTGATTGCATCTAGATTGCCAAAGAGCAAACAGCCGGCACTGACACCAGTACAATTATTTAGTGATGCTGATGCTGCTAACCTGTTTGGCCAGGGTTCGTGGGCATATTATTGTGTAAAACAGGCATTTGTTAATAATCCCTATCTGGATTTAACGGTGATTACTGTTGATGATGCGACGCAAAGTAATCCTGCTGATGCAAGTGTAACCATTAAATATTTACCAGATAATTCTGGCGTTCTGACTGTAACCATTGGCGGAATTGATTGCCAGACTCGAGTAAGTAATGATGAGGCTATTCCTGATGTTGCATCCAGAATGGCTGACGTTATTAATGAAGCGAGCACATTGGCCAGTGCCAATGCTGATGGTGATAAAATTATATTAACAGCCAGAAATACGGGTTCGATTGGTAATGAAATTGCCTTAATGGCATCTTTTAGTGCAGGCAGTGCTATCGTGGATCAAGCTTTCCTCGATATAAAACCATTTCAGAATGGTAATGGGAATCCGGATATCGGTCCTGCTCTTGAGCAGGTAGCCGGCAGACACTACCATATTATCTGTAGTGCTTTTTCTGATGATTTAAATGCCAGAAAATTATCTGATCATATTGATCTGGTATCCAATGCGATTGAAAAGCGTGGCTGTATTGGGGTGATGGGCTGGCGCGGCACACTCAGTACAGGCACCACCTTTGCTAATGAAATCAATAGTGGCCGTATTACCATAGCCTGGTATAAAAATGCCATGGAAGGCAATGCCATTATTGCAGCGGGCTATGCCGCTGTAATTGCCGGTGAAAATGATCCGGCTCGTCCACTCAATACACTGGAAATAAAAGGGCTGAGGAAAACGGCTGATGCCAGCTGGCCTCTGTTTGCTGAGTTTAACAGTGCTCTGTATAACGGGCTGACGCCTTTGCAGATCGTGAATAATCGGGTGCAGATTATGCGTGCCGTATCTACCTATGTGAAAAATGCCACGGGTACAGATGATCCGGCATTGCTGGATATCACTACGATTCGTACACTTGACTATGTACGCGATGCGGTTAACCAACGTATTGCCTTGCGTTTTCCGCGTGAGAAGCTTTCAGAACGTACTCCGCTGAGGGTGCGCTCAGAAATTCTGGATGTGTTGTATCAGTGTGAAAATGCAGAAATTCTGGAGGCAGTTCTGGAAAATAAAGATAAATTGATTGTACAGCGTAATCCAAATGATCCAAACCGCCTGGATGCAGTTATCCCTGCTGATGTAGTCAATGGCTTGCATGTACTGGCCGCACGTGTGGATCTGTACTTATAAATTAATCATATAAGGTGTTAGTTTCAAGGTTAACACCTTGTCTATATAAAGGAAAAAATATGGCAAATAAAACAGGCGCTAAATATGCCGGTGCGGTAATTATGGAAGTAAATGGTCGTGAAGTGGAGATTATCAGCTTCAAACCGGAAGTGACAACTGGGCGTAAAGTAGTTAAGACCATGAACAAGTCCGGCAAAGTGCGTGGTTATGCAGATGGTGTAACAGAATACACAATGAGTGTCAGTGCAGCCATTCCGCTGGATGAAAGTGGTATTGA
This sequence comes from Snodgrassella alvi, assembly GCF_002777825.1. Taxonomy (GTDB): domain Bacteria; phylum Pseudomonadota; class Gammaproteobacteria; order Burkholderiales; family Neisseriaceae; genus Snodgrassella; species Snodgrassella alvi_C. The sequence continues at coordinate 64,274 of NZ_MEIR01000077.1, read as the reverse complement.
CTGGGACAATATTACCAATGCAAAAATTACTATTTATCCACGTAATGCAGATGAAGCACGTATTAGCTATATAGGTTGTACCAGCACTAAATGTTCGGAAGAATACAGTGTAGAAAATGAAGCGCGTCGTGATATTGAAATGTTTGCATTGGATAAAGTGGTAGAATAATGTTAAAAGAGACTGGAAAGCTGGTTTATGGTCTGGCGTACAATGGCCAAATGTATTTTGATTATACTGTTAAGCCGCTGACTTTGGCAGATGAACTCAAGGCACTGGAAGTACTGGAAGAAACCGGTTTGATTGAAGATGTATCAGGTGCAAAAAAAGCCATTTTGACTACACTTGCTTATTGGGCACAACAATTGGAAGTTTCTGGTATTGATGCAGAAAACCTGAGTGTTGAATTTCTATTGCACAACCTTGCTTCAGAAGATTATCAGTCAATTTTAACCAGTATGGAATCTTTACGTTCAAAATCGATTGCCGCTGGCCAGTCAGACCCAGCGGCATCAGAGGAAGCGGACAGCAGCGTAGTTATGCAATAGCTCATAAAAATTATCGACAGGCATGTATTCTGCTGGCTAAATCAATGATTACGCCGGCTATGGTTAGCACAATGTGCCATGCTGAAGTATCTGTCTGGATTGAGACTGTTCTGGAGAGTATGGGCATAAAAAATGATGATGATAATGTTATTATTTCTTTACGCCAAAGAAAGCCAAAACCATTCCAGCCAGTTAAAGATAGTTTGTTAGCTAATCAGCCTGATTGATGAAAGTCCTGCTTCAAGGCAGGGCTTTTTGCATGAATGCTGCTCAGGCATATTCACTTCTATCCATTATTTTTAATCGGTCAGAATAAATATAATCAACAATTAGGCGAGAGTATTGACATGTCTTCAAATCAGGAGTCGCTAGCAAAACAGGAGGCCTCCATTACCAGAATGACTGAGGAGGTAAAAAAATTAGAACAGCAAATAAAGCGCACAGCTGCTGTTGCAGTCAGGGAAAGTGAGAAAGCTGGTAAATCACAAATCCGAATTATTCAGCAGATTCAGCGAGAGCAACAACGTGCTGCGGATATGCGATTACGGAAGGAAATACGCTCTGAACAAGAAATACAGCGGGAAATTGGCAAGACTAAAAATGCATATAAGAATTTTACTGCTACTGCTAATGCGGCGCAAAAGCAGATTCAGCATGCAACCAGAGCTTCTCGTAACAGTATTCGTGAGTTAAATAAGGAATTAGAAAAAAGTTCTAAAATACAAAAAAATATTGCTGAACAACAAAAAAAATCATCTAAATGGGGTGTAGCCAAAACGGTTGGCGGTGAAATTGTCAAGGGGGGAAAGGCTGTCTACGGTGCAGTTAAGCCGGCAATAGATGATGAAAAGAAATTACGTTCAGGTGTTATTCAGGCTGCTGTAAAAGCATATGGTACAGATAAAAGTAAATCGGCAGACTGGATTAAAACTCAGGGCGTAAAAGAAATTCAGGGTTTGATTCAGGGTTTGGTTGCCAGAAATGGCGGTACATCACAGGCTGCGCTGAATCTGTTCACTGATATGTTACAGCAGGACATGACTCTGGATCAGGTTAAGGCAACTATTCCTTATGCCCATCGTACCATGGTCGGATCAGCTGCCAGCGCCGGTGAGTATGATCATGAAAATACAGCCAGACTGTACAAATCATTGGCAGATTATGGTTTGCAGGATAAGGATTATAACTCGGTTTCTGATCATATTATTGCGTCAAGCAGTCAGGGTAAATTTACTATTGCCCAGTTGCAGGGTGAATTACCAGGTTTATTGTCTTCTGCCCAAAAGGCGGGGCTAACGGATACCGGAGGTATTGATTATTTAATTTCAGCCTTACAGGCTACATCAAAAAAGTCAGAATCTAATGAGGACGCAAGTAAAAGCGTTAAAGCTTTGCTGGAAGCATTGGCTAATCCTGAATTGGCCAGTATTCTGAGTAAAATTAAAGACCCTGATGCATCAGGCAAACGTCTTGACTGGGATAAAATCAGGGAGCAGGGCAGTAAGCAGGGCTTAAATGATGCTCAATCCCTGATTAAAGTTTGTAGTGATATTCTTGCTAAAGACAGGAATTACCAGAATTTAAAGCAAAAAGCCGATGCTGGCGATGTACATGCTCAGCAACAGATGCAAGTGCGTCAGGATAAGCTGTTATCTTTTATTCCTGTAGATGCCAGAGATGCTGTTAATGCCAATTTGAATAATAATCTGTTGCTGCCACAAATAAATGCGTTGCAGAAAGATGCTGATGGTTTGGCTGCCAAACAGTTAGCCGTGTTATCTGCGGATCCGGAGCGGCAGCAGGAAAAAAATCGTGCTCTGGCTACTTTGGGCAGAAGTACTGTAGTAGAACCATTAGTTAATTTTCAAACCAGATTAACTGAATTATCGGCTGAATTTCCTGCTCTTACTTTGGCTGTAACTGCTTTGGCGGCCGCTGCCGGTAGTGCAGCAACCGCACTGAAAGCATTGGGTACTTTATCTGGGCAAAGAGGTGATATCGATATTGATGCTGGGGGTGATTTTGACAGAGAAAGAAGAAAATCGAACAGAAACAAAGGTACAAAAACGCCGGCCCGTCGGAAAACAGGGGTGAAAGGCAGAAAGATTCCAGCTAGGGTTCCTGGCAAATTATTAGGCCGGGGTAATTCCGCAGTAGCTGTCCTTGGTGGCGCTTATAATGTATATGCGATTCAGAATGATGACAGTTTAACCTATGAAGAAAAGAAGACAGCTCAAATAAAAAATGCAACCAGTACCGCGGGTGGTCTGGCTGGAGCTTGGGCTGGAGGTCAGGCTGGTGCAGCAATCGGAACGCTAATATTACCTGGTGTAGGTACTGCGCTGGGAGGGCTGATTGGCAGTTTACTTGGCGGAATTGGCGGCAGCATCATGGGAGATAAGGTAGGCGATGCTGTTACGCAAAATAAGGATACTGAAGAAATAAAAGCCACAACGGGTGTAGGAAGCAGCCAGCCATACACACCAGATTTTCGGAATGCCTATGGACTCAATCCTGCATTATATGGGCAATCAGTGTTTGCCTGTGAAAAGGATCAGCTGATAGCAAGTGCTAATATGACGCCATCTGCTGCGATGATGCTTTCGTACAGAAATATTCCGGCTAATCTACCCGCTATAGAAAGCCAGTCTGGTGCTGGGCAGTCTGTGCTTGTACAGCAAAGTGCTGAATTTCAAAATGCTTTTCAAGCTATTGTACAGGAATTGGGCATACGTTTAGACAAAATAGCTACTATTCTCTCGAACCAGCAACAGGTTATTCAGAATAATCTTACGGTGACGCTTGATGGCAGAGTGATTAGTAATCTGGTTTCACGCAATCAGATGGAAATGTATAACCGTGGAGGTGCACAATAATGACTATGTGGAAGAATAATCTGCAAAAGGCCAGTTACAAAAATGTTGCCTTTGATGTCATTTCTATCAGTGATAAAAATGAGAAAGCGCTGGTACGGCATGGCCGTCCGTTTGCAAATGGAACCGATATTGAGGACTTGGGTACACAGGGACGACAATGTCAGGTTGCTGCTGTCTATTTTGGTGCAGGCTTTGATACACAGTTATCACAGTTACTGGCTGTGCTGGAAGAACCAGGTGCAGGCACATTAGTTCATCCGGTTTTAGGCCTGTTACAAAATATGATTGCTGCAAGCTGGTCATTTCGTATTGAAGCTGATTCGGTTAATTATGTTGCACTGGATATAACCTTTTTTGAAGCAAAAGAATCAGCTCCGATATTTTTATTTGAGAATCAGTGGTTAGCCAAATTAGAACAGATACAGAATACTCTGGAAAAATATACACAGCAGTTACTGGGTTATTCTGAAACGCTGTTAAGCGTTCGGGAGGGAATTTCGTCTTTATGGGGCAGTACAAATGGTGTATTTGCCGCATTGTGTGGCGTAGCTGGCAGTGTTCGCCGCTTTTTCGATCTTGACCCTATAAAGTATTTGACCAGTAAAACTTTTTCTTCTGCATCTTACAGTCAGGACGTCAGCAGGCTTATTCATTCTGTAGCCACAATGGTGACAACAGGTCTGGCGAATGATACACAGTTTGCTACTGGCAGTTTAAGTACCAGACAGACTTTTGATTCTGTCAGTAACCGTGTAGATGGCCTGAATAAATTGCCTGATAATATTCTGTATAGTCAGGATAGACAGGAAACTGAGGAAGAAGCGATCAATCATGTACAAAAGATTGCTAATATTCAGATGCAACCGATTGCCCAGATTCTGCAATTATTGAGTCTTGGTGCTTTGATGCAGAATACCGTCACGATGATTGAGGCGAATAGTGACATAGTAACAGCAAACGAGTTGCTGTATATCAATAATAATCTTCGTCTGCGTATTCAAAAATTAATAGATATGTTACGTGAAACTTATGATTATGCTGATAATGTCAAGAGCATTAATGCTGCCAATATTTATACGCAAACAACGATAATGATTCAGTTGCTGGCCAATATGGCCGCACAATTTAATGATTATGCTTTGGCCGTCATTAATCAGAAACCGCCAATGCGTACCAGAAAAGCAGATATTAACGGCACCATTCATCAGTTGGCATATTTACTTTATCGGGATATTGAACGGGCAAATGAATTAATGCGTCTCAATCCTCATTTGTGTCATCCATCATTTATTCAGCGTAATGAGTGGATTAATTATTATGTTAAATGAAACTGAAATGTTGCCTTATCCATATGGCAATGAAGTGGTAGTGCGAATAGGGGGGAAAGAGCATAAAGACTGGCTTAGCTATGATATTGACAGTGATTTTCTGATTCCTGCTGATGCCTTCAGTTTTGAAACCAATGTTTCCCAAAATCAGGGTGTTTTGGCCGACTATAGCTCCTTGCAATGTGAGGTGTTAATTAATAACCAGTTGGTTATGACCGGAATTATTGGCCATCAGAATGAAATGATTGATAAAAACAACCATAGTATCGGTTTTAATGGCCGTGACCTTGCCGGTTTATTGGTGGATTGCAGTGTCAAACAAATTAATGTTAAAGGAATGAATGTTTTAGCTGCTGCACAGAAGATAGTTGAACCCTGGCCACAAATCAAAAAAGTGATATTAAAGGCTGAAAAAAATCCAGTTCTAGACAAAGTGGATATTGAACCCGGGGAAACTGCATGGCAGGCATTAAGCAAAATTGCCTATAAGGCAGGCCTGCATGTGTGGCTGGAGCCAGATGGTACGCTGGTTGTTGGTGGTGCTGATTACGCCAGCCCGCCAGTAGCAACTCTGTGCCACAGTAAAAATGATCGCAGACGTAATATTCAAAGTATTCATATTGAGTATAGTACTGAAAATCGTTACTCGGAAGTGACCTTTCTTGGCCAAAGTCACACCCGTTATGCCAATTCGTCAAAACATGATTTGAAATGGGTATACAAAGACGAAACAATGGTTTTATACAAGCCGAAAACAGTAGTAATCGGTGATGCTGAAAATCTGCAACAGTTGAAGGTGCAGGCAAAAAAAATGCTTTCTGACTGGCGTCTGGAAGGTTTCACTTTAACTATTACGGTTGCAGATCATAAAACTCAGGATGGCCTGCTGTGGCAACCCGGACAACGTGTGCATGTGATTGATGAAGACCAGCAGATAGATGCCATTTTTTTTCTGATGGGACGCCGTTTTTTACTGAATCGAAATGGCGGCACGCTGACTGAACTGCGCTTAAAAGAGGATGGAATATGGACGCCAGATGCTTATGTTAAAAAATCCGCTGCAGCACGATCACGTAAAGGAAAGCGTAAAGGTGTGACTAACCGGCAGATTAAACAGGTCAAGATATAACGGCGTATACATTTAATTGGAATAAATTTTAATTGGAGAGTCAGATGAGTTATGTTGCGAAGCTGGTAAATAAAACCAGAACGACAATTAATAATACCACCAGCTCAGTCCGGCAGGCTTTTCGAGGCAGGCTGACACGGGTAAATGCCTCTCAGCCGATTCAATCTGCTCAGGTAGCAGCTCTGGCCGATGAGGTTTTACAGGATGTGGAGCAGATACAGCAATTTGGTTTTACCAGTAATCCACCCGTGGGCTCGGAAGCTATTGTTTTGCCCTTAAGTGGTCAGACCAGCCATGGCATTATTATTGCCACTGAGCATGGTGAATACCGAATTAAGGCACTGGCCGCAGGAGAAGTAGCTGTTTATAACCAGTCTGGCGCCTCTATTACCTTAAAAAATGGCAAACTGATTGAGATTGATTGTGAAACTTTAAATATTAAAGCACCGGCAGGAGTAAAAATCGAGGCTGCGGCTGGCATTAATATCGATGCTCAGGCGGGAGTCAATATCAGTGCCCAAAATGTTAATTGCTCGCAGGAAATCACTGCCGCAGGCCAAATCAATGGTAATGGCGGAATGGATATCAAAGGCGGACAGGGAGCAACATTTTCAGGCAATATTGTACAAACTAATGGTAGCTATACCACTGTCGGGGATGTTAAAGCCAGTGGAATCAGCCTGGCCGGGCATGATCATGCAGTCAGAGTAGGCAAGCCTGTCTGATAGCTGCTGAAGCTCTTCAGCTTCAGATAAAAATAGTTATTTTAATAAACTATAAAAATAACATAACCGGAGTAGTTTATGGATAGAGAGATAGACACCAGAACAGGTGATTACACCGGACAGATTATAAATCACTTACAAAATGCAGTTTATCTGCGTTTGATGACACCGCTGGGTAGTTATTGGGCGGATAAAAAATTGGGCTCACTGTTGTATACGCTTGAACGGGAAAAAGATTTGCAATCAGTTAGTTTGCTAGCTAAACAGTATGCGCAACAGGCTTTACAGCCAATTATTGATGATGGGCGTGCGGCAGATATTTCTGTCGCCACCATGCAACCACATAATGGCATGCTGAATTTGAATATACAGATAACGCAATTAACTGGAGAAAAATTTATATTTGAGTGTCCGGTTAAAGTAATTTAAAAAAATAATTAAATGGATTTTGAAAATGCACAATATTCCAACATTTGAGGAAATACGCCACGCTATTTTGCGTGATATGGTTTCATTAAATCCCCAGGCTGATGTTTCTTCAGATAGTGATAATTATATTCGAGCCAGCAGTCTGGCCAGTTGTGCCACGGGACAATATGCTCATCAGGCATGGATATTAAGACAGTTTTTTCCGGATACTGCGGATACAGAATTTCTGGAGAGACATTGTAATCTGCGTGGTATACGCCGTAAAAATGCTACTTCCGCCAGCGGAACAGCTATTGCTCGTGGTATTCCAGAATCATTAATTGAAGCGAAATTACAAATTATATGTGGTGAACATTTATATACTGTGCAGCAACAGGCTGTGATCGGAAACGAGGGCACTGCTGTTTTATCCATACAGGCGCATGAGGCTGGTGCTGCATCAAATCAGCATAATAAAGCAGCACAATTTATGGCTGCACCGATAGGTGTATCCAGCGATGTGGAAATTATACAAGCTACCGGCGGTACTGATGTTGAAAGCGATACTTCATTATTGAACCGTTTATTGGATTTATTACGTCGGCCACCTGCCGGAGGCAATAAATATGACTATCGTGCTTGGGCATTGAGTGTGGATGGTGTTACCAGTGCATATGTATACCCATTACGTCGCGGGCTTGGTACGGTAGATATTGTCATTACCAGTAATAATAATTTACCCAGTGATGAGATAGTCAGCAAAGTACAGGCTTATATTGATTCAGTGCGACCGGTAACGGCTAAAAACAGCTTTGTGATTAAGCCCGATGTCACCAGAGTTGATATTAAAGTTAAAGTACGCTTGTCCGATGCAAATCTTGACAGGGCGACAGCAGATATTCGACAGGCCTTGCAGGAACATTTCAGCGCTTTAAAGCCTGGTGATAGCGTGATTGCATCCCAGCTGGAAGCAGTAATCAGTGATGTATCCAGCGTTATTGATCGCAAAATGATCCAGCCCTCAGCCAATCTAATCGCAGAGACAAACAAAAAGATTGAATGGTTTATGCTGGGTAAAGTTGATGTGAGTTTGCTATGAGTTACGTCAATACTTTATTGGGGTTATTACCTCCGGTTGCATACAACCGTACTGCACCGGCAGTAAGAAATGCCGCCACAATTGATGGCAACTGTCTGGATGAAATACAAAATGCTGCCCGTCGTAAACTGGGCGTTATTGACCCACGCACATCTGGAAATTATATCGTGCGCTGGGAAGAACTACTCAATCTGGACGGCACCGGCAAAAACGGCCAGCAAAGAATACTGGCAGTGATCACCAAAATTAACGAAACCGGTGGCTTGAGTATTCCCTATTTTATGCAGATGGCCGCTTCAATTGGCTACGATATCACCATAACCGAGCCGCAGCCATTCCGTGTAGGTATCAGCCGAGCCGGTGGCAGACTGGCACGTGAAGACATTATGTGGGTGTGGTGGGTGAACATTAAAAATGCCGATAGCCGCGCAACACGCTTTCGCGCCGGAATGTCAACAGCCGGCGACAGACTGACCGCATATGGTGACGTAATTATTGAAAGTGTATTAAAAGAGCTGAAACCAGCATTTACCGATATACGATTTACATATAAGGACAAATAAAAAATGTATCCAATTGATACGCAGGACGGACTATTTCATGATGGTAACGGAATAAACGAACTGGGCACTGTATTGCCAGCTAGCTGGCTGAATCAGGTGCAGGCTGAATTAATTGCCATTCTGACGGCGGCAAGAATTAAACCGGAAAAGGCCACACAGAATCAGGTGATAACGGCAATTAAAATGTTAATAGCATCAAGTGCGCCAGCTGCCGCAACTGCCGATATTGCCGGAGTAACCAAGATAATTGACTCGCTGAACTCTAATGACAAATTCTCAGCATTATCTGCACGGCAAGGCAAAGTATTGAATGACAGCAAGCTGGATAAGGATGGTACCGCTAAAACTGCTGATACCGCATCCAGATTGAAAACAGTACGGAAAATTAATGGTGTGCCGTTTGATGGTAGTATGGATATAAATGCCACACCTGTAGGTGCAGTTCATTATTTTGCCATTGACTGGGCACCTACAGGCTGGTTAAAGGCTAATGGTGCGGCCATATCACGTACAGCATATGCAAATCTATTTGCAGCTCTTGGTACACGATTTGGTGCAGGAGATGGTAAAACTACTTTTAATTTACCTGATTTACGTGGTGAATTTATTCGTGCTTATGATAATGGACGAGGTGTAGACCCATGGCGTGGAAATGGTAGCTGGCAAGGAGATGCGATCAGAAATATTACTGGCCGCATTAGTGTTGCTCGAAGGGGCGGTGGTGATTTTATGGTACAAGAAGGCGCGTTATATCATTCATCAAGTTTCAATGCAAAGATTAAAATTGGTGATAATGATGACTGGGGGAGTGTGGTTAGTTTTGATGCAAGTCGTATTGTTCCTATCGCAAATGAAAATCGACCACGCAATATTGCATTACTAGCCTGTATCAAAATTTAAGGATTAAAAATGAAAAAATACGCTCCCTCTATCTCGGTATGCCAACTAGACGAAAACAACTACTTTGTTGGTATGACTACAGCAGACTTGGATCCTTTGGAAAATAACGGCTATTATCTGATTCCCAGATTATGTATTCAGGCTGAACAGCCAGAGTCTAAAAAAGGCTTTATTGCACAATGGACAGGCGATAACTGGCAATATATCGAAGACCATCGAGGCGAAACAGTATATAGCAAGGAAACCGGCGAAGTAGTAGCAATCGATGAACTGGGCATATTGCCAGCTACGGTTACCACAATGCCTTGCCCTGATATTTATCATCAATGGTCAGAGAAAAAAAATAGCTGGGTAGAAAAAGCTGATGCAGCACAGTTACGCTTGCAAGATAAACGCAGGAGTGCCGGAACTTTGTCCCGTATGCAGATGCTTTCCCAGCTGGAAATCAGTTTGGATAAAAATAAGGCAGCATTGGTTGCAGCTGCTGAAAATGCCATGACTGGTATAGAATTAATTAAGATTCGCAATTACATTCTGGAAACACAAAGTTTTTCATTGGATAATGATAATTGGTGGAAATTTTTAACTGATGTTCTGCATCTGAATGAAAAGCAAATATTTGATTTATGGAATGATGCTATTCATATTTGATGGTTACGAAATAATATTTAAGAAATTTTATATAATATTTTGCTGCTAAATGATAATCGATTTATCTTGCAGCTTTTTTGTTAACCTTTATTTCTGAGCGGCAATTAATCATTATATTTTTATCTGCAAATTACCGATTGCAGGCTGGAATACATTCTGCAATCGGTATTCAATATTCCTGTTATATGTTCAATGTTAGATTATTTTCAGTCTAATTCAATTATTAAGCTGTATTTGTATTGCAGCTTAAATCAATAATATTTAATTTCTCGGAACACCTAAGCGAGATAAATTAAATTATCATTTTATAAAAATGCCATTTTGTACTGTAATAAAAATGCTAATAGATTTTAGTCAGCCCATGTTATTAAACATGGAAAAGAGAAATTTAATAGCTGTCGCAAAACTGACATTCAGGCTGTAAAAGTGTCATTTCATTTGCCATTAATACCAGAATTGTTGTATTGGTTAATGTATAAGAAGTAAATGCTTTATTGCTATCAACGACGTGCTAATACTGCTGTCGATAAGTACTCTTTAATACCGCTGGCAATGGAATTGGCCATTTTCTGGCGGAAATCTTTGCTTGACAATAATCGTTCTTCAACCGGATTGGAAATAAATGCAGTTTCAACCAGTATTGATGGGATATCAGGTGCTTTGAGAACGGCAAAATTAGCTTGATCAACACTGCCTTTATGCAGATTATTGATTTTGCTAAGCTGATTTAAAACATCCCTGCCCAGTTTCAGGCTATCGTTGATGGTTGCTGTTTGGGTAAGGTCAAATAGGGTGTTGTTGACATTTTTATCGGTGGAGTAACTTACGCCGCCAATCGAATCGGCTGCATTCTGGGTTTGTGCCAGATATTTGGCTGCTGCACTGGTGGCACCTTTGGGATTAAGGGCGTATACGCCTGTGCCTTTGGCGGATGGGTTGGTAAATGCATCGGCATGGATGGAAACAAAAACATCGGCTCTGAGTTTACGCGCTTTGGCTACGCGCACACCTAGCGGAATGAATATGTCTTCATTTCGGGTCATGTAGGTTTTGTAGCCATAGGAATCCAGTATTTTTTTCACTTCGCGTCCAATAGCCAGTACCACATCTTTTTCATGCAAGCCGGATGGGCCTGTGGCACCAGGGTCTTCACCCCCATGTCCCGGGTCAATCATGATAACGGGTTGCCGGTTGAGTTTATTTGGCTTGCTTGATATCGGGGGCTGGTTGATAACTGGCGGCTTGCTTTCAGATGGTTTTTGCACTGGGGGCGTGGAGGCGGAGGCCTGTGGGCGTGTGGTGCCGTCACTGTTGACTTTACCGTGGCTATAATCCTGTAAAAGTGCCATTAAGGGGTCGTTTTTTTCCTGTTCCATGGCCACTGTAGCGGTAGGATACAAGTCTACTACCAGACGGTTTTTGAAATTGGCTACTGGAGTCAGCGAAAATACCTGCGGATTGACGGTAGTTTTCAAATCCATCACGATACGTATGGTTTCAGGATTAAATTGCCCGATACGAACACTGGCAATATACGGATCCATGGGAATGACTTTGCTGCTCAGTTCACGTAAAACCTGATTGGTAGCCGAGCCCTCAATGTCAATAACCAGTCTGTCGGGATTTTTTAGTTGAAAATATTTAAATCGAATTGGTGTTGTTGATTCCAATGTCATTCTAGTATAGGCTGTGGCCGGCCAAATACGCGAAGCTACGATGTCGGCGCCAGCTTTGGCGGCGCGTGCAAACGGGGTAAGACTGATTAATAGCGTGCCGGTAGAAGCAATTAATAATCTTCGGCGGCTGATATGATTAGGCATGGTTTATTCTGTAATCTTGTTTAGTGTGTGTGTACCATGGACAGTAGCGGCACTCATCTGTATTGTGCGGCCATTGCTATTATTAGAAGTGATATTCAGGATAATGTCAGCCGGCGGAGCCAGATCACCACCGAGTTGCGGCCATTCAATCAGGACTATGCTATCTGTAGTGATAAGTTCATCTAGTCCTGCATCCAGCCATTCTTCTGGGCTTTGGAATCTATATAAATCAAAATGATGTAGATTGAATCCATTGAAGGGATAGGTTTCAACTATATTGTATGTGGGGCTTTTTACTGCACCGTTATAACCCAGTGCATTGAGTAAGCCGCGGGTAAAAGTGGTTTTACCCGTACCTAAGTCTCCCTCTAGCCAGATGACTAGGGGAGGGCTGATATGCTGAGCAAAACGTGCACCCAGATTCAGGGTATCGGTTTCGCCGGCCAGAACAATTTCATGGATTTGAGATGCAGACATAGTATGTTTAATTAACAAAACGGGTTTATTATGCGATAAAGTTTGTAAGAGTGAAAGTAGTAAAGTTCTGCCAGTTTGCCAGTTTGCAGGTTAGAAGCCGGTTTTAAGCCTGTTTGGCCGGATTTGTACTATGAGTATATTTTCAGGTCAATGCTATAATTGTGGTGATGAGTGGTTTGTGACTGCTCCAGTACGTGGTGTGCTGAATTGTCATGGCTACAGATGAAGAGAAAAATGACTGCAATACAACAACGTCCAATAGGTGTATTTGATTCCGGGGTAGGCGGCCTGACTGTGGTTCGGGCTTTGATGGAACGGCTGCCTAATGAGAATATTATTTATTTTGGTGATACTGCACGGGTTCCGTATGGAGTGAAATCCAGACATACGATTGAAGTTTATACTGAGCAGATTGTGTCGTTTCTGCTCGAACATGATGTTAAAGCTCTGGTTGTGGCCTGTAATACTATAGCTGCAGTGGCACGGGAGAAGGTACGGCAGTTAGCGGGCGGTATGCCAGTGCTGGATGTAATTGCTGCCGGTGCCAAGGCTGCGCTGGAGACAACACGAAATAATCATATTGGTGTGATTGCCACCAGTACCACCGTCAATAGTAATGCTTATGCTCGGGCGATTCATAAACAGAATGCCCAAACACGTGTATTTTCACAGGCCTGTCCGTTATTGGTGCCATTGGTGGAAGAAGGCTGGCTGGATCATGAAGTAACACGTTTGACAGCCAGAGAGTATTTAAAGCCAATTCTGGCGGAAGATGTGGATACACTGGTTTTGGGCTGTACTCATTATCCGTTACTCAAATCATTAATCCGGCAGGAAGCACCTGAACTGAAATTGGTTGATTCAGCAATTACGACTGCAGAAGCAACAGCACAGGCACTGCAACAGCATCAGTTGGTTAATCCGGATCATTCGGGAGCGCAATACCGTTTTTATGTGAGTGATATTCCTCTGCGATTCCAGACAATCGGGGAACGGTTTCTGGGGCGTAGTCTCGAACAGTTGGAAATGGTGTCTCTTGGCTAGGTTGTCTGTTAGCAGAAGTAAAGGTGAGCAGTATGAAAAAAATTGTGATTCTGATTTCCGGGCGTGGCAGTAATATGCAGGCTGTGGTGGAGGCAAATATTGCGCAGGCAGAAGTGGTGGCGGTAATCAGTAATCGGGCTGATGCAGCTGGTTTGCAGTGGGCTGCACAGCGCGGTCTGGCAACTGAGGCAATCTGCCATCAGGATTATGCCGGCCGTGAAGTATTTGATACCGCCCTTATGGCGCGAATTGATGCCTATCAGCCGGATTTAGTGGTACTGGCAGGCTTTATGCGTATTTTGACGCCTGAATTTTGTGAACATTATGCCGGCAGGCTGATTAATATTCATCCATCTTTATTGCCTGCTTTCCCCGGATTGCATACGCACCAGCGGGCGCTGGACAGTGGTTGTCGGGTAGCAGGCTGCACCATTCATTTTGTTACAGCAGAATTGGATTGCGGCCCGATCATTGCTCAGGGTGTTGTACCTATTCTAAATGGAGATACTGCCGATATTCTGGCACAACGGGTATTACGGCTTGAGCATGAGTTATTACCACAGGCTGTGGCTGATTTTGTTGCTGGCAAGCTGGTTGTAGAGGGTAATCGAGTTAATAATTTGTCTATGGCTGATATAGATGATTCGATTTTCTTGAAAAATTAGTATGCTATGAGAGAAGTATGAAAGTAAAATTCTGGCTGGGTCTGTTGCTTGTCTGGGTAAGTTTACTATTGCTACCAGTAGCACGGGCTGCCGAATTGCCACAACGGGCACAATTGCAGTTTGTAGACAGTTATGGGTTGCCGGTAAGCATGGATTTTGTACAACAAGGTGACCAGTACCGGATTAATACCCAAATTAATCTGATTTTTTACCAAATGCAGTTTGTTTCTACAGGTACAGTAAATGGTTCTACCCTGAATCCGCTTTCCTATATCGATAGCCGCTATGGTAAACCTTATGCACAGGCACGCTTTACTGAACAGGGTATTGATTATGGCAAGGTTTCAGAGGCCAGTAAGCATATGGCGGTAAACGGGCCGGTATACGATATGTTTGCACTCGGCTGGCAACTGGGCTTTAATCACGGTAAATTGCCCGCAAATACTTATCTGACTAATGGTAAAAAAGTTTACTTGCTGGATGAAGTTCGTAGTCGTGGCAATGCGCAACTGCTGGTTAATGGCCGGCAAATTGATATCAGCCAGTATAGTATTAGTCGTGGTGATAATGTAGTGGAATATGCTTTTGCGCCGCAATTTGAGAATATTCCGGTACAGATTAGCTATATGGATAATGGTAAGGTTTATACCTTGCAACTGAAAGGTGGCCAAATTGACGGGAAGGCTATTTAAGAAATTATGATAAATGCACAACAACTTGATTTGACAGCTGCTGCGCTGGCTCAGGTTTTAACGTTCAGACAGCCGGCAGATGTTGTGTTGTCTGCTTTCTTTCGACGCGAGCGTAAGCTGGGTGTTCGAGACCGGCAGGAGATAGCCGAAACTGTATTTGCGGCCATTCGTCATTTACAGAAAATTCAGATGATGCTGTCCAGACCGCATAACAAACCACGTCGTGCGGCTTTAGCAGCACTCATTTTAGGGCGTGGTTTAAGTGTCCATGCTGTAGAAAGTTTGTGTGATGCTGAAGAGAAGCAGTGGCTGGTTGAATTAAAGCAGCATAAGTCTGATTTTGCTGCTACGCTGACAACCGCTGCCGAACTGCCTCAATGGCTGATTGAATGTTTGCAGCAGCAAGACTGGGATGAGAATCAGATTATCGCTTATGGCCGCAGTGTAATGCAGGCTGCACCGCTGGACGTGCGGGTTAATACCCTGAAAGGTAAACGTGATAAGGTTTTGGTTGCGCTACAGGCAGAAGGCTTACGCGCTGAAGCTACTCCTTATTCACCCTGGGGAATCCGACTATATGATAAACCAGCATTAAACCGTCATCCGTTGTTTTTGGATGGTGTGCTGGAAGTACAGGATGAAGGCAGCCAGTTACTGGCTCTGTTAACCGGCGTAAAACGTGGGCAGATTGCGGTAGACTTCTGTGCTGGTGCCGGTGGTAAAACGCTGGCAATGGGCGCGATGATGGCAGGTAGCGGGCGTTTGTATGCGCTGGATGTGGCTGAAAAACGTTTGGCTAATCTGAAACCACGCATGGTGCGTGCAGGTTTGACTAATATTCATCCGCAACGCATTGATAATGAACATGATGCGCGTATTGCCCGCTTGAAAGGTAAGGCAGATTGTGTTTTGGTGGATGCGCCCTGTTCCGGATTGGGTACTTTGCGGCGCAATCCTGACTTAAAATATCGTCAAAGTGGTGATAATGTACAGGCATTGCAGCAACAGCAGCAGTCGATTTTGCAGGCAGCTTCTGCTCTGGTACGCTCAGGTGGCAGGCTAGTATATGCTACTTGCAGTATTCTGGAGGCTGAAAATCAGCAGCCGTTAAATGATTTTCTGGCAGCCAATACAGGCTGGCATATTGAGCCGGTACATACATTGCTCAAGGGTATTGCTTTGCCATCCATGCAGGGTGATTATTTACAGTTGAATACCAGTGAACACCATACAGACGGCTTTTTTGCCGCTGTGCTAACACGCATTAAGTAAATGAAATAAGGAATGTACATGAGTACTCAGGAAAGAATTAAAACACTTGTTACCGAACATCCGGTTGTGTTGTTCATGAAAGGGACCAAACAGTTTCCACAGTGTGGTTTTTCATCCCGTGCTGTGCAGATTTTGCAGGCGGCTGGCTTGAAGGATTTCTATACTGTTAATGTGCTCGAAGACGATGATATCCGTCAGGGTATCAAGGAATATGCTGACTGGCCAACGATTCCGCAACTGTATGTAAAAGGTGAATTTGTTGGTGGTTCTGACATTATGCTGGAAATGTATGAAGCTGGTGAGCTACAGACTTTGCTGGCCTCTGTCTGACTAAATTCTGTTTGGGGGGGCTAACCCGGTAGTTGT
Organism: Snodgrassella alvi; assembly: GCF_002777825.1. Classification (GTDB taxonomy): domain Bacteria; phylum Pseudomonadota; class Gammaproteobacteria; order Burkholderiales; family Neisseriaceae; genus Snodgrassella; species Snodgrassella alvi_C. The sequence goes on along the minus strand of NZ_MEIR01000077.1, from coordinate 47,713 downwards.
TTTGATTTGGGTGTTTAAGGAATTATTTTTTGGAACTGGCTATGAATATTAATGTGATTGACCATCCTCTGGTGAAGCACAAACTGTCATTGATGCGTGAAGATGATTGCAGTACTTATCGTTTTCGTACGTTGACAAAGGAATTGGCTCGGTTAATGGCTTATGAGGCCAGCCGCGATTTTGATGTAGAAATTGTCAAAATGCAGGGCTGGTGTGGTGAGATTGATGCTTACCAGATTAAAGGCAAGACTGTTACCATAGTGCCTATTCTGCGTGCTGGGCTGGGTATGCTGGATGGGGTGCTGGATTTAATTCCTACTGCCAAAATTAGCGTGGTGGGTTTACAGCGTGATGAAGAAACGCTGGAACCAGTACCTTATTTTGAAAAATTTGTCAGTCAGATGGATAAACGTCCGGCACTGATTATTGATCCAATGCTGGCCACTGGTGGTTCAATGAATGCAACCATTGACTTGCTTAAGAAAAAAGGTTGTAAGGACATTAAGGCACTGGTACTGGTAGCAGCGCCGGAGGGGGTGAAAGCGGTTAATGAGGCACACCCTGATGTGACTATCTACGCTGCCGCTTTGGATGACCATTTGGACGAAAATGGCTATATTATCCCCGGGCTGGGTGATGCGGGTGACAAGATTTTTGGTACCAAACACTGGTGAACTATTGGTAAGTTTTTAATCAGTCTGTTGGTAGACTGTGAGAGATGTACTAATTATAAAGACAGAATTCTCATCTAGGGAATTCTGTTTTATTTTAATTCATACTAAATGAAAATCAGTTTAGTATATGGTTTGATGCAAGGAAATCTGGCCATTGCAGTTAGCATTGCCGAGAAATATTTTGAGTGGTGCTCTGGGTAATAAATATTTAGGCTGTTGTTTATGCTATTCAATTTTAATGAATTTTAGCAGGTATTAATGGCGGTATATTTTATTTGAGTTTATGTATTGTTGATGCGGAATATTAGGCCAACAGCCAATCCCGGCTTTTGTTCGCTGTTTTTCAGGCATGAGTCTGCCAGTTCAATGGCAATATGCCATTGGTCACACAGGGTTTTAACAATGGCCAATCCCAAGCCACTGCCATTTTCATTATTACCCAGAATGCGGTAAAAAGGCTCGAATACCAGTTTTCGTTCAGTTTCAGCAATACCATAGCCACTGTCTTCTATCCATAGAGTCAGCCGATTGTTTGCATTCTGTCTGGTGTGAATACAGATATGACCGTTGGCGGGTGTATATTTGATGGCATTAGCCAAAATGTTCTTCAGAATGGTCTGTAAATCATTGCTGCTGATGGGCAGTCTAATGTATTCACTGATGTCGACACTCAGATTCTGCTGTTTTTGTTCTGCCAGAGGCAGTAATTCTGCAATCAAGTTGCGCAGTAGCGGCATCAAGGCAGTGTGAACATTATTCGGCACAAGGTGCTGTTGTTGCTGATGTTGTGCCCTGGCCATAGATAAAAGTTGGGTAAGCAGTTGTTCGGTGCGTGCTATACCGGCTTTGATTTGTCCGATAAGTTTGTGTTGTTCCTGAATGGTTAAATCCGGTTCGTCAAAACGGCCTATCTGTATGGTAAGTGCTGTGATTGGCGTGCGTAATTCATGCGCTGCATGGCTGATAAATTTTTTATCAAGTTCAATTGCAGCCTGTAGCTGGCTGAAGAGACGGTTTAGTGCGGTAATGAAAGGGCGGATTTCAGTGGGTACGTGCTTGGTATCCAGTGGTGATAAATCATTGGCATTACGTGCAGTTAATTCGGTACTCATTTCCTGTGTTGCTCGGAACAGGCGGCGAATCCAGATGGCGGTAAACAGCCATAAGATAGGCATAAGAATAAGAAATGGCCACACTACACTCAGTGCGCTGTCTTTGGCAATATGATTGCGGTATGCTGTGCGCTGGGCAACAATAATGCGTTCGTGTTCACGACTAAGGATATAGACCCGCCAGTGCCGGGCTACAGTGGTAAAGTTGTGAAAGCCATCTTGTAGTTGCTGCAAATTCTGTACAGCATTGTCATCACCCATCAGGATATTGAGATAAGGTGAATCAAGGGTTTGTGCTAGTACACGGGGTTTGGGCAATGTTCTGGCACTTTCGGGAAAGTTGAGGTCTTCCTGTGTATCTCTGCGCAATATGGCACTGCGCGGGTCAAGTAAGTGCGCAATCTGTTCCAGTTGTGCATCCTGCAAATCCTGAGTTTCCCGAAAAGCGGTCTGATAGGCAAGAATGTCACCAATAATGGCGATAAAGGTGACCACAATGGTTAAAACTAATAATAAGCGCCATTGTAGTGATGATACTATCCGCGTCGATCCACTAGCCATCCCAGTCCTCGCACATTTTTAATGACGTTGCTGCCGAGCTTTTTGCGAATTCCATGAATGACCACTTCCACGGCATTGCTTTCTACTTCTTCATTCCAGCCATAAATTTTTTCTTCCAGTTCCTGCCGGGACAGTATGGTACCCGGTTGCAGCAATAAACTGTAAAGCAGAGCGTATTCCCGTGCTGACAGGCGGGTAACCAGCCCATTGGCGCTAACTTCTCTGGTGGCCGGGTTTAATGTGATGACGCCATTGCTTAGTACAGGGTTGACATGTCCACTGCGCCGGCGCAATAAAGCCCGGATACGGGCCAGTAATTCAGCAGGAGCAAATGGTTTAATTACGTAGTCGTCGGCACCATTGTCCAGACCATTAATGCGTTCTTCCACGGTATCACGGGCAGTAATCAGGATGACGGGTAAATCGCTGTTTTTGGCGCGCAGGTGGCGCAACACACTTAAGCCGTCCTGCTTGGGTACACCGATATCCAGTAAGGCGATATCGTAGATATCTGGTTGTAATGCACTTTCTGCTGCTAGGCCGTCTGTAACACAATCGACAGCGAAACCGGCAACATGAAGCATGTCGCTTAGCGCTTCTGCAATCATTTTGTCGTCTTCAAGAAGTAGAATTCGCATGGGTTAACATTTTTCCACATAGACTGATAAGCAGCCTGTATGAAATCAGGCTTAGAGATGTCTATGATAACAAAAACCGCTTCAGAGTTCCTGAAACGGTTTTTATTCTAATGTTAACCAGCTGGCTGATTAATTGGTTTCAGTAGTGGTGGTGGTTTGCTTGGTAGTAGTCATGCTGGCATCTGCTTTTCTAGTATGGGCTTTTTTAGCATGTACTTTTTTTACGTGAGTTTTTTTCGCAGCTGGTTTTACAGCTTTAGGGGCAGGTTTAACAGAAGTAGTAGCTGGTTTAACGGATGTGGTAGCAGCAGAAGTGTTTGTGGTGGTGGTAGTTGCAGCAACAGGTGCAGCAAAAGAGGCAGCAGCAGTTAAACCGAAAATAGCACTTACAACAGCAGTAGTAATTTTTTTCATGACAGATCTCCATTAAAAAGTAATTTGGGACAATAACCATCTCGGTTCTTGTTAATGCACAGTATGGCTCTAAATACTTAGGCGAGACTTAGCTAATTGTTATTTTTTGTTATTTTTTTGTAATTTTATAATAATATATCTATTATATTTCATGTTTTTGCTAATTTTATTTTTTAGATTTAAAGTCATTGTCCGGAACTGATTGTACTGAAAATGTGGCAGAAAAATCATGGATATGAACGTGACTGCAACAAATGTAAGGGCAGTAAAAAGCAAATTTGCTGTGAATCACTATTTAAAAGGGTAGGCAAGAAAGAAGGGAGAAAAATAGATGATTTATAATTATGACAATTAGCTATAACTAAACTAAATTTATGATTTACAGCAAATAACGAGAGTGTCGATGGCAAACGATGACACAAGGTTTGTATGTACTCACTTTATCAAGCAGCTTGCTCAGGAGGTATTCTAATCAGAAACTCTATCAGCGTGGTTGATCGATAAATTAAGTATGGCGTTTAATAAATAGAGCGCTATTGATTCAATAATATGAAAAAGCGGGTGTGCTGTGCTTGAACAGAAAAACGATACTGGAGATGCATGGCTATCAGTTAAGGTGGTTTGCTGAACTGGTAAAAAAACCGGCGTCTGCCGCGCATGAGGTGTGCGCCGGTAAATAACTATTATATTTAGACAGTGCGTGCAATTTCGGTAAATGCTTCTGCGGCCAGACCGAGGGTATCGGCAATGATTTCACTGCTATGAGCAGCGGAGACAAAACAGGCTTCATATGCAGATGGCGCAAAGGCTACACCGCGTGACAGCATGGTATGGAAAAACGCTTTAAACAATACCTGATTGCAGTGCTGCATGTCTGCAAAACAATTTGGCAGCTCGGCAGTAAAGTAAAAGCCAAACATGCCACAGATACTGCGAGTACTGAATGGAATATTGGCTTCATGGGCTATTGCTGCCAGTCCATTACTGAGTTCTTGAGTACGTGCACTTAGAGTGGTGTAAAAGTTGGGGCGCTGTATGATTTCTAGTGTTTTCAGTCCGGCTGCCACGCATACCGGATTACCGGATAATGTACCTGCCTGGTAAACAGCACCTAACGGTGAAACACAGGCCATAATGTCTGCGCGGCCGCCAAAAGCAGCAACAGGCATACCACCGCCAATGATTTTGCCAATTGTGGTTAAATCGGGTTTGATGCCATGAATTGACTGTGCACCGCCCAGAGCAACGCGAAAACCGGTCATCACTTCATCGTAAATCAGTACGCTGCCATGTTGTTCAGTAAGAGTGCGCAGCGCCTTAACAAACTCAGTTGTGGCTGGAATCATATTCATATTGCCAGCAATCGGTTCAACAATTACACAAGCGATACTGTCGCCTTGGCTGGTAAATATCTGTTGTAGTGCCTCTACATCATTATAAGGCAGAACCAGAGTGTGACAGCTGAAGTCTTCAGGTACACCGGCTGAGCTGGGATGGCCGAAAGTTAGCAGACCGGAACCGGCTTTAACCAGCAGGCTGTCGGAATGACCATGATAACAGCCTTCGAATTTGATGATGTTGTCGCGTCCGGTAAAGCCTCTGGCCACACGAATGGCACTCATAGTGGCTTCTGTACCAGAGCTGACTAGACGGATTTGCTCCATGCTGGGCATAATATGGCGAATTTCCTCGGCCATACGGATTTCATTCTCAGTGGGTGCACCAAAAGACAGGCCTTTTTCGGCAGCTTGACACACTGCTGCAACTACTTCTGGATGTGCATGTCCGACAATAGCCGGCCCCCATGAACCAACATAATCGATATAACGGTTCTGGTTTTCATCCCATACATATGCTCCCTGTGCTTTATTAATAAAGCGGGGAATGCCGCCTACGCTGCCAAAAGCGCGTACTGGGGAATTCACCCCGCCCGGAATAATGGCTTTTGCCTGTTCGAAAAGTTGCTGGTTTCGATCCATGATTAGAGCCTCTGCTAATAGTAAATATGTTGAATGATTCGATGTCAGGGATTAATCATACTATTGATTGCCCGACAGGGTTAATGGCGTTTGGCGGATTTTTAGCCAGTATTATCGGGTATGGAAAAAATGACTACCTATGTTTACCAGTATTTCTATGGCGTACAGGGAGAAATAGTTATAAAGTTATTCAGCCTTGCGAAATTTGCTGTAACAGCTCTCAGTTTATAAATACCTGTAATAAAATAAAATGAAAAGTATGCTGATTCTGTTAAGGCGGGGATTTCTGAATAAGTTTATACAGGAAGATAGTGAATTCGAAATAATTACAAGAATCTGGTGTGTAACTTATGAATAAGCTGCGGAAAATACGCCAGAAGTTTTACCCATTGATACATCATAAGTGTATAGCTTTCCTGTGCCAGAAAACGTAATTTAGATTGGGTGGCGGTATATCGGGTAGTGGGAGTAGGCGAAACCTGAACATTCAAACCCAGATCACGTGCCATAAAGTTGGCACGTGCCAGATGATAGGGGTCGCTGACGATGATAAAACTGCCTAAGTCATTATCTTCGGCAATAGCTTGTGCATTAACCAGATTCTGCCAGGTATCACGCGAATGATTTTCGTAGATAATATCACTGGCATCTACGCCGTGGCGGATTGCATAGCGCCGGCCAACTGCGGCTTCAGTCATAAAACCGCTCTTGGAGCTGCCACCAGTAAATAAAATTTTTTTTACTTTGCCGGTACGGTACAGATAAATAGCATGATTAATGCGTTCGCGAAAAACCGGAGATGGGCGTTTATCCCATGCTGCTGCACCAAGTACGATTGCTGCATCGGCCTCACTAAGTACTTGCGGATGGCTGTATTGGTAAACTGTAGCAACACTAACGGCAAAATTGGTTCCAACAAACAAGCTGCCGGCAACGATAACGCTACGCAAACAGTACCAGAAACCAAAATTAGTGCCGGCATTCATTTATTGTTCAAGTAAAGCTTCGATATTAGTTAACGGGCGCCCTATGGCGGCATGTTCGCCAATTACTGCTATTGGCCGCTCTATCAATATCGGATGTGCTGCCATTGCTGCTATCAGTGTATCTTCATCGGCTTCGCGCAAATTCAGTTGTTTAAAGAGATCGTCTTTGCTGCGCATCATTTCCCGTGCTGAGCTAATCGCGAGTTTCCGTTTCAGTACGCGAATCTGTGCTTCGGTTAATGGTTCGGTCAGGTAGGGGATAACTTTGGTGTCGACATTGCGTACCTGAAGTAAGGACAAAGCAGCGCGAGATTTGGAACAATTCGGGTTGTGGTACAGTATGACGGTATTTGTCATGATTATCCCTGGACTTCTAAAGAAATGAAAAATCTAAATTGGGAGTGTGGACGAAACTTTCAATTTTGACAAGTATTATTAATTATTCTAAGGGTTAAGCTGATTTTTGTGATAGATGTAAATGGATTATCTGATTTTAGTTACATAATTTAGTGGATGGCGGCAGGATAGAAGAATAGAAATGAAAGCTAACTGCTTCCCTATTATTTGTGCTACTAAATTATATATGAAGTATTCTATAATTAATGCTATTAAAATGTAATATTCAGGTAAGGATATGTCTCAGTCAGCCCGGCTTTTAAAAAAAATATTTTTATTTAGTGTGTTGTTTTTAGGTTGTATTCGTTTACAGGCGGCAGAATTACAAAGCTGGCCTCAGGGTAAGGCTGCAGTTTTACCAAAAGATAAGCCTATACTTGTGGTCAATATCTGGGCAACCTGGTGTACGCCCTGCAGGAAAGAAATGCCCATGCTGTCACGCTGGTATCAGCAGCAACAGCGTTCTGGTAAAGGTACGGTTGCTGTGGTAGGAGTGGCTCTGGATACTGATGCTAATTTACAACGTTTTACTCAGCGAGTGCCTATACGATATCCATTGTATCGCTATACCGGCACGGATAGCCGTGCCTGGATGAAGCAATTAGGCAATGGGATTGGTGGTGTACCATTTACACAGGTACGGGCTCCTAGATGCGGGTTTCAGCAGACATTACTGGGCACGCTTACTGAAGCCAGACTCAATCAGGCAGTTGAGGCAGCCAGAAAGCAGTGTGTGCAACGTAAAGTTCGCTTATAAATTCTTTTGCTGGTCAAGAATAAAATGCTTCATCCGTATTAATTGCTGATTAAGGCCAGCTTATTCCAGCGTTAAGGAGGGGTTACCAGTGTTAGTTTATTCAGATTGTGCTGTTTAGGTACAAATCTGTGAGTACGGACGGTGAAAGTTCCTGCTATTGGCAATTGGGCAGGTTTGTATCCGAATTTAGTGGTTCCGCTGGAGATTGTTGTTGTAATGCTGGAAAACACTAGCAGCAATCTATTGGATTACCACACATTCAAGCTGAGGAATTACTGGTCAGATGATTGGTGCCATGCAGTCTTCTGCTATAGGTGGCTGTTTTAACAATGATATACAGTTGAAATACATCAGTATGACCAGCTATCGGTGGTAGTGCTGGCATATACATGATGTGCTGCCAATGCCACAGAGATTAACTCATGGGTAATATCCAGATACACATAATGATGGCTGAATTTGGCTATTTTACTGGCCACGATGTCAAATAGTGTGATGAACAGTAGTTTGAAGTTTACTGCGTATCAATGAGATGGCGAAGTGATTGTTGCCTGTATTGAGCAGGCCTAGACTTACGGTAACGTGCGCTATGCTAAATCCAATTTAAGTGGAATTAGCTTCATAACTCATGGATGTCAGATATTGATAATGTACCCATATAGGCAAAACTCACCTATACCTGTAAAACCTATCCAATCTACATGCAATCCCAAATTATGTAGTAAGAAATGGGTGGCTAAAATCACAGCATAAGTCTGGATGCTGTGATTTTAATTTAAAGATAATTATATTACTTTGGCACGGAAATACTATTGTGACCATTGTGCGTCAAGTCCAAGTTGATGCAGGTCATCTGATAGCTGTGGAAGCGGATATTCTGGGAGTTGCGTATCGATATCGGCTTGGTATTGCTGGGTATTATGTCGATAGAAAAACCGCACAAGGTAAGTAAGCAGGTGCAAAGCACAGTGTCAGACTGAGGCTTTAGATAATCTGTGTGCGGATACAATATTGGCTACAGCAAAAGCCGGTGTAGATTTTCTGGCGCAGGGTTATCTGACTCACTGTGCCCACTATCAGGATATTAGTCTGGATTATATAGATACTCAAATTATCAAATAAAAACTAAATTTATCAATTTTTTTGCAATTTGATGAAAATATTTGATTTATATTAAATATAGCTAATATATATCTTTTATTTACTTTTTTAGCACAGGTAAAATTGCTAATCGGCTTTGGCTATATCGAAAGTATATTACTTGATAATGAAAAAATTAAATTTGTTGTACTGCTGTCTTTGCCTGTTGCTATCGTTTAAAACACATGCTGTGATTGTAAATGATGTTACTGGGATGACACCAGTGCAAGTAGCTGCTGTTGTGCAGCCAGAATCTACCCAACAAGTCGCCGAGCTGGTTAAAAGTACTTCAGGTTCAATCAGCATCGCTGGAGGCAAATACAGCATGGGCGGACAAACGGCGATGCCGGGTGCGCTCCAGATAGATACACGCAAGCTGAATCATGTGATTGCTTTTAATCCTGAACAGAAGCTGTTAACCATTGAGGCCGGTGCAAGTTGGCGTCAGGTACAGGAATTAATTGATCCTTATGGTTTATCAGTAAAAATTATGCAAAGCTTTGCTAATTTCAGTATTGGCGGTTCATTGGCTGTAAATGTGCATGGTCGTTATATTGGTGAAGGGCCTATTATCCTGTCTGTTGAGCAGTTCAAAATTGTGCTGGCTGATGGTTCGGTAGTAATAGCCAGTCCGCAAGAAAATCAGGACATATTTTATGGCGCTATTGGTGGTTATGGTGGCTTGGGCGTTATCACAGAAGTAACTTTACGGCTTGCTGATAATGTTAAAGTAAAACGGATTAGTAGAGTGATGCCAATTACACAGTATTATCAGTACTTCTCTCAACATGTTCGTTCTGATAAGGCTGCAATATTTCACAATGCTGTAATGTATCCACCTGATTTTAAGAAAGTTCGTTTAATAACGTTTGAACAGACGCAAGAACCTCTGACTATTTCAGACAGGTTAAGATCACGCTTTGAACATTCACGTAAGCAGGAACGAAGAATAAAAATTGTAGCTTCATCTCATTTTGGCAAAGAGTTACGCAAATTGTATGATGAGGTAGACTATGCAAAGCAACCAGTAATGTGGCGTAATTACGAAGCCAGTTATGATGTGTCCTTTTTGGAACCTATTGCTGAAAAAAATAAAAGTTTCGCTCTGGAAGAATATTTTATACCGGTTGAACGGTTTGATGATTTTTATCCCGAATTAATTGCTATCCTGAAGAAACATAAGGTTAATGTTGTCAATATTTCTATTCGGCATGCAAATCCCGATAGCGGTTCGTTGCTGGCATGGGCCAGAACTGAGGTATTTGCTTTTGTTATTTATTATCAGCAGGCTACCGATGAACGCAGTAAAGAGCAGGTAGGTATTTGGACTCGGGAGTTAATAGATGCTGTACTGGCAAACGGCGGTAGTTATTTTTTACCTTATCAGTTACATGCAACTCCTGAACAGTTTCAGCGCGCATATCCACAAGCAGAGCAGTTTTTTAAACTTAAAGCGCGGCTAGACCCTGAAAATAAATTCAATAATATGCTGTTGGAGCGATACCGTCCTAAAACTGTTCAGTAGGATAAGGCGGAAGTTGCATCCTTTAAGAGAAAAATTAGGTGCAAATTAATAATTTGTAGTGCAAAATAATGATTGACTCAGGATAAAACTGAAAACCGGTGTAGCATATTGTTGCTACACCGATTGAAGAAAAAATCAGGGAAATTAGCCGTATCGGCGCTGAAATTCTTGCATGAAACTTACCAAAGCTTCTACACCCTGAATGGGCATAGCGTTATAAATGCTGGCGCGCATGCCACCAATTGATTTATAGCCGTGTAGCGCACATAAACCATGAGCATTAGCTTGCTGAACAAATATTTTGTCCAGTTCTTTTTCCGGGGTATGGAAAATGACATTCATATGCGAACGGGCATGTTGTTGCACATTATTGGTATAGAAGCCATTACTGTTGTCAATAGCAGAATACAGGGTTTCAGCTTTCATAGTATTGATTGCCTGCATTTGTTCCACTCCACCCTGAGCCTGTAGCCAGCGGAATACCAGACCGGAAATATAAATCGGATAGGTAGCGGGCGTGTTATACATTCCCTGGCGGCTGATATGGCTCTGATAATTCCATACGTCGGGGATTCGATCGGAGCAGCGTTCAAGCAAATCTTCGCGAATAATAACGATGGTGGCTCCTGACGGACCGATATTTTTCTGGGCACCGGCATAAATAACGCCAAAATCAGCAACATTAATTGGTCGTGAAAGAATTTCACTCGACATATCACACACAATTGGCGGCATGCCGTCAGGTTTGGGAATATCGCGGTATTGCAGGCCATGTACAGTTTCATTAATGCAATAGTGGACAAAGGCTGAGTTTGGGTCAACGTCCCAGTTTTCAGGTGCTGGTACGTCAGTGTAGTTATACAAATCACCGCCATGTGCTGCTAAATGTATTTCGGCATTGGACAGCTTGCCCATTTGGCTGTGGGCAATCCGGCTCCAGTTGCCGGAAACGACTGAATCAACCCGTTTAAAGCCATTGGCCAAATTCATGACTACCATATTGAATTGAGCACTGGCTCCACCCTGCATAAACAGTATTTTATAGTTGTCCGGAATATGCAGTAGCTGTCGCAAATCTTGCTCGGCATGATACAGAATACTGATAAATGCATCTGAGCGGTGGCTCATGGTCATGACTGAGCTGCCGATACCGTTATAATCCAGCATTTCAGCTTGTGCTGTTTGTAATACGGCCTCTGGCAGTATGGCAGGACCGGCAGAAAAATTGTATTTGTTCAGTGTTGTCATGAATAAATTTATACCTGTTGCTAAGGTGTACGGTTGATGGGTTTAGTACACTATCGACTGGTTCACCGGCATCCGGATAACCGCTAAACCAGATATTGCTATAAGTTGCTGGAATTCTAGTTGCTTGACAAATGAAACGCAAATACAAAACCATTTTGCATGTAAAGTGGTAAAAGTATGGTTTTTTCAGCCTGTCAGCACGATGGATATAGTTTTAAACCCTTTTTTTTAGCATTTAAATAGGTAATTTTTCTATAAATTACAGGATTTATCCTGATATTAATCCACTATATCGGATGCGGATTCAGCCTTCACTGCTTTTATCCAGTGGAGTGATATTGGTGGCTCCAAGCTGTTTCAGTTTCTGTACTGCCTCTTCCCAGATTTCTGGCAGAGTAGCGCAGTCTTTACCCCAGGCTTTCAAACCAAATTCAAGCCGGTATTGATGTATTTGTTCATTAATTGGTAAATCATCACGGATGGTAGGCAGACTGAAAGTTTTGATACCTGGCCATTTTTGTTCAATCTGCTCCATCAGTGGCGAAATTCGCGATTCGGGTATGCCGTCAACCAATGCAGCTTTAGTGGCCAATTTATATTGGAAAAAGCTCTGCCGGTAATATTGGTCTAATACCCATTGAGCCATTGGATGTGCCATTTTGGGGAAGCCGGGTAAAAAATAATGCTCTTGGATTGAGAAGCCGGCGATGTTGTTAAACGGATTCGGAATCAGTGCCGCACCCTGAGGAAAATCCGCCATTTTTGCCCGTTGTAAATGAGCAGGGCTGTCTAATGTGTCGCCATGTTTGACTGAAATGGCTTCAATCGCTTTTAGGGCTTCGGGATGAGGTGTTAATGGCAGGTTTAAAGCATTGGCGCAGGCCTGGCGTGTATGGTCGTCTGGTGTGGCCCCTATGCCTCCGGTGACAAAAACCGGTATTTTTTCTTTAAATGATTGCTTTAACTGCCGGCTGATTATTGCCCGATCATCAGGTAAATATTGTGCCCAGGCCATATATAGCCCGTGCTGCTGAAGTAACTGTCTGAAAAAAATAAAATGGCTATCCTGACGTGAACCATTCAGAATTTCATCGCCGATAATAGTAATACCGATTTGCATGCTGATTTTCCTGAATTTGTTGCTGTTGTTGCATAATAGCCAATCTTGCAGTGATATAAAACATGATAGTTGTTTTATACGTAGATTTATTTTAATGTGCAGGTGTTGTGTCGTTTAAGCAAGGATATACTTATGACTATCAAAAAAATGGTAGTAACTGCCCTGATTGCCGGCAGTCTTACTGCCTGTGCACATACATCTGACCATAAAGTTAATATGCGTGCTGCTAGTGTGCAGCAGTTAGGCGCTTATGAATGGCAGCTAGTAGAAGCTACTGATCGACATGGCCGGCCATTGGCTAATTTCAAGACGAATTCAGCCTTGAAATTGAGTTTTGCTGGTCAGCGGCTAAATGTTTCCGGTGGGTGTAATTCTATTGGTTCTATTTACCAGCTAAGCGGACAGGATATGCAAATTCAGGCACCAATGAGTACCATGATGGCCTGTGCACCTGATGTGATGGCACAGGATGCAGCGATTATTGCTTTTATGAATGGGCAGAAACTGCATGCTGGATTGCTTAACACTGAAAATGCCCAGAATGCTCAGCCGCAGTTATGGATTGAAAATCGGCGTGGCGAACATCTGCTCTGGCGTGGTGTGCCTACAGCCACTTCCCAGTATGGCCAGCCTACGGTAGTGTTCTGGGAAATAAGCCCGCAGACACAAACTTGTCAGACGGACAATGGCGCAGCTCAATGCCTGAAAGTTCGTGAAATTTTCTATAATGATCAGGGTGTGAAGGTTAAAACCGGTGTATGGCGTAATTTTGCCGGCACGATTGACGGCTGGCAGTTTAATCCGGCAGAAAATCAGGTATTACGCTTGAATGTCTATGAGGTAAAACCGGCCGGTGCGGCAGATGATGCTACTGCCAGCCACTATGTTTATAAATTGGATCAAATAATTGAACGTTCTGTAGTGAATTCATCTAAATCCAAGCATAAATAAAATTTACCTGATAAGTAATTAAATAAAAAGGCAATGATTTTTTCATTGCCTTTTTGTGTAATCTGCTATTTTCTGGATAAATGTTATTCTGAGATTCTGAGAATTTACTGATGCAGATACACATCTGGCTGGCCATCAGCATTATTCAGAATCAGTGTCTGTTTGCTTTTGCGATGGTTAAATTTGCCCCTTCGAGTAACAGATTTGGTTAGACCATCTCTGCTAATCTGATTCTGATAAGTAAAATTTTGATTCGGGTTGAGGCTGAAAGCTGAAGTTTCACTGTATTGGTGGCATTCTGGCTGTTTACAGTTTTTAAACAGCTTAACCTGATTATCATCCTGAAAAAATGATGCAGATAATTTGTCGATTTCTCTTTCAATCTGCTGTTGCCGGTTGTACATCTGAATGATGATTCTATCAGCATCATCAAGCCCATCATTGTCAGCAATATTTCGATGGCCGGCCGCCAGTGCTGAATTGGCCAGTGTTAGAGTGATTGATATTAGCAGGAGTGATTTCAGCTTTTCCATATATTTGCTCTTTATTTTTCTTGTCAAGAATTTAATTACTCGCTTGAGATTACAAGGTTAAATATTGAATATTTTCGTAATTTTTCAACTATTTTTATAACTTAAAAAATAAAGGAAAAGTTATTAAAGTAAATATACGCTGAAAACTATATGGTTTTCAGTAATATATGCTGTAACCTGAAATGCATGAACGCGGATTTAATAAGGATCACAGCTTGCTGCGGAAGAATCCTCACATAATAACATACCCTTTAAACTGTCATAGATAACCACTCTGGTGGCACCACTATTTGCAGCTGTTGGTGTAGCCACCAGACGATAGCTATCAGGCTTATAGGTGCCTGCAAAAGTAAAATATGTTGCGCTTTTACCTTGTTCGAGCGTATCCGCATAACCACTGAAAGTTTTATTGTGAGCGTAATACCGTTCCAGCTTGTTGACGTTTCGCACCAAATCAGCACGGGCATTTTGTTCGCGAGCTTTAATCACATAGTTATTGTAGGACGGATAGGCAATTGCGGCTAATATGCCAATAATAGTGATGGTAATCATCAAGTCAATGAGCGTAAAACCCCGATTGTGACGTTGCATGACGTTCTCTTTCTATTATAAATATTAGTTTTAATGTTTTGGCTTACTTGCTTTCGACAATAGTATTGTCTGGCTGGATCAGCACATATGGCCTTACCACAACAGCCCACATTGGCTGGTTACAATCAAAATACTGCTGTGCCATGATATCGCTGACTTTGCTAATTTTACCTTCATGTATCAAAAGTGCAATGGTTGTGCTGTCGTCTGCGGCTATCATGTGTGCAATATCAACTAAGTCCAGTTCTGGTGCAACATAAATACAGCTGCCACGAGCAAAATGAGGTTGGAGTTCATGCCAGTTGATACGCGCAGTTTCCAGATTGATTTTCTGTTCTAATGGCAGTTCATCGCTTGGAATAAAATTGTTTGGCTTCATGTTTGTTTACATTATGGATAGTAAAAGCATTCTGTTATTGATGCCTGTAACAAAATACCTATTCAGAACTGACTCGGGTAATTATTGTACGGGTATTGATGCGGTTTTGTCGCCGTGTATACCCCATGATTCAGGATATTTGTAACCGGCAAAACGTTTGAACGCATACTCTTTGAATGTAGCAGAATTATATGCGGCTGTTATGTCTTTTACCCACTGTCTGTCTTTGTCGGCAGCACGAATTGCGGCCCAGTTAACATAGGTATAGCCGGGTTCAAGGAACAGGGCTGATGTAAATTTCAAGCCTGAACTAGTGGCAAAATTGCCATTTATCACTGCAAAATCTACATCGTGACGGGAGCGTGGTAATTGGGCGGCTTCCAGCGGTACCAGTTTGATGTTTTTATGATTGCTGGCAATATCGGACAGTGAGGCTTTAAGGGGGTTAATGTTGGCTTTTAGAGTAATCCAGCCCAGCCTGTCCAGCATAACCAGAGCACGTGCCAGATTGGAGGGGTCATTGGGTACGGAGACGCTGGAACCACTTTTTACTGCACTTAATTCATGCAGCTTGCCGGTATATATTCCCAGAGGGCCGGTAGGAACCTGAAAAGCCGGTATGATTGCCAGATGGCGCGACTGAGCAAAATCATCCAGATATGGTTTGTGCTGAAAAATGTTGATGTCAATAGATTTATCTGCCAGCGCCAGATTGGGACGAACATAATCGGTAAATTCCAATAGCTGTACCTTATAGCCCTGTTTTTCCAGTTCGGGCTTCACCTGATCACGCACCATATCGGCAAAGTCGCCTACAGTAGTGCCGATAATAATTTCTTTTTTTACCTGTTCCGATGAAGTAGCAGATTGGGTGGTTTTTTCACCACTACAGGCAACCAGAGTGAGAATGCACAGACTTACAAGCAAGGTTTTCAGGTATATCTTCACTAAAATTTCCTTCATTTAATCGTTTGTAATTAGAGTTGGTGTTTGCGGTATTTGTATTACTAAATTTCAGATATAGGCATAAACACAGATAAATTGTGCCAAACTGCCCAGCATTACAAACAAGTGCCAGATGCCATGTCCATGGCGGATTTTTTCATCATTGATAAACCAGTAAATGCCGATACTGTACGCCAGCCCGCCGCTGGTCAGCCAGAACAGACCCGGTGAAGACATGCGCTGTGTCAGCGGATAGATGGCAATAATAATCAGCCAGCCCATCAACAGATAAAGAATTAGCGACAGGATGCGGGTTTCGCTTTTGCGGCCAATAGTCACTTCCTGAATGATACCAAATATTGCCAGTCCCCACGATATGCCGAGTAATGACCAGCCCCAGCCACCATTTAATGTTGTGAGGGTAAAAGGGGTATAGCTGCCGGCAATGAGCAGGTAAATGGCACAGTGGTCAAATTTTTGTAACACTGCCTTGGCGCGGTGTGAAGGAACGGAATGATACAGGGTTGATATACCATATAGAATTATCAGGCTGGCACCATAAATAACTGAACTTACAATACGATAAGTATCTCCATAATGTGCAGATTTAGTTAGGAGAAATCCTGTACCTACAATGGCAAGGATAAAGCCGATAAGATGAGAATATGCGTTAAAGCGTTCGCCACGATACATTTTGAGAGATGGAATTAATAAATGAAAAGGCTATCGTTTCACTGCCAGCCAGAAGGTGCAAGTGTTTTTTGATTTTGTTATTCATCAGAAGGTTATTCAGGAACGTGATAATGGCTGTTCAACTGCTGGCAAGCACAGTAAAATAGACAATTTTGCAGACTATCAGAAATTTCCCGTCATGCTGACTTTCCAAGAAATTATTTTTACTTTACAGAATTACTGGGCTCGTCATGGCTGTGTGGTGTTGCAGCCTCTGGATATGGAGGTGGGCGCGGGCACCAGCCATCCGGCCACCTGTCTGCGCGCTCTGGGTCCTGAACCTTGGTTTGCAGCTTATGTGCAACCATCCCGCCGACCCAAGGATGGCCGCTATGGTGAAAATCCGAATCGCCTGCAACATTATTACCAATTTCAGGTGGCGTTAAAGCCGGCACCGGATAATATTCAGGAATTATATCTGGCCTCTTTGCAGGAGCTGGGTATTGATCCGCGTCAGCATGACATCCGCTTTGTTGAGGACGATTGGGAAAATCCTACCTTGGGTGCTTGGGGATTGGGCTGGGAGGTATGGCTCAATGGCATGGAGGTGACACAGTTTACCTATTTTCAACAGGTAGGCGGTATGGACTGCTCACCGGTTCTGGGTGAAATTACTTATGGTATTGAACGGCTGGCCATGTATTTGCAAGGCGTTGAAAATGTCTACGATCTGGTTTGGGCCAAAACTCAGGACGGGCAGATTGTGACTTATGGCGATGTATACCATCAGAATGAGGTAGAGCAGTCTACTTATAATTTTGAGTTCAGTAATGCAGAATGGTTACTGGCGCAGTTTAACCATTATGAAGCGGAAGCCAAACGCCTGCTGGTAGTAGAGGATGTCAGTCTGGCGCTGCCAGCCTATGAGCTGGTACTCAAGGCTGGGCATACATTTAATCTGCTGGATGCCCGTGGCGCTATTTCTGTGACTGAACGCGCCACTTATATTGGCCGTGTACGTGCTTTAAGCCGTGCAGTTGCGCATAAATATGTGGAAAGCCGTGAAAAACTTGGTTTCCCGCTACTGAAAAAAAATACTAACGGCCAGACAGCCTGAACCGAATGAAAGTAATACTTGCATGAATGCTCCTTTATTAATTGAACTGCGTACCGAAGAATTACCACCAAAAGCGCTGAATAATCTGGGCGAAAGTCTGGCTGCTGGTGTTGTTGAAGGACTGGAGAAAGCTCAACTTATCAGTGGTGTGGCTGATTATCAGGTATTTGCTGCACCCAGACGTTTAGGTGTTCTAGTACAGAATGTTAAACCGGTGCAGGCTGACCAGCGCATGGTGAAAAAAGGCCCGAGTGTGGCTGCTGGGATGAAAGATGGTGAACCTACCAAAGCCTTGCTGGGATTTGCCCGCAGTAATCAGGTAGAAATTGACCAGCTCAGCCAGATTGATGATGGCAAACAGATGGTGTTTGCTTATGAGTATACTCAGGCCGGCCAGCCATTAAGTGCATTATTAAGCGATATTCTGAATCTGGCCATTAAGAAACTGCCTATTCCCAAGGTAATGCACTGGGGTAGCAGTGCTTATTCCTTTGTTCGGCCGGTGCATGGGTTGGTTATGCTGCACGGTACTGAAACCGTTGCCGGTAGTGTGCTGGGATTAAGCAGCAAAAACTGGACATTAGGCCACCGTTTCCTGAGTGAGGGCAGGATTACATTTAACCATGCAGCAGATTATGCGCAACAATTATTGGAACAAGGTAAGGTTGTGGCCAGCTTTGCTGAGCGTCGTGCCCGCATTGAACAGAGTTTAAGTGAGGCGGAGCAGGCGTTGCATGCGCAGGTGGCCTATGCTGAGGGTTTGCTGGATGAAGTAACGGCTCTGGTTGAGTGGCCGGTAGTATTGCAGGCAGGTTTTGATGAACGCTTTTTACAGGTGCCACAGGAATGCCTGATTTTAACTATGCAGCAGAATCAGAAATATTTCCCGCTGTTAAATAGTGAAGGCAAACTGATTAACCGCTTTTTGCTGGTTTCCAATTTACAGACTGAAAATCCAGTTCATATCATTCATGGCAATGAACGTGTGCTGCGTGCCCGTCTGGCTGATGCTGAGTTCTTTTATCTTCAGGATCAGAAAACCTCTCTGGCCAGCCGCCTGTCCCGTCTGGAAAATGTCGTTTACCACAATAAATTGGGCAGTCAGGCAGAAAGAGTGCAGCGCATTACCCAACTGGCTACAGCAATTGCACCGCTGTTAGGTGTTGATGTTAATAAGGCCGCTCGAGCGGCCGAGTTGGCTAAGGCGGATTTACTTACTGATATGGTTGGTGAATTTCCTGAATTGCAGGGTACGATGGGTAAATACTATGCACTGCATGATGGTGAAGATACCAATGTGGCTGTGGCAATTGAGCAACATTACTGGCCGCGCTTTGCTAGTGATGCATTGCCGGATAATTTACTCGGTACAGTAGTGGCACTGGCTGATAAGCTGGAAACTTTGCTGGGTATCTGGGGTATTGGGCTGATTCCAACCGGAGACAAAGACCCATACGCATTGCGCCGCAGTACGCTGGGTATTTTGCGGATGCTGATGCAGCATAATCTGGCGCTAACACCGCTATTACAGGCTGCATTTGATACTTTTCCTGCTGGCAAACTGGCTGCTAATACAGTGAGCGAGGTAGCCGAATTCATGCAGGCACGTCTGGCCATTTTGTTACAGAATAATTATGCGCAGGATGTGGTGGCCGCCGTGCTGGCTGGTAATGTGGAGAATCTGGGTGAGTTGGAAGCGAGACTGGCTGCCGTGACTCAGTTTAAACGGCTGGATGAAGCTACTGCATTAATAGCTGCTAACAAGCGAGTGCACAATTTGCTGAAAAAAGTGGATATTTCTGCTTTACCTGCTATGGCAACTACGCTTTTACAGCAACAGGATGAGCAGAACCTGTATCAGGCAACTGAACAGGTAGCCATAAAAATTCAGGCTGCCCTGAAGCAACAGAATTTTGTTCAGGCACTGGCGGAATTGACTGGTATTAAGGAAAAGGTGGATACATTCTTTACTAATGTGATGGTAATGGATGAAAATGAAGCGATTAGAAATAATCGCTTGGCTTTGTTACTGTTTTTATCACACCAGATGAATGCAGTGGCCGACATTGCTTTGTTGAATGAGTAATATCTGTTTGTACAGTCCGTTCTTATAAGTGGATGAGAGTCAAATCATGATATTAGATAATGTAGTGTTTCATACAGAAGAAGATTTTCCGCCAGCGCTGGCCATGGCCAATGCTGCCACGCATATGGGCTATTACTGGTCATGGATTGTGCGCCGTGGATTATATAACCCACAATGGGATGAGGCGGCAGAAGAAGACATGGCCGCGCTAAAGGCACAAGTGATGAGTGGAGCTGAATTTGTTCTGAATAATATGGCTGGTTGTCTGGAAGACAGTGATTTCAATGATGAAGGACGCCGTTTTTCGCTTTATTACTATGAGGATGAAGAAGAAGGCTATGGCCGTTTTATGGAAGACTACGTGCAAACCTTGAATACGCCAGCACTGGAAAGTTTTTATCATGTAGAAATAAATGATAAAAATCAGCTTTTGCTTGACGGAGTATTTGATAGTGCCCTGATTCAGTGGCGTCAAAGTTTGAAGCCAACCCAGTAAGGATCATTATGGCATTGAGTGGAAAAGGCAAATTAATTATTCTTGATCGTGATGGCGTGTTGAATGCAATGCGGCCGCAGCCAATCACCGACCCTGACCAATGGCTTCCTTTACCCGGCAGTATGGATGCTGTTGCCTTTTTAACTCAAAGTGGGTACACCGTAGTTGTAGCTGAAAATATGTCTGGAATCGGACGCGATCAGGTGAGTATGCAGCAGCTTAATGAAGTACATGGCAAAATGCATACCCATATTCAGAAAGCCGGTGGCCGCTTGAGTGGAGTCTGGTTTTGCCCACATACCAGTAATGCCAAATGTAACTGCCGCAAGCCTCAGCCGGGTTTGTTGCTGGACATTCTCGACCGTTTGCATATGAAAGCTAAAGATACCTGGCTGGTAGGAGATGGCATTCGCGATATGCAGGCAATTGCAGCAATTGGCGGACATCCTGTGCTTGTATTAACAGGAAAAGGCAAAGAAACGCTGAAAATGGAAACTTTGCCGGATGATACACAGGTGTATGACGATTTGCTGGATTTTGCCAGATTTTGTCGCATACAGGCTGAAAAGGCAGCCGAGGAATAATATAACATGTTGTTGTTACGTAATTTGATTTACTGGTTTTGTTTATGTGTATTTTCGCTGGTATGGCTGGTAGTGGTTATTATTTCCATGCTTATTCCCAAAGGTATTATATGGACAACTACCGCATGGGCAAAAGTGTTGTTCTGGATGTTGGAGCACGTTATTGGCTTGAAATATGAAGTAATTGGCCGGGAGAATATTCCGCATGAGCCGAGTATCGTGTGCTGTAAACATCAATCTGGCTGGGAAACACTGGCCATGCTTTGCTTTTTTCCTGATCTGGCCTTTGTTGCCAAACGTGAGCTTTTCCGTATTCCAATATTTGGCTGGGCACTGAAATGGCGTGGCACAATAGGTATTGATCGCAATAATCCGAAAGCTGCGAATGCGCAGATTATCAGTCAGGGTAAAATATGCCGTCAAAAAGGTATGTGGATTTGTATTTTTCCGGAAGGTACACGGATTAAACCCGGATACCGCGGGCATTATAAAAAAGGGGCAGCACGTATGGCCCAGATGCTGCATATGAATCTGGTGCCAGTGGCCTTAAATAGCGGCGAATTCTGGCCTAAAGATTCTTTTTTTAAATATCCGGGTAAAGTAACCGTAGTGATTGGTGCACCGATTTCTTATGAAATCGCACACACGCCAGAAGAGTTAATCAAACTGTGTGAACTGTGGATAGAAGACCAGCAGATTAAGATTCAGGGTGTTGGCCCGTTCGCACCGCAAAACCCGCAAACGCCCACTCCGGTATTGCAGCATTAACGACTTGTCTGATTACCAGCCAGCATCTACGCATCAAAGCAGCTAGTCTGGACATTGATACTGTGATGTCAGCAGTAAAATCATTACGTTTTACCTTTGAAGCATCACCGTATCAGTCCGGCTACGATTGTGGCTATTATGCAAAGTGGTAAAAACTACTATCTTATTGCTGGAGACAAACTCAGGGTTAATATTGCCATTCTTTCAGGTAATTATGAATTTATTGGTAATGACGGTAATATATAGCTGTTAAGCTTGAGTACCTGCCATCAAATTGCCAAAGATAGTATGCTTTTAATCATAAAAAGTCAGTCTGATGGCCTAAGGTTAAATTATTGTTGGTGGTTGATGCAGTTTTGTCCAAAACAGAATCAACAGATTTGGGTATTGGTATGCAAAAATAATAGTCTGTATTGTGGTTATTTTTCATGGGGTTTTGATAGGTTAGTTGTTATGTCGGTGTTTATTCATACAACTGCAGATGGTTGTACCATCAGGCTGAAACTGCGGCACACTGCGCGAAAAAATATTATTGTACGTATAGCTTCACGTGGTTTGCTGGATATCAATGTACCACCATTTGTATCGATGAAATCTTTATATCAATGGTTAAGTGCTAATGAGCCTTCTATTAAGAAGTTATGGCAACAGGCGGTACAAATCTCAACGACTTTACCCGCATATATCTGGTTTCGTGGCCAGACTTATTCTTATACATTGGTGGCTGTGCTTACGTGTGTGCAATGGCATGCACAGCAGGGATTTTTGTTGCCACTGGCGGCTGCACAATTACCTCATGCGGCTTTGAGTGCATGGCTAAAGCAGTATGCTCAAACTGAGTTATTATCGCGCTTGCAATACTGGGCACAGGTAATGCAATTGCAACCGGTAGCAATGGCTTTAAGTCAGGCGCGTACTTTTTGGGGAGTGTGCCGCAGACGTACCGGCATCCGCTTAAATTGGCGCTTGATTGGTGCGCCTGCTTTTGTGGTGGATTATGTCTGCATTCATGAGCTGTGCCATTTGCGTCATGCCAATCATGGTAAGGCATTCTGGGCGATGGTGGCCGAATATACAGCCGATACAGTTAATGCGCGTTTATGGTTGAAACAGCATGGTACTGAGCTGTTTGCACTGGATAAGGTGAGCTGAAGTCTACTTATGGCTAATACTTGTTACGTAGCCAGTCTGCTTAGCTAATACTAATTAGCGGTAACACAGCGTAGGCCGTATAACCGCTAATTTTAGGGTGAAATTATGGAAGGTTTTATTATCAGTCTGATTTAGCCATATCAACAGCAAGCTGTTTCATGATGTTTTTAATTATCTGTACGCGTTGCATGACATCTTCAATCGCAATATTAACCCTGAGTTTGTCTCCAGCAATAAGATAGTAGTTTTTGTCACTTTGCATAATAGCCACAATCGTTGCCGGATTGATACGGTGATGCTTGCCAAAGGTAAACGTAATGGTTTCACTGCTGGCATCAATGGTATCGATGCCCAAGCTGGCTGCTTCAATGCGCAGATGGTGGCTGGCAATTAGAGTAGATACAGCTGGTTCGGGCAGACCGAAACGGTCGATGAGTTCTTCGTGTATCTGGTCTATCTCAGCTTCGGTTTCACAGCTAGCCAGACGTTTATAAAGCACCAGACGGGCATGAATATCGGGGCAATAACTTTCTGGCAGTAAAGCAGGGCTGTGCAGTTTGATATCACTGGTGATGCCCAATGGCGCATCCAGATCAGGTTCGCGGCCTTTTTTCAGGTTACGTACAGCCTGTTTCAGCATTTCAGTATACAGAGTGAAGCCTACCTGAATCATTTCACCCGACTGTCCTTCGCCCAGAATTTCACCTGCACCACGGATTTCCAAATCCTGCATGGCCAGAGTAAAGCCTGCACCCAAATCATCGGCCATTTCAATGGCTTCCAGACGTTTCTGCGCATCTTTGGTCATCGCTTCCGGTACCAGTAAATAAGCATAGGCCTGATGATGGGAGCGGCCCACGCGGCCGCGTAGCTGGTGTAGCTGAGCAAGGCCGAATTTATCTGCCCGTTCAATGATAATGGTATTGGCATTGGGAATATCAATTCCGGTTTCGATAATGGTCGAGCACAGTAAAATGTTATAACGCTGCTGAAGAAAATCGCGCATCACCTGTTCAAGCTCACGTTCACGTAATTGACCGTGAGCAATACCAATGCGTGCTTCAGGTAGTAAGGTACTCAGTCTTTCATAGGTGTTAGCTATGGTATCCACTTCATTATGCAGAAAAAATACCTGACCACCACGCTTCAGTTCACGCATTACAGCCTCGCGTATCAAACCATCACTAAAAGGACGAACAAAAGTTTTTACTGCCAGACGGCGGCTCGGTGCTGTGGTAATAAGTGAAAAATCACGCAAACCTTCCAGTGCCATGCTTAAAGTACGTGGGATAGGTGTGGCAGTGAGGGTAAGTACGTCGACATTGGCGCGTAAACGTTTCAGTTGTTCTTTCTGTCGTACTCCGAAGCGGTGTTCTTCGTCTATGATAACCAGTCCCAGATTTTTGAAATGTACGTCAGGTTGTACCAGTTTATGTGTACCAATTACGATATCTACTGTGCCATCAGCCAGACCGACCAATGTAGCCTGTGTCTGTTTGCTGGTATTGAAACGGGATAGCTGTGCTACTTTAATAGGAAAATCAGCAAAGCGGTCAGCAAAATTCTGTGCATGTTGCTCTACCAGCAATGTTGTCGGTGCGAGAACCACTACCTGTTTACCAGCCATGGCGGCAACAAAGGCTGCGCGTAAGGCTACTTCGGTTTTACCAAAGCCTACATCGCCGCAAATAAGCCGATCCATGGGTTTTTCAGCGCATAAATCCTTAATGGTGGCAGCAATTGCAGCCGCCTGATCTTCGGTTTCTTCATAGCCAAAGCCATTAGCAAAGGCCTGATAATCCATTTCATTCAAACTGAAACGGTGCCCCTGCTGTGCTTCTCGCTGGGCATACAGATTTAGCAGCTCTGCGGCAGTGTCGCGGGCTTTTTCAGCCGCTTTATGGCGCGCTTTATCCCAGGCACCATGGCCGAGTTTGTGCAAGCTGACATTTTCATGAGCACTGCCTGCATAACGTGAAATCAAATGTAGCTGGCCAACAGGCACGTATAGCTGTGAACCCTCAGCATACTCTAGTAGCATCATTTCACTGGCACCTTCGCCCAAATCCAGTGTAACCAGCCCCTGATAGCGACCAATACCATGCTGTTCGTGAACGACTGGGTCGCCAATTTTGATTTCAGCTAAATCGCGCAGCATGCCGTCGGAAACAGCACTGTGTTTGCGCCGTGTACGGCGGCCGCGCACAATATACTGATATAAATCAGCTTCAGTAATGATGGCTAATTGTTGTTTTGGTAACAGGCAGCCATAACTTAATGGTGCAATTGTCAGACACAGACTAATGGTGCTGTTGAGAAAATCCTGCCAGCCGTTTACGACGTTAGGTTGTAAATTATACTCACGCATGAAATTCAACATGGTTTCACGTCGTCCGAGGCTTTCAGCGCAAATCAGCACCCGGTAAGAATGTTGTTGCAGAAAAATTTTTAGTGCATGCAGAGGGTCGTCTGCCTGACGGTCAACAGCGACACGAGGCAGGGCATAAATATTATCTTCACTTAATTGAGGTACCAGACGTGGGTAAGATTTAATGCGTGCGCCAAACTGATCCTCACTCAAATATAGATAACTAGGCGCCAGAGGCGGATAGGCCGGATCGCCCTGTGCTAAGGTATAACGCTGTTTGACGTCTTGCCAGATACGGGCGGCTTCATTATATATATCGCCCAGACAAACCAGAATGGCGTCTGCATTGATGTAGTCAAAAATGCTGACACATTCTTCTTCAAAGAATAAAGGCAGGTAGTATTCAACACCTGCTCCGAAATGGCCTTCGGATACTGCGGTGTAAACAGTGGCCTTGCGGGCATCGCTGCTGATTTCTTCACGAAAGCGGCTGCGAAAGATTTTTTGTGCATCGCTGTCGGTAGGAAATTCATGAGCAGGTAGCAGGCGGATTTCATTTACACTGGTTAATGTGCGCTGGCTGTCAGCATCGAAGGTTTTAATGGTATCAATTTCGTTATCGAATAAATCCAGTCGAAACGGTATATCGCTACCCATAGGAAAAATATCCAGAATACCGCCACGAGTAGCAAATTCACCTGTTGCCACAACATGGGTAACATGATTGTAACCAGCTTCAATCAAACTATGCTTGAGTGCATCTACGTCCAATTGTTGACCAGCTTTCAACCAGAAAGTGCGGCCCAGCAGAAATGAAGGCGGCGCAATTTTTTGCATTGCTGTGGCCAGAGGCAGGAGTAAAACATCAACCAGGCCATTTTTTAATTGCCACAAGGTACTAAGGCGCTCGGATACCAGTTCCTGATGAGGGGAAAAA
This sequence comes from Snodgrassella alvi, assembly GCF_002777825.1. Taxonomy (GTDB): domain Bacteria; phylum Pseudomonadota; class Gammaproteobacteria; order Burkholderiales; family Neisseriaceae; genus Snodgrassella; species Snodgrassella alvi_C. The sequence goes on along the minus strand of NZ_MEIR01000077.1, from coordinate 21,584 downwards.
TGTTCATAGGGTAAGGTTTCCCAGTCGGGAAAAAATACTATCCGTGCTGACGGGTCGAAAAATTGCCAAGCTGACTGAATGCGAATAGCCTGCTCAGCATCGGCAGTCAGAATGATTTTCAGTTTTTTTTCCGGTAAATGTTCGCTGAGCAGCAATGGCAAGCTACCAGCGTTTAAATCTGGCCAGAATACAGTCTGACCGATTTTAGGCGATGCAAAATGGGCAACAGCGGGCATAATTTTAGTTTTACAGGTAATAATTAATTTGATTGTCCATACTTATGGGCAAGCTATGATAAGACAAGCCTGTACTGACAGGCAATTACATCCAGATGGCTCTGAACAGGTACAGGAAAGCGGATAAATGGCTACAGTACTTGTTCAGATACCGTAGCCACAATTTTTTTGCGAGAATACAGACGGCATCAATATAATGAATAAAGATACATCACAGCAATGGTTATCAGCATGGCGAATGCGCAGCCAATTTTGGCTACTACGCCAAGAACCAAGCCGATAACCGTAGCAAATCCCACTTTGCCAGCGGCAACTAGATTACGTCTGGCTACAAATTCGCCAGCGGCTGCACCCAGTAGGGGACCAAGTATCATGCCGGGCAGAGCAAAAAACATGCCTATAATGGCACCAATGAACGATCCCCAAATGGCTTTTCTGCTCGCGCCGCTATGTTTGGCCCCCAGCATACCGGCCATATAATCCATGGCACAGCCCAGTATGGTTAAAATACCCAAACTAATCAATGTTCCTGCACCCATTATCTGGTAATTGCTGCTTAGTGCCAGTAACCAGACACCACCGAACATTAAAGGCAATCCGGGCAAGGCAGGCATGAATGTGCCTAACAGGCCGATAAGCAATAAAACAATAGCCAGTATCACCAATACTGCGGTCATGGCAAATTAGTCCTTACAAAAAACGAAATAACGAATGTGGAGATGGGGGATGCTGATTTCACAAACAAGAGAAATTTTTGTTGTGAAAATAAAAAATATGTAATCTGAAAGTTAGTAATTGGTAATTTTAGCAGTTTGAAATGGTATTTGTATATTGGCTTTGGATTTTAGAGGCAAGAGATTGTTTGAAATAATTAATGACACATCGAGCTATATTATTTTGCTCATGTTGTATTGTTTGGCAAATACGCACTGGCCAGAGAGCAAGATTTTGCCAGTTATGGAGTGATATTTATTTTAAAGACAAAAGCTTTGTTTATCCGCATATATACATTAGCTAAAAAAACAGGCAGCCCGTGAAAGCTACCTGTTTTTAGATAAATAACTAGAATTAATCCAGTTTTTTAAAGTGTTTGCGCCGTTCCTGTTCGCTCAGGTAACGTTTACGCAGGCGAATGGTTTGCGGGGTGATTTCTACCAGTTCATCATCATCAATGAACTCGACCGCAGCTTCCAAAGACATCAGTACCGGTGGCGTCAGGCGTACGGCTTCATCTGTACCAGAGGCACGGACATTGGTCAGCTTTTTGCCTTTCAGCGGGTTGACTACCAGATCGTTGTCACGGCTGTGAATGCCAATAATCATGCCTTCGTAGATTTTTTCGCCCGGATTGATGAACATGCGACCACGGTCTTCCAGATTCCATAAGGCATAGGCCACGGCATCACCCTGTTCCTGCGATACCAGTACACCGTTGCGGCGGCCGGGTATTTCAGCTTTTACCGGCGCGTAATTGTCAAATACGTGGCTCATCAGACCCTGGCCGCGGGTCATGGTCATAAATTCACCCTGAAAACCGATCAGGCCACGCGCAGGAATGCGGTATTCCAGACGGGTGCGTCCTTTGCCATCACTTTCCATATTGGTTAGTTCGCCACGACGGCGACCCAATTCTTCCATTACCGCGCCCTGGGTGTTGTCTTCCACATCTACGGTGAGATTTTCGTATGGCTCACATTTTACGCCGTCAATTTCGCGGAAAACCACACGGGGCTTACCAACCGCCAGCTCATAGCCCTCGCGACGCATATTTTCAATCAAAATGGTTAGATGCAGTTCACCACGGCCGGAAACGCGGAAAACATCGGCATCGGCGGTGTCTTCAACCCGCAAAGCCACGTTGGTAAGCAATTCTTTTTGTAAACGCTCACGAATCTGGCGGCTGGTAACAAATTTACCTTCGGTGCCAGCCAGCGGGCTGGTGTTAACCATGAAGTCCATGGTAAGAGTAGGTTCGTCCACGCTGAGCATAGGCAAGCCCTGAGGCTGTTCACGGTCGGCAATAGTTACACCGATACCAATGTCTTCCAAACCGGAAATGGTAACAATATCGCCCGCTTCAGCCTCCTGCAGGGGAATGCGTTCCAGACCCTTGAAGCCAAGTAACTGGTTAATCCGTCCCTGACCAATCTGCTGATCTTCATTCATGATGGCCACTACCAGACCGGGTTTAATGCGTCCGTTCAGAATACGGCCAATACCCAAGCGGCCAGTGTAGTTATCATAATCAAGCTGAGAAATCTGCAATTGCAGTGGTTTATCCGCATCACCTGATGGTTCTGGAGTATATTTCAGTATGGTATCAAACAGCGGGCGCATGTCGCTGGATTCGTCTTCTTCATTCAATTTGGCAAAGCCGGACAGGCCGGAAGCATATACAATGGGGAAGTCGAGCTGTTCGTCAGTAGCGCCCAGTTTGTCAAATAATTCAAAAGTCTGATCGATAACCCAGCTTGGGCGAGCACTTGGTTTATCAATTTTGTTGATAACCACGATAGGTTTCAGTCCCAGTGCCAGTGCTTTTTTGGTTACAAAGCGGGTTTGCGGCATCGGGCCTTCCTGTGCGTCTACCAGCAGTAATACGCAGTCCACCATGCCTAGTACACGTTCTACTTCACCACCGAAGTCAGCGTGACCCGGGGTATCAACGATATTGATGTGAAAGCCTTCGTATTCGATGGCGGTATTTTTAGCCAGAATGGTAATGCCACGCTCTTTTTCCAGATCGTTGCTATCCATCACCCGTTCGTCTACTTGCTGATTGGCACGGAAAGTACCGGACTGGCGCAATAACTGGTCTACCAGTGTGGTTTTGCCGTGGTCGACGTGTGCGATAATGGCAATATTACGAATTTTTTTACTCATGGGAGTGTGTAACCTAGTTGTCTTTGCTATTTGGATGGTAAATTAACCTTGAATTATAACATTTACTCTGGTTTTGGTGGAATATTTAGTAAAATCAGACTTTCTGTATGTGCTAAAGTGGCTAATTTATGACAGAGTACGCACCACAATTATTGTTTGCTTTATCTACCTATGGCTGGCAGGCGCAGGGATTGGTTACTATCGCTGTCCTGTTGTGATTCACAGGAATCTGAGCGATGGAACAGTTAGAATTTTTTGTTATTCCGAGCCCTTGCCGTGGTGTGTGCGAAAGTAATCACAAGGGCTATTGCAAAGGCTGCCTGCGCAGTCGGGATGAGCGTCTATACTGGTTGTGTCTATCTGATACACAGAAGCAGCATGTGCTGCGTTTATGTGCCTTGCGCCGGCGCAAGCTGGAACAGCTATTATGGCAGGCTAGGCAAACAGATGAGGATGGAGACAGGCTGATCGCGCAATTATGGACACAGGCGGATTTTGATTTTTAAATTCCTGAATAACTGGTTAAGCAGGCCTAAATTTATTTTATTTTAGGAGGGGGAATGCATTTTTTAATTATTAGTATTTTGTGTAGTGTTTCGGTCTCAGTATTATTAAAACTGGCGCGCAGAAGCGGGGTGAATATTGCTCAGGCTGTAGCGGTTAATTATCCGGTAGCTGCATTGTGCAACTGGTTTTTTCTGCGCCCGGATTTTGCTAACTGGCATATGTACACCAGTCACTGGATTATTTTTCTGGCACTGGGGATTGGTTTGCCGCTAGGCTTTATTGTGCTGGGGCGGGCTATTGAGCAGGCTGGGATGGTTAAAACCGATGCAGCACAGCGCCTGTCACTGTTTTTGCCCATTGTGGCTGCATTCGTATTTTTTGGTGAAAACCTGAGTAGCAACAAGATTATTGGTATTGCGCTGGCTCTGATGGCACTGCTAACATTACTGTACCGGCAGAATCCTGCTAAAGGTAAGGGACAGGGTGGTTTTTTCAGTACTGCTGGCTATTTGTTCGGTGTATGGCTATGTTACGGTACAACAGATATTCTGTTTAAACAGATGGCCAAAAGTGGGACGGCCTTTGCACCAACTTTACAGGTAACATTTATTCTGGCTGCTATTCTGATTACAGGTTATCTGTGTTTGCGCAGAACGGTCTGGAATGCGGCCAGTATTCTGGCCGGTTTATTATTAGGTGGTCTGAACTTTGCCAATATTCTTTTTTATATCCGTGCTCATCAGCAGTTTCAGCAAGACCCTTCGCTGGTGTTTGCCGGCATGAATCTGGGGGTGATTACGCTGGCTACCATTATTGGCGCTTTTGTGTTTAAAGAAAAAATTAATGGTTTGAATGCCGCCGGCATTGTGCTCGCCATTGCTGCAATCTGGTTTTTATTCTATGGCAGCAGCCTCAATTCATGGCTGCCGGGGATATAAACTAAAAAGCTGTTCCGGATACCAGAACAGCTTTTTGTAACTGCTTTAGCTGGCATTGCTCAGCAGTGCCAGCTGTTGAGCCTGATGCTCGGCAATCAGTGCCTGTGTCAGTTCACTTAAATCGCCATCCATAATAAAGTCCAGTTTGTGCAGGGTTAGGTTAATGCGATGATCTGTTACCCGGCCTTGCGGGTAATTGTAGGTACGAATACGTTCACTGCGGTCGCCACTGCCAATCAGGCTTTTGCGTTCCGCTGCTTCTTTGGCTTGAGCCGCATGTTTCTGTTGTTCATACAGACGAGAAGCGAGTACACGCATCGCCTGTGCCTTATTGGCATGCTGCGAACGGCCATCCTGACATTCCACCACCATTCCGGTAGGCAGATGGGTAATCCGCACTGCTGAGTCCGTTTTATTAATATGCTGGCCACCGGCACCGGAAGCACGGAAGGTATCAATACGTAAATCATTGGGATTTAATTGTACTTCGGCTACTTCATCAGCCTCGGGCATGATGGCAACAGTGCAGGCAGAAGTATGAATTCTGCCCTGACTTTCGGTGGTGGGTACGCGTTGAACCCGATGTCCGCCGGATTCAAACTTGAGCTGGCTGTAAACATTCATACCGGCAATACGCGCAATGACTTCCTTATAGCCACCCAGATCGCTTTCACTGGCAGAGACAATTTCTACCTGCCAGCCCATGCGTTCGGCAAAGCGGGTATACATGCGTAGCAAATCACCGGCAAACAGAGCTGCTTCATCGCCACCGGTACCAGCACGGATTTCAATAAAAATATTTTTATCGTCATCTTCATCTTTTGGTAGCAGGAGTTTTTGCAGTTCACTATCCAGTTGTGCAATCTGGCTTCGTGCGTTGCTGATTTCCTCGGCTGCAAATTCTTTTAATTCAGGGTCTGCAAGCATTTCTTCTGCTGCTGACAGATCGGTTTCTGCCTGCGTATACTGGCGGTAGGTTTCTACCACAGGAGTAAGTTCGGCGTGTTCACGGGTTAGGCGACGATACTCGTCAATATTATTGGTGACGTCAGGAGAAGCCAGCAAAGCGGTTACTTCTTCCAGACGCTCAGTCAGGTGCTGTAACTTGTTTATCAATGAAGGTTTCATCTGGTGTTCCGTATTAAAATAAATTATTAGTCGATTGAAGCTAAATTGGACAGGTGTAATGGAAGCTGGATGCTGAATAATGTGCTAACGCTGCCGATTCTGGCCGTGCAGGTGATAAATCAGGCTGATAGCTTCAGCCAGTTCAGGGTGCTGTCGGCTGTCTTTATTTAATGCTCTGGTCGGTGCATGTAAGAGACTGTTGGTCAGTTCGTGGCTGAGACGTTGCAACACCTCCTCAATAGATGTGCCTTTGCGTAACCGGCGCAGCGCTTTAGCTACAGCCTTGCACCGCAATTCTTCTCCTTGAGTGCGCAATGCACAGATTAAAGGCACGCTGCTGCGGGTTTGTTGCCAGGCAATAAATTCAGCTACCTTGCTGGCAACCATCTTTTCAGCAGCAGCAGCAGCAGCCTGCCGTGCAGCCTGTCCGTGCTGCACAATATTGACCATATCGTCCACACTATACAGATAGGCATCGTTCAGTTCGCCAGCTTCTGCTTCAATATCGCGTGGTACGGCCAGATCAAGCAAAAACATTGGCATGCCGCGCCGCTGCTTGAGCGCGCGTTCTACCAGCCCTTTGCCGATAACCGGAAATGGGCTGGCAGTAGAAGAAACAATTACATCGTATTCAGCCAGAATTTCAGGCAAAGCAGTTAAAATGCGTGCATCCGCTCCTGCATTCAGCTTGTTGCACAATTCCTGTGCTCGCGCCAGCGTACGATTGAGTACTGTCAGGCGCTGTGGTTGTTCAGCAGCAAAATAAGTGGCTACCAGCTCAATCATTTCACCAGCGCCCACCATCAAGACATTCAATGTAGAAATATCAGGAAAAATCTGGGCAGCCATTTTTACTGCGGCAGCAGCCATAGACACCGAGTTTTCACCAACTGCACTTTCATTGCGAATTTCTTTTGCTGCGGCAAAGGTTTTCTCAAATAACGTGTTCAGATGCTGGTGTAACGTATGCTGGCTACGCGCTGTGCGTACGGCTTCTTTCAATTGTCCCAGAATCTGCGGTTCACCCAGAACCATTGAATCCAGACCACATGCTACCCGAAAGGCATGCTGCACAGCATCTTTGTCATAGAACTGGTATAAATAGGGCGAAAATTCAGCTAGTGGTAATTGATGGTAGCTGGAGAGCCAGTGTATTGCTGTGGCTGCGTCACCAATACAGTAGATTTCTGTACGGTTACAGGTAGACAAAATCATCGCTTCCGCAATTTCTGTCTCACTGATAAGCGCAGTTAAGGCTTCCGCCAGCATGATAGCCGGAAAGGCCAAACGTTCACGCACAGAAACAGGGGCAGTTTGGTGATTGAGTCCGATAACGGTTAAAGACATGTTACCTGAAGTAATTTGCGTTTGCCCGCTACCGCGGGTAGGATGATTACCAACCAGACTTTACATTCTGATTAAATAAAAGTGGTTAAAGTGGTCAATTATACGCTAATGGTGTCGAAAAAGCAGCTAATCAGATTTGGTGGCAGTATAAATAAATTTTTCGCATGTAAGAATAAATACTATGAATAATCTGGATTTGCACGATATTCGTCAAGACTACAGCAAACAGTCACTCAATGAGGCTGATTGCTGTGCCAACCCGCTGGAACAGTTCCAAAAGTGGCTAACGGCAGCCATGCATGCCAAAGTGAATGAACCCACTGCCATGAATATTGCCACCGTTGACCAGCATGGTCGCCCCAATGCGCGCATTGTGCTGTTAAAAGAAGTAACAGCTCACGGCTTTGTATTCTTTACCAATTATCATAGCCGCAAAGGCCGCGCTTTAAGCCAGCATCCCTATGCGGCACTCACATTTTTCTGGCCGGAACTGGAGCGACAGGTACGAGTAGAAGGAGTTGTGCAGCCATTACCCGCAGCCGATTCTGATGCATATTTTCATTCTCGGCCATATAGCAGCCGGATTGGTGCATGGGCAAGTGAACAGAGTACCGTTATCAGTAGTAAAACCGAGCTGATGGCACGAGCGGCGAAACTGAGCGCAAAATATTTGCTGAATGTGCCGAGACCACCTCATTGGGGAGGTTATATCGTACAGCCTGAATTGATTGAATTCTGGCAGGGGCGGCCAAGCCGTTTACACGACCGTATCCAGTATGAACTACAAAATAACTTATGGATTAAAAAGCGTTTATCACCATAGATAAGATAATTTATTTCTGAATTAAATATCAGTCTATTGTTATTGAGAGGATGCACTTTCTGCCGATGCAGTGGATGTTATCGGGCTATCGCTGAGTACTTTGGTTTGAATAAAATCTTCGGCCTGAGTTTTCAGGCTGAAACGGTCAATAATTTTATTATCAGCAGTGTTTAGTAAAGCAGCAAAATCAACTTTCACTATGACTTCCGGCAGAGAAACAATATTCCACAGACTGCGCAGTAAGGTGGTTCTGCCGGCAAAGGCTACTTTAGGCGTGCGTTGTCCCTGAGAATCATAATAACGTATTGCTACAGCCATTACTGGCCTGTTGGCATCAATGGCTGCCTGAAACAAAGCAGCTTTAAACGGTAGTATAGTTAAACCTTCGGATGTATAGGCTTCAGGAAAAAACAGCACATTTTTACCTTCTTGCAGTGCCTGTACTATAGCTTTAATTACTGGGTTAATATCCTGCCGAGACAGCCTGTTAATGTAAACCGTCCCCCCGTTGGTAACCAATTTACCCAATACTGGCCAGGACTTAATACTTTCTTTGGCAATAAAGCCACCAGGAATATAGGCCATCAATACAAAAATATCCAGCCAGGTAACATGATTGGCAACTGTTAGCCATGGCATGCTGGCTGTATCTGGTACAGCCTGTTCAGGTTTTACTTTTATGTGCAGTACATGCAGTAAATTGCGGGCAATTGAAATTAATTCATTATTACACTCAGTGGCGCTTAAATTCTTGAAGCGCTTTACACGCCTAATGGTTTGTCTCAACCATAGAACCAGTTTGAAAATACGCGCACAGCGGGTAAACAAAGAAGTATGTTCTGATTTTGTCATTGTTATTTATCATTATCGCTGGCATTGAGGACAGTAAAAACTACTGCGTTGACCCAAAACCATTTTCTCAATCGGATGCCCACATTGCCGGCACAGCTCTCCTGCTCGCCCATATACATGATGTTGTAGCTGAAAATAGCCACTATTGCCAGCACTATTCACAAAATCGCGCAGTGTACTGCCCCCGGCACCAATCGCTTCCTGCAATATCTGTTTGATTGCCTCAGTCAGCGCGCTAACCTGCATTTTGTCCAAATGCATGGCAGTTGTGGCTGGATGAATGCCGGTGCGAAATAGTGCTTCATTGGCATAAATATTGCCTACTCCAACAACCGTTTTATTATCCATGATTGCTAACTTAATCGCACGTTTCTGCTTAGCCAGTTTTTGCTGTAAATAGTCAGCATTAAAATCCGTGCTTAGTGGTTCTGGTCCCAGATTAACCAGTAATGGATGCTGCTCAATCAGGCCAACAAACCATAACACTGCCCCAAAGCGTCTGGGGTCATGAAAACGCAGCAAAGTACCATTAGTAAAAGCAATATCCACATGATCATGCTTTTGCACAGGCGGTGCACTGAAATCAGTAAAGACCCGCAAACTGCCAGACATGCCCAGATGAATGATTAATGTGCCAGAAGCCAGCTCAATTAACAGATATTTAGCCCTTCTTTTAACTGATAAAACCTTTTCACCCTCAAGCTGTGAACCAAGATTATCCATCACCGGCCAGCGCAAACGCGGTTGACGCACTTCTACTTGTGAAACAGTCTGATTCACAATAAAAGGAGCAATTCCACACCGAGTAGTTTCTACTTCAGGAAGTTCAGGCATGATTTAATGATAAAATCCAAAATAAAATCGACACAATAGCATCGTGAAAATAAATTTGTAAGCACAAGTTATGCAGGCTATAACCAGATAAAATTGGCATAAGTCATACGCAGTTAAAAATGTCTGTGTTAAAGTAGCAAACTATTCTACCCCCAATAATTTAGTCTTTAAATGGGTAGCAGACATTTCTAAGACAGCTATCTCAACAGAAGTTAGTAAAAATCTGCCTGTACCGGTACAGAATTGTTATTTGTTCATGAGTCAGTGTATACGATAACTGATCAGCATACATGGAGAAGTTTAATGCCTCGTTGGATTCATCGCATTACCCCGATTGTTCTAAGTTTAATGGCTGCAAGTATGGCCAACGCAAATAGTACTCAGGAGCGGCCGACATCCGTACCTTTGATTCAAACCAAAATTGAACGCGTAAGTCAGCTTACCGCACCAGATGATGCCGCATCTCTGCAACGGCGTCTGGCCATTGCTGGACGTGCCAATGACATTTTTACCCTGTTTGCCAGCGAACTTACCTATGCGCAGGGTAAAACCGATAATGCTCTGGCAGCAGATATGCGCATGCTCGAACATACGCAGGAACCAGAGGTAGCTGAGCGAGCCATGGAAATGGCACTGGGTGCCAATAAAATTGCAGAGGCGCAAACCATTGCTGATCACTGGCAGCAAATCGAACCAACTGAAACACCAGCTAGACAGCGCCTGATGTGGGAACTAGCCATAGCAAAAAATGATGTGCCGCAAGTGCTGAAAAATACAGATGCAGTTCTATCCCATGCCAACGATTACCAGCTACGCCGGCTGTTTTTAAAACTGGCACAATTCAGGTTAAATAATCTAAATGCCACTGATGAACTGAATGCTCCAATTCACAAAAAGGCAGTTTTACACCCCGAAATGGCGGAAGCATTGATTGCAGATGCCATCTATGGTGTAACTGGTGCTCATGAAGAGCAAACCATCAAAGCATTACAATCGTTGCTTCGTCTGGATACCGATATCTTTCCGGCCACTCAGCTCACCCTGAACCTGATCAATCTCAAACAGCCACAATACCTGCTGGATTTTTATCAGCAAACTGGCGTAGATACCATGTCAGCTAAATGGCAAAGCCTTTATATAGAATTGCTGATTAAAAATAACAAATTGCAGCAAGCATATCAAACCTTGCAGCCATTACTGGCCAAAAGTAAAAGTGCAGACCTGTATTTACAGGCCACTTATCTGGCCGTTAGCCAGAAAGCAGACACAGCTACCATTGCTTCGTACGCAGAGAAAATCGCCGAATTGGGTAATCGCAATCAGCGCAGTAAAGTGGCAATGATGGTAGCCATGCGCTACTATGATGAGCATAATTTATCTGCTTCCCGTTTATGGGCAGCAAAAGCCGATGATCCGAAGTTTGCCTTTGATCAGGCACTCATGATGTGCTCATTGGAGGCAGAAGAAGAACACTGGACAGCAGCACAAAAATGGCTGAATAAAGCTCAGTCTACAAGTAAACAGGGTACATTTTTCAATTCCAGAGATTTGCTGCGTCTGCAAACCTTTATAAACGGCTCTTCGCTTACAAACCGTCAGTATGAGCAATACCTCAACAGAATGCTGGCGAAAGCCGAGCAGGGCGATGACAAAACACAGGAATTGGATGTTCCGCCATTATTACTGCTGCGCGGGCTATTATATGCAGATAAACTTAATGAACCAGCAAAAGCAGTGGCAGACATGCGCCGCTTTGTTCAGATGCGGCCTAATCAGATAGATGGCCTTAATGCACTGGGTTATACTTTACTAAGCATGCCTAAAGAAAACTGGTCAGAAGCCCAGAAGTTGCTGGAACAGGCTTATTCTCTAAACAGTCATTCTCCGGCTGTTAATGATAGTCTGGGCTGGGCATACTTTCTCAATGGAGATGCCGAGAAAGCACTGCCTTTGCTTGAATATGCCTATCAGCATCAACCTGAAAGCGAAGTAGCAGCCCATCTGGGTGAAATTTACTGGCAACTAGGACGTAAAAACGAAGCCCGCCAAATATGGGCTCAGGGCTGGCTTAACAAAAAAAGTGATCATAAAGTTTTGAATCAGATTTTGGATAAGCATGGAATTAAACCGGCCAGTTTGCCACTCACAACTGCAAAAACAGAAATAGCTCATGCCGATGCAGAGCTTTATCTGAAAAGAGTCAGATTATTGGAAGTTATTAATACAAATGCACCGGCTTTTATTGATAACATTAATAAAGTGATTCAAGAAGGTAATGCTAGCCAGCGCAGTGAAGCAGCGCTTCATGCTGCATCTTATTTTTATCTCAATAAAAATAATGCTGCAGCACAAGAGTGGTTAAGCAAGGTGACAGATAATAAATTTGCTACAAATAAAGCCTATCTGATGGGCATAATTGAAGTAGAGCAAAACAACATACCAGCAGCCCAACAATGGTTGCAACGCATAAACCAGAACAATCAGCAGTCAGCAAATTCTGATAACTTTTATGCACTTGAACTTTCAATTTACATTGATCGTAAAATACTTCAGCCAAAAGCCTATGTACATAAACTGACACAGCATCTGAAAGAAGCCCAGCAGCTTGCTAATATCACGCACGATAGCAAACCTGTGGAATTAATCCTGTATATGCGTGGTCTGGCTTATGCAGAAAATCTGGATCAGCCGAAAAAAGCAGTAGAAGATTTTCGTGCCTTAATCAAATTGAATCCTGATAGTGCTGATGGGTGGAATAATCTGGGCTATACCATGCTAAGTATGCACAAACGCTACTGGGCCGAGGCACTAACTATTCTGCAACATGCAAATCAGTTAGACGGGAAATCTGAAGTGATTCAAGATAGTTTGGGCTGGGCGTATTATCTTAATGGCGATCCGGAAAAAGCCTTACCTCTATTACGCTCTGCTTACCAAACTGTGCAGGACAGTACCGTTGCCGCACATTTGGGGGAAGTGCTGTGGCAATTAGGGAAACAGGAGCAGGCACGGCAAATCTGGGCACAAGGGCTAACTAATAAAAACTCAGACCAGAAAGTTTTACAGCAGACTTTGAAAAAATTTGCTGTCGATCCGGCCAGCTTGTCTGCTCCCGCAACCACAGACCAGTAAATAGACTTGGTAACTCTAGTGGCTTAATTTAATCTGTCAGCCAGATTATCTGGTGATATCGCAAAAAAAGCTGCCGTACACATATTGTGTGAACGGCAGCTACTGATTTATATGCAGATTGTAAGCAGAAATTTAACAGCTCAGAGTGCATACAGTTGCTGTTAATACCGTTACAATAAACACATCACGGTTACCGCAACGGAAAATAATGTATTCATTTTTTCATAGGCAACGCCTGTATGTGTCCACAGCTATCCTTAGCTTAGCCTTAAGTGCCTGTAGCAGCCTAGTGTCGAAAAAAATAACCGCAGCCACAGACTGGCAGGCAGGTCATGAACATACTGTCTCCGCTTTCGACAGCTCCGGCAGACTGGCTATCAAAGATCAAGGCAAAGGTACATATGCTAATTTTAGCTGGCAGAATTTAGGTACAGTACAAACCATTGAAGTCAAAACACCATTGGGTAACAGCGTAGGTGTTTTGTGTCGTGACAACACAGGGGTAATTGCGGAAGACAGCAAAGGGCAGATTACCACTGCCACCAGCATAGAAGAATTAAGCCAGCGTATGCTTGGTTTTGCGCTGCCATTTGATCATCTGAATCAGTGGGTGCAGGGTTACTGGATTGCAGATGAACCTTATCAGTTACTGCCAGATGGCAAGCTCAAACAGTCTGGCTGGATTATCCAGCGCCAGCTGCAAAATGGCAGCCGTAATCCACGTATCGTTCAATTAAATAACGCGCGTTTTGACATTAGACTGGTTTTCGATGAATACACAGATACGGCCAGCCAGACATCACCGCAATGTGAATTGCGTCAAAGACTTCCTGATTTGAGTAATTAGCAGAATATGAGTAATTTATATCCACCAGCCGATGCTCACCACTTTCTGGCACCAGCCAAGCTGAATCTTGATCTGCGCATCGTCGGCCGGCGTGCTGATGGCTATCATTTACTTGAAAGCATCTTTACCCTGATAGCGTTGTATGACCAAATCTGGCTCAGAATAAACAGTAATGGCGCCATAACACTAAATACACCAGTTGCCGGCATCATGGCGGAGCAGGATTTGTGCGTACGTGCAGCACAGTTACTACGCAGTCATACAGAGACACAGCAGGGTGTGGACATCTGGCTGGACAAACAGATTCCCATCGGTGGAGGATTAGGAGGGGGCAGTGCAGATGCAGCAGTAGTGTTAATGGCACTCAATCACTTGTGGCAGCTTAACCTGAATAAGACACAACTATTGCAGCTGGGAGTGCAACTGGGCGCAGATGTGCCATTTTTTATTTTTGGCCAAAGTGCATTCGCTCGTGGTATTGGTGAGGATTTAAATCCTATATTCCTGCCAAAACAATGGTATGTGATTATCAAGCCGCCCGTGCACGTTAGTACGCCAAAAATATTTGCACATAAAGACTTGACACGAGATTCCAAGCCACGCATAATGCCAGACTTTCAAGCAAGACAGCACTGGCGCAATGATATGCAGAGCGTTGTTTTTGCTGAGTATCCAGCGGTAAAAGCAGCGTTTGATGTTTTGGCTGAATATGGTTCACCAATGATGAGTGGTTCTGGTGCATGCGTATTTTTGTCATTTGATTCTGAGAGTGCCGCACAAGCTGTTTACAATAAAGTTTCTCACGCGCATCAGGCGTATTGTGTTGCTTCGATACCGAGGCATCCATTTTATCAATGATGTGTGTTGTTGGGGAGTCGTCAAGTGGTTAAGACACTGGGTTTTGATCCCAGTATGCGTAGGTTCGAATCCTACCTCCCCAGCCAATTGCTTAATACAAAAAGCATTGGGGAGTCGTCAAGTGGTTAAGACACTGGGTTTTGATCCCAGTATGCGTAGGTTCGAATCCTACCTCCCCAGCCACATATTGAGCAGTTAAGCAGTAAACCCTTTTGGGGAGTCGTCAAGTGGTTAAGACCCCGGATTCTGATTCCGGTATGCGTAGGTTCGAATCCTACCTCCCCAGCCAATTCAAACAAGCGTGTAAGTTTACTTACACGCTTGTTTAATGTGTAAATGACAAATTGTTACGTAATAGCACGTGTAAATCGATAGAAGTGATATAATTTACCGGTTCAGCCTGATGGATTGAAAACCGGTATACTGGATTTCACACAGGCATAATGATGTTACAGTATGTATAAACAGCTTTCACTTTTGTGCTAAGCAAACCAGTTGAGGGGTTGAAAACACAATACAGATTCAATCGTAGTAATAAAATAGTGTTACTATTTTGCCATGCTGCTATCAGGTATCAGCAAAATTCATTGATTAAATCTGTTTCAGCCCTGATACTTGTAGCTAACCAGTGCACACTGGAAAATCTTTTTCAAAGCGGTGGTCATTGCTTTTGAATTTAAAAGCAGCGTAAATGAATAAAGACTGAGAGAAAGAAGAGTAAAACTACTTTGTCCGGTTAATATTCCCCACTTGTTTAAATGACAGATACACCAGCGTCAGTGGTGATATGAAAGCCTTGGATTAAATGTTTAATCTACCTCATACAAACCAAACTAAACCTAAACAGGACTCAGGTACAACAGAAATGGCAGCATACGACAGTTTGATGGTGTTCACCGGTAATGCAAACCCGGAGCTGGCTAATAACGTAGCCAGACATTTGGATATTTCTCTGGGACGAGCCTCAGTAGGAAAATTCTCAGACGGCGAAATCGCAATTGAATTACTGGAAAATGTACGTGGTCGTGATGTATTTATCGTACAGCCTACCTGTGCACCTACCAATGATAATTTAATGGAAATCCTCACCATGGCCGACGCGCTCAAACGTGCTTCTGCCGGCCGGATTACCGCTGCCATACCTTATTTCGGTTATGCACGCCAAGATCGCCGTCCGCGCTCAGTTCGGGTGCCGATTTCCGCCAAGCTGGTAGCCAATATGCTGTATTCTGCCGGTATCGACCGTGTACTCACGGTTGACTTGCATGCCGACCAGATTCAGGGCTTTTTTGATATTCCCGTTGACAATATCTATGCCACTCCCATTCTGGTGCACGATATTGAAAAGCAGCGCATTGACAACTTGACTGTAGTCAGCCCTGATATCGGTGGTGTAGTACGTGCCCGTGCTGTGGCCAAAACGCTGGGTACAGATTTAGCCATTATTGATAAACGCCGGCCAAAAGCCAATGTGGCCGAAGTGATGAACATTATTGGTGAAGTCCAGAATCGTACCTGTCTGATTATTGACGACATGATTGATACCGCCAATACCCTGTGTAAAGCTGCATCTGCACTAAAAGAGCGTGGTGCAGAACGCGTACTGGCCTATGCCACGCATCCAGTATTTTCCGGCGCAGCGATCGAACGTATTGCCTCATCAGAAATCGATCAGGTAGTGGTAACTGATACCATTCCATTATCAGAAGCTGCACAGAAATGTGAACGTATCCGTCAGGTAAGCATTTCCGGCTTACTGGCAGAAACTGTACGCCGTATCAGCAACGAAGAATCTGTGTCATATCTCTTTAATGAGGATGTGGCCATTCCGGGAGCAATGTTTCTCCCTTAATACCCCCAAGCCATCTTAAGCTGGTCGCGGCCGATGATGGCATTTAACCTTGGAGTAGTTATGTCTTACGAAATTAAAGCAGAAATCCGTGAAGCTCAGGGCACTGGTGCGAGCCGCCGCCTGCGTCGCGAAGGCAAAGTACCGGCTGTATTGTACGGCGAAGGTACCGCACCAGTAGCTATTACTGTAGATCACCGTACCTTATGGTATGCACTGGAAAAAGAATCTTTCCATACTGCTATCATCAAGCTGGATGTTAATGGTAAAGCCTACGACGTTATCGTACGTGATTTCCAGATGCACCCGTTTAAACAGCAGGTACAGCATATTGATTTTCAGGCTGTTGATGCAAATAAAGCTATCAACATTCGTGTTCCATTACACTTATTGAATGCAGCTATTTCTCCAGCAGAAAAATTGCAGAGTGGTCGTGTGTCCTTGTTAGCTACCAGCGTAGAAGTGAATACACTGCCGAAAAACATTCCGGCTGTACTGGAGCTAGATGTTGCTACCATCCGTGCCGGTGAAATCCGTCACCTGTCTGATCTGGTATTCCCAGAAGGTGTTACCAGCGTTGCCTTAAATCGCAACGAAAATCTAGCTATTGCTTCTGCTACCGGTAAAAACAAATAAGCTGTAAAGCTTGAATGCAGCCTATATTTGAAAAGTATTTAACCTATTACAGATAAATACCCAATAAAAACTGAAGTCTATAATAACAGGCTTCAGTTTTTTTGCTTCATGATATCTGTGGTAATAACAAATCAATAAAATCATTACTACTTAATAAACATGGCACGGTAAGAAAATAGGAAAAATAAATAATTAAAACCAATATAAGTATGCATTTTAAGATACAGTGTCAATATGAAATAATGTAATGCAGGAACACAATACAGATACCTGCTTAAATCCTAAAAAACATTCATAACTCCATAAAAATACAAGTGGTTCCCAATTCCTTTAACATTATTTTTCCAGAAAAATAAGCAAACCTAAATATTTATAAAAACCTATCATACAATTGTTGTAACATCGAGCATGAATTACAGAAAATTTTAAGAATACAAGTTAAAGCTATCACAGAAAAAGTAGCTAATAAAAGCCTTTATAGGCCAAATAATAAAGGCTTTATTATTTACCGCATACCAATTTGCTAAAAAGCAGACAAATATTTTATCTTAAGCTAACAACTTAATTAGTACCAATCAGACAAAAATCAGGATTTTTTGCGGCCTGACGAATTACTGCGAGTACGGGTTGAACGGAAATTCTGGGCTGCTGCTGTTTTAGTTCTAGCATCTTTTTGCTTGATATTGGTTACCTTGCGCGGTTTTTTAGCAGTAGCTTTAAGCTGTTTCTGAATTTTCTGTGCATTGTGTTTCTGACGTCGTTTGCCACTACTGGTGCTAATCAGTACCAAATCGATCCGGCTGGTATCCAGATCAGCGCGGGCTACTTTCACCATTACCTTGTCACCAAGCTTAAAGCTAATACCACTACGTTCACCAATAATTGCCATCAGTTCAGGATGGAAATTAAAATAATCTTCGCCAAGATCACTGATGTGAATCATACCATCAATGTAAACATTATCTAAAGTAACAAACAGGCCGAAATTTGCCATACCCGAAATCGTACCGGAAAACACCTCACCAATCTTGTCTTGCATATAGTAGGTTTTCAGCCAGTTTTCAACATCACGACTGGCATTATCAGCTTTACGCTCCGCCAGTGAGCAATGTACGCCTAACTCAGTCCACGATTTTGGCTGGTATTGCCTGTGCTGCAAAATTGCCTTAATGGCACGATGTACCGTCAGGTCGGGATAACGCCGAATCGGAGAAGTAAAGTGAGTATATGCCGGATAGGCCAAGCCAAAATGACCTATATTCTGTGGCTCATAGACAGCCTGCTGCATAGAGCGCAGCAACATCACGCTAATTACATTACGATCTGGGCGGTCTTTAATTTTTTCGCTTAGCTCTGCATAGTCCTTTGGCGTTGGATTAATACCACCATTCAATTGCAAGCCAAGCAAAGCTAGCTGCTCACGCAAAGTACCTAAACGTTCACTGGTAGGGGCAGCATGATTGCGGTATAGAGCAGGGTGCTTGTGTTGTTTGAGAAACTCAGCAGCGCAAACATTGGCCGCCAGCATACATTCCTCAATCAGGCGATGAGCCTCATTACGTTCAACTGGCACAATACGCTCAATTTTGCCCTGCTGATTAAATATCATCTCTGTTTCTATGCTTTCAAATTCTACAGCACCACGTTGCAGGCGTTTTTGCAGTAAAATCTGATACAGTTGGTACAGACTAAGCACATGCGTTTTCATCGGGTCATCAAACTGGTCATTACTAATCCAGTCCCATGCCTGCGTATAAGTAAGCCGTGCGTGGGAACGCATTACAGCCGGATAAAACTCATAGCTTTTAATATTACCGGCATAAGTGATCACCATATCGCATACCAGACACAAGCGCTCTACGTTTGGATTAAGCGAGCAGATGCCATTAGAAAGATTTTCTGGCAGCATCGGAATTACCCGACGCGGAAAATACACACTCGTAGCACGTTCCTGTGCATCCTCATCAATAGCATCATCGGGATAAACGTAATGGCTGACATCAGCAATGGCTACCACCAGACGATAATTACGGCCAATTTTTTCCGCATATACCGCATCGTCAAAATCACGAGCAGTTTCACCATCAATGGTAATCAGCGGTAGTTCACGCAAATCTACCCGGTTTTTACGCTCAGCAGCCTTAACATGATCAGGTATTTTCGCGGCCTGAGCTAAACAATCACGGCTAAACTGATAAGATAAATGATGCTTGCGTACAGCGATTTCAATTTCCATACCGCTGTCGGCATAATCACCCAAAATTTCAGTAACACGCGCAACGGCTGCCTGTGTTGCATTCGGGTACGACTCAATTCTGGCCACCATAACCTGTCCGGCTTTGGCTTTACCAAGCGAATCCGGCTGTAACACAATACTTGCGCCCAGGCGCTTGTCTTCAGGAACCAGCATGGCCACACCATGTTCAATAGTCAGCCGGCCAACCACATCCTGATTGGCGCGTTCAATTACATCTAGAACCTGACCTTCACGCCGGCCGCGCCGGTCGGTACCCGCTGGTCGTACTGTGACAATATCTCCATTCATCAACCCGCGCATCTGCCGGGCATAAAGCACAAAATCGCTGCCGTCCGCCGGATTCAGCGGTACAGCAAAACCAAAATCATCCTTATGTACTTCAATACGACACTTAACCAGTGCCAGCTTATTGGCTATACAAACAGCACCACGGCGATTAATCAAAATCTGCCCATCACGTGCCATGGCGTTTAAACGACGTTCAAAAAAAGCTGTTTCCTCAGCAGTAATATTGAGTTTTTGTGCCAGCTCAGTCATTTTGACTGGGATGCCAATTTTTTCCAAAATGGCAATAATCCATTCACGACTGGGTAGGGGATTAAGATAACGTTGTAATTCTCGTTCTAAATAAGGGTCTTGATGGCGTAAATCAGATTTTTTTTTCATAGGGTCTTGACAATCTCTTTAGAGAATATATAATGCATTTCCTCAGTTAAAGACATACTTTAACTGAAAGTCGCAATATATGCAAAAGCCCAGGTGGCGGAATTGGTAGACGCGCATGGTTCAGGTCCATGTGCCAGCAATGGTGTGGAAGTTCGAGTCTTCTCCTGGGCACCAGAATTCCGAAAAAAGATATCTAAGTAATTAGATATCTTTTTTATTTCCGATGTTAGTAAAATCCTTAAATCTAGAAATTTTCCTATAAATAACTTTAAATATCAAATATTTATTTGATAACATATTAAAATGTAAATTACAGTTTAACCCAGTATATGCATGCTGTTATTAGCTAGAATAAACTACTTGAACAATGTTTAAATGGTAAATCTTCATGGTCATCAAAAATGACATAAATAAAGTATGACATTATGTATTGATCTTCGAGAGCAGCCGTAAAACCATAATTAGATACAAAGCCAGCAAACAGACAAGAAATAAAAAGGTTTATATATAGCGATTAAATTATTCCCATATAATTTGTACAGTATAAAATGCATCAATACCTGATAAAACAAGATCTGTATTGCCAGTTTAATTGATAGTATCAAATCACCCTGTGCACCATCACAACTAAAATTGCGATAATTTTTATTTACCCAGAGAATTATTTAATGTATTTGATAATCAAATTGCATGCCATAAGCAGTCAATTGAACAGTTTAGATACTGTATACAGCATATTTTGTAAAAACAAAAAATTCCCTTGTTAATCAATAACTGTCATTATCGATCCCAGCATAGCTATTGACAATCCATACCAAGAATATATAATGCACGACTTCGCTGAACGCAGCAATCTAATAGTTGCAGTAGCAAATAAGCCCAGGTGGCGGAATTGGTAGACGCGCATGGTTCAGGTCCATGTGCCAGCAATGGTGTGGAAGTTCGAGTCTTCTCCTGGGCACCAGAATTCCGAAAAAAGATATCTAAGTAATTAGATATCTTTTTTATTTCCGATGTTAGTAAAATCCTTAAATCTAGAAATTTTCCTATAAATAACTTTAAATATCAAATATTTATTTGATAACATATTAAAATGTAAATTACAGTTTAACCCAGTATATGCATGCTGTTATTAGCTAGAATAAACTACTTGAACAATGTTTAAATGGTAAATCTTCATGGTCATCAAAAATGACATAAATAAAGTATGACATTATGTATTGATCTTCGAGAGCAGCCGTAAAACCATAATTAGATACAAAGCCAGCAAACAGACAAGAAATAAAAAGGTTTATATATAGCGATTAAATTATTCCCATATAATTTGTACAGTATAAAATGCATCAATACCTGATAAAACAAGATCTGTATTGCCAGTTTAATTGATAGTATCAAATCACCCTGTGCACCATCACAACTAAAATTGCGATAATTTTTATTTACCCAGAGAATTATTTAATGTATTTGATAATCAAATTGCATGCCATAAGCAGTCAATTGAACAGTTTAGATACTGTATACAGCATATTTTGTAAAAACAAAAAATTCCCTTGTTAATCAATAACTGTCATTATCGATCCCAGCATAGCTATTGACAATCCATACCAAGAATATATAATGCACGACTTCGCTGAACGCAGCAATCTAATAGTTGCAGTAGCAAATAAGCCCAGGTGGCGGAATTGGTAGACGCGCATGGTTCAGGTCCATGTGCCAGCAATGGTGTGGAAGTTCGAGTCTTCTCCTGGGCACCAGAATTCCGAAAAAAGATATCTAAGTAATTAGATATCT
>NZ_MEIR01000076.1 GCF_002777825.1 Snodgrassella alvi | reverse complement strand
GCCACAAACTCGTGAGCACATTCTGCTGGCTCGTCAGGTAGGCGTACCTTACATCATCGTTTACATGAACAAATGCGACATGGTAGACGACGAAGAGTTGCTGGAACTGGTAGAAATGGAAATCCGTGATCTGCTGTCTAGCTACGAATTCCCGGGTGACGACATTCCATTGATTAAAGGTTCTGCACTGAAAGCACTGGAAGGTGATACTTCTGACATCGGTGAAGCTTCGATCATGGCTTTGGCAGATGCATTAGACAGCTACATTCCTACTCCGGAACGTGCAGTAGACAAACCATTCCTGTTGCCGATTGAAGACGTATTCTCAATTTCAGGCCGTGGTACCGTGGTTACTGGTCGTGTAGAACGCGGTGTAATCAATGTAGGCGACGAAATTGAAATTGTAGGTCTGAAAGAGACCCAAAAAACCACCTGTACCGGTGTGGAAATGTTCCGCAAACTGCTGGATCAAGGTCAGGCAGGTGACAACGTAGGTGTATTGTTGCGTGGTACCAAACGTGAAGAAGTAGAACGCGGTCAGGTATTGGCAAAACCGGGCAGCATCACCCCGCACACCAAATTCAAAGCAGAAGTTTACGTATTGAGCAAAGAAGAAGGTGGTCGTCATACTCCATTCTTCGCAAACTACCGCCCACAATTCTATTTCCGAACTACTGACGTAACTGGAGCAGTAAGTCTGGCAGAAGGCGTGGAAATGGTAATGCCAGGTGAAAACGTAACCATCGATGTAGAATTGATTCATCCGATTGCGATGGAAGAAGGCTTGCGCTTTGCGATTCGTGAAGGTGGCCGTACAGTTGGTGCCGGTGTGGTTGCTAAAGTTATCGCTTAATCAGGAAGAATATAGATATGAAAAACCAGAAAATCCGTATTCGCCTGAAAGCTTATGACTACGCTCTGATTGACCGCTCTGCTCAGGAAATCGTGGACACTGCCAAACGTACTGGTGCTGTGGTAAAAGGCCCGATTCCTTTGCCAACTAAAATTGAACGTTTCAACTTGCTGCGTTCTCCACACGTGAATAAAACTTCACGTGAACAGTTGGAAATCCGCACTCATTTGCGTCTGATGGACATTATCGACTGGACTGATAAAACCACCGATGCATTGATGAAACTGGACTTGCCTGCTGGTGTCGATGTAGAAATCAAAGTTCAATAATTAATTGAACGCAAAAAAAACGGACTTGATATTAATCAGTCCGTTTTTTTATTTAATTGCAGCAAGAAACCGTCTAAATTTATGGACAATATTTTTAATAATCGAATCAAATTTTCCAATTTATTTATTCAATAAAATATTTAATTTTAGAACAACCCGCCATGACCGAATGGCCAGCCTGCTTTAATCAGTCTTAATTGCAAACTAATGTTTCTAACGATGAATCGTTTGACTTTGCCCGATTGGTAACACTTAAATCAGTGATAAGTAATTGGATTTATATAAACAAAAAGGCCAATACTAATCAGGTATTGGCCGGTATATGAACAAGTTCAATGTCGTTCTGTTTAAATCTTCACAATTTTTCTTGCTGAAGATGCATTCGATGCTTAATGATATCTGCCAGTATTTTAATTCCTTTGTTAATTTTTTCTTCCGGAACGGTAACAAAAGCCAGCCGCAAGCAATTATTTTTTTCAGTATAAGCAAAGAAAGTTTCACCGGGGACGAATACTACTTTATGGTTGATGGCCTCACTTAGCAACTCAGTAGCATTGATGTTTTCCGGTAATTCAACCCAGATGAACATACCGCCTTCAGGTTGATTCCAGCTAACTTCTTTAGGCATAAATTGTGCCAATGACTGCAACATATACTGGCAGCGTGTGCTGTAAAGTTGACGGATTTTCGGAATGTGATAGCTGAGAAAATTGTTTTTGCTCAAAATCTGATAAGCGATGTATTGCGTCAGGCTAGGTGTATGTAAATCGGAAGCCTGCTTCAGTTGTACCAATTTGCCGATAAATTGTTTGTTAGCAAGTACATAACCCAAACGCAAACCAGGGGTTAAAATTTTTGAGAATGAACCTAAATAAACAGTGTTTTCTGGTACCAATGTATATAAACCGGGCAGTCGCTGGCCTTGATAATCCAGATCGCCATAAGGGTCATCTTCAATCAGTACTAAGCCGTTCTGTTTTGCTTTTGCTGCTAAAGTCTGCCGCCGCTGTACGGGCAAACGCCGTCCGGTAGGGTTTTGGAAATTGGGAATGCAGTATAGGAATTTCGCTGAGCTTGCCACCTCATCATTGATAGATTCAGGAATTAAGCCTTCATTATCACTGGCAATGGCTACATACTCTGGACAGTACTGATTAAAAGATTGTAATGCACCCAGATAAGTTGGTGTTTCGACCAGTACTTTATCGTTGACATCGATTAAAGCTTTACCGATCAGATCAAGTGCCTGCTGTGAACCGGTCACAATCAGAATTTCATCTGCGCTGATTGAGATTTGATCGCGATTAGACAAATAATTAGCGATCCATTGACGTAGTGGGGCATAGCCTTCCGTTGGTCCATATTGCAGAGCGCCATAGATGTCATTGCTTTCCAATACGGTATTAATGGCTGTCTGAATTTCTGCTAGTGGAAATGCATCTGGTGCCGGCAGGCCACCAGCAAATGAAATCATATCAGCTTGTTCGGTGACTTTCAGGATTTCTCGGATGGTTGAGCTTTTTGAAATCTGTACACGACGGGAATATTTCCAGTGCATAAACTAACTTTCTTAAATGATGATATGCTTGTTCTAGTGTTTAAGTTTAGCTGTTATTTATTATTATTTAAATGGTGAATATTAATAATAGTTAGGATAAGGGATGCATCAAATGATCTGCATTGCTGTAAGTCATCCTATCAACAGCAATATTTGTAATGGGTAGGAAATTTGATTATGAAGCTAAATAGAGAAAAAGTAGCGTATCGGCAAAAATTTAAGCAAATACGCTACTTATTGTTGTGTATTTGAGCTAATCAGACAGTATTTACAGGCAGGCTATTTCGCTAGCCAGTAGATCGGGTACAGTTTCGCGTTGGCGAATCAGGTGATGTTCTGTACCATTAACCAATACTTCAGCGGCACGGCAGCGGGTATTGTAATTGCTTGCCATACTGGAAGCATAAGCACCGGCACTTTGAATCAGCAATAAATCGCCGGCTTGAGCAGAAATGGTGTGGTCTTTGGCCAGAAAATCACCGGTTTCACAGATAGGTCCCACCACATCAGCAACAAATTCATCTGCTGTTGTCGGACAGGTATTAAGAATGTTGTGATAGGCCTGATACAACGAAGGACGCATCAAATCATTCATGGCTGCATCGACAATAACAAAGTTCTTTTCTTCACCTTGCTTGATGTATTCAACCGTGGTGAGTAATCCACCGGCATTACCTATCAGACTGCGGCCGGGCTCCAGCATTAACTGCAAATTGCGTCCGGATAGCAATCTGCTGACTGCTGTTGCATAGGCAGCTAAATCCGGCACATTTTCGTTCTGATAAACAATACCTACGCCGCCACCTAAATCAATATGTTCTAACTCAATATTTTGTTCGGCCAGTTTGTCTACCAGCAGCAACATGCGTTCCAGTGCTTCAATTAAAGGGGATAAGTCGGTTAACTGTGAACCGATATGGCAGTCAATTCCGGTAATTTTTAAATGGGGCAGTGTGGTGGCCAGTTGATAGGCTGCTAAAGCATCCTGATAGGCAATACCGAATTTATTTGCCTTTAATCCGGTAGAAATATACGGATGAGTATGAGCGTTAACGTCTGGATTAATACGTAATGATATCGGTGCGATTTTATCTAGATCGGCAGCAATAGTATTAATGCGTTCCAGTTCAGCTAACGATTCAACGTTAAAACAGCGAATATTGTTATTCAGAGCAAATTCAATTTCAGCTTTACTTTTACCTACACCGGAAAAGATGGTTTTGCCTGCATCTCCACCTGCCAGTAATACCCGTTGCAGTTCACCACCGGAAACAATGTCGAAACCACACTCAAGCTGGGCGAAGTAACGCAGAATGGATAAATTGCTGTTGGCCTTGACCGCATAACATATCAACGGCTGTAAAGAGGCAAAAGCTTGCTGATACTGGTTGAGAGCAGCAGCCATTGCCTGCTGGCTATAAACGTAGAGTGGGGTGCCATATTCAGCGGCTAGAGCAGAATAGGGTACTTGTTCACATTTGAGAGAATCAGTCATGTTTGGGTAGATTTTTCTGGTCAATCGGGTCGATGGTGAGGCCGGTTTGTACTACGCCATATTTGGCTTTATCGCCTTCCTTGGGCAGATACAGGTCACCTTTATAACCACAGGCAGATAGGAAGCTGGCTGCAAGTACACCTAAAAATAAAAAACGAAGCATTAATCTGGCTCTCTATGGTGTAAATGGCAGGTGTAGTGAGACTGCCATAGCGGATAAAACTAGGATTTAAACATATTATATGGCAAGATAACAGTTTGAATGTAATAAATTGTAGAGTTACGGTAAGCGAAATGACCGAAAGTGAATTTTTACAGTATAGCGATGATCTGTTTGGCTACATAGAAGAGAGTATCGATGCCGGTGGCTGGAATCTGGATTGTGAAGCCAGTGGTAATGTGCTCACGATAGAGGCTGATAGTGGAGAGCAGATTATTGTTAACCGCCACGCTGCTACTCAGGAATTATGGATAGCAGCGAAAAGTGGTGGCTATCATTTTGCCTGCCAGCATGGGCAATGGCTTTCAGCACGGGACGGCAGTGAGTTTTTTGCGGTATTGAGTCAGGTATTATCTGCCGCCTGCGGTGATGAGGTACAAATTCCGGTATTAAACTAATTTTTGCTAAGGGGCGATTATGTTACACACCTTGATTAAACATGACTTAAAGGCATTACAAGCTTTTGTGGCTATTGTGGAATGTCAGGGTGTGACTGCGGCACAGAAGCGGCTGAATATGTCGCAATCAGCCATCAGTACTCATCTGGCTCATCTTGAGGAAAGTCTGGGGGTGATTCTGTGCCGGCGTGGTCGTTCCGGTTTTGCCTTGACTAAGGCAGGGCATCAGTTATACGAAGCCTGTACTTTATTGTTACAGGCCACTAATGAATTTCACCGTGAAGTGCAGAATATTAAATGGCATCGTTCGGTATTATCTGGTACGTTGCGCATTGGACTGGTTGAGTATCTCTCAACGGATTTCCAACGTGTTCTCAATCAGGTTATTGCCAGTGCCTATCAGCATTATCCGGAATTACGCCTGTCGATAGATATCTGTGCACCACAGGATATTGAAATTGCTATTGCCAATAACCAGATGGACTTTGGTATTGGCTATTATTACAGCTTGCTGAAAAATCTACAGTATCAGCTGGTATTTGAAGAACGTGAGTATATTTATTGCCATGCCTCGCATCCGGCAGCCAAGGTTAAAGATTTAACCCTGAATTCACTGGCTGAAGACTATCAATGGGTAAAACGCACTTATGCCCGTCAACAAGAAGGAAATGCTTTGTTGAACGGTAATACAACCGCAGTGGCACATAAGCAACAGGCAACGCTGCTATTTATTCTGGCCGGCAGTCATCTTGGCCTGTTATCGGAAGAAGTTGCCGAGCCTTATGTGCGCAGCGGTGTACTGATACCTTTGCTGACTCAGCAGGCAACCAATATTGTGAATTATTTTGCGCTAACCCGTCCGACACCTGATCCGAGGGTGAATTGGTTTCTTGGTGAACTCAGCGGATTGCTACCTTAATGCTAAAATAATATAGGCGTTGCTGTTAAGTGCTATAACTGATTTTTGGCGGCATAAGTAGTGATAAAGGTATCAATGGTTTTGGCTAGTGCTTTAAATATTACCTGATGATAAGCCGGTGAATGTTGCATCTACAAAGCTGCATATTCAATATACGATTGCGCCTCCCGCAATGCTTTAAAATTACCGATGCCGCAACTACAAATGTACGTTACCCTGATTGAATTCTGCTTCTAAAAAAAATTTTAACGTCAGGCGATGATGTAGTCTTTTCTTGAGCGGACGCTCAAGGTTATATCCAAATAGCGGAGTGCCAAACAGATTATCATGCCGGACAATGCCAACAAAGGTGCTTAACGGAGGTTTAGAGGCGGAGTGTTCTGTAGCCGGATAAGCGGCAAAATTGTTTAATTGATAATTCATGGGGCGCAGACTGTAAAACTTGATAAAATAAATGGTTACATTATGCATAATTGGTTGCTGACATTCCATCTCGAGCTGGTTTTTCGGTAAATCGGTAGCGCCTGTATGGCTGCGTGCGCAATGGCCGTTTGTGCTGTTTGGGATTGCTGCTCCAGAAAGTGAATGCCGCTGGTGGTGCGGGGATTGCATTCAAGCACGTATATTTTGCCCGCTGAGTCTTCGATGAAATCAAATCCCACCTGCCCATGATATTGGGTTTGTTTGGCAAAGTATTCAATAAACTGACAAATTTTTATTTTCTGCACTGGATCGAAATAAATGCCGGCACCTTGGCCAACGCGGTATTTAAGGTGTTAGCAGCTATGGGCAACAAGCCGACCATGCCGGATGATGCTGTAGCTACAATATTCTTTACCTTGTATATATGCTGTGCTACTCAAGGTTGTTGGCGGGTTGCATGAATTTGGCTGTATTCAATAGTCAGTGGGCAGATTAAGGTACGGGTGGTAAAGCGCGAATACGCCGCTTTAAATATCCATTGCTTATCAGTTAAAAAATGCTGCAAACTCGGTTTAATTAATTAGCAAAATTGTTTGGGAGCAGCAGCCGGCCTAGTTTTGCGTAAGCAAGGCAAAAAAGCCTTTGTGATGTAATTGCGTTAATAGTAAAGTAAGTAGGGCTAGTAAAGAGCTGGCAGGGGTAAACCTATTGAATAAGCGCATTGGCAGAAGCCAGATAAAACGCCTCTTCGTAATTTGAAATGATAGTATCAATTTTCTGGCATACCAGCAATTGTATCAGTTGTTGCAGCCACTATTTAGTCTGTTATTTTGGTGGGGGCAGACGGGTATAAGTGCATGTATATCTACTAAAACGGCTTAATGCCTAGCCTAATCTTTCAGCCATATGTACCAGATAGCCTGCTTTGGTCAGCAGGTGTGCCCATGTCAGACTGGTAGATGATCTGACCCCTAGAATAAGAATATTATGCATAGCTGATATAGCGCTTTAAATAGAAAATATTAGAATAGATGAGCATTGAATTATTCTGGCTTTTTAGCTCTCTTCAATGATGGTTGGTTTAGTTGTTTATTTATGCTAATAAAAATTATAAAAAACTATATTTTACGACTAAATATATTTAGTATTAACAAGAGTTTCACATATGTACCAAGAGCTGCATCAATATGAATCCAGCAGTTATAGGTGTATTTCAACTCCATAACTTGCGCAATAGCATCAAAGTCAGCAGTATTAGCTGTGCCCGTATTTAAAACCAAAATAAATGGTTGGTGCTTGAAATTATTTTCAATAAACAGGTTTAATTTGGCTACATCAATGGCATCGCGCTGATTTGAAAGAGTAGGAATGGTAATCAGGTTATTTCTGCCTAAACCGAGCATTGCCAACGATTTTAATACAGATAAATGAGGTGTAGCCGAGATAACTGGCAATGATAGATTTGTTAAACCATCAGCAGCAATATCCTGCTCAAGCTGTGCGCCAAACCACTGTCTAGCCACTGCCAGCACAGAAAATTTGCCATGATTGTACCGGTGAAAAATCCGCTGGTAAATGCTTTTTGTAGGTTGAATAAATCCAGTAATAAGTCAGTTGTCTGAGTTTCAATACAGGCAGATATATCACCGTCGCCATTGATAGCCTGAGTATTCTGATCATAAATAGTAACCAGAATATCGCCCATTATTGCAGCTGGTGTACTGCCGCCGGTAACAAAACCCTAATATCTGGGGCGGCTTGAAGCGACAATAAATTCTTTAAACTGAGTATTAAATTGATTTAAGGCCTCCAGTCCGCCATAGCCTTGGCTGGGTAGGTCTAATTGCTACAAACTATATTGATGTGGCTGAGTTAATCAACGACATGTTGGAATACTGTTGAGGTTGTTTAGAAAATCGATAGATTGATTAAAAGTATTTTCTAGCAGCTCATGGATAGTAGTTAAGTCATTCTTTAATATTTTATTCATATTTATCAATTATATAAATTTATTGTAAATCGATTAGATAACTTTTTAATTATTGAAGCAATTCAAAATTTAACCAATAAAATTTTTGGATAAAACCATATAAATCTGCTTGGTCATCGTAGACTTTTCTGGAAAGATTCAAGCAGGCACCTTAAAATCAAAATCTGATTTGTATTTTAAAGCCTGTCTATCGTGAATGAATTTGATTTTATTCGTCAATACCTGCATCGTCAGCAGCAGGATAAGCAACTTATTCTGGGTATTGGTGATGATGCAGCTATCATACGCCCTCGTAGTGGCTATGATTTGCATTTCAGTACTGATATGCTGATAGGCGGAACACATTTTTTTCCAGATGTTGCGCCGGCGGATCTAGCGCATAAGGTACTGGCTGTCAATCTTTCGGACATGGCGGCCATGGGTGCAAAACCACGTTGGGCTTTGCTTAGTGTGGCGTTGCCTGAACTAAATAAAGATTGGTTAGAAGCATTTTGTAATTCCTTGTTTGCACTTGCCGCGCGTTTTGGTGTAACACTGATAGGTGGTGATACCACTAAAGGAAATTGGGTTTTTAATGTTAATATTATTGGCGAAACCCCTTGTCGGCAGTCATTAAGGCGCGATGCAGCTCAAGTTGGTGATGATATCTGGGTGTCTGGTTTACTTGGATTGGCCGCTGCTGCTCTGGATGTGTACTGGAATAAGGTTACTTTACCTGCTGCGATATTTGCCCAATGCGAAGAGAGACGATTGCGTCCTCAGCCACGAGTGGCTTTAGGACAGGAGCTATTATCTTTAGCACATGCAGCACAGGATATATCCGATGGTCTGGCGCAAGATATCGGGCATATTCTTCAAGCCAGTAAGGTTGGCGCAGAAATTAATGCAGATTTAATTCCTACGTTGACAACTTTAAAACAGCAAGCGCTGCCGTTGGCACAGCTAAGACAATGGTTGTTAGCCGGAGGCGATGATTATGAGCTGGTATTTACTGCCGCACCAGCGCAACGTGAGGCAATCATAGCCGCTGCCGAAAGAACCTGCACGCCTGTAACCCGTATCGGCGTTATTACCGCAAGCACGCAATTACATTTACATGATCATGCCGGTAACGTGATACAACTACAACAACAAGGATTTGATCATTTTGGCTAATACTGAAACAACAATGACACCAGTTACGCCTACATGGCGCTGGCTGTGTAAGCATCCTGTCTGCTGGCTAGGCTTTGGCTTTGGTACGGGGCTGGCACCAAAAGCACCCGGTACATTCGGCACATTGCCGGCCATTCCACTGGCGGCATGCTGGTTGCTGCTGGATTTACCTTTCTGGTACAACATTGTATTGGCAGTGCTGCTGTTTCTGGTGGGTATTTTTATTTGTGATTACACCGAAAAAGCATTACACCGGCAGGACTATGGCGGCATTGTCTGGGACGAGATTGCCGCCATGATGCTGATTCTATTCTGTATACCAAAGGATTGGATATGGTGGCTGGCTGGCTTTGCAGTTTTCCGGTTCTTTGATGCAGTGAAACCATGGCCTATCCGCTGGTTTGATGCACGTATCCACGGCGGTTTTGGTATTATGCTGGACGATTTGATTGCAGCTCTGTTCAGTCTGCTGGTGTTATTGCTGGCTGTATATCTGTTGGTTTAATCAGGCAGGAGCGTTAAAAACGGCTTAAACAGCTAAATTTTTAGTTAGTAAGCAGTTAGAATTAAGATATGCTATGCTCTAGTATGGCTGTTATGGTCATAGCCGTTGATGATAATAAATGAAATATTGATTGGGAAAAGGAAAACAGCATGAATAGTCAGCTTTGGTTATATGTGTCAATTGCTGCAGTAATCGGACTGTTGCTTGGACTTGGTTTGATGTGGTTACTTTTGCGTGGCGGTAAACAGCGCCAGCAGTATCAGACAGTGAAAGCCAGTTTTGATAACTATCGCCAGCAGGTAGACAAACATTTTATTGATACTGCTGGTGCTGTAGATGAATTGAATCGCAGTTACCTGAAAGTATTACAGCAGCTGAACGTTGATGCACAGCAGTTAATGGACAAAACAGCCATGCAGGAGCAGTTGCAGAAACGTGGCAACAAAAGCGTTACGCTGGCATTTATGACGCAGTCTGATAATAAAAATCCACAAACCGATGATTCGTCTGTACCGTATACTGATGTTACCGAAGCCGCAGTCATACCGATTAATGGTATGCCGGATCAGGTGCCAGACCGTATTGGACCAAATGTTGGACATGCACATGAACAGCTTACTCAGCCCAAGCATGTAGCATATGATAATGTAATAGCAGCCAAAGGAGAGGATTTACAGCAGAGCAAATCCTGAGTACCGTTTTTTCAAGTGTTATCCATGCTATCAGGCTGTGACGGTATTACTGTCACAGCCTGATATTTTTATCACTCTCAATGTACAAATACGATATTGGCCGGATTTTTCAGCCGCTGCTTCAATAGCTTTGGTAAAAGAGGATGGAAGTACCAGTGCTGTTCATCCAGTCGTATACAGCCGGCCTGTGCTTCTAAGACTGCTTCTGTTGCTGTTGCTGCTTCGATTTCAGTAAGCTGCAATTGATGCCATCTGCCCCAGTCACAAACAGGTAATAACGGTGCATATTGTAATACCAGCTCATTCTGTTTCTGTGTAGCCGCATCCAGACGGCAATTGCCATCACATATTCCCGCTGCCTGATTGGGGCAGGGTTCATTGCGGCCAAGACTCTGCGGGGTGATATCCAGAACTGCCGGACATAAGCCATAACGGCGTGCCCAGTCGGCCAGTGCTCGCTTGGCGGCACGCGGATGCATAAATAATCCATAAGGAGGTTGTGACAGAATACCCTCCTTGAGCGTAATAATCCGAGCCTGTAGCTGGCCATGATGGTTTGCAACAAAAGAAACTGTATACCATTTGGCTGGTGTAACCGTTTCATCAGAATATGGTTGTGCCTGTTGTTGCAGTTGATAATGACCTTGCAGCCATAAGGCATGCAAAATGCTGTTGGCCGGAACAAAATCAATAGCACAGGTTTGTTGCCACAGTCTTTGCATATTTTTATTCTGTAATAGTGTGCAGGTATCAGTAAATGCCCGTTCCAATACCGTCATTATCGTTGCCTCATGTCGCGCTTGTTGCCACAGAATCAAACCCGAGCTGTCTGGTAAAGCATATAAATGATGGCGTAATTCAGGTTTGAGCCATCCCGGCAAATAACCCGGTTTAATCAGTGCCTGCCATTGTGCCAGCCAAACAGGAGCACTTTTTTCATGTAAACTGCATTGCAGAAACTCTGTTAGTGCCAGTACATCTCCCATTGCGCGATGACGTTCGGTAGTGGCAATACTAATCGTAAAACGCTCAATAATGCTATCCAGATTATGTTTAAAGTGTTGTGGATATAATTTGCGTGAAAAGGGTACAGTATCCAGAGTTGGTGCTGCAAAGCTAATATGGCAGCGCGCGAAAGCATGGCGCAGAAAAGTATAATCAAAGCGACTATTATGAGCTACCAGCAGATGGCCACGTAACAATGGCAATAGTTCTCTGGCAATATCAGCGAAATTAGGTGCATTGTGCACCATTTCATTACTGATGCCGGTTAGCTGGGTAATGAAATCGCTAATGGGCTGTTGCGGATTTAGCAGCCATTGATGACGACTGATATTCCCATGATGAAAGCGCAGAATAGCAATTTCGGTAATCCGGTCGTGCTCAAAGTGGCCACCAGTGGTTTCAAGATCAACAATGGCAACAGGCAAGGGCAGCGTAAATAGAACCGCTGCCAGCTCGGCAAATGCAGCGGCGTCATTATTAGCAACAATACTCATGACGCAAACAAAAACGCAAAAGAGTTGCCATTTTATACCAAAATGTCTTATTACACAGTCAATCTGCCATGCCAGTAATATTGGCAAAATCTTGGGCATCTGGCCAGACAGATTAATACTAAAATTATTTATTGCTAAAACAATATATTGCTTATTATTGCTAATTTTTAGATATGACTGGTATTGACAGCGATGCCAATGTTACCTATACTGCACATCTTTCACGCACCCGTAGCTCAGTTGGATAGAGTATCTGGCTACGAACCAGAGGGTCGGGCGTTCGAATCGCTCCGGGTGCACCAGATTTCCGCGCCCATCGTCTAGCGGTTAGGACATCGCCCTTTCACGGCGGTAACCGGGGTTCGATTCCCCGTGGGCGTGCCAGTAAATAAGAAAAAGCCAGTTCAGCAGAACTGGCTTTTTCTTTTAATTCCTGATTGGTTCCAACTCAATATAAAATTTAAGCTGATTTCAAAATCTTATTACGGTAATCCTGTTACCTGAATCTTGCCATTAATGCTTAACGTTAACCGTGTTTCACCCGCAGCAATATCCTGTACCGGAGCAGAATCTGCTGCACGACTTAACATCACCGGTGCCGCATAAGCACCATAATTATGTGCATCCTGACTGCTACCCAAGCTCATACTTACCACTTTGTAGCCATGTCCGCCCAGTTCATGAGTTATTTGCACCGCACGTTGCTGAAAACGTGCAATAGCCTGCCGCGTTAGCTTTATTTCATAATTTTGCAGTGTAGCATTCGCTACTTGATAATTAATAGCGACAATAGCAGCCAAATTCTGAACATTAGCAGCAAACTTGTTTAGCGAAGATAAATTCGTGCTTTTAACCTGTAGCAGCGCACTGTCCTGCCAGCCATTATCTATACGTTTATCTTTCTGATACTCAAATTTCGGTTCAACCGTGCGTGTCAATTGCGTTGTATTAAAATCATCATGCCGGCGTGCCGTAGCCAGAACCTGATTCAGGCGTGCGGTAACAGTATTGCTGACTTGCTGCCTATTGGTTCCCTGCTGCTGAATTTTTAACACCAGCACCATTTCATCACGAGCAACTGTTTGCGTAGCCTGTGCGTTTAACTCAACTATGCCATAATCCAATCCTTCTGCCAGACAATTAAAAGAACTGACAGACAGCAATACAGAGATTACATATGAGAAAAGACGTATATTCATTGGATAAACTCTTGTCGTAATCTGATTAAAACAGATTAGCAAAGCATTAGAATGAATACAACAATTAATTGATAAACAAGAGAAAATATGAGCAACAGAAGGCAGAAAAAGAAGAAAGCCTGAGATGAGGGTGGCGAGCCAAACCCCCGGCACTGGTCGCTTTAAGATGGGCTGCTTGCTTCCGCACCTGACCCGTTGTCCTAAATAACCATGCGGGGAGACCCGCCACAGCAGCGTATTATACCGATAGTTGTATTAATTCCCAAATTTTTTCGCAATTTACTGGTGAATAAAAAATGCTACTGTTAAAAATATAATTATTTCAAAGAACTATATATTCGAACTAAATGCGGATTTTAGTTTTACGTGCACCATAATTTGGCTGTAGCAAGGCGCATTGCGGATGATTGTGGCGGCTAAAGCGGCGCGCACGTCCCGGAATCTGCTGGCAGGGAACCACAACTTCCTTATTGTCCTGTACTTTATTGGTGTTATTCAGATTAGGTTTGGTTGCACGTTCACGCTGACGCGGTGCATCGCGCTCAACCTTAACTGATGAAGCCTGTGAGGCTTTATTATCTGCTGGTGTCTGTTCCCACCAGTGTGGTTCAAAACCCTCAATCCGCTCAATCAGTAATTCATTTCCGGTTAAATTCTTAATGGCATTAAATACTTTCTGCTCCTGCTCATCCATCAGTGAAATGGCCACACCTTCAGCACCAGCCCGACCAGTACGGCCAATACGATGTACATAATCTTCCGCATTCAGTGGTAGCTCATAATTGATTACAAACGGAAGCTCAGCAATATCTAGCCCACGTGCAGCCACATCAGTGGCAACCAAAACACGCAAACTACCTTCTTTAAATTGTGCCAGCGTTTCCAGACGGGTCTGTTGTGACTTGTCACCATGAATTGCCTGAGCACTGATCCCACGGCGGTTTAATTCCCGATTAACCTGATCTACGCTTTGCTTGGTATTACAAAACACAATTACCTGATTCATGTTCAGATCGCTAATCAGTCGCTGTAACAATGAACGTTTGCGCCCGCTATCCAGAGCAATAATATGCTGTTCCACATTGGCCGAAGTCGTATTTTGTGCCGTAACCTGAATTTTTTCTGGATTACGCATAAAATCCTGAGCCAATCGCTGGATTGCCGGCGCAAAAGTTGCTGAAAACAGCAGCGTTTGACGTTGTGGTGGCAGCATTTGCATGATTTTGCGGATATCATCAATAAAGCCCATATCCAGCATGCGGTCGGCCTCATCCAGAACCACAATCTCCACCTTATTTAGCTGGATATTCTTTTGTTGTACATGGTCAAGCAGACGTCCTACCGTAGCAATAACAATCTCGCAGCCCTGACGCAAATCCTGCTTCTGAAGTTCCATATTCATACCGCCGAACAATACCGTCTGGCGTAAAGACAGATTTTTCAGATAACCCTGTACATTCTGGTCAATCTGGTCAGCCAGCTCACGTGTTGGCGTCAACACCAGCATACGTACCGGATGCATGGCCGGTGAAGTACTACTGTTAGCATAACGTTTCAGCCTTTCCAGACTGGGTAACATAAAGGCAGCAGTTTTTCCTGTACCAGTTTGCGCCGCAGCAAGTAAATCTATACCTGCCAAAGCTTTCGGAATAGCTGCATGCTGAATCGGTGTCGGTTCCTGATAGCCCTGATCTGTCAGCGCAGAGACGATTTCCTGAGATAAACCCAGATTGGCAAAAGCATTCATATTAGACAACCTCCAGTTGCTGCCTGCAATGACATGCAACTGTTACGAATTCGATAGAATTGATGACTGTTCAAGCGTCAACATTTTTAAGAAGAGCACCATAACAATAGATATCAAACCATCACGTTATGGCCATAGCAACAATATAGTCACTTATGTAAACCAATAGTGTATCATCTTTATCAACCTGTTATAAACCTGACAACTATCTACCTAAAAATAAATAAAAATTCGTAAATTAGCCATCCGGAAGAAATAATTACAGTCATCTATAGCCAGCCACAGACGGGCATTTACCCCCTCATTAACAGATAACAAAATTGTAAAATTCAAATAGATAGCATAACTAAACTTTTGCTAAACACCTAACCATAGGCTTATGCGATAATTGATTTATTAAAGTTAATTACATAGCAAGCGAGCACAGCATCATGTCAGATGAAAAAAGCAAAGCACTGGCTGCGGCACTGGCGCAGATAGAAAAAAGTTTTGGTAAAGGTTCCATCATGAAAATGGATGGTAGCCATACCGATGAAAACCTTGAAGTCATCTCTACAGGTTCACTCGGGCTGGACTTGGCTCTGGGCGTAGGTGGTTTACCCCGTGGCCGTATCGTAGAAATTTATGGCCCGGAATCTTCCGGTAAAACCACCTTATGTCTGGAAGCTATTGCCCAATGTCAGAAGGGTGGTGGCGTATGTGCCTTTATCGATGCCGAAAATGCCTTCGATCCCATCTATGCACGCAAGCTGGGTGTAAAAGTCGAAGAACTTCTGGTGTCGCAGCCTGATACCGGCGAACAGGCACTGGAAATCTGCGACATGCTGGTACGCAGTGGCGGGGTAGATATGCTAGTAGTTGATTCCGTGGCTGCACTGGTACCCAAAGCTGAAATCGAAGGCGAAATGGGAGACAGCCATGTGGGTTTACAGGCACGTTTGATGAGTCAGGCGTTGCGCAAACTGACCGGCAACATCAAAAAAACCAATACACTGGTTATCTTTATTAACCAGATTCGTATGAAAATTGGCGTGATGTTTGGTAACCCTGAGACCACCACTGGTGGTAACGCGCTCAAATTTTACTCATCCGTACGTCTGGACATCCGCAAGATTGGTCAGATAAAAAAAGGAGATGATGCTCTCGGTAACGAAACCCGCGTCAAAGTTATCAAAAACAAAGTTGCACCACCGTTTAAACAGGCCGAATTTGATATCCTTTACGGCGAGGGCATAAGCTGGGAAGGCGAACTGATTGATATCGGTGTGAAACTGGGGATTGTAGAAAAAGCCGGAGCTTGGTATAGCTACAATGGCAGCAAAATTGGTCAGGGTAAAGACAATGTGCGCCAATGGCTCAAAGATAATCCCGAAATTGCCAATGAAATTAACCTTAAAATTCGCAATAAAGTTGGCATCACTGCCCAGAACACCGAAGGGCAACTGGATGAAACTGATGGCGAAGCGCCTGCTGAAGAGTAAATTAGTAAAAAGCTGCCCAGATAGAGGCAGCTTTTTAATATCCAGCCACAGCAACCTGTGAGTTGGCTCGGCTACTATACATAAATAATCCTATAAAAATAAATTTTTTGCTCGGCCAGAAATTTCACCGATAAAACATTACCAGTATCAGATTTCAGAATATAAAAATATATCTATTTAAAGCACTACAATTCAGATCACCTAGTGCTATAAATTAAGTTGTCCTATCCAGTCAAAAATGCTTTTAACCCAGAATTAAGCTATGATATAAATCAGAAAAACAGCAATTCAGAGATTTCCATATCCAAAACAGCGTATAAATACACAGACCAAGTAAAAATCATGATTACCCTAGCTGAATACCAGCAGCAAATTGCCGCCGGCTATACCCATATCCCCTTAGTACAAGAAGTATTGGCAGACATGGACACGCCCTTATCGCTTTACCTGAAACTGGCGAATAAACCATTCAGCTACCTGCTTGAGTCTGTAGTCAACGGTGAGCGTTTTGGCCGATACTCTTTTATTGGCCTGCCCTGTGATACTTATTTAAAAATATCTGGTAAAACCACCGAAGTTTATCAGCACGCTCAGCTAGTTGAAAAAAATCAGGGTAGTCCGCTAGCATTTATTAACGCATTTCAGGCCAGATACAAAACTCCCGATATCCCAGACTTACCCCGGTTTACCGGTGGACTGGTTGGCTATTTCGGTTATGAAACCATCTATCATTTTGAGCAGATTGCTCACCGCTTGAAACAGACAGACAAACCTAATCCCATCGGTGTGCCAGATATCTTTCTGCTGCTTTCATTAGAATTGGCTGTGGTCGATAATCTGTCTGGAAAAATCTATCTGATTGTTTATGCCGATACCAGTAAAAAAGACGGTTATCAGCAGGCACGCGCACGGCTGGATGAATTGCGTACCGCCCTGCGTCAGAGCGTGCAACTGCCGCTGTCACTTGGCAGCAAACAAACTGAGCCCATTGCTGAAACCGGCAAAGAGCAGTACAAAAACTATGTTAAACGAGTACGTGAATACATCCTTAATGGCGACTGCATGCAAGTTGTACCCAGCCAGCGCCTGAGTATGCCATTTCATGATAATCCACTCAGCCTTTACCGCGCTTTGCGTACCCTAAATCCATCTCCTTATTTATTCTATTATCACTTCGATGACTTTCATGTTGTCGGCTCCTCTCCGGAAATTCTAGTGCGGCGCGAACAAAACAGCGTAACCGTGCGCCCGATAGCCGGAACCCGACCACGTGGCCAGACGCCAGAACAAGATCAGGCATTGGCACAAGAGCTGATCAACGACCCCAAAGAAGTGGCCGAGCACGTAATGCTAATCGATCTCGGCCGTAATGATGTCGGGCGCGTCAGCAAAATAGGGCAGGTAAAAGTAACCGATAAAATGATTATCGAACGCTATTCCCATGTAATGCATCTGGTGTCCAATGTAGAAGGTGAATTACAGGATGGCATGTCTAATCTGGACGTACTGGCAGCCACCTTTCCGGCGGGTACGCTTTCAGGTGCCCCAAAAGTACGGGCTTTAGAAATTATCGAAGAGCTCGAACCAAATAAGCGTGGCATCTATGGCGGAGCTGTAGGCTACCTAAGTTTTTCCGGTGATATGGATTTATGTATTGCCATTCGTACCGGCGTTATCCGGAATAACACCCTATATATACAAAGTGGTGGTGGGATTGTGTTTGATTCCGATGAAGAACTGGAGTGGCAAGAAACCCAGAATAAAGCCAGAGCCGTTATCAGAGCAGCACATATGGTGCAACAAGGTCTGGATAAATAATAAGCGGTATTCAATTAGCTCGAATATAAAACAACTATAGCTAAATTGGTGCTACTGCTATATCAACTTAGCCATAATTGAATAATATAAAAGCATAATTTAGTGCTAAAATTTATTGTCAGCAATAAACATTCCCGCGTTGCTAACTCTGTGCCTGTTTGCTGTGTCTTTTGCTTACCAGCCGGTCGAGGTTGTCGTACTGGTAGCTGCGTTCGATGAGGATATCGGGCAGGATGGGATTCTGATTGCGCTGTATCTGTTTGTGTTGCAGACGGCTGTTGCGGTCGTATTTGAACTGGGTGTTCAGACGTCCCTGGGTACGTAATACTTCGCGGTGCAGACGGGCGCATTTATTTTAGAAGTCATGTTATTGTCTTATATATACATCCTTATATTTCAGTACTTTTTCCTTGTATAAAGAAGTTTTTATATAAGATTTTAAATAACTTTGATTTAGTTTACTATATCCATCCTCATTTAATTTATCTGTTTGCCAATCACAAACTGGACATATTTCAAAAATAGAATCTTCATAATTCTTGAAAACAATGTATCTACATGAGATACAAGCAACACCAGTAATTTCACTATCGGGATGATCAATTATTTTTATATCATTACCGGTAATTTCTTTTATTTTGTTTTCTAAGTATTTATTTCTAATTAACGATGATAATTTATAACCATCTAGAATATCATTATTGTAAATCTGTTTCTTAGAAAGAGCCATAGATTTTTCATTAATTATTCCGTTATCATATAAAAAATTTATTCTATCATCTAATTTTAAAGTAAATAAAGAGTTGTAATTTAAGAAGTTAACTACTTCACTATGAAAGAATTCTATACACATTATTTTTCTCGCGCTAAATCAATTGCATCTTGGAATGGAGTTTTGCTTCTCCCATCGTCCTTATAATAAGTTCGAATCTCTCTTTTACTCATATGACCTACAAAAATTTCACCAGTATTTTTATCATATCTAATTAGAAAATTTCCAACCTTTGCCTCTTGCATTGATGATGTTAAAGGTTTGGTAGCAAATTCTTTAGCTCTTTTTAAGTATTGATTTTGATTAATATTGCCAAATTCATGTCCATGTTTTTCATAATGTCCTTGTAATCCAGTTTTACCTGTTAATGAGTTTTTCTTTGGATTAAAGCCTTTCCATTTAGCAGAACCAGCAATGCCACAGTTCATTAATCCTAACGGATCAATCCAAGTCAACCCATTAGGCGCATACTGATACAGATTAAAGCCGCCCAGCAGTCCAATCGGATCCGGCTGGGTAAAGCGGCCTATATCCGGATCATAATACCTGAAGGTATTGTAATGTAAGCCGGTTTCTCTGTCTAAATATTGTCCCTGATATCTGAGGTTTTGCTCTATGGGTTCGTGTTCGATTTCATGAATCCGTTTCCCCCATAACTGAAAGCTGCATTCCCACAGTATTTTACCGTTTTCGTCGGTCAACTCTTCTGGACAGCCGTTCAGGTCGGTGTGGAAGTAGCGGATATGTTGTTCATGGTTGCCGTCTGTGTCTATGCGTGCCAGTGGTTCGTAGCTGTTCTGGTCTGTATAGATATACAGGCTGGTGGGGTGATTCGGGCCGGTTTCCTGAATCATTCTTAAGCCGTCCCACAGGAAGCGGGTACGGTTGTAGGGTTGGCCGTCGCGGTCTATCTGATGCTTTTCGATACGCCGGCCTAAGGCGTCGTAGACGTAGCCGTAACGCTGGCTGCGGTTTAGTTGTTCGATGCGTACTTCGCTCAGGCGGTGCTCGGCGTCGTAGTGGTAGTGCTGGATAGCGCCGATGGTCTGTTTGGTCTGGGTTCTGCCGTGCTCGTCGTAGCTGTCTGTAGCGAGGAATAATTATTAGTTAAATAATTAATGGCTTTATGTGCAAAATAATATTCAAGTTTATCTTTATTACAATAAATAAAATAAATTTCTAGCCATATTAAATATGTATTATTTTACTTTTCAATAAAATCTTGATATATTTCAATTAAATCATTATTGTTACTTTTTAGGCATTTATTCATTAATTTGATTTTTAAGTCTGAGAAATTTAAATATAGCAGTAATTCAGCTAATCTTCGGTATATAAAGTCATCGAAAGAATCAAGGTAATTATCCAACATACTGCATAATTTATTTTTTACGATTTTATTCTCTTTAAATTTGATTAATATATCTCTAGCTATAGGAATATTATCAATATTGCCATCGACTGATATGTCTATAATTATAGGAATTAATATTTCTAATTCTTCGTCATTAAAATCATCATCTCTTATGAATCTTAATGCTGTTCCTTGTTCTGATAATGTGTTTAATGCTAATAGTAATTGCTTAAAAAAACATTCTGATTTTCTAAAATAATATTTAGAAGAAAATAAATTTGTTTCAGATTCTTTTAAATTAAGCCATTCTATAGAAAAAATTGTATTATCTTTCATTTCTTTTTACCACCATACTCCCAAGGAATTGAGTTAAATAATTTTTTAAATTCATCCATGGACATATCCCGTGTTGGAAAGATTGTTGCATGACCAGAAGCATGTGGTGAGTCGTGAATAACATCCTTTCCATCACGTTTAATACCTAGCCCATTAGGTAATGATTTTCCTTCAGATATTG
Source organism: Snodgrassella alvi (assembly GCF_002777825.1). GTDB lineage: Bacteria > Pseudomonadota > Gammaproteobacteria > Burkholderiales > Neisseriaceae > Snodgrassella > Snodgrassella alvi_C. The sequence continues at coordinate 35,370 of NZ_MEIR01000076.1, read as the reverse complement.
TATGGTAATGTCCGGTTAATGGAGACTTATTAGGATCTAATGTTGTTGATGCACCTTGCGGTAATTTTTTATCAGCCTGAGATTTTACCATGCCAGTACTATCAACATCGATATCTTTGCCTGCTCTTGGTTCTCTTGGCTTGCTTTTGTTTCCAAAAGCACACAATTTATTATTCAAGCCCCACGGATCAATCCAAGTCAACCCATTAGGCGCATACTGATACAGATTAAAGCCACCCAGCAGTCCTATCGGGTCTGGCTGGGTAAAACGGCCTATATCCGGATCATAATACCTGAAGGTATTGTAATGTAAGCCGGTTTCTCTGTCTAAATATTGTCCCTGATATCTGAGATTCTGCTCTATGGGTTCGTGTTCGATTTCATGAATCCGTTTCCCCCAGAGCTGAAAGCTACATTCCCACAGTATTTTACCGTTTTCGTCGGTCAACTCTTCCGGTGCTCCATTCAGATCGTTGTGGAAGTAGCGGATATGTTGTTCATAGTTGCCGTCTGTGTCTATGCGCGCCAGTGGTTCGTAGCTGTTCTGGTCGGTATAGATATACAGGCTGGTGGGGTGATTCGGGCCGGTTTCCTGAATCATTCTTAAGCCGTCCCACAGGAAGCGGGTACGGTTGTAGGGTTTGCCTGCGCTGTCTAGCTGATGTTTTTCGATACGCCGGCCAAGGGCGTCGTAGACGAGCCGTAACGCTGGCTGCGGTCTGTTTGTTCGATGCGTACTTCGCTCAGGCGGTGGTCGGCGTCGTAGTGGTAGTGCTGGGTAGCACCGATGGTCTGTTTGGTCTGGGTTCTGCCGTGCTCGTCGTAGCTGTAGCGGTGTCCTCTGAAATGCAGCAGCTGGTTACAGCGGATGACATTCTGATTGCTGGGGTCTAATTCTATTGGTCGTCTGTGGTCTAACAGGTTAGCAGCAGCATCATATTGCAGGGCTTCCCAGTATCTTTGGTTGCGGCGGCAGCTATAATCGGTTACTCTTATTTATTTCACATTTATATATGATAAATGTAGATTCAAAATTATTGTTTAACTGACTATTTTAAATAAGATATATTAGAGTAAATAGAATGACTGGAAGTAATTAATACCATTCCCAGTTGCATTAAATCTAATTCATAAAAAAGACACACTAATTCTATCTGGTTTAAGAATTACATATTTAGAATCAAGAAATAAAAATTCTTCTAGAAAAATGTCATCTTGAAAAATAACCCCATCTGTAATTAGTTGATTACCAGATAAAAAACCAATAATCTCATAAGAAAAACTTTCGTCTATTCTATTAAATGACATTATTTTGCAATCCGCTTCACTTATTAATTCTTCATCAAGAAAAGACAAGCTTAATTCTACTAAATATATGTTTTTTTCGATTAATGCATATGGAGCACTATTTATAAAACAACATATTTCCTTTTCACCTAATGATAAAACAACTTCTTCTTCGATATCATCATTTAACGAAATAATCTTAGCATAATATTTCATATCTATAATCCATTAGCATCTCTAGGAATAACTTTTAAAACAGTATCCTTTGCATCACCATTGAGAGTTTTCCAAATATCTTTTCCACTTTTTGTGTGGATGGTTGTTATATGACCTTCAGAATTGGTACCAACAAATCCTATTTTTGTTGCACCTTTAGATGTATTACCCATATAAGAAACATATCCAGTTCTTAACTCTCCTTTGTAAGGATATTGAACTTTGTAGCCATTTTTTACTATATAATGCCCAATGTCTAAATACTCTTGTTTAGTCTTTGCACCAAATTCACCACCGTGCTTTTTAAAATGAGAATTCAATTTATCTTTATTTTCAAAATTAGAACATTTACTCAACCCTAAAGAATCAATCCACCCAAAAGCATTAGGCGCATACTGATACAGATTAAAGCCACCCAGCAGTCCAATCGGATCCGGCTGGGTAAAGCGGCCGATATCCGGATCATAATACCTGAAGGTATTGTAATGTAAGCCGGTTTCTCTGTCTAAATATTGTCCCTGATATCTGAGATTCTGCTCTATGGGTTCGTGTTCGATTTCATGAATCCGTTTCCCCCATAACTGAAAACTGCATTCCCACAGTATTTTACCGTTTGCATCGGTAAGCTCTTCCGGACACCCGTTCAGGTCGGTATGGAAGTAGCGGATATGTTGTTCATGGTTGCCGTCTGTGTCTATGCGTGCCAGTGGTTCGTAGCTGTTCTGGTCGGTGTAGATATACAGGCTGGTGGGGTGATTCGGGCCGGTTTCCTGAATCATTCTTAAGCCGTCCCACAGGAAGCGGGTACGGTTGTAGGGTTTGCCGTCGCGGTCTATTTGATGCTTTTCGATACGCCGGCCTAAGGCGTCGTAGACGTAACGCTGGCTGCGGTTTAGTTGTTCGATGCGTACTTCGCTCAGGCGGTGCTCGGCATCGTATTGGTAGTGCTGGGTGGCGCCGATGCTCTGTTTTGTTTGGGTTCTGCCGTGCTCGTCGTAGCTGTAGTGGTGTTCTCTGAAATGCAGGAGCTGGTTACAGCGGATGACATTCTGATTGCTAGGGTCTAATTCTATTGGCCGTCTGTGGTCTAATAGGTTAGCAGCAGCATCATATTGCAGGGTTTCCCAGTATCTCTGGTTGCGGCAGCCTTCGATTCTGCCGGTGCGATCATAGTAGTAATCGGTCTGGCCGTGTTTGCTGTGTCTTTTGCTTACCAGCCGGTCGAGGTTGTCGTACTGGAAGCTGCGTTCGATGAGGATATCGGGCAGGATGGGATTCTGATTGCGCTGTATCTGTTTGTGTTGTAGCCGGCTGTTACGGTCGTATTTGAACTGAGTGTTCAGGCGTCCCTGGGTACGTAATACTTCGCGGTGCAGGTTGTCGCGTTCGATATCGCTGATGGTGTGGCCGTCGATGTTTATCTGGTGCAGGTGGCCGGAGCCGTAATACAGGTTGTTGATGGTGCGCCCATCCGGCAGGGTGGTGGCGATGCGGTTGCCCAGTGGGTCGTACTGGTGGCTGAGGGTACCCTGTGCGGTGGTTTCGCTCAGCAGGTTACCCAGCAGATCGTAGCTGAAGGAGATGATGTCGGGTTCGGCTTCTGCGGGCAGGCCGGCTTTTTTGTAGCCGACTTTGATAAGGTTGTCGGCTTTGTCATACTGGTAGGCGGTGGTGCCGTCGGTGGTGTATTTGCCGATGAGGCGGCCGATGGCATCGCGTTTAAAGCGATGGGTGATTTCGGCACTGCTGCCGGCAGCAAAGTGCACAGCGCTGATGTTGTCTAGTGCATCGTAGCTGTATTTCTGTTTACGCCCGTCCAGATCGGTTTGTTCGATGAGGCGGTCGGCGGCATCGTATTGAAATTGGTAGTGTTCGCCGTTTTCGTTGATAAGGGTGTTAAGGCGGCCATAGGCGTCGTAGTTAAAGCCGAGTTTGCGTCCGGCAGCATCGATGCGGGTATGCACCAGTCCGCGCGGGTCGCGCTGGTAATGGGTGCTGTGGCCGGCGGGGTCGGTATAAGTGAGTAGTTGGCCAGCACTGTTGACGCGGTAGTGTTCCTGTCTGCCGTCGGTTAAGGTCACGCCGGTAAGCTGGCCGGCAGCGTTGTAGTGGTATTTGCTGCTTTCGCCGATGGCGTCGGTGACGCTGCTGAGATTGCCTGATGCATCATAATAGAGATAGGTGGTGGCACCGGAGCAGTCGACATGTTGGATTAGCTGGCCGTTCTGATTCCAGCGCAGATACTTTTTGCCACCGCGCGCATCGGTTATTTTGACTATCTGGCCATGCAGGTCGTACTGGTAGTGGGTACGCTGTTTGTGGGGGTCGATAACGCTGCGCAGGTTACCGCGCTGGTCGTAGTAGTAACGCCATGTGCTGCCATCGGGATCGACGCTGATGGTGGGCAAAGCCCAGTGCGGCAGCCACTGGGTCTGAGTGGTACGGCCGAGGGGATCGGTTTCGGCGATTTCGCGTCCCTGTTCGTCGTAGCTGTAGCGCCACTTCCCGCCTTGCGGATCGGTGACGCTGACCAGTTGCTGGTCTTCGTTCCACTCAAATTCGGTAGTCTGGCCGATGGGGTCGATATAACGGGTAATTTGGTAGATTTCGTTCCAGTAATGCTGGCTTACTCGACCCAGACTGTCATATACAGTAGTGAGACGTTGTTCGAGATCATACTGGAAGCGGTAGTCTTCCAGACGTTTGCCATCGGCTTCGCTCCAGTGGCGGATGACGCGCCAAGCGGTTTCTGCTGCTCCGTTGAAGTGCTGCCACTGGTAATAACACTGTAGGCCGGTAGGCAGGCGGTGGTAAGTCATGCGCCGGCCGTTGTCGTAGGCAAATTCTCTGGTGGGGCGGTTTTCAGCATCGATGACTTGTTGCAGGTCACCCTGTTCACTGTAGTGGTACTGGCTCAGTAGCCGGCTGCTGCCATCGGCTAGTTCTCTTTTGATGTGGGTGACGCGCTGGGGATGGCGTTTGTCCTGATAGTGTAAGGTGATGCGGGTGGTGTTGGTTTCGTTGGCTATTTCGATGATGCGGCTGTGGGTATCGCGGGAGATCAGGTGTTTGTTGTCGTTGCGGTCTTGCAGCAGGGTGAGGTAGAGGCGGTTAGGCTGGTTGGGATCGGGTTCAAACAGGCGGTAGGTGCCGTCGTCGTCTTCAATTATCCAGCGATTCTGTTGGCCGCGGCGAATGGTGAGATTTTCGTTGAAGCCGCGGATGCCTTCGCCCGGCTGCATGGCTTCGATTTCGATACGCCGCCCTTGTTCGTCGATGTAGACGGCAGCACAGGAACCGTCTGGCTGCGGGGAAATTTCCATTTCTACTTCATAAGGGACGCTCCAGCCGGTACCAAACATGTTGTGGGTACGGGTATCGGCGCTGCTGTAAAAGCGTTGCCATTCGATGGGGAGATGGGCGGGGATGGTGAAGTCGAGCTCTTCGGTGCCGAACAGGAGTTTGGCGCCGGTAGGCAGGTGGACGGGGTTGCCACGCCATATTGCGTCTACGACGTATTCTATTGCGTTTGCACCCTTTGTAAAAATATATCTGGCGGCTGTGAAAATGGCTATATTTGCCATAAAACAGCCAATTGCTGCACAAAGTTTTTTGCGGCTGACTAATAAGGTTAACAGGGAAAGTACCAGTCCAAAGGGGTGTTTACCACTTCTGATTTCGCGTACGACGACAGGTTCACCACCAATACGCACGTTATTGGAAACTTTGGCACCATCCTTGCAGTTATCGGTGACTTTGGCTTCGCAGGTGCTGCGGTCGTTGCTGCGTACGGCAGGCTGGCTGTTGATGTAGACTTTGCTGGAGCCTTCGGCCAGATATTCATATGTGCCGACTGGATGGGGATGTTTGGCACAGGTGATTTTATCGTCGTCTTTGGGTATAACGGGTTGGTCTGGTGCGGCTATGGTGGGTCTGACGATTTGTTGAGCGGTTTGTTTGGCGGCTTCCCAAAAAACACCAAGTATGCGTGCCGGAATGTCGATGAATTCTGTGGGTTGTTCGTCGGTGTTTTCTGTGCCTTGTGGTTTTATCATACCAGCGGCGCGGGCAGCTAGTTTGCTGTTGGTACGGGTGTTGAGTGAACCTGATGCGATTCTGCCATCTTCGGAAGGGGGAAATAATCCGCTGACCCACTCTCCTATTGCTTCGCTGATATAGTCCGAAGCAAGCAGTACTCCCCAGCACAGGAGAATAAGGGGGGCACCAACGCCTGTAAGGAGGATGAAGCCTACTGCAACGGTTATGGCTGTACAACAGGCTAGTTCTACAGCGGCACCGGTGAGATCAGCCAGCATTGAGGTATGTAGAAGTACATCGCCCTCGCGGGCAGCCCAGTAAGCATCTCCCATAGCAAAACCCCTTTTCGCTCAGAATATCAGTTTTTAAATTCGAAACTTTGTTTGATTAGCTGCCAATGGGCTAATTCTTCTTTTCCAAGTTCGGTATTTTTTACATAGCTCATGGCAAACATGGTGCGGGTACCCGGAATAAGACATACTAGCTGGTATTGATAAACTTTTTCTGATCCTTTGATAAACTGGTTGCGCAGTTCAAAAGCTTCTATATCCTGATTTTTCCCGAAACTAATTTTATTTTTCTGTTCAAACTTTAATCCTTTTACAGAATTTTCCAAGCGTTTTAACTGGTCATCCAAGCTGGATTCCAGTGTTTCTTCTTCAGCCAGTTCACTTCGGCTCATGACCAGTGATGTGCCAAGCTCCTTAAATTTAAGGATATTCAAGGTAATATCTTTTAAGTCAGTACTTGGCATATCAAATTGTGTATCATTTGTTTTATATAGCATTAAATTTTCCTTTATTTTTCTAACTTTTAGCAGGAGGTGGGAAAGTCTGATTTACTGAACCATCAATATTGCTTTTTATGCCTTCTGGTCCAGGTTGAGCATAGGCTTCACCACCATCCATATTTAAATCCAGTAATTTACTCTTAGTGTTAATCTGCCCACTCTCTGCTGCGGTGATATTGAAATTTTTGCAGGTAATATTGAATTGCCCGTTTGCATGAAGCTCAAGTACAGTTTCGCCGCAGGATAATCGTATTTTTTCACCAGCAGCTATAACATATTTTGTACTAACGCTGGTGGATTTCATGCCTCCTATAAGTACTCTATCGTTAACTTTGACTGCTCGTGTGCAGTCATTGCTAATTAAAGTAGTACGATCATGCCCTACATTAATTTTCTCATCGTGATCAATTGTTTTTGTACGATCATTCCCTACCCAATGACTTTCATCGTTGTTGACTTCAATGCGCTGATCTTTTTCGGCATGCAGCCAGAGTTCTTCCTGTCCCGGTTTATCTTCAAAGCGTAATGCATTGGCGTTGTTTGGGCCTCCGCCTATACTATGGCTGAACATCCCACTCTGTGTTTTGTTGGCCGGTAACCCCCATGCTGGCATGGTATCGGCGTTGTAGACGCGACCGGTGATAATGGGTAAATCAGGATCGCCATTTTTAAAATCAACGATTACTTCCTGCCCAATCCGCGGAATTTGCATGCCGCCAAAGCCTTTACCGGCCCACGGCTGGGTGACGCGAATCCAGCAGGAACTGTTTTCGTCCCACTGGCCATAGCGATCCCAGAGGAATTGTACTTTTACTCTACCGTATTTATCTGTCCAGATTTCTTCTCCTGAAGGCCCTGTAACAATGGCACTTTGCGGACCATGTGTATGCGGTTTTTTGATGGTACGTTGCGGACGAAAAACTTCGCTGGTAGGCAATAGCTCAAAGCTGGTATTGTATGTAAAGTGTTGCCCCTGACTGCTGTGCTCACCCATGTCCTGAATCATGAAAGATGTTTCAATAATCAGATATTCACGGTTGGCTTCTACTGTCGGGCAATTATCAAGGCGGAAAGTACAGCCTGTAACCAAGGTGCGTATGTCACCACTGCCATAAACCCGACTACCCAAGGATTTGTGAGCTTCCATACGTACTTTGGTCAGGAATTCGCCTTCACTTTTGTCGAAGTAGTCACCCGGCCATTCATAATGTTCGTAATCAGGGTGGCCAGTTTCGCGTGGTTTGGTAACGGTACTGGTTAGCTTAGCTTTCGGCTTCTGGAAATCGAAATCATCTAGTACCCATTTCCCGGTACGCAGGGATTCTTTAGCTGTGATACTATGAATAAATTCTTTATCCAGCTTCAATCCTTGCTGATAAAAACTAACGGAGGCTGCACCAGGACAAGGTTTATGCGAACCGATGGCATCGACCAGTACCAGTTTGTGGCTACCGGCACTGTGTTCAAAGAAATAATAGATACCAAATTCCTGCATTAGTCGTTGCAGGAAATCGTAATCGGTTTCACCATACTGTACCTGAAAATTGCGCTTGGGATAGGTTTCGGTGAGGCGCTTTTCCATCTCAAATGGATATTCACCTAATACTTCATCGATAATTTCGACAACGCTTTTATTCTGAAATATTTTGTAGTCACTGGTACGGGTAGCCAGTTCCAGCCATGGTTCGAGGCGCAGCTCGTAAACAACACTTCGCCCCTGATGACCCACAACCCGGGCAGCCGTTACCAGCCCGCTGATATAACGTTTGTCACCGTTCTCAAGCGCGATATCAACAGAGAGGTCTTTACCAACCATTGATTTTAATGGAAGGTTGGAGCTGGGAGCATAGTAGCCAATATTGAGTTTATCGGGTGCTTTAAGCTGAATGGTGTAGCTGAACAACTCGCTTAAGGCTTCCTGTCCATTCATGCTGGCAAAGGTAAGCATACCGGCTGGTATGGCAGCACCGCTTACGTTAACCGTACGCGTACCTCCACTACTCCGCCCAGAAATGGCATCTATAATATCCTGAGCATCAGCTGGTATATCATCAAGCAGATTCATCATGGGAGCAGCTGCATTACCTACTGCTGCCTGTGCGGCCTTCATCAGTGGTGATGGCACGCCCATGTTTCCTAGTGCATCAATAGCTTGAGTAGCGGTATTTGCTACATTTTTTACCTGTTCGATTGCGGCACTGGCTTTATCAGCCAGTTGCCCGGCTACCTGTTCAACACCAGCCTGAACCAGTGCTTCAACATTTGGTGTTGCTGCCTGATTACCTACAAATGTCGGCGTATGGGCAGGTGAATTTTCCGGTAGGGTCAGTTTGTCCGGTTCTGATTTAAAACTCATGGTCTTTTCCCCATCGTTATCGCGCCGCAGCTACACTTGTGAGCAGTGTTGGCGCATGTTTCAGTATTAATTGTTGTTCTATCAGCGGATGGATATTTCTGTCCGGCATGATATGCAAAACCAGCAATCATATTTTCTTTTACTCAACGGGTTAACATCTTACCTTTCTTTTACGGCGTTAAATGCCACCCTTTTTTGCAAGCCTGATTAATCGCACAAAACAGCAGCTAGTGACAAAATTTCTTTTTAACCTAATGAAACTATATTATATATAATTTTTACAAAAATGGATGTAGAGTTTTTTATAAGTATCGTGTTAATTATGTCGATTCGACTCATTTACAATAAAAATTAATCATAAATCTTTCGTTATGACCCAGATAATAATGGAAAGCAATGCCAGTCCAATTGTAAAGACTCTCTCAGAATTGTTTTAAAATACTGAAAACGAACTACCTGCATAATGACCGGAATTAGAACTAGAATAGCTATTCCAACTTTCACATTACTAGTACTATCTTCTGGCAAATGAGTCATTGTAACTATCCTTTAACATAGTACTACAGCACCAAAGTAGGAAACTCCCTCCATTAAACAGAAGATTTAAACATGAAAAAGAGATGACTGAACATCAAATCATATCCATTTTAAAAGAAGCCGAAGCTGGTATCCCCGTCAAAGAACTCTGCCGTAAATATGGCATCGGCAATTCAACTTTTTATAAATGGCGTGATAAATACGGTGGTATGGAAACGTCCGATATCAAACGTTTAAAGGAGCTAGAGGCTGAAAACCGTAAGCTTAAGCAGATGTTTGCTGAGCTCAGTTTAAAATCTCAGCTTCAGGAGGAAATCATCAAAAAGCTATAGTGCCTACTCAAGCACGAAAAGCTTGGGCTGTACTACTGCAAGAAAGTCATTCTGTCACTATTGCCATGAGCTGCGCTATTGTTGGCTTAAGCCGCTGTGCTTACTATTATCAACCCAAGTTACCGGATGATTCAGTGATTATGTCGGTACTAAGTGCTATTACCGATAAGCATTTACGCTGGGGCTTTCCTAAGTGTTTTAATCGCATCAGAAAGCTCGGCTATAAATAGAATCATAAACGTGTTTATCGAATATACTGCCAGTTAAAGCTTAATTTCAGGGTAAAGCGTAAACAACATATTCCTCCGCGAAGCCCAGAAAGGCTATCAGTACCGAATAAACAAGGTGAATGCTGGTCAATGGATTTTATGAGTGACAGCAGTCGCAATCAACGGCGTTTTAGAACCTTCAATGTGATAGATGACTTTAATCGTGAGGCGTTAGGCATTGATATTGCGGTCAGTTTACCGGCTGGTAGGATTACCCGTTATCTGGATAAACTGGCCGAATATCATGGCTATCCACTCAAAATACGAGTGGATAATAAACCGGGATTTACCGGAAAAACATTCATCGACTGGGCAAAGTCACATGGTATAACCATAGATTATATTCAAGCAGGCAGCCCATATCAAAACGGATATATTGAACGATTTAATCGCACCTATCGCACAGAGGTACTAGATTTATATCTATTTAATAATCTGGAACAAGCAAGAAAGGTAACCGAAGAATGGTTAACCATTTATAACACGGAAAGGCCTCATGAAGCATTAAATAATATGACGCCGATTGAATATAAAACCCTAAAACAAGCAGCATAATTTTCTACTTGAATCTTGCACTAAGTTTGGGGATATTTACAATACCACGTTCTGTACTAACTATGGGTTATTTACATTTGATCCAACGGAAGCGATATATACGTAAATTCATCTGTTAATAACTCAATAGGATTAAAGGTTAGTTATTAATAACATTAGGTTAATTTAATCCCAGACAAACAACAAGACTGAATCCGCATAAAAGATTCAGTCCTGTTTTTATTTATTGACTAATTAATAAAAAGGTAGAGATTGCAAAGGCTCACTACCCTTTAAATAGCTTGATCTGAGAATGGAAGAATACTAGAAAAACGTTTAGATATTTCAGTCTTGAAACCCACATTATCGCTTCCTTTAATATGTTACTAAAGCACTCATGTAATAAACCGGTAGTCATATATTATTAATTCTCTAAATGCAATATTTTGAACTACTGCCGTATATCAATAATAGAGTATAAAATATTTGGTTTTAAGATTCTGAATCATCCCACTTCTGTAGTAATTCCAATGGAATTACATTGACCACTTCGGAAAAACGTTTACCTACCATGCGTTCAGCCTGACGTAGCAACGGGATGGTTGGGCTGCTTGGTTCATGGGTTTCAAACCAGTTGCGGATGTCTTCAATGTGTTGCAGTGCATCAAAGCGGTTGGTAATAGTTACTGGCAGAAATTCCTGCGTTTCGTCTGCTATGACTTCGTCCTGAAAAGAAGTGGTTGGTTCTACTACTTGTACAGCAGACGATTCATCAGTTACAGTCGAAGTATCCAGTTGAGTATTATTTTCTTCAATACACTCCCGTTTTGGAGCAGAGCGATTGTCATTATCCTGTAGGTAGCTCAGTAATTTTTTTAGTGGGCTTAAATCTGGTGCTGCATTCTTCAGTGTTTCACTGGCCCAGTTTTGTAGTTTCTCAAGAATAGGAATGGTTTCATCCAGTGCTGTCAGAGCTGGAGTATTACGAAGACGCAAGTCTACCAATTGCCGCCGGACAGAATCAGGAGCCAGTGCATCAGCCGGACGTGGTATCGACAGAGAGCGTTCAACATCCCGAATTTGTAATCGCAGCGCGGCGTTGCTGGACAAAATAATACTACGAATATCTGCCATCACGCCTTCAGGGTCAGTCAACGCTGCTAGAGCATTACTGCGAACCAGTGCAGCATCTTCTTCATCGCCATTTTCATCAATTTCAATCTGTGGGTAAATATCCTGTGGGTAAGTGCTGCATGCCTGTTCCAACAGATCCAATCCTTCCAAGAGCCCTGCGGCGCCACTTAACTGGATTTTACTACGGAGAAGTAAGATGTAAACTCGGATATCCTTGGTGCGTACCAGCAATCGCAATGCATCACGCTTGACTTCATTCCAGTTGACCCCTTCCGGCTTGTTTACGAAATCGCCATATTGTGTTTCTGGCTGCTCTGTGGCTTTGGAAAGTAGTAGCAGAAACTCTGGATCGTATTCAAGGTTGCTGCCGCAGGGCTGTTCATCAGTAATCGGTGCGAGCAGATCAGTGTACTGGTATTTCTGTTTGGATTTTTTGTTGCTCATTATTTTCTCACAACTGTCTGATACTGGCATATTGTTCCGGTTCATAGGTCATGCCGGTAACTGGTAGATCATTCATCGACTGGCCTAGCCAGGTTGTCCAGCCGAGACGCTGGTCGGAGCCAATTTGTGCAGGTGGTGCCGAGCGAGGATTAAGCTGTAATTGAACTTCCCACTCGTATTCGTAACCGACAAATGCTCTGACCCATTCGATTAGTTTGGGTAAATCATGTCCATTAGGTAAAAAATGCAGATAGTTATCCAGATTTAGTGGGCCAATGATGAGGCGGAATTTGTGCTGACGATCCGGTACCATCTGTCCTACCAATGCTCCTTCTCCCATAACGGATGCTGGTCCTGGAATACCCAGTTGGGTGCGTTCTTCAGGAGCAACAGGAATCCAGTGCAATACGTATTCCTGTAGGTTAAATGGTACGCCAAAATAATGTGACAGCGTTGATGTGATGCCATCTGGATTACGAGCTTCGCGTACCAGATGTGCGCTAGCTGCCAGTCTGGGATGAGATGATAATGTACTGTAAGCAATCTCTTCCAGACTCTGTCCACATAAACTGGCCACAAAAAACGAAAAACTTTCTGCTTCGCGCCTATCCAGTCCACCGCCAGCAGACTGTGCGCTTTGCCAGGCACTATAAAATTGTGTCAGGTAACGATGGTGGAACAGATCTGCAAAATCGACTAGTGTGGTATCTCGGTTACTGTCACGCCGGCTTAAAGCAATTTCGGTATAATGCATCGGCAAAGGCCCATTAGCGCCCCATAAACCGAGCCCGAACAACTGGATCCGAAATTTTCCTTCTGGTGTTAGTGACGCTTCGGCGATTTCGCGTGGTGCAAAAATCAAGGATGGTGTTTGTCCCAGCCGGAATGGTTCCTGCTGTGGTCGTAGAGCATGACCGATTGGTAGTTGAAGTTGGTACTGTGCACCAAAACGACGCATCAGACTCAGATAGCCATAACGCCAAGGAGTTTCACTGGCCTGATTCAGAGTATCATGCCAAGTGTTTTCGGGCGTATTCGGCGGTTCGACGATCTGCTTCATCAGATTGCGCCCCTTCCACCCATGCGTACCGGCCAGAGTTCAATCTGACCACGTTGTATGCTATGTAATGCAGTTTGTGTGAAAGTATTGATGGCGACGTGCCGTGACAAATAGTGTTCAAGAACGAGACCGAACAAATAAGGGCTAGTGCCTGAGAATCCGTCTTCATCAACAGTCAGTTCACATTTGACACCACGTCCGTAAACCAGAGGACCTGCTCCAGGCAGACGTCGGGTAACTGGTTCTGTTCGGGCTCCGATCAGGCTTTGTATCTGGCGCAACTGCGGGCTGTCATGTGTTGGTACGAATAGTCGTAGCAGGTCTCGTAATGCCTGACCTCCAGGTCGATGTGCCATATCAGACAGTGGCAGGTAGTTGAACGATAACTGCCGGATCAGACGCCAGGCAAGTTCGCGTTCGGCAAATGGTGCTTGTGGTGGGCGCGGTGGACGGATTAGGCCGATGCTCTCAACTGGTACGGAATCATCAATGGACAAATCATCAACACCATTACGGGGAACCAGTGTTGCCAGATCGCGGTTGGTCAGCCACGCTGTGGCCGACAGGTAACGCAGGTATTCTGGATACGGTGCTTCATTTTGATCAACTAGTGACAGGAAAATTTCTGTACCAATGTAGTTGGTACGTGTGCCGTATTTACGTGCATTGTTGGATAGTTTGCGCTGTTCCCGACGCAGGGAAAAATAACGGCCATAATTGCCCTCATCGTTGTTAAGGGTATGGTAAAGTGGCCGGAAAGTTAGTTCTTCTGTGGTCTTTGCTCTTAGCCCATGTACTGCTTCTATAGTATAGATTTCATAATCAAGTGGCCGTGACCGATCTGGTACCAGATGTAGTTCTGTACAGGCTGTGTCCAGTTCTATTCGGTCTGTACGTTTGCGGAACAGATTAATCAATGGTGTGCAGAACAGAGCGAATTGTTCTATGCTGGTCTGATTAATAAGCCAGCTATCGGGGATGCGATCCAGCAGGATAACAATTTCAGCTTCGTTACTATTAATTTTACGCAAACCTGTGGACAAACCTGTTGGCGTGAAAAAATAAAAGCGTTCTGGACAGCTGAAATACTCATGCAACAAATTATGTCCATGGAAAACATCCCATGTAAGTGGAAGTAAACCCTGTCCTGGTTCTAAACCTTCATGGACGACAGCATCACGTACATTGATATCCAGTGAACCAGTGAAATTTCCTGGCTGGCCAGCTACTGTTGCTACGGCACTGGTATGCAGCAATTCAAATAGGTGTGAAGCAATCCTGTCTTCACCGCACAGATAAATAGGTAGACGATCCAAACCCTCAATCTGGTTGAAGTTTACTTCCCCGAATGTACGCAAGGTCAGGCGTAATGCGCCTGCAACTTTAGTGTGTGCCGGTAGATAGCGGTTCAACAATGGCATGTCAGGTGGTGCACCCGTTAGTCTGGCCTCAACAATCTGTACTGGCCATAAAGTTACTTCTTGACTATTGCGGAACTCGCAGACTGTATTTTCTCCAACCGGGATACCGGCACGGAAAGAGGAATGTCTGGGTACCTTGAATCCTTGCATGAAGTCACCTTCTGTATGGCTAGGATGCAGCTGTGCAACAGCCATCGATGGCGTTGGTGTAATGTAATTCGGGTAGATAACTTCTAACAAGCGTTGCGTAAAGCGGGGAAACTCAGCATCAATTTTTAATTGTGTACGCGCAGTGAGAAAGCAGAAAGCCTCAATCATCCTTTCTACATAAGGATCAGCTATTTCAATACCCTGCATACCCAGACGTTTGGCAATTTTGGGATGCTGGTGAGAAAATTCTGCCGCCATTTCCCGCATAAAGGTGAGTTCTTTGTTGTAATATTCGAGTAATAATGGATCCATAATTATTTGCTAAATGATACTTATCCTATTGGTTTCGAGATCAAAAGCACTTTGCACAACGAAAGATGTCGGATACGGTTCAGTAAGGATTCGGCCACGTATTTCAAACAACAGGACGTTGTAGTTTAGCTTTGTTTCGTCCTTCATTAACGGTGCGACACCTAATGAAGAAGCTTCCAGCCTTGGTTCAAAACGCAGGATTGCCCTGCGAATGGCTCTTTCAATATCAGTCCACTTGTGTTCATACATGTATTGACCTGCTATTGGCGGAACACCGTAGTTGACTACAGAGGCAGCAACCTGTGGATATTGATGCAGGTCGATTTCATCTTCCAGATTAGTGGTGTTGAGCAGATACATCAGATCACGCTGGACAATTTCCCGTAAGCGGTCAGCAGAGACAGTATAGTTATCAGACGCTTCAGTTTTGCGGGTTGGTGCATCATCTCGCAGACGGTCAAACAGTGTTGGTAACAGATGTGCTCTTGGGCGTAATGGAGGAAATTGTTCAGCCATGTGTAGCTTCTCTGTCAGTTTCAAAAGTATATGAAGTTATCTCTAGTATCCCCATATCGCCCCGATCCGTTTGCCAGGTTTTCTGTCCTAATGCCCGTACGGATGTTTTGCCATGCTCCTGCCAGATAGTTTCCCGACACAACATTAATGGTTCACCGGCAGATTCTGAGCCACAATAGCGGGCTAGCAGGAAAGCGGGGTGTTCTGATCCATCTTTAAGAGTTAACTGTGCCGGTTTCCAGATCAGATCAAGGATAGTTTTGGGTGGTTCAGAAGAAATAAAACGTATCTGTTCGAAAGGTAGCCAAGTATAGATACCACCAATGACCAGCTCAACGGTAGGTCCCAGCCAGGTATCACTATCTGCAATCCAGGCAAATGTACCACCCGGTTCCACAGTACCGGAAACATCTTTGGTTGAACTCAATGCTGTTTCCCTGATTTCATCAGCCTGTACTTCATCTCCAGAATAATTCTGAGTAATTGCGTCAAGTAACTGGTCAACCCATGCAGGTTGCTGCTGGATAAACCCCGGTCGCTTGCGGCCAGCAAAGCATTCCTGTCGATACAACTCGCAGGTAATCAAACCCCTATAGGCATGCGCCTGCTGTTCAAATCCAGATTGCATCTGTGCACATGTTTGTAATTGTTTCAGTGCTCGCTGCCAGTCTCCCTGCAAGCACAACAATTGAAATAACAACCAGCGTTGGGCAGGATCTGTTGGACTGAGTTTGATTTGTTGCTCAGTTTCCTGCATGACAGCAGTTAGTGATCGATTTGCCATCCATTGTTGAAGCGTTAATGAGTGTTCATCACTACGATTGGGAATTATCATCAGCAGAATCCTTTTGGTGAATATTGGGAGATTGTGACATACGGTAATGACTGTCTACACTAACGGCATGATGCTCTTTTCTGGTTAGCAAGGGCGGCATATGAGTATGACTGCTTTGCTGTTGCCAGCCCGGCGCAAACAAATGCAAGATTTCTGGAGGTTCTTCAGTATGGAATAGTTCTGTTTCTCTGAGGCTATCCAATCCATTAAAAATATCATCAATATGTAATGGTCCTGAGACCATGTCCTGTAATGTCATCAATGGATCAATATTGCCAGAAAGATCGGCAAGACTGACAGGGGAAGCAGAGTTGGATATATCATTTTGTAGTAGTCTTTTTTGCCAGACATGGTCGTTGCCAGGCAGTTGTGGCGTGTCTAGTGCCTGACGATATTCCTGTAATAACTCCAGAAAAACTGCGTCGGCCGGGGACTTTTCCATTAATGAAGCAGTTGTCTTTGGCTCAGTTCTTTCCAGCATTTCATATAGTAGGTTGGGCATGACCAGATCAAAAGGATTTTCTTCTTGCTGCACTGGTTGCATATTTGGATCAAACCACGTCAGTTCCAGTGGGGTTATCTCTTTAAAAGTCTTGAAATTTTGGGCTGTTTCAGATGGATATTCTGAAGCAGCCTGTTCTCTGGGGTTAACTTGCCAGATTGATAATCCCCATTCAAGAATGTCTTCGTCATGCAGATGACACCAATGATCTGGTGCAAGTATGACACCATTCACTCTGCAAAGTACGTCCGCAGACTTGTTGAGTAGTTGCCAACCCTGTACTGAGGGTTTAATGCATAGTGCCAAATCCTCTGTGGGAGGCGTTTCTATATAAATGTTATAGATCGCAGTTTTCGAAAAAAATGCAAAGTCATTCAATTCATAAATTTTGCCAACCTTGATTCCTCGGCAGTAATCGAGGCGTAATAGCAGCGTACTGTTCATAACGCTTTCCGAGCAATTTAATTTTTACCCCTGCTTTTGCCAGAGGTTATGGGTTCACTTATTATTACAATAACAATTCCATTAAATAGATTTAGAAAGTTTTTATATTTAATTGGTTGTAATTACGTGTCGTTTGTGTATAAATCCGTTAAATATAGCACACACTTTTGACATATATACATTAATTATCATTGTTTTGAGGTTTTTAATCAAGAATTATTCTTGCATCCTAAATTTAAGCATGATAAATTTTAAAATAATTTAATATTTTTAAAAAATGTTTATAATGTAAACAAAATTTTATTTATTTATTTTGAGTTGTTAGATTCATAAATAATCAAAGAATGCTGGAAAACTGGTATGGATATTTCTCGCCAAACTCTGTTTGGTAAACTGAATACAACACTTTTTCGCTCTATCGAGTCAGCTACAACTTTCTGCAAATTGCGTGGAAATCCCTATGTTGAGCTAGTGCATTGGGTGCATCAGCTCTTGCAATTAAATGATGGGGATGTAATGCGTGTAATACGTCATTTTGACGTTGACCTCTCACAGGTTGAGCAGGATATCTCTCGTAATTTGCTCCTACTGCCAGCAGGAGCAAGTTCAATCAGTGACTTTTCCCACCATATTGATCAGGTCATTGAACGTGCTTGGATTTATGCCACACTGACGTTCAATGACTACAAAATCCGTGGGGCATGGCTACTTGCGGCTTTAGTTATGACACCAGATTTGCGTCGTGTGCTGATTGGTATTTCTGCTGCGTTTGCCAAAATTCCTCAGGAAAGTTTGGCTGAACTGTTACCGGAAGTGGTTTCTGGGTCGCCAGAGTCACAGGATGGTCCCTATGATAATTCTGGCTATGCACCGGCGACGCCAGGTGAAGCGAGTCAGTCGCTTGCCGTTAATGGTCAAGATAGTAAATCTGCTCTGGCGCGTTATTGTACTGATCTGACGGAACAGGCAAAACAGGGGCGGATCGATCCAGTGATCGGTCGTGAGCATGAAATACGAACCATGATTGATATTTTGCTGCGCCGGCGGCAAAACAACCCTTTGCTGACCGGAGAAGCAGGGGTTGGTAAAACTGCTGTCGTAGAAGGATTTGCACTGGCAATTGCACAGGGTGAAGTACCGCCCAGTCTGGCTGAAGTTCGCCTGCTGGCTTTAGATGTTGGTGCATTATTAGCTGGTGCCAGTATGAAGGGTGAATTTGAGTCACGACTAAAATCAGTACTGGAGGAAGCAACACATTCAGACCAACCGGTTATTCTGTTTATTGATGAGGTTCACACTTTGGTGGGAGCTGGTGGTACCTCTGGTACTGGTGATGCAGCCAATTTGCTGAAGCCTGCTCTGGCTAGGGGTACATTGCGTACTATCGGTGCTACTACCTGGAGCGAATACAAACGGTACATTGAAAAAGACCCAGCATTGACTCGTCGTTTTCAGGTGCTTCAGGTTGCCGAGCCAGAAGAGGCAGCAGCCATTAACATGGTACGTGGTCTGGTTTCAACGTTTGAAACCCATCATGGTGTAATTGTACTGGATGAAGCAGTACGTGCTGCGGTTAAACTGTCTCATCGTTATATTCCTTCCCGCCAGCTACCCGACAAGGCCATTAGCCTGTTGGATACCGCCTGTGCCCGGGTTGGTCTGTCTCTGCATACACCACCCAACGGTGTGCAATATCTGAGACAGCAGTTAAAAGCAGCACAGACAGAACTGGAGTTGTTAAGTAAACAGCAACGTATTGGCATGTATGCGGGGAATCTAAATAGCGTTGAGATACGCATCGATGCACTATCTGCCGAACTGGAAACAGAAGAAGCACGCTGGCAACAGGAACTTGAAGCAGTTGAGAAGTTGATTGCTGCTCGGGCGCACTGTCAAAACTGTGATGATATAGATGCTGTGGCACACCTGTCTGAGCTTGAGTCAGCTTTGCGCATATTACAAGGCGATGTGCCTATGGTTTTTCCAGAAGTTAGCGATAGCGTGGTAGCGGCTATTGTATCGGACTGGACTGGTATTCCAGTTGGCCGAATGGTCAAAGACGAGGTGGGAGCAGTTCTGAATTTGTCAAATAATCTGGCGCAACGGGTGATTGGTCAGGATAAGGCATTGATCCAGATTGGAGAACGCATCCAGACAGCACGTTGTGGATTAACTGATCCTAATAAACCTGTCGGTGTTTTTTTACTCGTAGGACCTTCAGGTGTTGGCAAAACAGAAACTGCGCTGGCACTAGCTGAAGCCATGTATGGTGGCGAGCAGAATCTGATTACGATCAACATGAGTGAATTTCAGGAAGCACACACCGTATCTACCTTAAAAGGAGCGCCCCCTGGTTATGTTGGCTATGGCGAAGGTGGTGTTCTGACCGAGGCTGTGCGTCGTCGACCCTACAGCGTGGTATTGCTGGACGAGATTGAAAAAGCGCATCACGATGTCCATGAAATTTTCTATCAGGTCTTTGACAAAGGAATGATGGAAGACGGTGAAGGTTTGAATATTGACTTTAAGAATACCGTTATTCTGATGACCAGTAATGTGGGATCGGATCTGGTTTCCCAACTATACGATGATCCGGCTCTTGCTCCTGACTGGCTTACCCTGAAAGAGGTACTGACACCAGAGTTACGCAAGCATTTCCCGGCTGCTTTCATTGGAAGGTTGACTGTTATTCCCTACCTGCCATTGGCAGATGAAGCATTGAGTAGTATTGCACGCCTGCATCTGGATCGTATTGTACAACGAATGCAGGAGCAGCACGGTATTGCATTGCACTACGACGAAGCACTGGTAAATCACATCGTTCAGCACTGCCCGATGCATGAAACTGGCGCTCGTTTACTGATTGGCTATATCGATCAGCACATTTTACCAGCGCTTTCGCGTTATTGGCTGCAGGCATTAACCGAAAAAAGTGCTTTGGAATGCATCGATATCAGTTTTGACCCAAGCCGTACTGAAGATCCCATTGTTTTTCAGATGCGATTAGCTGACGAAACATCAACAACGCAGCAGACTTAATGGCCGGTTTAACCGGTATTGATTGACAATAGTAAAGGAAGTAGACATGGCGGTATTTAACAACAGCGCCCAGAAATTTATTCAGCGCAATCGGGCGCCAAGGGTGCAAATCGAGTACGACGTTGAAATCTATGGTTCCGAGAAAAAAATTGAGCTGCCATTTGTAATGGCTGTACTGGCAGACTTGTCCGGTAAACCGGCGGAAGACCTGCCACCAGTTGCTGAGCGCAAATTCTTAACCATCGATATCGACAATTTTGATGAGCGGATGAAAGCTATCCAGCCACGCGTAGCATTCGCTGTACCAAATACCCTATCAGGTGAGGGGCAGCTTATGGTGGATATCACTTTTGAAAGTATGGAAGATTTCTCACCGGCACGAGTGGCACAAAAAGTTGATGCGCTAAAACAGTTGCTGGATGCCCGAACACAACTGGCTAACCTGCAAACTTACATGGATGGTAAATCCGGTGCCGAGAATCTGGTTAACCGGTTATTACAGGATCCTAGTCTGCTACAGGCATTGGCTAAAGCACCCAAGCCACAGCCAACGGTTGAAAGTGACACCGAAGCATCTACATCAGCCGATACCGAATAATAACCCGCGTTCAAAGTCTATTTGTACGTATTGATTGAGGAGCATTCATGGCTACACAGTCCCAACAACAATCAGATGTCGCACTGGCAGAACGCCCGGTGGCACAATCCGAATTCAGCAATTTGCTAACCAAAGAATTCAAGCCCAAGACTGATCAGGCTGCCAAAGCTGTTGAACAGGCAGTCAAAACATTAGCTGAGCAGGCACTATCGCATTCAGTGACCATCAGTGATGATGCTTACAAGAGTATTGAGGCCATCATCGCCGAGATTGATCATAAACTGTCAGAACAGATTAATCTGATTCTGCATCATGAGTCTTTCCAGCAACTAGAATCATCATGGCGTGGTTTATTTCATCTGGTGTCCAACACCGAAGTAGATGAGCATCTGAAAATCCGTTTCATGAATCTGTCTAAAAATGATTTACGACGCAGCATGAAGCGCTTCAAAGGTATAGCATGGGATCAAAGCCCATTGTTTAAGCAGATTTATGAAGAAGAATACGGTCAGCTTGGCGGCGAACCCTATGGCTGTATGATTGCGGATTACTATTTTGACCATACCCCACCAGATGTTGACTTGCTTGGTTCCGTTGCTAAAGTAGCAGCTGCTTCGCACATGCCCTTTATTGCGGGTGCATCGCCATCAGTGCTACAAATGGATTCATGGCAGGAATTGGCCAATCCGCGTGACCTAACCAAAATCGTCACCCAGAATCTGGAATATGCACCATGGAACTCTTTGCGTGCCAGCGAAGATTCCCGTTACCTTGGTCTGGCCATGCCGCGATTCCTTGCTCGCTTACCGTATGGCATTAAGACCAATCCGGTAGATGAATTTGATTTTGAGGAAGATACTGATGGTTCCGATCACCGCAAATATGTATGGAGCAATGCTGCATACGCAATGGGTGTCAACATCAATCGTTCATTCAAATCTTTTGGTTGGTGCACCATGATTCGTGGTGTTGAATCCGGCGGTGCTGTTGATAACCTCCCATGCCATACATTCCCGACTGATGATGGTGGCGTGGATATGAAATGCCCGACTGAAATCGCCATTTCAGACCGTCGAGAAGCAGAACTGTCGAAAAATGGTTTTATTCCGCTGATTCATCGCAAGAATACTGATTATGCTGCCTTTATCGGCGCGCAATCACTGCAAAAACCACAGGAATACTACGATCCAGATGCTACGGCTAATGCTAACCTGTCTGCCCGATTACCGTACCTGTTTGCATGCTCACGCTTTGCACATTTCCTGAAGTGCATCGTGCGCGACAAAATCGGCTCGTTCAAAGAACGCGAGGATATGCAACGTTGGTTGAATGAGTGGATCATGAATTATGTTGATGCTGATCCAGTGAATTCCTCACAGGAAACCAAAGCACGTCGTCCACTGGCTGCTGCTGAGGTAGTGGTAGAGGAGGTTGAAGGCAATCCAGGATACTACGATGCCAAATTCTTCTTGCGTCCACATTTCCAGTTGGAAGGATTAACTGGTTCCTTGCGTCTGGTTACCAAACTGCCATCTGTAAAACAGACTATAGGGGAATAACTTCACCCTAGTTATATTAGGGCAAAATGATATTTTGCCCTAAATAGATTCAACAAGGAGAGAATATGCCCTTTGTTTATAGTAGAGTTGAAGAGTTAGAAGGTAAGCCAAAAGTAGGTAATGGACAATGTGCAGTGTTAGTTCAGTATTACGTTAAAGTAGGTCTAACAAAGGGTTGGAAAGCCGGAGAAAAAGTGCTTGGTAATGCAAATATCCAAAAAGGTACGGCAATTGCCACCTTTGTTAATGGTAAATATCCAAATGCTCATAGACATGCAGCTTTTTATCTTGGGCAGGACGCTAATTATGTTTATGTAATGGATCAATGGGCTAAACCAAATAAACCAAATATTTCTTCGCGCCCTCTCGCTAAACTGGGTGGTATTCGTAGTGATGGTACATACCCATATGCAAGTGACAATGCCGAAGCTTTCTATATCATTGAGAAAGAATAATAGAAATGAGATGTGGAATTTTCAGTAAGGGAATGTTGTTTCTATCTTGGTTAAGTATAGGACAAGTAGTAGGTGCTTATGAGCTGGTTTGTCCTGAATCAGTTCAGATTAAACCAGCAACACCGGAGTTGAAAGTAGTTCCACAAGATTGGGAGGTTTCAGCACATAAAGATATTTTGTTGCGACTCGATAGTGCGGGAATATATAGTGGAAAACCTGTTAATTTGGTTCAATTAAAACCGGAACCTTTAACCATCAAAGGCAAGAAGCATAACGAGGCTTGGGACATAAATAGAGGTAGCGATTTAAAAAATGTTGGTTATTGGCTTAATTGTTCCTATAACCGTAATCAAGTGCAACTTACCCGACGTATTGATTCTGCCATGAAAGTTTGCTGGACAGTTTATTCCAAGGATTCACAAGGAGGAATACGTGCAAAACTCGAATGTCAGTAATATTGCTAAACGATAAATAATTCTTTTACATTGAAGAAAATGAAATTCAAAATCAGAACTTTAAGTAAAGATTTATTGCTTTCTATTTTGCTAGGCATAGGCCAGTTTGCAAATGCTTACGAACTAGTTTGTCCTGAATCGGTTACTGTGAAAGCGGCCAGGCCAGAGTTAAAAGTAACACCACAGCACTGGGAGGTTTCTGAGCATAAAGATATGTTATTAACGCTAGATGGTGTGGGTGTGTATGGAGGAAATCCACTTGATTTGGCTCAGTTAAAACCAGAACCTACTGTCGTAAAGGGAAAAAAGCATTACCCAGTTTGGGAGGTTGACAGCAAGCTTGATTTAGATGGCGTAGGCTTCTGGCTGAGCTGCTCTTATAACCATAATCAGGTACAGCTTACACGGCGCATTGATTCTACTATGAAAGTTTGCTGGGCAGTTTATTCCAAAGATTCACAAGGCGGATTACTGGCAAAACTCAAATGTCAGTAATCTAATTTAGAAATAAATAATATTTCCGCGATAGTCGTGTATGACGCTAATGCGGATGATGTAGTACTTTTTTAATAGTAAACAAAAGGAGCCAATATGGCACACGACATTTTTTTAAAAATTGATGGTATTGATGGGGAATCACCAGATTCTCAACACAAGAATGAAATTCAGGTGTTGAACTGGAACTGGGGTATTACTCAGGAATCCTCCATGCAATCAGGTAGTGGTTTAGGAACTGGTCGTGCAACAGTTCATGATTTGCAGTTTGAGCATTATATCGATCGTGCCAGCCCTAACCTGATGAAATATTGTCTGAGTGGTAAGCATATACCGGAAGCCAAGCTGGTGATGCGTAAGGCTGGTGGAACGCCTCTGGAATATTTAAAACTCACATTGAATGACTTGATAGTATCCAGTGTTATGCCTGCCGGTAGCAGCAGTGATGAGCAGAATCCACGTGAAATGGTACGGTTGTCTTTTTCAAAAGTGAAACAGGAATATGTCGTACAAAATCAGCAGGGCGGCAGTGGTGGCACTGTAACTGCTCAGTATGATATTAAGGCTAATAAAGAAGTATAAGGCCATGTGATGTCTCTCGCAGATATTGCACAAGAGGCAGATGTTTACCAAAGGTAATAAGAATCATCAGAGAACTATACATAGTTCTCTGATGATATTAACTATTTTGTCGGAAGAAAGCTATCTGGCATTACCATGAATGGTGATGAAAGTTGAACAAAACATATCAGCGTAATCGGGAATTATGTCGAATTGCCAATCTTTTCGTAATCTGCGCTCTTTTAATGGGGATAGTTGGTTGCAGGTCGGTTCAGGATGTCAAGGAACAAACCCGTCTTGATTTGCATATTGAGGCAGCTGACAATGTCAATCCTGATGAAAAAGGTCGTGCTGCGCCCATACAAGTACGCATTTACGAATTAAAGAATGATAACGCTTTTACATCAGCAGATTTTTACTCATTGCAGGACAATGATAAAGCAGTACTTGGTAACGATCTGCTCGTAAGTGATGAATTTATCCTGCGACCAGGAGAAGTCAGGATTATTCGCCGTAAAACCAATCCTGAAACTACTGTTATTGGTGTACTGGCTGGTTACCGTGGGCTAGCGCGTTCACAGTGGCGTGAAACTTATCGCCTTGCCGAAGCTCCATATGCCTCATGGTATCGGGAATGGTGGCCACTGAAAAAAGCAAAGCTGGATATAAATATTGGACAGAGGGCCATTGTGGTCACTGAACTGGATTAAAGCAGAGGAATTTCTCTAAATGAGTTGGTACAACCGTGTAGTCTGGAGTGAAGGGCAATTTCTGCTACCGCAGATTTTCCAGCAACAAGAACGTTATCTGGAGCACTTTGCACATTGTCGCAGTGTGCCGTTGTCGTCGTTCTTCTGGGGATTTAGCCATTACAATATCGATAACGAAGCATTAAAGCTGGGAAAACTAGTACTGAAAGGCGTCACTGGTGTATTTGCTGACGGTACTCCTTTTGATGCGCCTGAGCATACTCCATTGCCGCCACCGCTGACTATTCAGCCGGAGCACCTCGAACAGCTTATTTATCTGGCTTTGCCGATTCGCACGCCGAATGGCGAAGAAACCAGTTTTGAAGATAATCCCGAGTCATTGGCTCGTTACGCAGTATTTGAGAATGATGTTCGAGATGCAAACTCAATCGGACTCGGAGCAAAAGCAGTACAACTAAGTCATTTGCGTCTGCGGCTAATGCCGCAAAAAGCGCTGACTGATGCTTGGATTGGACTGCCGATAGCACGAATTACTACGCTGAATGCAGACGGTGGTGCGATAATAGACACGACCGTGATTCCACCAGTTACTCAGTATACAGCCAGTACCTTATTGCAAACTTGGCTATCGCAGATCCGTGATCTGATGCATATGCGTGCCGATTCGCTGGCAGACCGGTTAACTGGCAATCAAGGCAAAGGTGCGGAAGCTGCTGAAGTTTCGGATTACCTGTTATTACAAATTCTTAATCGTTATGAACCCTTGCTGGATCATGTGAACAACGTTGTTGCAACCTCGCCAGAATTTATTTATCGTCAGTTGCTCAGCATGGCAGGTGAACTGTCTACCTTTGTCAGACCACATACCCGGCGCCCAGTAAAACACTTACCTTACCGACATGAGGCACCTTACTACTGTCTGAAACCTGTTGTCGATGATGTACAGCATTTACTGAATGCCGTTTTGATTCGCAGTGCCCAGCATATTCGTCTGGAAGATGCAGCCTATGGTGTCAAGAATGCCGTAGTTGAACCAACCGAACTGCGTGGCTTTAATGCACTTGTTTTGGCTGTCAAGGCACAAATACCACCAGATATTCTGATTCACCAGTTTTCTGCCCAAACTAAAATTGGTCCTTCTGACCGTTTGCCGGAACTGATCCGTTCCCACCTGCCAGGCATGATATTGCAAGCACTGCCAGTGCCGCCACGGCAGATTCCATTCAATGCCGGTTATGTCTATTACGAATTGCTGCGTGATGGGCCATTATGGGAGCACATTGCACATTATGGTGGATTGGCCATGCACATTGCTGGTGAATTTCCTGGCTTGCTGATTGAACTTTGGGGAGTGCGTGATCAATGAGTGAATTCGATACTACTATTAATGACTCAGATGTTATGGGACAACGTACACCAGAATCACCAATCTCGGAATCACTGTCACAACAGCCAAACGGATATGAGTTTGACCGTCATTCCGAAGCATCATGGTTCGGCGAACAGCAAACAGCAAAATTAGCAGCCAATATTGATGCAGGACCAGACAGCAAGCTACGTCTGGCAGCCATTGAAGCAGCTGATAATCCTTTGCTAGAAGCTGCGCAGCCACTGCTACTTACACTGGCAAATATGCCATCACAACTTGATTCATACGATAATGGAATTGAAAGTCTGCGCGAGCTGCTTATTCGCGAAGTTCACATCTATCAAACTTTGTGTGATCAGGCCAATTTACGGCGCGAGCATGTGTTGGCAGTACGCTATTGCCTGTGCACGGCATTGGATGAAGCTGCTAACAAAACTTCATGGGGCGGTGGGGGAGCCTGGGCACGAAAAAGTCTGCTGATTGTTTTTCATAATGAAAGCTATGGTGGCGAAAAAATATTTTTACTGATTGGCCGTCTGTCACCGAATCCTCAGGAATATGGTGATGTGCTGGAGGTAATCTACCGTATTCTTAGTTTGGGTTTCGAGGGACGTTACAGCGTGCGCCCTGATGGTCGCAAACAACTTGATCTGATTCGCCAGCAATTACTGTCCATCATTAACAGTGGACGCGATCCGGTTGCCCGCGACCTGTCGCCACACTGGTTAGCTGAGGCTTCAGGCAAATTCCGTCGGCTACGCGTGGTGCCAGTGTGGATAAGTGCAGCATTTTTCATGTGTTTGTTACTGACAATTTTTGTATGGTTTAAATTCCAGATTATTGATACCGATACAAGGTTACAACAACGGATTGCTGCTATTGGTAAAGCTGTGCCGCCACCAGCTACTACCAGAGTATTGCGCCTGAAAGCCTTGCTGAAAAATGAAATTGAACGTGGACTAGTGAGTGTCAACGAAAATGCACAGCAAAGTCAGGTGACATTCCTTGGTGATTTTATGTTTGTGCCCGGTAAAAAAACCGTTAATCCTCAAATAATGCCAGTGCTGGATAAAGTTGCCAGCGAAATAAACAAAGTTTCCGGTACAGTCACAGTGACGGGACATACTGATAACCAGCCCATTCATACTGCTGAATTCCCTTCTAATCAGGTTTTGTCTGAAAAAAGAGCAGCAGAAGTAGCTGCATTGTTAACAAACAACGGTGTGGCTGAGTCACGGCTGAAGATTGTGGGTCTGGGTGATAGCGCACCAGTAGATAAAAATAACACAGCAGAAGGTAGGGCAAAAAATAGACGTGTAGATATTGTTGTGACGGAATGAAATAGTGATAGATTCTGATATCGCTGTGTATGGCATTGAGGTATCAATTGTGAAGCGTGTCGAAATTTTTGTTGGTGCAAGTCCGATTGGAGAGCAGAAGACTTGGGCTTATCCCAATGGTAATGAGCTTGGTAATTTCTTAGTACCAGTGTACGAATGTATAGTGCTTGGTAGTGATGGTGAAGGAAATCGTGTTCAAGAAAGTTTTGAAGTTCTACGATTTGGTGTTCAGTGCAAAGATGGCAAAACTCCCAGAGTTGTCAGTATTTCCGAGCAGCAGACTCATAAAATCAAAGCATGGATACCTACTTATTCGGTACACAGTGCTTCCAATGAAGATGGAGCTTGGCAAGTTTATAATAACTTTTTGATTCACGATGGCCTAGATAATTCGACAGAGATATTCGCAACAATTGGTTGTATTGAAATTATGGAACCATTAGGATTTAATCGGTTTAATAACTTGCTGATTTCATTAGCAGGGTCAAAAGCTACGTATCGACATCGTCAGCTTGCCGAGATTGGCAGTAAGGGTGAAATATATATTACGTATACTAAAGCTGTTCGCCCTCCATTGAAAAGGTGTGATGATGCAAATGTTAAATAATATATTGAAACATTTTTTATGCATTTCGCTTAGCTTAAGTAGTTTTATTTGTTTGGCATCAGATATGAATGCTGATGAACGTGCTTTTATTGAACTCATTAAGCAGCAACTTTCTGTACAGGTATCTGTGCAGCGCATTCCTGCTCAACAGATACATACTATTGTCAGTCGTAATCTAGAGCTACGGATGGAGAAATTGCTAACCAAAGTGGATGGTATTGACCTACATACTAGGCCTGTAGACAGTACCATCACGCCAATTCAGCTGGCTCTTCTAGAACTCATCTATCCGGATGAAGCTACGGCGGTGCAAGCTTTACGGCAGCTGGGAAAAAAACGTTATTTTCAGCATAGCAAAATACTAATACCGTTTTCCATAGTTCAAGTAGGTCATCGGTTGCTAATCGTATTTACTGAAAATGCAGGAAATAGCAGTGCGATAGCAGTTATAGAAAAATTCCCCACAGAAATTTGTAATGACTGCAGATTTAAGTCAGGGAGAATGTAGTATTTACTCAAGAATATTGTAGTGAATAAACAAGCAAATTACGATAGTAATAATTACACCAGAGGGGTTATATCCTCGGGAAACTTTATTAAAAATCCAGCAAGATAGATAGCAAAAGCAAATAACATGCAAAAAATTCTAGATTTTCTCTTTTCACGCCGTATGCTGGCGATTATCGGAGTCATTCTGTTGGCATTGGCCATCTGGTTTGTAGGGCCATTGCTGGCGTTTGGTGGGTTGCATCCGTTTGCATCTGTATCCACGCGTGTAGTCACTATACTGCTCCTGTTCGCGTTGCTGTTCCTCTGGTTCAAGAATTGGCCGCTATCAGTTATCTGGGTTGCAGCATTGTGTGTACTGATATGGAAAGCTGCACCACTCTTGGCATATGGTCAGGTGCGGCCTTTTGCACCAGCATGGGTTCGTGCCGCACTGATTGGCATTGTTCTATTCTGTTATGCCCTTTATGGCCTGTACCGTCTTTGGCAGGCATTACGAGTAGATGAACAGCTGTTGCAAAAAATTCTGCGCCCGCGTGGAGACAAGTCTGCTGCTTCAGAGGCTCGTGAAGATCAGCGTGCTGTTACCAGTATTGTAACCCGTGCCATTGAACAGCTGAAACAGTTGCGGATTGGCAAGCCAGGAATCGGCCTGCGCCGGCTCTTTGAAGGTAAGCGCTATTTGTATGAATTGCCTTGGTATATGATTATTGGCGCGCCAGGCGATGGAAAAACCACAGCACTGCTCAATGCTGGTTTGCAATTTCCTTTAGCAGAACAAATGGGGCAATCGGCTGAGGCAATTGCCGTACCCGGTAAAGGTGGAACTTTGCATTGTGACTGGTGGTTTACCAATGAAGCAGTATTAATTGATACCGCTGGTCGCTATGTTCGCCATGATGATGGCGGTTCAGCAGAAACCACTTCCCGTAATGCCGAGGAGTGGCGCGGCTTCCTTGGTTTGCTACGTAAGTATCGGCCGCGTGCACCTATCAATGGAGTACTGCTTACAATTAATGTGGCTGATCTGGCCGGTAAATCCGAAGCAGAACGTATTGCTGCTGCCGCCGCATTACGAGCCCGGCTGGGAGAGCTGCGTAGCGAGCTGGGCATTCGTTTTCCGGTATACCTAGTGGTTACCAAAATGGATTTATTGCCAGGCTTCACCGATTACTTTAATTATCTAACCACCGAAGGCCGTGCGCAGATATGGGGCTTTACTCTACCGTATGATCAGAAGCAACAAAAAAACAATCAGGATGAATTACGGTCAAACTGCGAAGACGAGTTGAAATTACTGGCAAAACGACTGGATCAGGGCGTAGATAACCGGTTACAGGAAGAATACGATGTGCAGCGCCGGTGTAATCTTTATGCGCTGTCACAGGAATTTACCGCGCTGGCTGAACCATTGCTGGATATTATTGAACGAGTGTTTCTTGATTCCAAATTCGATGCTACTCAGTTGCATAATACCCTCCGTGGTGTTTATTTCACCAGTGCCGCTCAGGCTCCAGCCAACGCTACTGCCGATCGTCAGTCACCGCTGCAACGGTTATGGCGGGCTATTAAACGAGATCCGGCGCTCACAGAAAAAAACAGTATTTATGCGAATACTGTAGCACCAACTGGTAATCGCAGCTATTTTCTGCATGATTTGCTGACCAAACTGGTATTTCAGGAGCCGAATCTAGTACGGCCTAACTTGCAATGGGAAATGCGTTATCGAGTAATGCGTTTTGCTGGGCATATCTTGGTGCTGTTTATTTTTCTCTGGATGGTTCAAGGTATGTACGTTAGCTACGGTAAAAATGGCAATTATCTTTCTGCTATCAATGTCAAAACAGTTCAGTTGGCTGAAAAAGTTCGCGCTTATTCGCGCAAACCAACCCCTGAAGCCGTGCCGGATATCCTGAATTCTGCTCGAGAACTGGCTGCGTCCCCAGGACTTGATCCAGATAACCCGCCAACCAGCTTTCGCTATGGCTTGTATAGCGTGCCGCCAGTTATCAACAGTGCAGCCGCTACTTACGACCAGTTGCTTGACCAGCTATTATTGCCATCTATTGTTCGCGGCGTAGAAAGGACATTAGCCACTGCAATTGCGCAGAAAGATACCAAAGCAACCTATGATGCTTTGCGCGTTTACCTGTTGCTGAATCTGGATACCGAACATCAGGATAAATTCAATGCTGGCGAAATTCAGACATGGGTGCTGAAAGATTGGGAACAAAACGATGGTACTGCTGCCTTTGGCGGGAGTGCCAGTATTTATGAACACCTCGGTGCACTGTTCGATGGTAGCCGTATTGTACACTCTCCCTTTGCCAAAAATGATGCCTTGATCCGCAGTGCGCGGGAGATGCTCGAAGGCAGCACCAGTACCAAGCGTATCTATGACCGCGCCAAGCTTGCCATGAACGATGAGGCACCAGAGGACTTTACCATTGTCCGCGCAGTTGGTGCAGATGCCGGTTCCATCTTTGTTCGATCTAGTGGCTCACCGCTGGATCGTGGCATCCCCGGTCTGTTTACCGTACAGGGATATCGCCAGTTATTTGATAAGCGCATCTCAGAATTCGTTGCAGCTGCCTATGCTGATGATGAATGGGTTATGGGGCGGGAAACTGCTACTTCTCAAAAAAAAACTGCTGAGCGTGCGCAGCAGTTGGTACAACAGGTTAAAGGAGCAGAAGACCCTTTAATAAAGGAAGTACGGCGCCTGTATCTGACAGAGTACACCACGCGCTGGCAAACTTTTCTGGAAGATATCCATAGCGTAAACAGCACCGGTGCTGACAATAGCCCTAGTTTGGCTTTTGATCTGCAAACCCTGCGCACATTTGCCGCACCGGATTCACCGTTAATGCGATTGTCCAGAGCAGTGGTTGAGCAGACAACACTGGTACCGCCACTGAACACAAAAAGCAATCAGAAAATTCTGGCAGAACGGGCCGAACAGCGGTTATCTGGCGATGCACGTGAGGCAGTACAAACGGCCAAACTGCTAAAAAATATACGGCCAGAAGAACAACTGGAAAAAACATTGGTTGACAACCGATTTGCCGCACTGCGCGAAGTCGTAACCGGCGTGGCCGATATCCAGAATAGTAGTGCAGGCAGCCGACCACAAAAACTGGATAGTGTACTCAGCCTGCTCAATGATTATTACAACCAACTGATGATAGCTGACAATGCATTGGCCACCAATACATTACCTCCGAAAATCGATGCAGCTGAAAAATTGCGGCTGGAAGCAGCTAAAATGCCGGCTCCACTGAAAAATATCCTGCTCGACCTCACAACTCAGGGAGCACGTAAATTAAATCTCGCTTCCGGAGAAGTGCTTAGCCGGCAGATGGAAGCTATGATTGGCGGCAATTGTCGTAATGTAATTGATGGCCGCTACCCATTTGTGGCCAGCAATCAGGAGGTCAGCGCTGACGACTTCAACCGCGTGTTTGCCAGCGGTGGCCTGCTTGACGACTTTTTCAACAAACAGCTTGCTGCACAAGTAGACATAACAACCAATCCGTGGCGCTACAAGCAGGCGGAAGGCAGCAACACACCATTACCTGGCCCGAGTCTGGCGCCGTTCCAGCAGGCCAAACAAATCCGTGAAGCATTCTTTCAAGAACAGGGTGCGCGCAAAATGTCGTGGACTATGGATATCAAAGTAGTCGAGCTAGACCCCAATATTACCGACCTTATTATTGATATTGATGGTCAATCACTGCGTTATATGCATGGTCCGGTACGTCCTCTGCATATTACTTGGCCGGGCCCGCGTAATGGTTCAATGGCGGAAATTACCGCTAACCCACGCATTCGGCAGGATAGTTCAACCATCATTACCAGCGGCCCTTGGGCACTGTTCAGGCTACTCAACCAAGGTCGCATCATCAGCAGCATGAGCGACAGTCGTCATCTGGTTGAATTTAAATTTGATGGTCGCCGCGTTGTGCTCGAAGTTTCCTCCAGTGTAAATTTCAATCTGTTCAGTCCCAACAACCCATTGCGTGGCTTTACCTGCCCGGTAGGAGGAGCCACACCATGATAGGAATTTCGCGTATCTCTTCACCGGCAATCTGGGGCAAATTACCCGACCGTGGCGATTATGTTCGTTATCGGATACATGGTCACGAAATCGACGATTGGCGTGTCTGGCTGGACAAACAGACGTGGTTGCAAACCAAAGAAACACCCTCTGCCGAGGACTCACGTGTCTGGCTACGCCTAACGCCGGATTTTGGGCAGGACAGCCCGATACTACATCCCCTGCCATGGAGTTTTGTGTTGTCACCTGGGGTATTGCCATTTTCAGGGCGGCACTGGGTAATTGGCGCAATAAGTCCTTCCGCCGACAGTATTGGTCGTTCCTATCCGCTGGTGATTTATCAGACAGTTAACCAGCAGTGGCTGCAACGCAATCTGGATAAACCATTGGGCTGGCTCTATTGGCTGGCACAACTGATTGCCGGCTATGTGAGACCAACGGGAAACAATAAAAAAGACCTCGCCGGACAACTGGATAAATTGTGGGCAATCCACAGCCCAAAATGGGGTGGCTGGTTTGCCAGCGCACAGGTCAGTAATCAAACCGCCTGCCGCGAATTAACTGGCCAGCATCAGCTAGCTAAGAGCGATTTGCGCGGCGTACGTTATCTGCCGTGGGCTAATTGGCCGCAGCTTGTGTGGCACGCATCATCAGCAGACGGCTGGTTCTGGCAGCAGGACGAATTGGGTGGATTTTTGGACGCCAGATGTTTGGGCTCGGAAGTTTGGAGGGAGTAAAATTGACAACTAAAAAAGGAGAATCCCGATTACTGACACCGGGAGAAATTACCATGGTGACATCGCTATTTAAAACAGCGATAACGGTGACCTCAGTAAGGGTTCATAATGATACCTGTCTGCCTTTTCAGAGTAACTTTGGGTATGCCGTTACTCCAAGAGGCGAAATATATTGGCCGGAAGGTGAGTTTAAAGAAGATTATTCCATTGCTGGCATAAACTATATTCACTGGTTTATGCATGAAATGACCCATGTCTGGCAATATCAAATGGGAATGTGTGTTATATGTAGAGGAGCTTTTAGTGGGATAACACCGTATAAATATAAACTGACACCTGGAAAATTGTTATCTGATTATAATATGGAGCAACAGGCTGCAATTATGGCCGATTATTATTTATTAAATAATTATAATATAGGTATATGGTCTGCATTTACTAAGGAGAAAAATAAAAAGAAAATTTTCCAAAATGATAAAATTAGACTATTCTACTGGCTGGATGCGTATAAACAATGTCTGTACTTATTTTTGCAAAACTCAAAGGATAAGAAAGCGTTATTTGGATGAAACAAAGATTAAGTTTATGGTTCTTGATAAATTTCCAGTTACTGGCCATAACAGGCTGTTATTTTCATCGTCCGATGGTTTATAAACCGGATATTGTTTTAAAAAAAGATGGCCAGCCATGTATCAACATACCGGTGAGTGAAACACGGTTTCATAGTAATAGACAGTTTGATATCTTGATGGGAGAAATAGTTCAGGAAGGAGTAGGTACACTCTGGCGGAAAATGTATTTTAATATTCAAAACATTAATTTACCAATTAAGTATTATGTTCAGGCAGGAGAGTGTCTGCATTTTGAATATCTCTTCCAAGAAAATATTACCTATTCAATCGATTTTGTATCAACAGTCAGAGGAAACGATGAACAAAAAACATGGGCGAGAGAGTTCCGTATAAAAAAAGATACTGATGGTACAGTGAAATTGTTATTAGACTTAGATGCCAGAGAAGATAAGTAAATAAAAAGGCATTATTAGGATGAAACAAAGATTAAGTCTATGGCTATTGATAAATCTCCAGTTACTGGTCATAACAGGCTGTTATTTTCATCGTCCAATGGTTTATAGACCGGATATTGTTTTAAAAAAAGATGGCCAGCCATGTATCAGCATACCACGAAGCGAGGTTAGCTTTTTTAATAAAGATAAGCAATTTGATATTATTACAGCAGATGTATTTCAGTTAGGTATCGGAACACTTTGGGAGAAACAGTATTATGATATCCAAAATTTAGGCTTGGCAAGTAAGTATCATGTTCAGGTAGGCGAGTGCTTGCGATTTGAATACCGTTTTCAAGAGAATATTACTTATTCAATAGGTTTTGTAACAACGGTGAGAGGAAACGATGAAACAAAAAACTGGACGAAAAAGACATGGGATAGAGAATTCCGTATAAAAAAAGATACTGATGGTACAGTGAAATTGTTGTTAGACTTAGATGCCAGAGAAGATAAGTAAATAAAAAGGCATTATTAGGATGAAACAAAGATTAAGTCTATGGCTATTGATAAATCTCCAGTTACTGGTCATAACAGGCTGTTATTTTCATCGTCCAATGGTTTATAGACCGGATATTGTTTTAAAAAAAGATGGCCAGCCATGTATCAGCATACCACGAAGCGAGGTTAGCTTTTTT
>NZ_MEIR01000075.1 GCF_002777825.1 Snodgrassella alvi | reverse complement strand
GTATCAATAAACGTTTGTTGGTATATTTTCCCAATCCCTTTAATATGACCAACATAATATGTATCTTGTGCGCATAAGTAACCAGGATGCTGGGTCTCAATTTCACCCTGTGCCTCTCGCGCTGCTTTCGCTTTCTCTAAAGCCTGTAGCTGGCTTTCTGTTAACACAAGCCCTTCCTGAGCTACTTTTGTTTCCAGAGCGATCAGCCTTTTTTTGAAGCTTTCTAAATCGTGGCGTAACCAGATTGAACGTACACCACTGCCAGAGACCATTATTCCTTGCAGACGTAGCTGATTAGCTACCCGATGTTGGCCATAAGCAGGAAATTCATAAGTCATATTAACTACAGCCTGCTCAATATGAGGCTCTACGCGATTTTTCTCTATAGGTTTTTTGCGACTTATTTCCTGAAGAGCTAATTCTCCGCCCTGTTCATAGAGTTTTTTGAAGCGATAATAGCTGTCGCGACTATATCCCAAGACTTTACAGGCTTGCTGAACATTACCTAACTGTTTAGCAAGTTCTAAAAGTCCTAATTTTGATTTAATTATTTTGCAGATTGATTCATTACTGACACTCCATTGTTGGTTTAAAATACACTAAATGTCAGATTAAATAAAGACTACTACAATTTAGACATACTCATTTCTGAATAAGTGAATAAGCAGCAACTACCTCGCCACTGAATTTAATCTGTGGCGGGGTACTGTTAAATCAATGGCTGATAATTAATAATGATTTAATTGCCTGACGCTGATCCATTGCCTGATAGGCAGCCTGAATATCGGCTAAGTCAAAGCGCTGGTTAAAGACTTTGCCCGGCTGAATTTCTTCATTCAAAACTGCTTGTAGCAACAGGTTTTTATCATATGTGGTAACGCTGGCAATACCACCACGCACACCTATATTACGCCAGAAAATATCGCCGGTATTGATTTCAGTCTGCTGTGGTACGCCTACACAGCCAACAATGGCGCCCGAGCGCGCGACTGCAATGGCTGTTTGTAAAGCTTGTTTGGTACCTACACATTCCAGTACGGCATCTGCTCCAACCTGACTGGTGAGTGCTAATACTTTTTCAACTGCTTCATTACCTCGTTCCGGTACTATATCGGTAGCACCGAACTCCTGCGCCAGTTGTGCTCTGTCCGAATGCCGGCTCATGGCAATAATACGTTCTGCACCACGCAATTTCGCTGCAATGACACCACACAGGCCAACTGCACCATCGCCCATGACAACTACGGTATCACCGGGTTTGACTTCGGCGCTGGCCGCGGCATGATAGCCGGTAGCCATAACATCGGCTAAGGTGAGCAATGAATTCAGCACGCTATCGGAATAATCCTGTGGCTGGCCGGGAATTTTAACCAGCGCCCAGTCTGCATTGCTAAAACGCAGATACTCTCCCTGATAGCCACCATTGCCGCCCTGCTCCTGATTCTGGCAATTGCCGTCAAACCCGGCTTTGCAGGCAGCACAATGTCCACAGCCGTGGGTAAAGGGTACGATAACAAAATCACCACTCTGAATATGCGTTACTGCATGGCCTACAGCTTCGACGATACCGATGGCTTCATGCCCGACGGGGCTTTCGGTTTTGCGCTGGCTGATACCGCGAAACCACCATAAATCTGAACCACAAACACAGGCACGGACAATACGGATAATGGCATCGGTAGGCTGCTGGATAACAGGTTTATCCATTTCT
The DNA here is from genome assembly GCF_002777825.1 of Snodgrassella alvi. Lineage (GTDB taxonomy): Bacteria > Pseudomonadota > Gammaproteobacteria > Burkholderiales > Neisseriaceae > Snodgrassella > Snodgrassella alvi_C. The sequence goes on along the minus strand of NZ_MEIR01000075.1, from coordinate 84,888 downwards.
CGTATGGCCACTTCACCTGGCGCAACAAATACTGCTACTTTCATGGTTATCTTTCCTTAGCTGTTGAATTAAATCATCTTTGCCGTTAGTTTATAGCGGTTAAATCATCATACCATGCCTGCTGATAAAGAACAGATTCGTTTAGGTTATGATATTTTAGACTGTGGCTTATAGCAGGTATTGATGGAACAGCAATGCTATTGCTACAGATAAAATATTAGATACACAAAATACTTTTAATTAACGGATTAAACATTAATCTTTATATTCTGATATATTTAGATTTATGCTTCTGTTTATATTCACTTGGCCTGACTTGTATAATACTCATGTGTTATTACTAACTGAATCTGATGCAGTTATAATGTGGCAACTATGCTATGGATATGGTCTTTTTGTGCATGATTATGTCAAATATTATGTTGTCAATCAGCACATATTACTGAAAAAATTAATTGTGTTTCTATTATATACCGCTATATTATTTATATATTTAAAAATAAATAATATTTTTATTCCTAAATTATTATCATTCTATTAATGAGTTTATATGGCTAATAGATATAAAAAAAGTGTCGTATTGTTTTTGGGTTTATCACTATTTAGTTTTATTGTTTATGCTCAGTTTTTTGATCAAAGACAAACAGGTGCGCAAAAGGTTGGTCAGGTTGTCGATCAGTTTAATGGTGTCAATGTATATTACAATGGGCAAATAAGTCATGTCAGCGGGCGTAATCTAACTAAGGATGGGTACAATTTAGGGCAAAAATATCAATGTGTTGAATTTATAAAACGCTATTATTATGAGCGTTTCAAGCATAAAATGCCCGATAGCTATGGCCATGCTAAAGATTTTTTTGATGCTTCGATTGCCGATGGCCATATTAATCCAAAGCGTAATTTGCTACAGTTTCATAATGGTTCGCCAACTCAGCCAAAAGTTGATGATATTATCGTTTTTGGCTGGTCGCAATATGGTCATGTTGCTATTATAAGTAAGGTTAGTAATAATGAAATTGAAATTGTGCAACAGAATCCAGGCCCTAACTCGAGCAGTCGCGCTACTTATCCATTAATTTATAAAGATGGATTATGGAAGATTGATAATTTCCGAGTATTGGGCTATTTACGTAAAATCTGAAGTCATGACTATCCATGCTTAGTACACCATTGATTCAAGCAGCTACATTGATATACGCCCGCTGGGACTGCGATTAATATTTAATTGTCATTCACCAGCGGCACAAATAAAGTCTGCTGTACACAGGTTTCCTGAAAACCTTCAGCTGTTTTATCGATTACCCACAAAAACTGTACGCCACCTTCATCCAGTGGCAGTACCATGCGGCCACCTATTGATAACTGCTGTAATAAAGGCAATGGTACATCTTTTGGAGCAGCAGTGAGAATAATGCCATCGAATGGTGCTTCCTGAGGTAAACCCAGATAACCATCACCACACACCAGCCGAGCATGAGCCAGTAAGCGCACTGCGCGCAGATTCTGTTTGGCACGTTCATGCAGCGGACGCAGGCGCTCGATTGAATAAATTTCACTTAAACCCAGCGCTTGCAGAATCGCTGTCTGATAACCACAACCAGTACCGATTTCCAGAATACGCAAATTATTGTTTATTGGTCGGTTGCTAAACAGTAACTGTGTCATCACGGCTACAGTATAGGGCTGTGAGATAGTCTGCCCCAGACCTAGCGGCAAAGACATATCATCATAAGCATGAGAGCGCAGTGCTTCTTCAACAAACACATGTCGCGGTACGGCAGACATGGCAGACAAGACTTCAGCACGGGTGATACCCATTTGCCGCAATCTTTCCACCATCCGTGCACGTCGAAATTCATATCCTGTCCAGCTCACGCCCTGTCCCACTGCAATCACCACTTTATATCTTGCAAAAATGTATTCACTGCACCCATTTGCTGATAGTTGGTTAAATCAAGTGTCAGCGGAGTGATGGTAACAAAACCGGCTTCATTGGCGCTAAAATCGGTATCCTGCCAGCTAGTATCAGCAGCGCCTACGCCCCCGATCCAGTACATGGTTTCTCCACGTGGGCTATTAAATGGCACAATACACTGCTCATGATGACGTCGTCCCAGTTTTGCTACCTGATAGCCCTGCACAGCCTCAGCATTAATTGCCGGTATATTAATATTCCATAAAACCGGTTCTATAGCTGGCTGTGCACACACTTGTGCTAAAACGGTATTTACCGCTTTTTCAGCCGTAGCCCAATACTGGCCACTGCGATCGTTAATAGAAAATGCCAGGGCAGGAATTCCCATTAAAAAAGCTTCGGTAGCAGCAGCTACAGTACCAGAATACAAAACATCATCGCCCATATTGGCACCATGATTGATACCAGACAGAACTAAATCAGGTTTGAAATCAGCCATGGTATGTAAGGCTACATGAATACAGTCGGTTGGTGTGCCATTAACATAATAAAAGCCATTCGAGGCTTTTTTAATAGACAAGGGGCGATTCAGGGTAAAAGAGTTACTCACTCCACTCTGATCGCTTTCCGGTGCCACTACTCTTACCTCAGCAAACTGTGCTGCAACCTTAGCCAATAAGGCAATCCCCGCTGACAAATAGCCGTCATCATTGCAAATTAAAATTTTCATAACCATCCAATTCAAAATTTCTGTCCTGCTGCTTTTATACTTTCTGGCCTATTTATCTTGTCGCAACCAGCCAATCCCATTTATTTACCAGAAATCATGGATAGCAGTTAGTACACAAATCAGCCTGTGCAAAACAGGTATTATTACAGCCAGTATGCCGATTCACTATTTGCTATCTGAATATTATTTTTGTGTACCTACAATTGCAACAACCTGTATACACTCAGCATCTTGTCCAATAGCTAATTATAAGGGTTTGCATTCATTCTGGCAGCTATATCTGCGATTTTTGCCCTCTTATCCCTGTACCCGGTACAGGTATTTAGCTGCAAAATAAGTGTTGTAAACAGTACTAACAAGCAAATCAGCCCATATAGTATAGCTATATTATTGTATACAGCATAAATATAAAAACGAACCAGAATGGTTCGTTTTCTACTTAAATTAGTACCAGCACAGCAAATAATTTTACGTAGAAAAGCCAGAAGCAGTATATAACACTATTACTGCCCAGCTTTTACCTGCTGAAACAGACGTACAGCCAAACGGACGGCATCCTGAGATTTAGGCGATACCACGAAACTTTTATCCAGCACTTCCTTTGTAGGGAATATGCTCGGATCGTTACTGATCTCATTGTTCATCAGTGCCCGTGCCGGTTTGCTGGCTGGGGCAAACGTAACATAGTTACCATTTTTTACCGCTACCTTGGGATCGAGTGTGTAATTGATGTATTTCAGGGCATTGGCTACATTCTGAGCATCTTTGGGAATCATAAACGAATCAATCCAAATCCCAACCCCCTCTTTTGGAGCCAATACTTGCAAATGCACACCGCTTTTAGCATCTTCCGCCCGTTTTTTGGCAATATTCAGATCACCACCGTAACCAGTAGCCACACACAAGTCTCCGCGAGCCATATCATCAATATAGCCAGAAGAACTGAAGCGCTTCACATCATTGCGCACAGATTTAATCAGATTGGTAGCAGCACGAATATCCGCCGGCTCACTACTGTTTGGGTCTTTACCCAGATAATGTAAAGCCAGTGGATAAAGTTCGGTAGGGCTGTCAAACAGCGAAATACCGCAGCTTTTCAGCTTATGTGTATATTCAGGATTAAATACCAGATCCCACAGATTATCCGGCAGTTTGCCATCCAGTGCTTTTTCCACCAATTCCGTATTAATTCCGATGGTATTTATACCCCAGAAATATGGCACTGCATACTTATTACCCGGGTCTACCTTATCCATCATCTTCAGCAGATCTGGATCGATATTGTTGTAATAGGATAACTGACTTTTATTTACCGGCTGGTAAGCACCCGCCTTGATTTCACGGCCAACATTGGCAATAGACGGTACTACAAGATCATAGCCGGAACGGCCAATCAGAATTTTGGCTTCAAGAGTTTCGTTACTGTCGTAGTAATCATAACGAACCTTGATTTTATTTTCTTTTTCAAAAGCTTTAACGGTATCCGGATCAACATAATCCGACCAGTTATAGATATTGAGCTGGTCAGTTGGATTCATAACTGCATTACTGGAGGCAGCATTTTTATTTGCTGTACCGGCATCCGAGCAGGCAGCCATCAGCACACTTACGATGGCTGACAATACCAGTGATTTTTTCATACACGATTTCCAATTTGTATGCCCGTTGTAACGGGGAAGCAAGTATCCATGACGTGCACCAGCACAGCCACCACTAAACCGACATTAAACTGTGAAATACCGTACCTTGCAAGAGCATTTGGCAAATTATTACAGAGTAGCAGCCCGTAAGGATACAAAACTGCAATTCGCACTCAAAAAATCATACGGAAAAACCAGAATAATCCTCCGGCCAACACAACGGATACGGGCAAGGTAAGTACCCAAGCTATCACCAGATTTCGAATAGTGGATTTCTGTAATCCACTTTTATTTGCACTCATGGCACCGGCAATCCCCGAAGTCAGTACATGAGTGGTACTCACCGGTAAACCAAAACGGTCGGCAGCAAAAATCAGTGAAGCAGTTACCAGCTCGGCAGACGCACCCTGTGCATAAGATAAATGGGTTTTACCGATTTTTTCACCTACAGTGACCACGATGCGCCTCCAACCAACCAGTGTACCCAGTCCCAGTGCCAGTGCTACCAGTACCTTTACCCATGCCGGAATATATTTCGTAGCATGATCAATCGAAATGTGATATGCATTTAATCTATCCAACTGGACTGCGTTCAGATTATATTGGCGATGCAAGATATTTTTTTGCAATAACGTTAAAGATTCGGAAACCAAATACATATCATTACGGATATTACCTACCTGTTCAGGCGGTAAATTACGCAAGCTAGCGCTTTTACTTACATCATGCTTAACGATTTGTATTAATTGCCCCAGCGCAGCCAGTTGCTCCGGCGTACCCTGCTTGTCTTCCACCAAAGCCGTTACCTTAGCTCGCGCATCAGTATCTGTATGCAATACCAGCCCAGGAGGCAGCAAATCTTCAATGGTTTTCTGCGCTGCCAGTGAATTGGCTGAAAACTTCGCCCACTCCTCTTTTGGCACGGCATGATTGAGTGCATATGCCATTGGCACTGTACCAATCAATATTAGCATAATCAGTCCCATGCCTTTTTGCCCATCATTCGAACCATGAGCAAAGCTCACTGTAGTACAGGTAAAAATCAGCAACAAACGAATCGGCCATGGTGGCGGTGCATCATTTTCCGGTGCCTTGTACAACGCTGGGATACGCAACAGCTTTTTCGATAAAATCAACAACAACGCCGCCAGAACAAAGCCGAGTAGTGGTGAAAATAATAATGACTCGCCCACATTAATTACCTGACGCCAGCTCACACCACTGGTATTCTGATGTGCCGACATCAATTGATTAGCCACGCCCACCCCGATAATCGAACCAATCAGCGTGTGTGAGCTGGAAGCTGGCAATCCCAGCCACCAAGTGCTCAGATTCCAGATAATAGCAGCACAAAGCAAAGCAAAAATCATTGCATAGCCAACATCGCTACCCATGTGCAGTATCAATTCCACCGGTAGCAGAGAAACTATCCCATAGGCCACTGCCCCAGTGGACAGCATCACACCGAGAAAATTAAAGACTCCTGACCAGATTACTGCTGTATTGGGTTTGAGTGAGTGTGTATAGATCACACTGGCCACTGCATTGGCCGTGTCATGAAAGCCATTCACAAACTCAAATGCCAGCGCAATCAGCAACGCTACTGTTAATAATGCGTATACCAGTAGCGAAGAACTGGGCACACCTTGCAAATCATGGTAAATACACACACCAGCATAAGCCAGACCGCCCAGCAGTATCAGTAGAAACAGAATTTTACTTACTTTACCAGTTTTCCCGGATGCAGACATAATTGTCCTAGGCGAAGAAGTCGCAGACGAAGCAGACACAGTTTACTCCCTATTACCAAATACTATCCTGACTTATTGTAAAAGAGCAACATGACAATTTTGTGACAGGCATAAATTAATTGCAAAATTAATAAAACGCAAATTAAGCCTAAGTGGATCAGTGGATTTTATTGTAATCTCGTAATTTTTATCCAATTATAACCAATGAAATAAACAGACAAAGAACAACCATTATAGGTATCAAAAATAATACAGAAAAACAAAATATAATGACTAATCTCCATTTGGGGCTTGGTTATCAGCCCCAATTTACAACATAAAATATTACCCGGTTATAGATTAACCAAATAACTAACCTTATGTGCTTCAGTAGGTAACGGAACCTCCCATTTATTTAATAACCGCTGAATGGTTTTATTTGGCAAAGTCGAATCACGTGCTGAGTTACGACGATACAACTCTTTTTCAGGTTGTTCAATATAAACAATTTGCACACTAGCATGATAAGCGTAAAGCAAATCAAGCGCTTTTTGACGCATCTCTTGCGATAAATGGGTTGCATTCCAAATAAAAGATTGCTTAGACCTTAACCATTTCCTTACTTTAGATAAAACAAATTGTGTAACCAACCCTTCATTTTCACCATACTTGAGTTTTAGTTCAGTTCTAGCATCATCATAAGAAGCAACAGGCCATGCTGGATAATGCTGACTAATCCAACTATTTTTACCCGAAGCAGGTAAGCCAGCAAGCATAATCACATTAGAGCCTTCTTGTGGAAATAACGCATAATCGGGTAACACATTACTGCCCCGAAAATATTGCATCCGAGTATAATCATCAACAAATTGACGTGGGTTATATAAACACCCCTCCTCAAGTGCTAACTGTTTAAACAGTTCAACTTCATCAAGTGCTCTTGTTTTATCAGCACAAATACGACCTTCCATATCCGCCTTAGCTTGCACGCATAGCATCCAAATCGGCAATTGCCACGATAATTGATGAATAACATATTCAGGCGATTTCTTTTTTTGCTTATCGCTTAAAGCATAAAAAGGCACTTGATGCACTCTAATGATTCGGCAAATTTGCTCCCGCAAATCAAACGGCACACCCATTCGCCATAATAATATGCGACTACGAATTTCACCTTTTTTCGAATGACGTGGATGGCTAATTTTACCTGTAATATCGTCAATCACCGTCGTTTCAGGTTTGGCTATATCATGCAATAATGCAGTCATAAATAGCACAAACTGATGATCTTCTGTTGCGTTAGCAAATTCAGACTGCGCTAATAGTGCTCTTACAACCATCTGAGTATGAGTCCATACATCGCCCTCACCATGATAGACAGCATCTTGGGGCGTTGTTATCAAACTATTTAACTCAGGAATACAAGTTAGCCATGGGCTAAAATCATCAGTTAAAATTGTATGCGCAATTTGTTGCTTTAATACAAGGTAATTCATATCTTACCTCCATTAACCGAACAACCATGCCAATTCACCGTTAATTGCGGTGCATACAGATCAACACCTTCAGCCAGTTGATTAGGAATAAAAGGCTGTTCCGAATGATGCTGACCTGCATCTAAAATCGCCTGCACAAAATCGCATCTAATCCACTTTAGGCGATCAACCGTTTGCGTGTCTGACTCGACTTTCAGATATAATCCCTCCATCAAATCAGAACCATCGCATTGTTGCCAAGCCTTGGTTAAATCAAGCTTTTCACGCAACACAATTTGCTCAAAACATGTTCTCCAATTCGCCGTTTTAGCTAAAGATTCTTTAACCAAAACCAATAAATCGCTCAATTTAGAGGGTGCCATCCCTGCAAATAAAACAGGCACCGATAAAACAGGACCATTGGCTAATAGCTGGTGGCGTTTTAAGGTTGATAGAAAGCAGTTTTGTTGCCTATCCCAAATATCAAACTCGCAAAAATAATGAGGTAATGCATCATAAAAAATTGCATGTTTTTTATGTAGCCATTCACCATAAAGAATATAGCGATCTTCTAATCGCTCCAATAGCCAGTTTTCATGCACGCAAGCCCAATGTTTTAACAAATTAAATTGACGCTCTCGTGAACCACCAATTAAATAATGCCCCCTAGATTGAAGCAACAGTTCACCGCTGGCAGAAAAACTAATCGCGCAGTTCGCACCATCAAGCTTTTCTTCAACAACAATATACTGTCCTACTAGTTGATTATAAGGATATTGCCCATGTTCACAGTCTCCAAACTGTAAACGAGAGCTTTCTAAGTGGGGTGTTCGTGGATATTTAATTAATTCTAAATTTTGAATATAAGATTCCATTGTCATAATGTTTTCTCCAAAAAAACAAAAGAAAACCGACAAAGCAAAAATCTACAGATTGAATTACAACAAAGAAGCTTGAAAAATACTAAGCGAAAGACAATAGAATAGAAAGATACCGTGTCGGCATTAAGATAAAGTGTTAACTACAGGCATTTTGCCACCTCACTACCATAAAAATTTTAGATTGAAAAAACAGCGCCATTATCATGAATTGTTAATTAACTGTCAAGTTTAGTGATAAAAAATAGTCAGTTATATTAATCACTCATTTCTGATACAGTATCGTGAATTAGCTGCATCCTTCCAGCTTGCCCCAAACTTAGATGAAACAACAACAAATCGATTAAGTCACAATAACAAAGTAACACACAGAATTGTTAAAACAAAAGCAATACTCACCAAAAACAAACCTAAGCAGGCTAATTCTCATCAAGGAAAACCAATGGTTCCATCCACCAGAGAAATCAAAAAACCTCGGTTTACAATGCCTTTAAATAAAACCAATGATAATATCAATATTATTCAAACTTCAAGTTCTATCACTAATAATGAAGCACTTCTTGAACAGCATCGAAATAGCAACATATTGAATAAATATAAAAAATATCCAACAAAATCGAACGCTGAATTAATTACAAGTCATAAAGATGATCAATTGCAACAACCCACAATCGCTAACCCAACAATTGATAATGAATGCCTTTAAGAAAGAACCAGATCCAAACAAAACTTTATTTCTTCTGGAATCAATTATGCAAAACATGAATAAAGACAAAGCAACACCCAACTGTAATTCTTGTTGTAAACCAATTCTCAATCACAGCTAATCTGCTTACAGACAGTCGCACACCTGCGCCAGCATAAAATTCAGCTATACCTGCTTACAACAAACTGAACAAAAAATTTGCAGAAGTGTTACCAAATCAAAACCATAATAAAAATGCTTACATTTCCCACCTAGGCAGACCAAACACTACGAAATAATAATTTATATCCAACTACCTAACCTGATCACAAGCAAAAATTTTCTTAACTCAGCCTATTACCTTAAATTATGATTATTAAAATTAAAGGTATAAACATTGACGTTAATATTTTTATTTTTTAAAGTAATAGCCAGCATAGCAAATTGTACATATCAGAATTAAAAATTAATAACATTTACTCTTTAACATAAAATAACCGCACACATACCATCAAATTTATTGCAACCGCACTTACATATCGAGGAGAAATTACATGCATACATGGGTACAAAGTTACTCCGCATTAGGCAACAGCATTTATCTCACCTTGCTGGCTGCCCTATTACCGATCATCTTTTTCTTTGTGGCGCTTACACTACTGCGCATGAAAGGCCATATTGCTGGTGCTATCACCTTGATTCTGGCAATCATTGTGGCAGTTACTGCCTACAAAATGCCACTTACACTGGCTTTATCTTCCGCGTTATATGGTTTTTTCTACGGTCTGTGGCCGATTGCCTGGATTATTATTACCGCCGTTTTTCTCTACAACCTCACCGTCAAAAGCGGCCAGTTTGACGTTATTCGTGCTTCCATTCTTTCCATCACTGAAGACCAGCGTCTGCAATTGCTGCTTATCGGCTTTTGCTTTGGTTCTTTTCTGGAGGGCGCAGCCGGCTTTGGTGCACCCGTTGCCATTAGTGCAGCACTGCTGGTAGGGCTGGGTTTCAAACCCTTATATGCAGCAGGTTTGTGCCTGATTGCTGATACGGCACCGGTAGCCTTTGGTGCACTGGGTATTCCGATTCTGGTGGGCGGACAAGTTTCCGGCCTTGACCCGTTTCATATCGGCCAGCTTGCCGGCCGGCAATTACCCATGATGTCTATTGTGATTCCGTTCTATCTGATATTTATCATGGACGGAATGCGCGGTATTCGCCAGACTTGGCCAGCACTGCTGGTTTCCGGTGTTTCCTTCGCCGCAACCCAATTTATCACCGCCAATTTTATCGGGCCGGAATTACCGGATGTCACCTCAGCACTGGTAAGCTTGGTATGCCTGGCACTTTTTCTACAAAAATGGCATCCAGAACAGATATTTACCTTCAACGACATACAGCAGCCAAACCAACAGCGCAGACCAAAAGAATATAGCATCAAACAAATTGCTCAGGCATGGTCGCCTTTTGTTATCCTGACTATCTGTGTCGCCGTGTGGACCATCAAACCCCTGCAAGTCTGGTTTAACTCATTCAGCCTAATCAAAATTCACTGGCCAATGCTGGATAATCTGGTGATTAAAACCATACCTATCGTTGCGGAAAACACCCCCATCGCCGCCGAATTCAAGCTAAATCTGATAAGCGCAGTAGGCACATCCATTTTGTTGGCGGCCATCATTTCCATATTAATACTAAAAATAAAACCGCATCTGGCTGTAGACACCTTCAAACACACGCTATACGATTTACGCTATCCGATACTGTCTATTGGGCTGGTACTGGCATTTGCTTATGTGGTTAATTATTCCGGTCTGTCATCAACCCTTGCATTGGCGCTGGCCGATACCGGTAAAGCCTTCCCGTTTTTCTCACCATTTCTTGGCTGGGTAGGTGTTTTCCTCACTGGTTCCGACACCTCTGCCAATGCACTGTTTGGCGCTTTGCAAGCCAATACTGCCATGCAGGTAGGCATGGATCCCGCACTTGCCGTTGCTGCTAATTCAGTTGGCGGGGTGACCGGCAAAATGATTTCACCACAATCCATTGCCATTGCCTGTGCTGCGGTGGGACTGACTGGCAAAGAATCCGACCTATTTCGCTTCACCGTGCGTCATAGCCTGTTCTTCTGTGTGATTGCCGGCCTGTTTACCCTTGTACAAACCTATCTGCTGCCATGGACATTAATCCTGTTCTGACTCCCTGCACACACAAAAAGCCCGCTCAACAAAGCGGGCTTTTGTTTGGTAGCAGCAACATCTATTTTAACCACCGGTTTTCGCCATAATGCGTACGATTTTGTCTGGCTGCTCATTAAACTCATGTTTTTCCGGCTTCAAATCTACTGCCTGCTGAATCGCAGCTTCCAGCAGTGCATCCGAACAGTTTGCCGCCAGTAATGGCTTTAATGCCATACTCTGATCCTGCCCCAGACACAGATATAAAGTGCCATCAACTGACATGCGTACCCGATTACAGGTAGCACAGAAATGCTGCGAACGCGGTGTAATCAGCCCCAGAGTAAAGCGGCCATCGACACTTTCCCAATATTTGGCCGGCCCGCCCCCGTATACACGCTTGCTTTCATGTAGCTGATATTTAGGACGCAGATTCTCAATCAACTCCAGCAAATTAAAATATTCCAGCTTCCGCCCGCTTACCCCCATTGGCATCACCTCAATCAGGCGCAGGATAAAACCGTTGGCAATACAGAATGCCACCATATCCTCAATATCACCGGTATTCACCCCCGGCAGCGGCACCATATTAATCTTAATCTGTTCAAAGCCTGCATCCCGTGCTGCCTGCAAACTGTCAATTACTTTATCAAAGCTATCTTTGCCGGAAATCTCCTGCACACATTCACGTCGCAATGAATCCAGACTCACATTCAGCCGGTTTAGCCCTGCTTTACGTAAATCTTGGGCAAAACGTTTAAGTTGCGTACCATTGGTAGTTAACGACAAATCTTCTACCCCCGGCAAAGCTGCCAGCCGTGCCACCAGCTCCGGCAGATTCTTACGCAATAGCGGTTCACCGCCGGTTAAACGAAATCGAGACACACCCATACGGGCAAATGCTCCGGCCACACGCTCAATATCCGCAAACGACAGCCAGTTAGCCGGCTTTTCAAATTCCGTAAAACCTTGAGGAATACAATAAGTACAGCGTAAATCGCATTTATCCGTTACCGAAATGCGTAAATAATCAATACGTCTGTTGAAGCGGTCAATCAGCATGAGAAAAGTAAGCGCCTGTAAGAAGGAAAATCATTTCAGAAATAAAAAATTAGACAAATAGTTGGAATAATTAAAAAAAAGGCTGCATTTTATCCCATTCTACTCCTTAAATCCAATCGCATCAGCAACATTCATCTGCCACAGTAAGAAAAAAAGCGGCATAATAAACGATTATTGATTGACCTATGTTTTTATCATGATTACCGTGATTTATCTGGCACGCTTTGCCGAAGAGCTTGGCCTGACTCAGGAGCAGCTATCTCCCAACTTTACCGACAGCGATGCCCTTTTAGCCTACCTGCGCCAACGTGGTACCCCATTTAGTGAAGTGCTGGCCGCCGGCAAAGTATACAAAATTGCCGTCAATAATATCATTCAGCATGGCTGTGCTGCCCTCAAAGACGGTGACAGCATAGCCCTGTTACCACCGGTAACCGGAGGCTAAAATGCAAACTCGCATACAAGTACAAAGCGAAGATTTCAACCTCAATCACGAACTGGCTCTGGCTGAAGCCAGTGCACCAGACTGTGGTGCTGTAGTTAGCTTTATTGGCAAAGTGCGCGGCAACGATAACCCACAGCAACCACTCAGCCACCTTCACCTTACCCATATGCCTGAAGTAACTGAACATGAAATCAGCAAAATCATCGCTCAGGCAGCAGAACGCTGGTCACTACCCTATGCCTGCGTCATTCATCGTATAGGCAAACTGCCGGTAGGTGCCCAAATCGTACTGGTGCTCACTGCCAGCGGTCATCGCGAGCATGCCTATCAGGCCAATCATTTCATCATGGACTACCTGAAAACCGAAGCACCATTCTGGAAAAAAGAATGCTTTGCCAACGGTGAACAGCACTGGGTAGAAATGAAACACAGCGACCAGCAGCGCACCCAGTCATGGCAATAGATGCACAGCTTGGCCTGATTATCCTTGCCGGAGGCCTCGGTACCCGCGTTGGCGGTGCCAACAAGGCACTACTGCCGCTTCACGGCCAGCCGCTACTGGCACATATTCTGCACCAGCTTGGCCATTGCAGCGACCACATCATTATCAGCGCCAATCGCGATATCACACAAATACAAAACTACGGCTATCCCGTGTGCCAAGATTTGCCTGCCTATAGCCAGATGGGACCACTGGCCGGCATCATCAGTGCAGCACAAGCCTTACCGGAACACATCGAATACCTGCAAATCGTACCATGCGACCTGCCTTTACTAAACGCAGATATCATCACTAGCCTGTATGAGAAGCTGCATAACCAGCCTGAGCTAGATATAGTTTGTGCCGCCGACACCAGCAATCTGCACCCTATCGTCTGTCAAATGCGCCGGCACCACTTGCAGCATATCCAGCAACAACTTAACAGCAGCGGCAAACACAGCATACGCTCAATCATTCAGCCATACCGCCACGCCATTATTACTTTTGCCGACAGCACCCCGTTTACCAACTATAACAGCAGCGCAATGTTTACCAGCACGCGCAGTGGAGCAACAACCTCATGATGGATTTTTATCAGGGACAAGAAACCCTACTACAACAGACCAGCCGTATAGTCGACAGCGAAACCGTACCCCTTAATCAGGCTGCCGGCCGCATTCTTGCCCAGCCGCTTATTGCTACTGCCGATGCCCCTGCATTCGACAACAGTGCTATGGATGGCTACGCCATCTGCGGACTGGACTGCACCGCATGGCAGCTTATCGGTACCGCGGCTGCCGGAGACACCCAGCAGCTCACCCTGCAACACGGACAGGCCGTACGCATTTACACCGGCGCCGGCATTCCAAAAAATACCGATGCCGTAATCATGCAGGAAAACACCAGCGCGAACGGCGACACCCTTAGCAGCACCCGTGTACCTGCCGCCGGTGACAATATCCGCCGCCGGGGTGAAGAACTGAAACAGGGTGCTACCCTACTGGAAAAAGGTGCCTTGCTAAACGCACAGGCGATCGGGCTGGCTGCCTCACAAGGCGTGAGCGAATTGCAGGTGTATCAGAAACTGCGCGTAAGCGTATTTACCACTGGCGATGAACTGGTAAGCGGCAATAACCAACTACAGCAGCACCAGATATACGACAGCAACCGCCCCATGCTGCTGGCCAGCCTGAGCGAATATGCGTTTATTGAAATTATTGATGGCGGCATTCTACCGGATAAGCTCGACATCATCACCGATACCCTCGCCAAGGCCGCAGACAGTAGCCACAGCATCATTATTTCCGGCGGCGCCTCAGTGGGCGACCGCGATTTGGTTAAGCCGGCACTGCAACAACTAGGCAGCATCGAACACTGGAAACTGGCGATAAAACCGGGCAAACCCTTTGGCTGGGGCAATATTAAGCAATGCCGTGTTATGCTCCTGCCCGGCAATCCCGTTGCCAGCTTTGTCACTTTCAAATTACTGGGCATACCGGCACTGCAAAGCGCTGCCGGCCGCCATATCCTGCAAGCACTACCCGAATGCTATCAGGCCAAAGCAGCCTTCGCCATCACTCCCAACCAGCAGAAACGGCGCGAATTTCTGCGTGGCACTATCCGCTTTACCAATAACGGCCCCGAAGTACAGCCATTGGCCAAGCAGGGATCACATATGCTGTCTGGTTGCGTCGATGCACAGGTATTAATCGATATTCCCGCACAAACCGATATCCATCAAGGGCAATGGTTGACAGTTTATCCGATATAAATACCGGGTTTAATCAGCAGCACTAATAAACAGCCTATTTAAAAATAGGCTGTTTATGCAATTACATTTAGATCATAGAAATAACAACTCAATAAATATTTGAATTAAAATTTTATCCTAAACTTTAAAACAACTGCTTGAATAAGTGTGAAATATCCCAATGCTTCTACTTTTTAGTATTCCCATCGTCATGAATAACTACATCTCAATATAAAAATATTTATATTTAATCAAATGTAGGATAAATAATGTGCCCAATAATTGAGCAGATTAGTTGACGTTGTATTATTTAATGCTTCATAAGGTCGTTCCGTGTTATAAATGGTTAGCCATTCCTCGGTTACCTTTCTTGCCTGTTTTAGATTATTAAATAGATATAAATCCAGTACCTCTGTGCGATAGGTGCGATTAAATCGTACAATATATCCGTTTTGATATGGGCTGCCTGCTTGAATATAATCTATGGTTATACCATGTGACTTTGCCCAGCCGATGAATATTTCTCTGGTAAATTCCGGTTCTTATCCACTCGTATTTTGAATGGCTACCATGATAACCGCCAATTTATCCAGATAACTGTTAACCCTGCCAGCCAGTAAACTGACCGCAATATCAATGCCTAATGCCTCACGATTAAAGTCATCGATGACATTGAAGGTTCTAAATCTATGTTGATTGCGACTGCTGTCACGCATCAAATTCATTGACCAACATTCACCTAGCTTATTCGGTACTGATAGTTTTTCTGGGCTTCGCGGAGGAATACGTTGTTTACACTTTACCCTGAGATTAAGCTTTAACTGGCAGTATATTCGATAAACATGTTTATGATTCCAGTTATAGCCGAGCTTTCTGATGCGATTAAAACACTTAGGAAAGCCTCAGCGTAAATGCCTGTCTGTAATCGCATTCAGCACCGAAATAATCATCGAATCATCCTGCAACTTAGGTTGGTAATAGTAAGCACAGCGGCTTAATCCTACAATGCCATAACTCATCGTAATAGTGACTGAATTATTTTTTTGTAGCGCCTGTACCCACGTTTTACGTACTTTTGTGGGCACTAAAGCTTTTTTATGATTTCTTCCTGGAGCTGTGATTTTAAACTTAGCTCAGCAAACATATGTTTAATTTTACGGTTTTCCGCCTCGAGTTCTTTTAGACGTTTGATACCTGAAGTTTCCATACCGCCATATTTTTCACTCCATTTATAAAAAGTTGAATTACCCATGCCATATTTACGGCACAGCTCCTTAACAGGAATGCCGGCTTCAGCTTCTTTTAAAATGGATACGATTTGATGTTCAGTCATTTTTTTCATCATTAAATCTCCTTTTACTATTAGTATAGAAAATTTTCTACTTTTTGCTGTACTATTTTAGGGGATAGTTACATAAAATCATTATACAAACGTTTCATTAGGCCGTTTTTAAGAAAAAGCTAGATATTAGCTTAAAGGATTACAAAAAGATCTGGACGAATGGTTAGATTATTACAATAATAATCTAACTTATTAAGGAGAAACACGTCGAGTAATAGCACTTGTTTAAACATTACTTGATAACAATTCAGACTAGCTAATATCCTACTGAAACCATTATCAGTAGGGGTTATTGTAAAATCTGGTCTTGACTACTACAAAAAATTGGGATTAGCCATGGCATTCAATGAAGATACACGCGTTAAAATACCAACCATTATGCATTTGGTTCGTTTGGGGTATCATTATTTATCGCTCAAAACACAGCAATGGGATATTAACACAAATATTTTCCCTGAGTTATTCCATCAAGCGGTTACAAAAATCAACCCTCATTTAGAGCAAGATGATGTTGGACGATTGTTGGAGGAAGTAAAGCTAAGCTTAGACAATGAGGATTTAGGTAAAGCCTTTTATGATAAATTAACTGCTCGCTCAGGTACAAAACTCATTGATTTTGAGCATTTTAATAACAATAGCTTTCACGTAGTAACAGAGCTAACCTATAAAAATGGTGATGAAGAGTTTAGACCTGATATAACATTATTAATTAATGGTATGCCGTTAGTCTTTATTGAGGTGAAAAAACCCAATAATCCTGAAGGAATATTAGCCGAACGTGATCGAATCAACAAGCGCTTCCAAAATAAAAAATTTAAGCGATTTGTGAATATAACCCAGTTTATGATCTTTTCTAATAACATGGAGTATGAAGATGGCGCCGTTCAACCACTACAAGGCGCATTTTATGCCAGTGCTTCTTATGGTGAGCCTATTTTCAACTACTTTAGAGAAGAACAAACACTAATTTTACCTGAGCTTTCTAAGCCACTTGATGAACAAAAAGTGCTAGAAATTCTCAAAGATAATAACAAGGAAACTCTGCAAAGCAGTGAGGAGTTTAAGCTCAATAAAAATGAGCTTAGACCAACGAACCGTATTTGTACCTCATTATTAAGTAAAGACAGATTAGCTTTTATTTTACGCTATGCGCTTACTTATGTGGCAGAAACACAAGGGCTTGAAAAGCACATAATGCGTTATCCGCAAATTTTTGCAACAAAAGCGATTGAACATAAGCTTAATGAGGGGATTAAAAAAGGCATTATCTGGCATACTCAAGGCAGTGGTAAAACCGCGCTAGCCTACTATAACGTTCGGTTTTTAACCGATTATTTTCAGCAAAAGCAGATTATTCCTAAATTTTATTTTATTGTGGATCGAATCGATCTGCTCACTCAAGCACAGCGCGAATTTACTTGCCGAGGCTTAACAGTTTATACCATCGATTCGCGCGAGGCATTTAGTCAAGATATTAAAGCTACTAAAGCGATTCATAATAATACCGGTAAACCTGAAATAACAGTGGTCAATATTCAAAAATTTAAAGATGATCCCGATGTTGTTTCAACAAGTGATTACGATGTCAGTATCCAACGGGTGTATTTTTTAGATGAAGTACACCGCAGTTATAACCCCAAAGGTAGCTTTTTAGCCAATCTAGAGCAATCTGATCGCAACGCGATTAAAATCGGTTTAACAGGTACGCCATTATTGGGTACAGACTATAACTCGCGCCAATTATTTGGCGATTATATTCATAAATATTATTATAACGCCTCTATTGCCGATGGTTACACCTTAAGATTGATTCGTGAAGAAATCGCCACTCACTACAAAATGGCCTTACAAAAAGCCTTAGAGGAAGCAGAAATTCAACAAGGGGATGTGGATAAAAAATTTATTTATGCCCATCCTAGCTTTGTCGATCCTATGCTGGATTATATTATTGCTGACTTTCAAAAAAGCAGAGGCGCTCTCGCTGAGTCTACCATCGGTGCAATGGTCATCTGCGACAGTGCGGAACAAGCCAAGCAACTCTTTAAGCTATTTAATGATCGTTACCCACAAAATAACCAACAAATTAACCAAGTAGCGGCCAACGATAACGAACTAACTCAATTGAAAGTGGCGGAACCAATCACAAACTACGCTGTCAAACGTAAGCAAGATAACGAAGTTAAAACAGCCGCGTTAATTTTGCACGACGTAGGCACAAAACAACAGCGTAAAGACTGGGTTGAAGACTTTAAAGCCGGCAAAATAGATCTACTCTTTGTATTTAACATGCTATTAACAGGTTTTGATGCCAGACGATTAAAAAAACTCTATTTAGGGCGTGTAATACGTTCCCACAACCTACTGCAAGCCCTAACGCGAGTAAATCGGCCTTATAAAGATTTTCGTTATGGCTATGTAGTTGATTTTGCCGATATTCGCAAAGAGTTTGATGATACCAATAAAGCCTATTTCAAAGAGCTACAAGACGAGCTGGGTGATGAAATAGAAAGTTACTCACAACTGTTTAAATCGCAAGAAGAAATTCAGCAAGAAATTGAACAGATTAAAGATACGCTATTTAAATACGATATCACCAATGCTGAAATTTTTTCACAGCAAATTAATGAAATAGACGATCGTGAAACTATCTTAGCACTTAAAAAAGCCTTAGCTAATGCCAAGAGCCTATACAACCTTATTCGCCTACAAGGGGAGTCTAGCTTCTTAGATCAACTCGATTTTAATAAACTGAATCTGCTTTATCGTGAGGCGACTAATCGGCTTAATCTGCTCAACTTAAAAGAGAACCTAGAAAAAGGCACAGAGACCACCAATCTTTTAAATATTGCCTTAGAAGATATTCTCTTTGAGTTTATTAAAGTGGGAGAAGATGAACTGCAACTGGCAGACGATTATCAGCAAACACTCAGACGCACCCGTGAGGCGCTAAACAATAATTTTGATCAAGACGACCCAAAATTTATCACACTAAAAGAAGAACTGGAACGGCTATTTAAGAAAAAGAACTTGAGTGCAACCACCCAAGAAGAAATGAAAACCAATACAGAAATACTCAATAAAATTTATGAGCGTGTCAAAGTATTAAATAGAGAGAATAATTTGCTTCGTCAAAAATACTCAGGTGATGTAAAATACGCTCGCATTCATAAACGCATAACAGAAAAAAACGAAATAAGCGCCAATGAACGTAAAATTTTCGAAGCACTAAATGGTGTAAAACACGATACCGACGAGCAAATATTACAAAACTTACAACTTCTAAACAATGAAGGGTACTTTAAACAAATTACTATGCCAACGGTTATTAAGCAATTTATGACGCAGCAACAGATTAAATTAAATCCTGCTACCTCTTGTTATATTAATGAGCTGGTGGTTAAAGAATACCTTAAAGAATTTACTAACGGAGCTCCTCAGTGGTAGTTGAACTCGCCTTTCAAGAACAAACTAGAAAGTTAATTGACGATCTAAAAGCTATTTGTGCTAACTATGGCTTAGGTAACGATGGCAACGAATTTAAAATCATCACCCAAGCTTTTCTCTATAAATTTTTAAACGACCAATTTGCCTCGGCGGTAAAAAAAATACAACCTCACATAGCTAAAAGCGATAAGTGGGAAGAAGTATTGACATCAATGGAGCATGAACAGTACGAAATGCTCCTGTTGAGTTTACCCGCAGGGGTTGCGCACCTACAGCCAGTACATTTTATTGGCTATTTATTTAACAACCAAAATCAAGAAGATTTTGCTAAAACTTTTGATGACACGCTAATCGATATTGCCAGTAGCAATACCGACGTATTCTCCATTAAAACGGAAGGCGGCGCTAAGGTGGTTTTGTTTGACCGCATCAGCAACTTTATTGCCGATGACAGCAAAAAAGATGACTTTTGCCGTGCTATAATCAATAAGCTGGTAGACTTTAGCTTTGAGCATATCTTCTCAAAAGGCTTTGACTTTTACGCCACTATTTTTGAATACCTTATCAAAGACTATAACAGCAATAGTGGCGGTAAATATGCTGAATATTACACCCCCCATGCCGTCGCTCGTATTATGGCGGCAGTGCTCGTGCCTGTTGAGCAACGAGGCAAAGTAAATAATGTCAGCTGTTATGATCCTTCGGCGGGATCGGGCACTTTATTAATGAACGTCGCCCATGCTATTGGTGAAGCAAGATGCAGCATCTTTACCCAAGATATTTCACAAAAGTCATCTAATCTATTACGCTTAAACTTAATTTTGAATGGCCTCGTGCATTCTATTCCAAATGTGATACAAGGTAATACCATCTTACACCCTTACCATAAAGAAGGTGGCAACTTAAAACAATTTGACTATATTGTATCTAATCCACCTTTTAAGCTAGATTTTAGCGATTATCAAAAAGAGTTAGATACAAAAGCCAATAAAGAGCGCTTTTTTGCTGGCATTCCAAAAATCAAAGCTAAGGATAAGGACAAAATGGAAATTTACCAATTGTTCTTACAGCATATTATCACCTCCTTAAAACCCACGGGGAAAGCG
Source organism: Snodgrassella alvi (assembly GCF_002777825.1). Classification (GTDB taxonomy): domain Bacteria; phylum Pseudomonadota; class Gammaproteobacteria; order Burkholderiales; family Neisseriaceae; genus Snodgrassella; species Snodgrassella alvi_C. The sequence goes on along the minus strand of NZ_MEIR01000075.1, from coordinate 64,028 downwards.
GCAGTAGTAGTCCCCACCGGCTTTATTACCGCACAATCAGGCATTGATAAAAAAATCCGTGAGTATTTGGTGAATAACAAAATACTAGCAGGGGTGGTCTCCATGCCCAGTAATATTTTTGCTACCACAGGCACAAATGTCTCTATTGTGTTTATGGATGCCACCAATAAAGATCAGGTGGTTTTGATTGATGCCTCCAATCTTGGCGAAAAAGTGAAAGACGGTAAAAACCAAAAAACTGTCCTCAAACCAAAGGAAGAACAACGGATTATTAATGTTTTTAATCAAAAACAAGTAGACGAAGATTTTTCAGTGGTGGTGAGCTATGAGGAAATTATCAATAAAAACTACTCCTTAAGTGCCGGGCAATATTTTGATGTGAAAATTGAGTACGTGGATATCACACCCGAAGAATTCGCCGCCAAAATGCAAGGCTATACTCAAAATCTAGAAGAGCTGTTTAAAGAATCTCATACGTTAGAAGAGGAAATTAAAAAGCAGTTGGTGGGGTTGAAGTATGAGTAAATTAATATCAAAAAGAATTGATGATCTGGCTTTTTTTAATCCAAGTGAAAAAATTGTTGAAGGGCAAACTCTAAAAAAAATTCCTATGGAAAATTTGAATGTATGGAGTAGAAAAATAACAGGATTCGTTTTAGGTGAGTATAAATCGGGTAGTAAGTTTCGAAACAATGATGTGTTGGTAGCAAAAATTACGCCTTGCTTGGAGAATGGAAAAACGGCATATGTTGATATTTTAGATGAAAACGAGGTTGCTTTTGGTTCTACAGAGTTTATTGTATTAAGACCAAAGGAAGGTATAGATAGTAATTTTCTTTACTATCTAGCAATAAGCCCCACATTTAGAAAAAGAGCTATTAGCTGTATGGAGGGCACAAGTGGTAGAAAAAGAGTAAATGAAAGTACATTAAAACTTTATGATATTTTATTACCTCAAGAGAAGCAACAGAAAAAAATAGCTAATGTGTTACTAGCTTTAGATAAAAAAATCGAACTAAATAACCGCATTAATGCTGAATTAGAAGCAATGGCAAAAACCTTATATGACTACTGGTTTGTGCAGTTTGATTTTCCTAATGAAGAAGGCAAGCCCTATAAAAGCTCAGGCGGTAAAATGGTTTATAACACCACCTTAAAACGTGAAATACCTGAGGGATGGAAAGATGTAATGTTATCTGATATTTCAAATATTACTATGGGGCAATCACCTGATGGAACATCTTATAATGAATCTGGCGATGGTATTATATTCTTTCAAGGAGCTACAGATTTTAATTGGCGATTCCCATCTGTTCGACAATACACCACGAAACCTAATAGGCTTGCTAAAAAAGGAGATATTCTTTTAAGTGTGAGAGCACCTGTAGGTGATATCAATATTGCTGACAATGCGTGCTGTATCGGGCGAGGATTGGCTGCATTAAATAGCAGAGATACATTTGGTGGTTTTCTTTTTTATGTAATGAAATATTTTAAGACAGTATTTGATAGACGTAACTCGGAAGGAACTACGTTTGGTTCTATTACAAAAGATGATTTATACTCTTTATTATTGGCCTATCCACCGGTAAGCTTGTTAACAAAATATGAAAATATAGTTTCACACTACAATAAATTAATTTTAGCTAAAAGCTTAGAAAATAAACAGCTCATAAAATTAAGAGACTTCCTCCTCCCCATGCTAATGAACGGCCAAGTCACCATTAAATAATAACACTCGCTTTAGTTTGGCTAAAGCGAGTATTGGAATGGCAACACATATTCAAACTGTAACTACCCCCTAAAATAGTACAGCCTCGAAGTAGAAAATTCTCTTCATTAACCCACAGAGGATTTAAACATGAAAAAAATGACTGAACATCAGATTGTATCCATTTTAAAAGAAGCTGAAGCCGGTATTCCTGTCAAAGAACTTTGCCGTAAATATGGCATCGGCAATTCGACTTTTTATAAATGGCGGGAAAAATACGGTGGTATGGAAACCTCCGATATCAAACGTTTAAAGGAGCTGGAGGCTGAAAACCGCAAGCTTAAGCAGATGTTTGCCGAGCTCAGTTTAAAATCTCAGCTTCAGGAGGAAATCATAAAAAAGCTCTAGTGCCTACCAAGGCACGTAAAGCCTGGGCTTTGGAGTTACAAGAAAGTCATCCTGTTACTATTACCATGAGCTGCGCTATTGTTGGCCTAAGCCGTTGTGCCTACTATTATCAACCCAAGTTACCGGATGATTCAGTGATTATGTCAGTACTAAGTGCTATTACCGATAAGCATTTACGCTGGGGCTTTCCCAAGTGTTTTAATCGCATCAGAAAGCTCGGCTATAAATGGAATCATAAACGGGTGTATCGGGTGTATTGTGAATTAAAGCTTAATCTGAGGGTAAAGCGTAAACACCGCATTCCTCCACGAAGCCCGGAAAGGCTATCAGTACCCAATAAACAAGGTGAATGCTGGTCAATGGATTTTATGAGTGACAGCAGTCGCAATCAACGGCGCTTTAGAACTTTCAATGTGATAGATGACTTTAATCGTGAGGCGTTAGGCATTGATATTGCGGTCAGCTTACCGGCTGGCAGAATTACCCGTTATCTGGATAAACTGGCCGAATATCATGGTTATCCACTCAAAATACGAGTAGATAATGGGCCGGAATTTACCGGAAACACGTTTACTAACTGGGCAAAATCACATGGTATAACTATAGAGTACATCAACCCCGGCAGCCCATATCAAAATGGCTTTATTGAACGATTTAACCGTTCGTACCGTACAGAGGTACTGGATTTATATCTTTTTAATAATCTGGAACAGGCAAGGAAGGTAACCGAAGAATGGCTAACAATTTATAACACCGAAAGACCTCATGAAGCACTAAATAATATGACACCGATTGAGTATAAAACACTAAAACAGGCAGCATGATTTTCTACGTCTGTTTTGTACTAACTATGGGGTATTTACAAAACAACAAAATTAAGGGGTGGTTGTTTGTTAAATTCTATCGGTGGCAAATAGCCTAATGATGAATGTAACCGTTTGTGATTGTACCAATAAGCATACGCTGCAAAAGATTGTCGCAATTCTTCGGTTGTCACAAATTTTTTGCCTTTGACAAATTCTGTCTTGATGGTCTTAAATGTCGCTTCCGCTACTGCATTATCATACGGACAGCCTTTTTTGCTTAGCGAGCGTTGAATATTAAATGTGTTGAAACACTCATCTAGCAACTGATTGTCAAACTCCTTTCCTCGATCAGAATGAAATAAATTGAATGATGACAGTGGTTGCTTAATCCGGCTCAATGCAGACATAACTAAACCCGCTGTTTTATGTTGACCAACACTGTAGCTGGCAATTTGCCGGTTTGATAAATTAAGTAACACACATAAATAATTCAAGCATTGATTAACACGTATATAGGTTAAGTCTGCGACGATAATCTGCCGTTCAGTACCCACATCAAATTGACGTTGTAATTGATTAGCTATTGCAGCACTATTGCTTGCAGTCTGGCGTGCTCGGTAACGTTTAACCGTATACTTTGATGTCAATGATAGTGATTTCATTACCCGAGCAATGTAACGACGAGAAACGCAGATGCCTGATTGTCGTAAGGCAAAACGAATTCTCCTAGTACCATAGGATTGATAACTGCGATTAAAGATCGTCAATATTTCTTCTACATAATATGAGATAGATTTGTATTTTGTTGCTTTGCACTGATAATAGGCATAATGCCTAGATATTCCTAAGCAGCGACATAATGCTGCGATAGGATAACGATGTAGATTATTTTTTAGGATTTTGATTTTCGTGCCATTATCAGTGCAGCCTGCTTTAGGATATCGTTTTCCATACGCAGCTGTTTAAGCTCTTTGCGTAAGGCAATCAATTCATTTTGCTCTGGAGTACGATTATCTTTAGACTTAAATGAACCACTTTGACTAGATTGATATATCCAGCGGTCTAAAGCAGATGGTGTGAGATCATATTCTTTGACCAAATCACTGCGTGATTTCCCTTGCAGATAAAGTTTCACCATTTGCGATTTGAAATCAGCGCTGAAAGTTCGTTTTGAGCGTTTTTGTTGATTCATATACTTTTCCTTTTTGGGAGTTAAATTTTATCTTGCCCTTAAAAAAGTTGTATGAATTAGTGTAGCCTATCTATTCACCTGCAAAAAAATTTCTCCAATTTTGTCATTAAATTTATCTTTTTGCGTAGCCGAAATCATTTATGCATTAAAGCTGTTTAGCTCCTGATTCTCTATCTGAACTAAACAGCTTCCGGCTAATTTTAATGTCTGGGTACTTTACCCATTAGTAAAAACGGGTTGGCGCCACCACGTTGCCAGCCTTCTTCATTTAGCAATATATCCAGTGCTAAAGAAGCCAAATCATCGGCAATCGGGTCGGCATACTGTTGTTTGGCCAGACGATAGCGCTTGCGATAGGCATGGCAGCTTGGGCAGCATTCAGCTTCCGCACCAGACAAGGCGCCTTCACTAGCCTGTTCAATGCGGTGTACACCTAAGTCACGGCTATTATCACAAAAGCTACACCGTGCCCGCACACTGTGCCAGCGGCTATTGCATACGCCGCAGCACAGATAGCGCAGCCCTTCAAGTTCACCATGTCCGATTATTACCGCACCTACGGCATCAGTACCACAGCATGGGCAAAATCCAAGCTCAGGTAATGGTTTGACTGCTGTAGCCGCTAAATTTAGCGCAGCGTGGGTATAGATAATTTGTACTACGGCGTTTACCCTAATCTGATAATCCTGTTGTGCCACGCCAAGCTGCTGATTTAATGCCTGCTGGCACAAATGGCTGCGTTCTTCGCTGCTAAGCTGCAATAATTCTTTCCATACCTGTGCGGCTGTTGGTGTCAATTGCTGTTGCAGTAGAGTATGTAAATCTGTAAACAGGCGGCCAGTTAAATCATTATTGGCACTTAGTAAGGCTGGAGTAAGCGGAAATTCATCCGTATCTGCTGGCGGTAGTACCCATGCGGCTTCTGCATAGCGCTCCAGCAAGGTTTGCTGGGCATTGCATATGGCAGCAAGAAGCTGTAAATATGGCTGCCAGTCGCTGCTGTCTTCTGCTGCCAGTTCATTCAGGCGTAATGCACGCTGGCTGAAAATATCAGCCTGAGGCTGCTGCCAGAACGGGATATGAAAAAATTCCTGTGCCTGTATGGCTTCTGGTGTTGCTTGTGTTTTCATGTATCTACGCTACCAGATAATGGTTGCTCATCATGATGCGATGGTGCTAATACCATTATCAATGACTAAAATTATCAAGTTTAACTAAAATCATGCTTTCTGTCTGGATTTACTACTGATTATTTTGCCTGCGCTGCTGAAAGTTGATGGCTGTAATATTTGCTGCATAGCACTTTGTATATACAGATAAGTTATCAGCAGCCAATAAAAAAAGGTTCAGATGTCTCTGAACCTTTTGATTGTATGAGCAGGGTTATTTAATTCCAAGCGATTTTTCGTATGCTCGCGCTTTTTCATCATCAAAATCATGTTCCCAGCGCGAGATAACCAGTGAAGCCAGTGCATTCCCGATTACGTTTACTACAGTGCGTCCCATATCCAGAATGCGGTCGATACCCAGAATAAAGCCCAGGCCTTCTAGCGGGATGGATGTGGTGGCTAATGTAGCAGACAATACTAAAAATGATACCCCCGGCACACCGGCAATCCCTTTGGAAGCCACCATCAGGGTAATCACGATCATTAACTGATCTGTTACAGACAGGGAAATACCGTATAGCTGTGCCAGAAAGATAACGGCAATACTCTGATACAGGGTAGAACCATCGAGATTAAAGGAGTAGCCGGTAGGAATCACAAAGCTAGTAATGGATTTCGGCGCGCCATATGCTTCCATTTTCTCAATCATTTTTGGCAGCGCAGTTTCAGAGCTGGAAGTTGAGAAAGCAACAATCAGCTCATCTTTTAAAATTTTGATAATGGTAAAAATATTAAAACGGCAGAAATAGGCTACGCCCCCCAGTATCACCAGTGTGAACACAAACATCGCCAGATAAACAATAACAATTAGTTTCATCAGCGGAATCAGTGAACTAAAACCGAATTTACTGATGGTAACGGTCATCAGACCAAACACACCAATCGGCGCATAGCGCATAATCATGTTGGTGATTTTAAACATCACATCTGAAATGACTTTCAGAAAATCGGAGAAGAATAGACGCTGGTTGTCAGGTAGTTTGGTTAAACCCAGACCAAAGAATACACAGAAAAAGATTACTGGCAGGATTTCGCCTGAGCTGAGGGAATCAAAGATATTATGTGGAATCATATCCAGAATCATCACAACCAGACCATGCGGCTTCTCGGCTAGAGCCTCACTTTTCTGTACATACTGGGTAACATTGCTGTGTTGCAGGTTGGAAATATCAATACCGCTACCAGGGTGAAACAGATTACCAAAGAGCAAACCCACACCAATAGCAACGGTGGTGATGATTTCAAAGTACAAAATGGTTTTACCACCCAGTCTACCCAGGCTTTTGGAATTGCCTAGCCCGGCAATTCCCAGAGTTAGGGTACTGAGGATAATGGGCAGCACTATCATTTTAATCAGGCGGATAAAGATATCGCCCATTGGCTGTAATACGTTAACTACCCAGGATTGATAGGTTTTGTAATATGGGTGTGACGGATCTGAAAAAGTATGCAGATACAATCCTACCGCTACTCCAAGAATCAGGGCAAAGAGAATTTGCCAGGCCAAATTACGGCTATATCGTTTGATAATCGATAACATAGTCGTCCTTACTGTAATTGGTAATATAGTTCTTATTCAAGCTAACAAGCAAAATAAAAACAATAATAATAGAGTATACCCTATTATTTTTTGTTTTAAATATGCGTTAAGGATGAAAAAATTGAGGATGGGTATAAATTACTTGGCGGTTATGGCGCGCAAAACCCACCAGCGTGATATTAGCCTTGTGAGCTAAATCAATGGCATAGGTGGTAGGCGCTGATACGGCCACGATACACCCGATACCGGTTATTGCTGATTTCATTACCATTTCAAAACTAGCGCGACTGGACAATACCACAAAACCCTGCTTCCAATCTACTTTTGCATGCAATCCCCATCCAATAAGCTTGTCTAAAGCATTGTGCCGGCCAATGTCTTCACGCACGGTTACAATCCTGCCTGACGTATCAGCCCACACTACACCGTGAACCGAACCGGTTTGCGCACGAAGCTGCTGGTGTTGGTTAAAATCGGTCAAAGCTCGCCCGATTACGCTAAAGTCGATATGTCTTGTGCGTAATACCGGCTTTAACTCTGGTTGTACTGCTGCCAGACTGTCAATGCCACACACACCACAGCCGGTACGCCCGCTCATCTGGCGGCGCCGGCTTTTAAGACGGCTAAAAGCAGCACTGGCCAGCTCAATTTCAGCTACGATGCCATGCTGATATTCGCTGATTTCAATGGCGTAAATCTGCTCTGCATCTTCAATAATACCTTCACTTAAGCTAAAACCCAGCGCCAGTTCGGCAATATCAGTAGGCGTAGCCATAAGTACAACATGGGATATGCCGTTATAGACGAGTGCCACCGGGATTTCAGCACTGACATTATCGCTGGTGCTGCTGTACTGTCCGGCCTGAGCCACCCAGACTGTACGGCTTTGTGCGGGTGTATGATTCATGAGTTGTCTTTGTCTGCACGCAGGCAGTAATGGGAAAAGATTATCCTGAGCGAAATCAGGATTAAAGAGAAGAGAAAAATTGTACTGTCTGTATGGTAATTGCCATACAGACAGTACAGCCAGATGCTACCGGCTAGATTAATCGCTAGCTTGCGAATTGGAATTCTGTTGCGCTTTGGCTTCTTTTTTGGCCATCAATTCACGATACCAGCGCGGATGATGTTTTTTCGCCCATTCCTGCGTAACTACCCCTTCTACCATGGCCGGAATAGTACCTTTAATCCATAAGGCGGCATAGACATGGATGATGATGCCAACAATCAGCAGGATAGCTGAAGCAGAATGCACCAGTAAGGCAATACGCACTACCCAGATGGGGAAATAACCGGAGAAAAACTGCCGCCAGGCAATTAATCCGCTAAGAAATAACAGCGCCATGCTGATGGTCATCAGCCAGAACATGCATTTCTGGCCGGCATTGTATTTGCCGGTATCACCAATTTCCCTACCCAGCAGTATATGTTTGATGCCTAATAGCCATTTTAAGTCGTCACGTTCGAAAAAGTTATGTTTAACGTAGCGGAAAAACTGGATAAAAAATCCAGCAAACATGACCAATCCAATGAAGGGATGCAGAATACGTGCCAACTGCGGTGAACCGAAAATATTGGTTAGCCAGAAAAATGATGGGTAGAAAAAACCCAATCCAGACACTGCCAGCAGTACAAAACAGCCGGCCACAACCCAATGGTTAAAGCGTTCAGATTTTTTATATCGTTGAATAAGTAATTTTTTCATTATGCATCACCCCTGTCTTTAAGGATATCTCCTTCACGGTCAAGCACTTCTTCCTGATCATCAGGACGATTTGGACCAATAGTAATGTAGTGCAGCCAGCCGGTAAAAGCTGCTGCTGCAATGCCAAATGCGGCAATCGGCTTCAGCATGCTTTTCCACAGCTTAACTGTGGTGCTGATGCTTGGATTATCCGGCAGACCATGGTACAGGCTGGGTTTGTCGGCATGATGCAATACATACATGACATGGGTTCCCCCTACTCCTTGCGGATCATAAAGCCCGGCATGTTCGAATCCACGCTGTTTCAAATCCTTGATGCGTTCACCAGCCATGGATTTCATGTCTTCCTTGCTGCCAAAATGAATGGCGCCAGTAGGACAGGTTTTTACACAGGCCGGCTCCTGACCAACAGCCACGCGGTCGGAACACAGGGTACATTTATAAGCGCGGTTGTCTTTTTTCGAGATGCGCGGGATATTGAACGGGCAGCCGGAAATACAATAACCACAGCCAATGCAGTTTTCCTGATGAAAATCGACAATACCGTTTTCATATTGCACGATTGCCCCCGGCGACGGACAAGCTTTTAAACAGCCAGGGTCGGCGCAGTGCATGCAGCCATCCTTGCGAATCAGCCACTCCAGTTTGCCGTATTCTTCGGTTTCAGAAAAACGCATTACTGTCCAGCTATCGGCACTCAGGTCGATTGGGTTGTCGTATACGCCGTGATTGGTACCGATTTCATCACGAATATCGTTCCATTCAGAACACGCTGCCTGACAGGCCTTGCAGCCTATGCAGGTAGAGACATCAATGAGTTTGGCAATTTCAATCGGCTTGCGTGCCTGTGGCAGCGGCGTGAGCTGATTGGTGGCAGAACGACGTTTGATATCTAAAGATTGTAAAGCCATGACTTATTCCCCTCACGCTTTTTCGATATTGCACAAAAAGGTTTTGTATTCTGGTGTTTGCGTATTGCAGTCACCAACAAATGGTGTGAGTGTATTGATAAGAAACTGTTTTTTCTCACCAATATTTACCCAGCCACCATGCAGGGGAATACCAATCTGATGCACTGTCTGCCCATCAATTTCCAAAGGACGCAGACGTTTGGTTACCACGGCCTTAGCCTCCACCCAGCCGCGCTTGGTGCTGATTTTAACGGTATCGCCTTTGGCAATGTTTTTTTGCGCGGCCAGCTCTTCGCTGATTTCGACAAACTGTTCCGGCTGAGCAATCATCAGTAATTTCACTGATTTAGTCCAGAACTGGAAATGCTCAGTCAGGCGATAGGTTGTACCAACACAGGGAAATTCATCCTTATGCCCGATGCGTTCTTTAACACTGTCAAACAGGCGTACTGCGGGCGTATTCAGCACTTTTGGGTAAAGCAGATTTTTACCAACCGGCGATTCAGTTGGTTCGTAGAATGTCGGGAATGGTCCATCTACCAGTTTTTTGGCACAGAACAGGCGGCCAACACCCTCCTCGTTCATGATAAACGGATTCATATTGGTGTCTGGTGCCTGATCGGCCTTGTAGTCTGCCACATCAGCACCAATCCACTTACTGCCATCCCAGTGAATCAGTATTCGCTCGGGGTCCCAAGCTTTACCAGATGGGTCGCAGGAAGCTCGGTTATAAAGAATGCGGCGATTAGCTGGCCATGCCCACGCCCAGCCCGGGGTATTGCCCAGCCCAGCATTGCTGTTATCGCGCCGCGCCATCTGATTGCCGTTTTTGGTCCATGAACCAGCGAAAATCCAGCAGGCACAAGCAGTAGTACCATCATCGCGTAACTGGGAAAAACCATCAAGCTGTCCGCCTTTGGGCACAATGATATTGCCCTGTTCGTCCTTGATATCTGCCAGAGCCCAGCCATTGGACTCCTGCGCCATTTCTTCCGGTGTAGGCGAATGCGCTACTTTATATGGCCAACTCAGATTAAGAATCGGTTCGGGTGCTTTGCCGCCTTCTTTTGCATATAGAGCCTTGATACGCAAATGCAGCTCAGCCAGAATTTCAAGATCGGCTTTGGCTTCGTCTGGCGCTTCGGCTCCAGCATAGTGCCATTGCAACCAGCGGGATGAGTTGACAATAGATCCGTTTTCTTCCGCAAAACAGGGCACTGGCAAGCGAAATACGGTGGTCTGGATAGTAGAAGGGTCTACATTATGCGCATCACCATGATTTTCCCAGAAGGTGGCAGTTTCAGTATTCAGCGGATCCATGACTACCATCCACTTGAGGCGCGAAAATGCTTCAACAATACGATTAGAATCCGGGAAAGAACCCATGGCGTTAAAGCCCTGTACCAGCAGGCCGTGCATCTGCCCTTGATACATCATTTCTGTCATTTGCAGCACATCATACATTTTGTCCCACTTTGGCAGCCAGTCGTAGCCCCAATCATTTTCTTTAGTGGCATTCTCACCAAAGAACCATTTGAGCAGGCTAACCATGAATTTGGGTGTGTTGCTCCAGTAATTAAGCTGCCCCGGGCGCAGGACAGCGGGCGTTTGTGCGCTTAAATAGTCGGAAAAAGTGGGATTTTGTTTTTCATTGGGCAGGCTCAGATAGCCCGGAAGGCTGGTGGAAAGCAACCCTAGATCAGACAGCCCCTGAATATTGGAGTGGCCGCGCAGGGCATTAACACCACCACCGGGCATACCGATATTGCCAAGAATTAGCTGAATCATCGCCATGGTACGGATATTCTGCGAACCATAGGTATGCTGAGTCCAACCCAATGCATACAGAATTGTTCCAGCTTTGTTTTTTGCCGAAGTGGCGCCCAAGGCTTCACATACCAGCAGAAAATCCTTGATTGGCGTGCCGGTAATTTTATGCATCATCTCCGGTGTGTACTGGGCATAATGCCGTTTCATCACCTGCCAAACACAGCGCGGATTTTCTAAAGTTGGGTCTACTTTGGCATAGCCGTTTTCATCCAGCTCATATGTCCAGCTAGCATTATTGTAAACAGCACTACCTTTGGCGCCTTTAGGAGCCGCTTTAGGTGCAGGGCTGCCGTCTTCAGTGGTGTAATCGGCATGTCCGGAAAACAGGCCTTCATGAAATCCGTAGCCATCGGCTACAATAAAAGAAGCATTGGTATAATTTTTAACATAATCCCATTGCACTTTATTGTTTTTAATCAGCCAGTTAATTACCGCACCAAGAAAAGCAATATCGGTACCAGAACGAATCGGCAGGTAGTGGTCGGCCACGGAAGCTGTACGGTTAAAGCGCGGGTCACATACAATTAGTTTGGTGCCCTTGCGTTTTTTGGCTTCTATAACCCATTTAAAACCAACGGGATGCGCTTCCGCGGCATTGCCACCCATCACCAGAATAAAATCTGCATTCTGAATATCTGTCCACGTATTGGTCATAGCGCCACGACCGAATGTAGCAGCCAGCGCAGATACAGTTGGTCCATGACAAACGCGAGCCTGCGAATCAGCTCCAATCAGCCCGAGCGAGCGCATAAATTTTTGCGTTAGGATACCGGTTTCATTGGAGCTGGCAGAGGCACACAGCATCCCCAGACTTTCCAGCCGGTTTACGGTAACACCATCCGCATTTTTTTCAATCAGATTGGCATCGCGTTCGTCTTTAATCAGGCGAGCAATGCGGTCTAGTGCTTCATCCCAGCTAATGTTTTTCCATTCACTGCTGCCCGCTTCACGTACCTGTGGATGCAGCACACGGTTTGGGCTGTTCACAAAGTCAATCAGTGAAGCACCTTTGGGACACAGACTGCCACGGCTAACTGGATGGTCTGGGTCTCCTTCAATATGAAAGATTTTCTTTTTGGCGTTTTTTGCTCCGTCACCTAGGCTATACAACAACGTACCACAACCAACAGAACAATACGTGCAATTATTGCGTGTTTCTGTTGCTCGTAATAATTTGTACTGGCGGACTTCAGCAAAGGCATTGGCTGGTGCCATGCCCATGACTGCCAATCCTGTGGCGCCGGCACCTGCTGCGGTAACCTTGAAAAACTGGCGTCTTGTCAGGTTCATGTGTGATGGTTCCTAATTTGATGGTTTCCTAATGAAATTATTTTTATTTATTATAGAGAATTTAATCTCGTACAGCATTACTAAATATGCTAGAAATTTTATTAATACTAACATTTAACTCCATTATAATACCTTAATTTAAACTATTATATAATTTTATCTTTATTTTTTAATATAAATAAATAGTCTTAATTTTCATTCAAAACCTTTATTTACCTGATGCAGAGATTGTTTTTAATTAAATAAAGTTCTTATGGCACTGGCAAAAAAATTGAATTGATTACTCAGTAAATTATTGTGTTTGCAAATTAATATATTGTTTACATTCTGATTTATTATTATTTTTTACCTTTTATATCGTATACAACTTTTAGATATTTGCATGACTGGCTTTCGTTATATAGTAAGGTATATTTCGCAGCTATTTTCCCTTATAATCAGCACAATTCAACCCCACCGGGATAACAATGCATTTTAACCGAGGATAAAATATGCGTCATAAGTATACCCGCCTGAGTGCTATCATCACCATAATCAGCCTATGCATAGTAAGCAATTATTCATTTGCTGCCAGCATCACTGTTTCGGCCGCAGCCAGTCTTACCAATGCATTCAATGACATTGCTAAGGCATACCAGCAACAATATCCGCAGGATAAAGTTCTGCTCAATTTTGGTGCTTCCGGCTCCCTGCTACAGCAGATGCAAAATGGTGCTCCGGTAGACGTATTTGCCTCGGCAGACCAGCAGACTATGGATCAGGCACAGGTCAAAAATCTGGTGCAAGCACAAGACAGAGTTAATTTTGTGAATAATACTTTGGTACTAATTACACCGAAAAAAGGTGGTTTAACTATACGTGGCCTGACAGACCTGCAACATAGTGGTATTAAACATATTGCACTGGGCAATCCCGCTTACACACCTGCCGGCCGCTACGCGCAGGCTGCAATGGAACGAGCTCAGGTATGGGGTAAGGTTCAGCCTAAAATCGTTAACGTAAACAACGTGCGACAGGCATTGGATTATGTAGCCAACCAATCTGCCGAAGCCGGTTTTGTCTTTGGTACGGATGCAGCCATTATGCCGGATAAGGTTAGCGTGGCTGCTACTATCCCTACCAGCAAACCAATTAGTTATCCTATCGCCAGAACTGTGGCTAGCAAGGAACCAACTGCGGCTAACCGTTTCATCCACTTTATTCAGTCAGCTAAAGGTCAGCAGATTCTTAAGCACTATGGTTTCCAGAGTGCGCGCTGAATATAATTGCTGCCGGCAGTAATCACCTTAATTGCCTGAATTTTTCATTTCAAGGAGAGATAATGACTGCGGCCTGGATTGCCCTTGCCCTGTCGCTTAAAATTGCTCTGTGGGCCACGGCCATCAATCTGGTTTTCGGTGTAAGCATTGGCTATGTACTTGCTCGCAAGGCTGTGTGGGGACGGGAGCTGATTGATACCATCCTTACCCTGCCAATGGTGATGCCGCCCACGGTATTGGGCTATTATCTGCTGGTACTGATTGGTAAAAATGGTTTTATCGGCCAATGGTTACAGCATTATCTGGGTATTAATCTGATTTTTACCTGGCAAGGTGCTGTAATAGCAGCTACAGTGGTATCGTTTCCGCTGATATTTAAACCTGCGCGTGCGGCCTTTGAGAGTCTGGATACTCAACTGGAACAGGCTGCCCGAGTTTTAGGTATTAGTAATGCCGGTGTTTTCCTGCGCATCACCCTGCCGCTGGCATGGCGCGGTATTCTGGCCGGTGTATTGCTGGCGTTTGCCCGCAGTATGGGTGAATTCGGCGCTACGCTGATGGTGGCTGGCAGCATTCCCGGGCAAACGCAAACACTTTCGATTGCCGTATATGAAGCAGTACAGGCTGGTGATGACCATCTGGCCAATATACTGGTACTGATAATATCTGTGGTATGCATTCTGATATTACTGTTCACCAGCAAACTTTTATCCGGCAAAGTACCTATGCACAATCTTAAATAATCCAATGCCAGAATCACAGAATAATGCTCTTGCTTTTGCATTGCCTTGTTTGTGCCTGTTTTTAATTCAGCCAGTGGTTTTATGTTAGATTTCAATTTCCAGAAAACCCTCCAGCGTACTGATGGCAGCCAATTTACTCTGGATATCCGCCTGTCCAGCAAGGCGCCACGTACGGTAATTATGGGTGCCTCCGGTAGTGGAAAAAGCCTGATGCTGAAAGCCATTGCCGGCTTGCTGACCCCCGCACAAGGCCATATTATTATTAATGGGATTACCCTGTTTCAGGCACCACATCTCAATCTCAGCCCGCAGCAACGCAAACTGGCCTATGTTTTTCAGGACTATGCTCTCTTTCCGCATTTGAATGTACGCCAGAACATTGCCTGCGGTATCCGACATGGCTTATTCAATCCGCGCAAACGAAGCCGTTACACAGAAGTCGAGCATTGGCTGGCGGCCATGCAGCTCAATTCCGTGGCCGAGCAGTATCCGGCACACCTGTCTGGCGGCCAGCGCCAGCGTGTAGCACTGGCACGTGCGCTGATTGCACGGCCGAGTGCTATTCTGCTGGATGAACCATTTTCTGCGCTGGATACCCAGTTACGCGCACAAATGCGTTCAGAACTGGCTAATTGGCAGCAACAGCTAAATTTACCGATGCTACTGATTACCCACGACCCCGAAGATGCTGCTGCTTTTGACGCTCAAATCTGGCACATGGATAATGGACTTTTATATTCAGCTCCCCGAAGCAGCCGCCATCATGAATGAATTCAATCTTGATACTGAACTGATTCCCACCATTAACGGCCAGCGGATTGGTAACAGCAAACGGATTACCTTACTGGAAAATATTCAGCGTTTCGGTTCGATTACTCAGGCGGCCAAGGCTGTCCCCATGAGTTATAAAGCAGCCTGGGATGCCATAGATGCACTAAATAATCTGGCACCACAACCTTTAGTATTGCGCCAGACTGGCGGTCAGGGTGGCGGCAACAGCGTCTTAACCGCCTTTGGTGAAGCCTTTTTAAATTATTACCATACCATGCAGCAACGCCATCAGCAGTTACTCCAGCAGCTGCACAGTAATGCCAACCTGGATCATTATGGCTTATGGCAAAAAATGAATCTGGATTTAAGTGCCGATAATCAACTTGCCGGCATTGTAAGCCAAATCATTGATGGAACAGTAAATAATGAAGTTCATCTGCGTTTAAGCAGCGGGCAGGAACTGGTGGCGATGCTTACCCGGCACAGTTGTGAACAGATGGAGCTGGCTGTTGGTGTTGAAGCACTGGCACTGATTCAGGCTTCTGCCATTATGCTTGCCCGCCCTGAGTCCAATTTGCGTATATCCGCACGCAATCAGCTTAGCGGACAAATACGCCATATTGATACCGGCACTGTTAATAGTGTTATTACAGTAGATTTAGGTGCAGCACTTAGCCTGACTGCTAGCATTACTCGCAATAGTGCCGAAAATATGCAACTGGAAGTCGATGATGAAATCATATTGCTAATTAAGGCGCCAAACATTATTCTCGGACGCCTGCGCTAAACTGGCACATATTGCCGTGTTGATAATCCACTATATCCAACAGGCAAACCACAGCATGCTTGGCCTAATCCACAACCTGAGAATACTGAAGCCAGAATAATCTTACTATTCAGTATCAAATTATTCTGGCTTATACTAATGCACGATAGCCAGGCTATTTGCGACCAGTGCATATTATCTCTTTGATTTAATCTGTCTTTTAAGCCGCAAATACATTGTAAGCTCTATATATATGTATTTTAATAATATTTATCAAAATTTATTCAAAAAAACCATTTATATCATTTCATCACAATTAATATAATAATTAATACCATTTATTATATTAATTGTGCCTAATGTGCCATTTAACCAGAAGCCTGGAAATATTATTTTAAATCTTGATTTATCCAAATCAGCAATCCCCTCCTAATGGATAACCATACTCATAACAAGAATTGCTATTTCAGGCCAAACGAGAATCAGACAATACTAAACATACAATATATTAGCCCTAGCGCAGGATCACCTCATCTGCCAGTTCATTTGCACCCACATGTGTACGCGGAAAATGCTGCACCAGTAATTCAGTCAGCTCATCCAGCCCGGCGCTCAAACCGGCCATATAATTCTGCTGCTGAAATGCCTGCGTTATGTGATCGCATATCTGCTGCCACAGCACCATGTCGACACAGGCATTCATACCGCGGTCTGCAATGATTTCCACCGCGCGATCTGCAAACAGTACATAAACCAAAATGCCACTTTTTTGCGCAGTATCCCAAATGCCTAAATGGCCGAACCAGTACTGCGCCCGCTGGCGTGCCGTTATGTGGTGGCACAGACTGGCTGTATTAAGACTGGATTCGATCACAAACCGCAGTTGTCCGGTATGGCGCTGTTCAGAACGCGCAATCTGTTCAGTGAGCTGTTGTAGTGCCAGTGTCGGAAAATAAATACTTACCCGCTGGCGTGGATGTGTCCAGTGACGCCAGAGCCGTGGCCACAACCCCATACTCAGTTTATTTGTACTCATACAGTCCATTCTTTCCTGTATATTTGATTTAATGTGGTAGGACTACAAGTTAATTTAAGAGTGTATGTAGTTTGATTTTCTAAATCAACACTATAATAATTATACAAATATTTATGCAGATACAGGTTTACCCAATCAAATATACTGATTCCACTGTTTTGCCTGTTGCTGCTCTGTACAATTCCAGTTCTTGTCACACTGATGAAAAAAAGTGTGTATTTTATTCAAAAGATATAGATATTATCTTTAATGGCATAAGATAGCATATATTTTTCGTGATTGTACTGAATCAAAACTATTTACAGTTCAAACAGTTTATATTAAAAAACAGAGATGTATGCAGTGTGGTAATTCATTATATCCAGAATAAAAACCTACATATAATCAGAAACACATTTGTCAGATTTATCTGTCGGAAACGAAACAGCCCTTTAAAAAATCCTTATAAACTGTGTATGGCATATTAAACTTAGCACCAGGTAGGTACCCGCAAGCGGTTAAACAAAGCCGCGCAACTGTTTTACATAGGCATATGCAGCCTGTATACGCTGAGTATGCTCGGTTGCCCGCTGCATCTCAGCAGCCGATAACTTCTGTTTAACCAGTTTATCTGGATGATATTTATTCATCAGACGGCGGTATGCCTGTTTGATTTCATGCACACTGGCATTTGCCGAGATTCCCAGTACCTGATAAGCATCATCATGCGCTTCGTCAACCGGCGGCGACTGTTTGTTACTCTGCTGCTGTTGACGATATTGTTGCTGTTGTTGCCACGACTGTTGCCGGCGCTGCTCATAGCGCTCACGCTGGCGCTGCTGTTTCCATTGCTGATTTGTCTGCCAGTAATGGCGATATTCATTACTCTGCCCACGTACTGTCTGGCTGGCAAAAATCAGCATTTGCGCATAGGGAATACGGAATTCTTCTGCCATAATGTTCAAAATGCGCCGCTCATTCTTATGCAGCCGGCCATCTACCAGCGCAAACTCAAGCATATGTTTACAAAACAGCATCAAAGCGCGCTTGTCATGACTATAGGCACGATATAACTGGCCAAGCCGTGCTCTGAGCGGATAATTTGGCATCTGTCCCATATTGAAAGCATAGCGCACCAGTACTTCCATTTCTGCGTCCAGCTGCAATTTTTTAGTCATTGCATAAACATGCGACCGATCTTCCGCAGAAACATGTCCCTTGGCAATGCAAACTTGCCCGGCTACCTCAAACAATACCGCTATATACAGATTTCCGTCTGTTGCAATAGATGCTTCAGTACCATCATCTATGATATACACTGCATAAAGATAAAACAGAAGCAGTATTACCAGCACAACATCCAGTAACATGCCCCCAATACCAAAACGCAAGGGTAAATACCACAACAGCAGAAAATAAATACCAAGCCCGATTTTAGACATATATGCCTACCAGAAAATAAAACACATATTCCATGTAATAAGATAAATAACTATACTATGAATTAACTGAATTAATTCAGCATTTGATAAATAATCAGCGCCTTATATCCATCCTGATTCATCTTGTCCAAAAAATTACCAGTTGCCGGAGGCTCCACCGCCACCATAGCCGCCGCCACCACCACCAAAGCCGCCACCGGAACCACCGCCTCTTCCCCCAAAATCATCGTTTCCATTATTATAGCCACCAATAAATACATTACCGGCAAAAATAAAAGTCACTACAAATGACACAATAGCAATGATTATTGTTATAAACAGATTCCAGCCAATGTACCAGCCAAGCGTTAACACCAGAAAAGCAACGATAGCACTGCCCAGTGTATTACCAAATATATTTTTTAAAAAGGCACCCGCTATAAATACTAAAAACATCGCTTCTATTAACATAGCGGTAAAACTGTTTGTTTGCTGAAGCTCTGGCTGCTGTACTGCTGGCAGTTTCTCACCTTTAATCAGTTTTTCCAGTATATCCACTGCCTGTCGTACACCACCATCTGTATTATTCGCACGCAATTGTGGGCGCAATACATCATCTAGTATACGTTTAGCATAAGCATCAGGAATAGCACCCTCCAGCCCGCGCCCGGGAGCCAGAAATGTTTTGTGTTCATCACGCACCAGCAACAACAGTACGCCATCATCAATTCCTTTGCGCCCGGGTTTCCAGGAATTCATCACTCTAGTAGCGTAATCAAACGGTGTTTCCGGTGCGATGGTTGGTACGGTTAATATCACAATCTGACTACCCCGCTCGCGACTGAATGCCTGCAATTGTCCGTTTAAATCTTCACGAGTGTCTGGCTGTAACATATTGGCTGTATCCATTACCGGAGCAGTCAAGGCCGGTACTGGTGCCAGATTTTCAGCAGCCGGTGCCAGCAAGGCAAAGCAACAGCCCAAAAGCAATAACAATAAATTGCAGGCAGATAAGCGGATTGTATTCATGATTTTCACCTTGTTGCTGTACATGCAGAATTCATGCCGGCCAAACGGTTTCTAGCTGTAAACAAATATTTGTGCCATATTGTGGCCACTAAACCAGCGATAGCACAAGTGAAACGTCAAATTAGTAAACATTACCTGAGTATTCAGACCATCTGCTTACATTCATGCATGGCCGGTTTATACTCGGGTAAGCAATACATCTTTAGATACCAGAACAATTTTGCCATAAAAACAGAATAGCGGTATTTACAACTGAATTACGGAAAATACAGAATTTAATTAAATTTTAGACAGCCTTATTGAATAAAGACCATGCAGAAATACAGCAATACCGGTAAAAATACCTATTTTGATAAAGACATTAATACTACTGCTGCTACCCGTCTTAAGGCTAACCTACAGCACCACAATTAACCTATAAGATACGATATTGGCTGTTTGGCATATACCAGCAGATGACGCTTGCTGGCTAACAAACAAATACTGCTACAAAGCATTTCTGGCGTATTAATAAGATTTAATTTTTAATTGAGTAAATTTTTACTCACATCGCCAGTGGTTAAAAACTCTGCAAACACATGGATAACCATAGTAAAATTCCGAACAGTAGAGCTAGCCGCAAAACAATCCCCTAGCATATAAGTCATTCCCTCAGGTGCCTCAGGATTATAAGGTGCTACTGGATTATAAAATGTTCTGACATCATAACCCTCTTCAGTTTCTTCACCCAGTAATACCATATAAGTCTGAATATCAGTCTCATGATTATCGGAATACAAAGTTATTTCCATACCAGGTGAAGTTGGTTTACTTTTCAACTGCTTCCACAGACTCAGAAAGCCATTATTGGTTCTCAAAATTTCAAGGTACTGTTGCATCTGCTCCACCGTAGGATTTTCAATTCGGGGAAGATAAACTTTATCCATGCGTCTGAAAAAATCCAACCAACCCTTTCGTTTCCTGTCAAAATAAAATCCATCCAATTTATATATATACATTGTTTTTCACCGTTGTTTATTCTCAAAATATATGGATTAATATTTAGACAACTGGCTGCTATCAAACCAACAGGCATTATTATAAATAATTCACTATATGCATAGCCAGACAGTTAATAGCGCAACTGAATTATATTCTGCAACAACCAAAATTTTTGCCTGAATATGCAAGATTGAATGCTATCGAACTGGTACAAAAGCCTGCTTTGCTGCACACGAAAAGCCGTTTTTGTGATGATTCGACAGAGAAACAGCCAGTTTATACAAACTGGCTGTTTGGTATTGAAATGAACAATCAGGCAGATAACAAAACTAGAATTCTACCTGTGGTGCCTGTTTCACAGCCGCTTCATTTTCCGGTACAAAGTTTGGCCGCACATGCATACCGAAAATTTTGGCAGTAATATTATTCGGGAAAGAACGCAATGTAGTGTTATATACCTGCACCGTCTGAATATAGCGGTTACGCGCCAGCGCGATGCGATTTTCCGTACCTTCAAGCTGCGCCTGCAAATCACGGAAGCTCTGGTCGGCTTTCAGGTCGGGATAATTTTCACTTACCACCAGCAAACGGCTTAAGGCACTGCTTAGATTACCCTGAGCCTGTGAAAACTGGTGCATTTTCGCTGGATCATCTGCATCGCTGCTGGTCATGTTCAAACTGCCAACCCGTGAACGGGCATTAGTTACTTCGGTTAAAACCTGCTGTTCATGTTTGGCATAGCCCTTAACTGTATTTACTAGATTGGGCACCAGATCGGCACGACGCTGATACTGATTCAAAACTTCCGACCACGCTGCATTAGCAGCCTCATCCTGCGACTGCATCGTATTATAGCCACAGCCACTCAGGCTCAAGGCAAGAATAAATATGCTCAGCCAGCCCATTAACCGTTTGTACATTGTAAACTCCCGTGGGTATTATTGTGTCATTTTAACATGTTATCGTGACTTTTTACGCCATAATTAGCGCAATCTTATATACCTTAAGCTATAATTAATGCAAAATAATAAAAATCATTTTAACCAAACTGTAAAGGATGTTATATGTTTCCTGAATATCGCGACCTAATTACCAAATTAAAGGCAGAAAATAATCATTTTGCCAATATATTTGAAGAGCACAACCGATTGGATGACAAAATTACTGGTCTGACCAATAATCCTGTTACCAGTGGTCTGGATAATTTGGACGAGCTGAAACGCGAAAAATTGCGTTTGAAAGACGAGATTTATGCCATGCTGCGTGAAGCAGACGGTAAAGCCTGATTATGGTTAAGCCAGTAAAAAGCCCTGCTTCTGGCAGGGTTTTTTACTGGCTTAACCATTATTCTGCAACAAAGTATTAAACCGCTGCTGAATAACAGCAGGAAAAGAAACTGCCTTATTGCTTTGTTGGTCGAAAGCCACAAATGCAACCTGTGCCTGCACCACTGTCTGACCAGTATTCTTCAGCGTGATAATCTGGCTAACTTCCACTTTACGCGGCTGAACTCGGCTAAAAGCGGTAGTAATCAGCAAATCGTCACCAAAACCGGCACTGCGTCGGTAACTGATATTGATATTAATCACCGCCATACCACAGCCGGCAGCAGTAAACAGCGGTGTTAAACCAGCTTCATCAAAATAGTGCCAGCGTGCCTCTTCCAGAAATTCCAGATAGCGCGCATTGTTAACATGCCGGTACACATCCAGATGAAAACCACGCACCCGAATTTCAGTTTCATGCCCTTGAAGCGATGGCTGCTTTATTTTTTGCTTTAAGTCCTGCATATCCTAAATTATTCCACCACAGTCCAGCCAATGGTTCCATTTGCACGCAACGGTATCAGGCGTTCATGACCATAAGAAAAGTATGGTGGTACTGTTCGAGTGTTTTTTACCAGTGTGATTGTATCTGTATTCGGAGCCAGACCATAAAAACGCGAGCCGTTTTCAGCGGCAAAAGCCTGTAATTTATCCAGTGCGCCGGCTTCTTCAAATGCTTCTGCATACAGCTCAATAGCTGCAAAAGCACTAAAGATACCCGCACAGCCACAGGCACATTCTTTACTGGACTGTGCATGAGGAGCACTATCCGTGCCCAGAAAAAATTTATGTGACTGCGCACCACTGACAGCCTGTAACAGTGCCTGTCGATGACTCTCCCGTTTAAGTACAGGCAGACAATAATGGTGCGGCTGCATTCCGCCCACCAGCAAGGCATTGCGGTTATAAAGTAAATGCTGTGGTGTTACCGTAGCGACCACATTATCACTCGCTTCAGCCACCAGCCGCGCTGCTTCTGCGGTAGTAATATGCTCAAACACCAGTTTCAGGCTGGGCAGACGCTGCAATAATGGTTGCAACAGCTCATCAATAAATACCGCCTCACGGTCAAAAATATCAATTTCGCTTTTGGTTACCTCGCCATGTACCTGTAGTGGCAAGCCTACTTCGGCCATGGTTTCCAGTACTGGTAATAAAGCCCATAAGTCACTCACTCCTGCCGCAGAATTAGTTGTCGCACCAGCAGGATACAGCTTGCATGCGATGATACCTGCTGCTTTGGCTTCACGGATAAGTGCCGGTATGGTCTGATTGGTTAGGTATAAGGTCATCAGTGGCTGAAAATGGCTGTCAGCCGGCACTGCGGCCAGAATACGCTCACGATAGGCCATTGCTGCTGCAACGGTGGTTACCGGTGGTTTCAGATTAGGCATAATTACGGCACGCCCCATCTGTCGTGCACTGAATGGCACTACTGCTTTTAAAGCTGCACCATCACGTACATGAAGATGCCAGTCATCGGGTCGGGTTATGGTGAGAGTCTGCATCTGCATCCATTTCATTAACAGGCTGTTACACTGCTTAAAAAGACAATTGATTAAAGTACTACTCTACCGTCGTTCTTATATCTAAAACCGGCATATCAACTAAAAAGATGTTGTGGATAATGATATTAAATCACAGCCAGACTGGCCTTAACGGTGTTTTACCCACATTATGATTACATCGTCATCCCTGTTTTGCAGATGCAGCAATTCATGCCCGGTCTGGCGGCAGAAAGCGGCAAAATCATCCGGCGCGCTTTTATCCGTTGCCAGTACCTGCAATACCTGCCCGGCATCCAGCGCGGCCAGCGCTTTTTTGGCACGCAGAATCGGCATGGGGCAATTCAGGCCGATAACATCAAGAGTAGCATCACTATGTGGTTCGCTCATAAACAGCCCATCACAGATTATTGTAAAATATGATTATACAACGTGCATGCAAGAGACCAAACATTCTCTGCGCTAAACCGCCTCATCCACGCCAATATTAATCACAATATTGCATCCGCCAGATAGATTCTGGCTGGATAACGTTACGCTAGCCTTTCACACACACCACCTGCCGTAAGCGGTGCACAATCTCTACCAGCTCATTCTGTGCCGTCATCACAGCATCAATATCTTTATAGGCCATCGGAATTTCATCAATCACACCGGCATCCTTGCGGCATTCAACATGGGCAGTGGCCTGAATCTGGTCAGCAATACTAAACTGTTTTTTGGCTGCAGTGCGGCTCATCACTCTTCCTGCACCATGCGAACAGGAACAGAAACTGTCTGCATTGCCCAAACCTCTGACAATATAACTTTGTGCTCCCATCGAACCGGGAATAATGCCCAGCTCGCCTGTTCGCGCTGAAACCGCGCCTTTGCGGGTAATAAAAACTTCAGCGCCAAAATGCCGCTCTTTCTGCACATAATTATGATGGCAGTTCACTGCGGCCAGATGTGTGTTAAAAGACTTGCTGATTACCTTACGTAACGCCGCAACCACATTGTGCATTATGGTTTCACGGTTTAAGCGCGCAAACTCCTGTGCCCAGTGTACGGCTGAAACATAATCTTCAAAGTGTTCAGTACCTTCACGCAGATAAGCCAGATTTTCATCCGGCAGATTCTGCATATGCACCTGCATATCTTTTTTCGCCAGTTCGATAAAAAAAGTTCCAATGGCATTACCAATGCCGCGTGAACCACTATGCAGCATTATCCACACCCGCTCGGCTTCATCCAGACAGATTTCAATAAAGTGATTACCGGTACCGAGCGTGCCCAAATGGCGATAGTTATTGGTATTGAGAAATCGCGGATATTTGGCGGTAAGCTGCTCAAATCTCGGCAGCAGCTGCTGCCAGTACTGATCAACCACTGAGGGCGGATTCTGCCAGCTACCCTGATCGCGGCCGCGATGTCTGGGTGTTAGCCCGTGTGGTACTGCTTTTTCGATTTCCTGCCGCAGCGCCAGCAAATTATCCGGTAAATCAGCCGCCATCAGTGAAGTCTGCACTGCCATCATGCCGCAACCAATATCCACACCCACTGCGGCCGGAATTATTGCTCCAAGTGTAGGAATAACGCTGCCAATAGTGGAACCTTTCCCCACATGTACATCAGGCATAACCGCAATGTGCTGGAAAATAAATGGAAGTTGTGCAGTTTTAATCAGTTGCGCTTTGGCTTTTTCATCTACCGGCACCCCTTGGGTCCACATTTTAATTGGTTTGGCCTGTTCCGCTTGCAGTAGATTATATGTTGTCATTTTACCCCCTTGTTACTACTTTATTTTCATTAATCTGGTTAATACAGACTAACTACCCATTCCTAGCAAACATATAGCGTATTTTCCAAAGTATGGTTATCAATTGGCAAAACATGCTAGTACTATTAACCAAATAGTTATGATACAGCCATAATATGGCATTAATCATAACCGAATTAAATTCGATTATTCAATAATTTGTATTAGCAAGATTGAATAGCGTGCCTGTTGAACCGCTGCCTTTAAAGCCCGCAGCCAGACTATTAGAGTTATCCGATAATGCGAGCATAACCGCTTCAATTCTGTGCCAGCGCCAGCATTTCACTGGCATGATTACGCGTAGTATCGGTAATGGTTTCACCACCAAGCATACGCGCAATCTCATCCACACGGCCAGCAGATGTTAAAACCTTTATCTCGCTCACTGTCTGCCCTTTGCTGCTGTGTTTGCGTACCTGCCAGTGCTGCTGCCCGCAAGCGGCTACCTGTGGTAAATGGGTTACGGCCAGTACCTGACGGTTTTGTCCCAGACTGCGCAAGGCACGGCCGACAACATCGGCCACAGCACCACCAATGCCGGTATCAACTTCATCAAAAATCAGCGTAGGTACTGCATTGTACTGGCTGGTAACCATTTGCAGCGCCAGACTGATACGTGCCAGTTCACCGCCGGAAGCCACTTTGCTCATGGCGCGTAAAGGTGTGCCCTGATTAGCCGCCACCTGATACTGTATCTGTTCCAGACCATGCAAAGACGGTGAGGCGCTTAAAAGCTCAATATGAAAGCGTGCACCTTGCATGGCTAGATTCTGCATGTGTGCAGTGGTTTGCTTCGCCAGCTTTTTGGCCGCCTGATGACGCTTGGCCGATAACTGCTGTGCTGCCTGCATGTACTCATTTTTGCGCTCGGCTACCCGTGCATGTAATGCTTCAATATCGGCAGATGCTTCCAGCTCATTCAAAGCGGCTTCAACCTTGGCCAGTTCTGTAGGCAGTTGCGGCGGCTCCAGTCGGTATTTGCGCGCCATGCTCATTAATTCCTGCATCCGCCGCTCCTGCTGTGCCAGCAGATTTTCATCTGTTTCAACACTGGCGCTGGCGTCGCGCAGATAAGCACTGACTTCCCCCAGCTCAGCTTCTACTGATTCCAGCAATGTCACACTATCGGCAAAGGCAGGCGCAGCTTTGGTAAGTGCCGCTAGTTGCTGCCGGCAGTGATACAGACGGCTTTGCAGGCCATCATCACCATTAAGTATTTCATCCACACTGGCTGCTGTTTGCAGGATATCTGCCGCATGCACCAGTGCATCATGACTCTGGCTGAGATTCTCCCATTCATTTTCCTGAAGATTCAATGCACTGAGTTCATCAAAGCGCCATTGTAACCGTTCTCGTTCAATATTCAGGCTTTCAGCCTGAGTTTGCGCTTTTTCCAGCTCACGTTCTGCATCATGCCAGCGCCGATAAGCTTCGCGTACCTGTGCGACTTCCTTATCCGCACCAGCAAAAGCATCCAGTAAGACGCGTTGTGCTGCTTCACTGTTTAAGGAGTGATGGGCATTCTGGCCGTGAATATCAATCAGCAATTCGCCAATCTGGCGCAACTGGCTAAGCGTAACTGCCTGATTATTGATGAAGCTGCGGCTTTTGCCTTTCACATCGATTATGCGACGAATACTTAGCTGTGTTTCGTTTTCATCCAGCAACCCTTGCTCCTGTAATAGCACACACGCCTGCGACACATCGCCAACATCAAACAAGGCAGACAACTGCGCTTCTTTGGCGCCATGGCGAATCTGCCCGTAATCAGCTTTATCACCCAGCAACAGGCCTAAAGCATCCAGCGTAATCGATTTGCCCGCACCGGTTTCACCTGTCAGCACAGTAAATCCGCCTTGAAAACTCAGATTCAGTTCATCAACTATCACAAAGTCACGCAAAGACAACGCCAGAAGCATAAACAGCCTTTCTTAAAGAAAGTATTAATGATTTATGCCTGATTTTAGTATTTTTTTAGGAAAACAGGAAACTATTTTTTAGAAAAAACTAAAATTATTCAGGATAAATTTCGATTTTATTAATTTTTCACCACAATTTTCTCATAATTGCTGAAATGGTATTTCTTGCACGATACGCAAAGCCGGCCACAAAACCGCTCAAAGACAGATTGATTTCTGATGGTGTAAGTATTATGTGTGCCTGTCACCAGACGCTTATACAAGTTGGTCACCCCAATGTAGCTTCTGGCGCAGGGTTTTGTAATACTGGTAATTCACCGGATGGAGAATCCTTAGAGAATTACGATAACGATTGATACGGATTTTATCCATAGCATGCAAATCAAAAAATGCCTGCCCATCAAAATGGGCACGTGCATCACTGCCTTTGGTAATCAGTACTTCGATTTCACTGGTATCACTGACAGCAATCGGCCGATTCGACATCGACTGCGGGCAAATGGGTACCAGACTGAAGGCACGCAAGGTTGGTTGCAGAATCGGACCGCCAGCAGCCAGTGCATATGCGGTTGAACCTGTTGGAGTAGACACAATCAAACCATCTGAGCGCTGAGTGTAGACAAATTCTTTATTGATAAAAACTTCAAATTCAATCATCTGCCCCAGTGCGCCACGGCTGAGCACCACATCGTTCAATGCCAGCGAATGATAAACCTCTCCACCGGCGCGTACTACGCTGGCTTCCAGTAAAATGCGTTCTTCCGGCATGTATTTTCCGGTAAGCATGCCGGACAGTTCGGTTACCATTTGTGCTCGGGGTACCTGTGTCAGAAAGCCCAGATGTCCCTGATGAATGCCTATCAGCGGTACCCGGTATGGCGCCAGTTTGCGTGCAACCGAAAGTAGAGTCCCATCACCACCCAGCACCATAACCAGATCGCAGCGCCGCCCCATTTCACACTTACTGATGACATGACAATGTTGCAACTGTTGCGGATTAATCTGGTTATCTGCCTGTGCTTCACTATCCAGATATACCGAAAGACCTTCATCGCATAAAAAAGCAATGAGTTCATCCAATACTGCACTCATCATCGGCGTCTGCGGCCGTGTCACTATCCCGATATGGTTAAACTGGCTGTTCATGAAAATACTTGTTCCTGACTAAGTAACTCACTCTAGTACAACTACAATGGTTTTTGTCCCATCATTATAAAGGTTAATGCACCAACATACTTGTATTATGTAACCATTCACTCAAGATGCAGAACTCATAAATACGAGGCAAGTTGAACATTATCATCAAACTGGCCGTAAATCTGTATCTGAAGCATCATATTTATCAGCTAATTAGTGGTTGCGCAGGAAAACTGTTTTTCTCAGCTTACTCATGAAAATGCAATAAAAAACTATTATCTGTTTTGTTTAGCTTATACTTGCTGCTCTCTTTTTCCTGAATTTTGCCCGTCGCACTTGTAGATTAAAGTACAATTTAACGCAATGACCATCAGAAGCTTCAGCTCGGAAGTGTAATTCAACATATCCCTTATTGATTGAGTAGTGCCCTTGTGTGTAAATTTCAGCTACAGATTTTTTGATTTTGCCGTCAAACACTTCGTATTTATTATCTTCATAAATAAACTGGTTTTCCATTACATAGCGTAGCTACTACTTTATTCTGACAATGATAACTACTTGGCCGGATATTGAACAATAGTGTATCAACAACCCCCAATCGGATTATAAATAATTATTTTATACAGATAGTTATCACTTTTAAAACAGCCCGCCTCATAATAGTTAATATCTTGATTTACGTGACTGACACCAAAATCAAAATGTTCAGCTTTTATATAGAGACAGCTATTTTTTATGCTGTAATATTGATTTTTTTATAAATTAATGCCATATAAATATCAGCCATTCTCGGAATGGTACTTTTAATACAACAGATTGATAAACTTTCTGAAAAGTAGTGATAATGATTGATTACTTTTATCAGAGGCTACAGCAGCAGATAAAACAAAATAGCAATCTAAAAACAGAGAATTAATAATTTCTGCACATACTGGATTGTTTCACCGAAGAATTAAAAATTTATCATTATTCAATGATAAAAAATTAATAAATCAATGAATATAGCAATTCAGGCCAAGCAGCCTTAGGATAAGCAAGAAAAAGTAACTGTTGATGTACAATAGACTTTGAGATAAGTATGTGTCGCTGAATCGAGCAGATACCGCTACAATAGCTGTTTAAGAAATATGGTTGCTGCCATGGCTACTTCCCTGCCCAAAGTTTTTGCCCTGCTTGGTCCTACTGCCTCCGGTAAAACCAGCCTTGCCCTGAGTCTGGCTGAACAGTTTCCGATTGAAGTCATCAGTCTGGATTCCGCACTGATATATCGTGACATGAATATCGGTACGGCCAAACCTAGTGCAGAAGAATTACAGACAGTGCCCCATCATCTGATCAATATTATTTCACCGCTGGAAAGCTACAGCGCAGCCCAGTTTGTCAGCGATTGTGTGCGTCTGGTAAAAGAAATCCATGCCCGCGGCCACCTACCCTTACTGGTGGGCGGCACCATGATGTATTACCACGCGCTTACTCAGGGACTGAATAGCCTGCCTGAAGCCAATACCCAAATCCGTGCCAAACTGGATAAACTGAAACAACAACATGGTATGGATTATTTATATGCACAGCTAAAGCAGGTAGACCCAATAACGGCAGCACGTCTGCCTGCTGGCGACAGCCAGCGCATCGAGCGTGCTCTGGAAATCTATCATATTACCGGCATTCCCATGAGCAGCCATCTAGCCAAACAGGAAAGCCAGCGGCCGCCTGTGGATGTCTGCACACTGGCGCTGTTTCCTGCCGATCGTGCCCATCTGCGCATACAGATTGCCTCCCGCTTTCATTCGATGCTGACACAAGGATTTGTGGAAGAAGTTGAAGCATTGCGTCTGCAATACCCCGATCTGCATTCCGACCTACCTTCAATTCGCTGTGTTGGCTACCGGCAGGCATTCGATTATCTCAACGGTTTAACTGATTACAACACCTTTGTTGAACGCGGGATTGTTGCCACCCGGCAACTGGCCAAGCGCCAGCTTACCTGGCTGCGCAAACTGAATCCAGAATACCAGCTCGATCCGTTTAATCTGACTGGCCTGCATGAGCAGACTGCGCAGTTAATACAGCAGTTTTTTGCCTAAAATTATTTATTTTAGAAAATATTTCGGCAATGATGGCCTAAGCAATAATATTAAAATATTATGTAAACATCCCATTGTCTGCCAACTTAACTTTTTTACAACATGATGTATTAATTAAACTAATAAATTATTAACCTGTAATTGTTTATCTGTATAGACAGCATTCCACTTCACTCACCCGCAGACAGAACAGCAAAAAGCAATTATTTACAGTAAAATGCAGTCCGTTGTTACTGTCATTATGTCATAACATTCATCCCAAATTGAATGAACGGCAAAGACAAGCATTTATTCGCTACGCCTCACTCTGGCTAGACAAGGGTCAGGCATTTTCGATTTAATTAAGGAGAAAACACGATGTCCGTACAGGATCGCATTCGTTATACCTCACTTCATTCCCGTCTTATGTCTGCTGCTCAGGCTGCCACCCTGATCCATCATGAGGCCAATGTCGGCATGAGCGGATTTACCGGAGCCAGCTATCCCAAAGTATTGCCAAAGGCTATGGCTGATTTTGCCCGTGCCGAACATGCTGCCGGCCGTCCTTACAAAATTAATGTCTGGACAGGTGCATCAACTGCCCCAGAATGTGATGGCGCTTTAGCTGAGGCTCATGCTATCAATCAGCGCTTACCATTTAATACCGACCGCCACATGCGTCAGGAAATCAACAGTGGCGAAGTAAACTTCATTGACATGCACTTATCGCATGTTGCCCAGCAGGCATGGTTTGGTTTTCTGGGACACATGCATGTAGCCATTATCGAAGTACTGGGTATTACCGAAGACGGCATGTTAATTCCATCTACAGCCATTGGTAACAACCAAACTTGGCTAGATATGGCTGACAAAGTGATTCTGGAAGTGAATACTGGTCTGCCAGTTCAGATGGAAGGCATGCACGACATTCCTCAAAACAATGCCATCCCGCCACACCGTACACCGATTAACATGACCCGTGCTGATGATCGTATTGGTGAAAAATACCTGAAAGTTGATCTGAACAAAGTCGTTGCCATTGTAGAATCCAATGCACCAGATCGCGACAATGTATTTAGCGAACCCGACGACAAATCCAAACAGATTGCTGCCTATATCGTTGACTTCCTGTCTCAGGAAATCAAAATGGGACGTTTACCCAAAGAAATGCTGCCGATTCAGTCTGGCGTGGGTAACGTAGCCAATGCTGTACTGGCAGGTTTACTAACCGGTCCATTTGAAAATCTGTATGGTTATACTGAAGTATTGCAGGACGGCATGCTGGATCTGTTACGTGCTGGCAAAATGACTACAGCATCAGCCACAGCTATTTCTCTGTCTGCCAAAGCATTCCAAGAATTTGCAGATAACATTGATTTTTACCGTGAACGCATCATTCTGCGCCCGCAGGAAATTTCCAATCATCCCGAACTGGTACGCCGCCTGGGTATTATTGCCATGAATTCCATGATTGAAGCGGATATTTACGGCAACATCAATTCCACCCATGTAATGGGCACCAGCATGATGAATGGTATCGGTGGTTCTGGCGACTTTGCACGTAACAGCTTCCTGAACTTCTTCGTTACCCCGTCTACCGCTAAAGATGACAAAATCTCCTGCATCGTGCCGATGGTATCGCATGTTGACCATACCGAACACGACACTCAGATTATTGTTACCGAACAGGGTTTGGCTGACTTACGCGGTTTGGCACCACGACAAAGAGCCAAAGTTGTCATTGAAAA
Organism: Snodgrassella alvi; assembly: GCF_002777825.1. GTDB lineage: Bacteria > Pseudomonadota > Gammaproteobacteria > Burkholderiales > Neisseriaceae > Snodgrassella > Snodgrassella alvi_C. The sequence goes on along the minus strand of NZ_MEIR01000075.1, from coordinate 31,986 downwards.
ATGTGCCCATCCTGCTTATCGCGACCAGTTGCAGGATTATTATGATCGTGCCCTGCACACCGCAAAAGGCATTCATACTCCTCATATTCTGACCGAAGCTTTAAGCTGGCATGAGCACTTCTTGAAAACCGGTTCCATGAAAATGTAATTCAGGATCAGATAATAACCAGACAGCCCTGTTACTAAACAGGGCTGTTTTCTTTTTATTATTTTTCAATAATTTACATACAGTGCAAATATAACTGATTTTACCAACTTCATTCCTGCATCTCACCTTTACTTTGTTTCAGCCACAAAACAATAATCGTTATGCCAAACTGCATTGCGATTTCATCAAGTAATTGCTGACAGAAAAATCTCACCGCATTTATGAATCAGCTTCATCATGACCCATTATCAAATTCAGCCACACGCGTATCACTATCAGTTAAAATAAACACGATTCATATTTTCTGCTGCATTCAGCAAATTCTTTATTTCTTTACCTTCATAAAGGAACGACTGCCATGTTTTCCAAAGCGTTAACCATCGAAAAATTTGACCCGGAACTGGCCTCTGCCATTACCCGTGAAGATCAGCGCCAGCAAGATCATGTTGAGCTGATTGCATCAGAAAACTATGTAAGCTGTGCTGTAATGGAGGCTCAAGGCAGCCAGTTGACCAATAAATATGCCGAAGGATATCCGGGCAAACGCTATTATGGCGGCTGCGAATATGTAGATGAGGTAGAGCAACTAGCCATTGACCGCCTAAAAAAATTATTTGGCGCCAGCTATGTTAACGTACAGCCTCATTCCGGCTCTCAGGCCAATCAGGCAGTATACGCCAGCGTGCTGCAACCGGGTGATACCATTCTGGGCATGTCGCTGGCTCATGGCGGCCACCTGACTCATGGTGCCAGTGTCAATATTTCCGGCCGCTTGTATAACGCTATTACCTATGGCTTGGATGAAAACGAAATCCTTGACTACAATCAGGTGGAACAGCTAGCACTGGAACACAAGCCAAAAATGATTGTTGCTGGTGCTTCTGCCTATGCACTAGAAATAGACTGGGCGCGTTTCCGCACAATTGCAGATAAAGTTGGCGCTTATCTGTTTGTAGATATGGCTCACTACGCTGGGCTGGTAGCCGGTGGCGAATACCCGAATCCCGTACCCTTTGCCGATTTTGTTACCACTACTACCCATAAAACCCTGCGCGGCCCGCGCGGCGGCGTAATTATGTGCCGTAATGATGAGCATGCCAAAGCACTGAACTCAGCCATTTTCCCCTGCTTGCAGGGCGGGCCACTGATGCATGTGATTGCCGCCAAAGCAGTGGCATTCAAAGAAGCATTGCAGCCTGAATTCAAACAATATGCCCGTCAGATTAAGGCCAATGCCAAAGTACTGGCAGAGACATTGATTGAGCGCGGTTTGCGTATTGTTTCCGGCCGCACTGAAAGCCATGTATTTCTGGTGGATTTGCAGCCGAAAAAACTTACCGGTAAAACCGCTGAAGCCATTCTGGGACAGGCACACATTACCGTCAACAAAAATGCTATCCCCAACGATCCAGAAAAACCATTTGTTACCTCAGGTATTCGCTTGGGCACAGCAGCTATTACTACCCGTGGTTTCACCGAAGCCGATACTCGCGAGCTGGGACATTTGATTGCAGATGTGCTCGACAATGCAGACAATGAGCAGGTGATTTCAGAAGTGGCTAAAAAAGTACAGGAAATTTGCACCCGACTACCCGTATATGGCAAATAAGCAACAATATTAAATTATTAATATTACTGCTATTGATTAGTACCTAAAGAATATCTATACTCAAAACAGGCTAATACATAATTGATTTAATTATGTTTTAGTCTGTTTTTTATTGGTACAAACATCGTCATGGATTTCCATACAGGAAATCCAGCATTAACTAATCTGGTATTATCAAAATACTAATAAAGTATTAATATATCTCCATTGCAAAAGCGGAACAAACTATCTGCCTTTAAGATTTAACGTATTTCAATAATTAATTATGAAAGGAAACGGAAATGAGAAAATTAATTTCTACCGCTTTATTGGCTGTTTCATTAACCATGACTGCTGGTTTTGCATTGGCTAATAGTAACAATGACACAAGTGACATTCGCCATTTCAGCGAGGCTACTGCTCAAAATGGTCAGAACAACCATGTTTCTGATTCAACCCCAGACAATACCCCATATCGTACTGTAGATACCTATGCTGGTAATCACTAACAAACCAGCAGTCGGGATAAAAGCATAACTAAAGGTTATGCTTTTTTTTAACTTTCAGATTAACAAAATCCTGATTTCCAATAACCAAAAAGTTTTTACAACGATATCCCTAACTCATTAAAGTTTATATTTGGCTTAGTTCGTCCGAAATTTTTAGTTTAGCTTAATAATGATTGAAAATTCATTGCTGCAATTTCTTACGCGGTTCTGTTATTAGCTATAATTATTAAAATTACTAATAACCCTTTTACAATTCAACCATCGCTGTCACCTTTAAGATATAAGTTTTATCGGCTTATTTTTGATAAGTTAGTCAAACATGATTCTCACAGCCATGAGATTGGTTTTGCTCAGCTCTTTGAACCTTCAGGAAAATCGGGCAATTACTTTGCAATCATCAGCAATTATCGATAAAGAATTTTACCAATTATATTGTTGTGGAAATAATTCGACTAAACTCTACTGGTTAGCATAATATTAATCCATTTATAGTTAAATATTGTAATTAATTTTTGGTTAATGTATATATTTAAAATAAAAGCTTTTGAATATTTTCAAGTTGATATCATAGAGATGATTGATAAACTGCGTGAATTGAAAAAGAAAAGACCCCCAGTATTGATAATAACAATAAAAAAATTTATTACTAAAATAAACAATTTGTAATAATATAGAAATAAAAGCATATTTAGGTTATAACCATAGCACTTTAAATTTTCAGTTATAAGTTTGTTGATGGAACGATAAGGATAAAATAATATTATGGCTAGTCAAAATGAAAGACCTTATTTTAGGTATGACATTGAGCAGTTAGAGAAAGTTCTCAAAGAAAATATAAATAACCTTGAAATCTTAGACCTAATTGTGACTGAGCTAAAATATCGTTCAACCAAACGTGCTATGCAGTTATTAGAACAAATCAATAACTACCTATCACAAAAGAAAAATGTTACAGAAGTAAAAAAAAATCTAATTCACCAAAATTCTCATCAAGACTCCAATGAAGCAACAAGAAACAGTATTCAGTCAATTGACAAAATGCTACAGTTACAACTTCGTAAACAAGCAAGTAAAATTGCAGATGACCAAATTGCTTTAGAAGTTTGGAAAGCTAATAGTGAGTTTGGGCATAAACATACGGCAGAAGAAGACAATCAATCTCATCATATAACTAAGAATATACTGAGACATCAAACATACACGCAATTACCTGAAATAAAAATAATTAACGACGAAGTAAGTAGTTGTAGAATCACTAGCGATAACGACCCATTATCGATTCTTTCAAACTGGATATCGCTAGAAGCTCTGGCACCTCTAACCTACAGAAAGCCAGAAGATTTGGCTAATGGTAAACGCGATAATATTATTAGCATAACTCATGAAGATTTGCCTTGGTTACAGGAGCAAAAATCCAAACCAAATTTTAAATTATATTATCAGGTAAGCCTAGGTTCAATTTCTATGGAAAAAGCGATAGAAGATATCGTAAAAACCTTTAGCAAAGATGAAAATTCAAATAAAATAAATACAGAACGTGCTGTAATCGGTTCATTGTTGGTCGATAACAAAGGTATTTTATTAGAAGAAAACGGCATTGCAATATCTAGCTTTGCCTGGGCTTTGCCTCTGGCGTTAAATAAACAATTAAATGGGCTTGGTCAGTGGAAAAAAGTTGAACACATTATTCTTGAGCATTTACAAAAATTATTATGTAAAACTAACGATAAAGGACAACCCCTAGCCTTGACCAAAGCAGTAATTGATCAAGCTTTTTATTGGCTCATTAGTCAATTTGAACTACCTAATCACCTTGTTCAAATGCCTGAGTATATTATTCGTACCTATCATCATTTAAAAGCGAAGTCCCCCCCAGAACTACCACTATTAAATTCATTTTATTTTGATGACTTACTTAAAATTTCTCAGCAAGTAGAAAATAATACAACTAACAAAGGAATCAAAGCTTATTTAGGTATAACCGAAATAAAAAATGTAAATGATTTGCTGGATAATCATGTTTTATTGGAGAAGGCTTTAGCTCCAAACAATATAAGTTTACCACGCTGGCCTTCACCTGGTGGACACCCGTTAGTTACCTTGCAACAAGCAGCTGTTAATCTGGCTAGAATGGAACTGAAAGATGATGGGGGTATTATTGCAGTAAATGGTCCGCCCGGCACAGGAAAAACTACACTGCTGAGGGACATTGTGGCCTCAGCTGTTTTTGATCGTGCTTTAGCAATGTGTGCTTTTGATGTGCCAGAGAAAGCTTTCACTCCTGCCGGAGTAAAAATTTCCGCAGGAAAAGGATTTTATTACCTTTACCAGCTTGATCCCAACTTAAAAGGTCATGAAGTTCTGGTGGCTTCAAGTAACAATAAAGCGGTAGAAAACATTAGTAAGGAATTACCATCAAGTAAAGCTATTGGTTATTCCGTTAATGAATTTAACTATTTTAGTGCAATAAGTGATCATGTTTACGATTTACAGATTGCTGATAATAATCAAACCAGCAATACAGCACTGCCCTCGAACGAAACTTGGGGAATGATGGCAGCTGTGCTTGGTAATAGCAAAAATCGTGCAATTTTTCAAAAAAAATTTTGGTGGGATGAAGAGTATGGCTTTCGTATTTATTTAAAAGCTGCTAAAGGTGATAATGTTATTATAGAAATAAAAGACGAAAATGGTAATATTATTGAACGTAAAATACCAAAAATAGTCTCAATAGAACAACCACCAACAACACCTCAACAAGCCATAAGTTTATGGCTAGCAAAAAAAGCTGAGTTTTTAAAACTTAAATCTGAGGTGGAAATAGCTCTACAAAAATTAGAAAATTTGCGACAAACCTGCTTAAATAAACAGAAATTAATTTCAGAAATTAACGAACTGAATATTTTTCAAAAAGAATTTCAACAAACAAAGTTAAAGTTGGAGTCAAAACTAACTCAACAACAAGCACAATATCAGTCATGTAAAGCGCAGTATGAGCAAACTCAATATGCAGAAATGGTCAGCACACAAAAACAACCAGGACTATTTGCACGTTTATTTCGTACAAAACATTGGAAAAATTGGTCACATAAACATAAAGAATTACAACAAACACTAAAATCTAGAAAAAAGCTTTTTCTTAGCGAGCAAGCTGATTTTGAAAAAATTATATCTCAAAAAAATAAATTAAATGAAAAACAATCATATATAAACAAAACTAAAACTAAACAGCAAAATGAGCTAACACAATTAAACCAATTTATTGATTCCTATCGCACTAAACTTGGCAATCGACTTATTGAGGATAATGCATTCTTTGCCAATCATCAGAGTTATAATCTAAATTCTCCTTGGTTACCAGATGAATTACATAAAAAACGAGAAAAACTATTCATGTTGGCGATGGACCTTCATAAAGCTTTTATAAATGCCAGTGCGCAAAAAATCTTACATAATTTAAGTATTTTTATGATGCATGGAGAACTAAAAAAGCAGAGTAACAAACAATTTTTAACCGACTTATGGTCAACGTTATTTCTGGTGGTGCCAGTTATATCAACAACATTTGCATCATTTGGACGTATGATGGGGGATTTGAATCAAGATTCAATCGGTTGGTTATTAATTGATGAAGCTGGGCAAGCATTACCTCAAGCTGCTGTTGGTGCAATAGCATGTGCAAAAAGAACCATTGTTGTTGGAGATCCATTACAAATTCCGCCTGTCACCTCCATTCCTTTACGTTTAAACGAAGAAATATGTCGATTTTTCCATGTGAATAAACAACTCTGGAGTGCTCCAGAAGCTTCTATTCAAACACTGGCTGATAGAGCTTCTTGTTATCAATCCTCCTTTAAGTGTGACACAGGTGAACGTAATGTAGGAATTCCATTATTGGTTCATCGACGCTGTCGTGAGCCAATGTTTAGCATTTCCAATGAAGTTGCTTATGATGGAAAAATGGTTTACGCGGCAGGTCAACACCAACCTGGAGAAGTTGGTAAGGTACTAGGCCTTTCTTGTTGGTTTAACTTTGATGGGCAAGCTGAAACAAAATGGTGTCCGGGCGAAGGTCAAATAGTGATTGAATTATTAAAAAAAATTGCTACTCAAGGCATTACTAATCCTGACTTATTTATTATTACTCCATTTAAAATAGTTGCTAGCGAATTAAAAAACTGTTTAAGAAAAGAAAAATCACTTTTTGAAAAACTTAATATTAATTTAAACCAGTGGTTAACTGATCGCGTTGGAACTATTCATACAGTTCAAGGGCGAGAAGCTGATAGTGTGATATTAGTACTCGGAGCACCAGAAAATAAACATGATGGCGCGCGCAATTGGGTAGGTGGTACACCTAATATTATTAATGTTGCTGCATCAAGAGCTAAACAGAATTTTTATGTTATTGGCTCTCATGCGGCTTGGTCAAGAGTTGGACATTGTCGAACAATGGCAAAGCATTTAAAAGTTAAAAATTTAACAATAAGTAATTATTAATTACTTCGTTGTTTATATTTAATTTTATTGTATAACATTCCAAAAAACGATGAGATCTGACTTGTTTTTTGCGAAAGGGACAGTTTATTCTTTAGAAAGCAAATTTATCTATTTGTGATACCGTTTTTTCTAGTTTAGTAAGTTGTGATTTAGTGTAATTAGCTGTAGTAGTCTTTATTTAATCTCTCATTTGACCATCAACTGCCAAAATTTACTTTATGAAGCTAACTTTCTTGACTGGTACGAACGCTGGCTGGATGAAGTGATTTCAGGCAAGTTATCAGACCCGAATTCTAGCTGGTTTGGCTATTCGGTAGCCGGTTCTGAAAAGCAATTACTCGAAAAATATTTTGTATGTGAGTGCAATGAATATAAGTACTACCGCTTGGAAGCGTTATTGCTTAAATCCACTATTTCATCAAAAACATTCAAAATACTGGAAAATCAGTATCATCTGAATAATGCCGATTTGTAAATACCCCAAACTTAGTACAAGATTCAAGTAGAAAATTATGCTGCTTGTTTTAGGGTTTTATATTCAATCGGCGTCATATTATTTAATGCTTCATGAGGTCTTTCCGTGTTATAAATGGTTAGCTATTCTTCGGTTACCTTTCTTGCTTGTTCCAGATTATTAAATAGATATAAACCTAGTACCTCTGTGCGATAGGTGCGATTAAATCGTTCAATATATCCGTTTTAATATGGGCTGCCTGCTTGAATATAATCTATGGTTATACCATGTGACTTTGCCCAGTCGATGAATGTTTTTCCGGTAAATCCCGGTTTATTATCCACTCGTATTTTGAGTGGATAGCCATGATATTCGGCCAGTTTATCCAGATAACGGGTAATCCTACCAGCAGGTAAACTAACCGCAATATCAATGCCTAACGCCTCACGATTAAAGTCATCTATCACATTGAAGGTTCTAAACCGCTGTTGATTGCGACTGCTGTCACTCATAAAATCCATTGACCAGCATTCACCTTGTTTATTGGGTGCTGATAGCCTTTCTGGGCTTCGTGGAGGAATGCGTTGTTTACGCTTTACCCTGAGATTAAGCTTTAATTCACAATACACCCGATACACGCGTTTATGATTCCATTTATAGCCGAGCTTTCTGATGCGATTAAAACATTTAGGAAAGCCCCAGCGTAAATGCTTATCGGTAATAGCACTTAGTACCGACATAATCACTGAATCATCCGGTAACTTGGGTTGATAATAGTAAGCACAGCGGCTTAAGCCAACAATAGCGCAGCTCATGGCAATAGTAACAGGATGATTTTCTTGTAACTCCAAAGCCCAGGCTTTACGTGCCTTGGTAGGCACTATAGCTTTTTTATGATTTCCTCCTGAAGCTGAGATTTTAAACTCAGCTCAGCAAACATCTGCTTAAGCTTACGGTTTTCAGCCTCTAGCTCCTTTAAACGTTTGATATCGGACGTTTCCATACCACCGTATTTATCACGCCATTTATAAAAAGTTGAATTGCCGATGCCATATTTACGGCAGAGTTCTTTGACAGAAATACTGGCTTCAGCTTCTTTTAAAATAGATACGATTTGATGTTCAGTCATTTTTTCATGCTTAAATCCTCAATGGGTCAATAAAGAGAATTTTCTACTTTTATGCTGTACTATTTTAGGGGATAGTTACAGATTTGAAACGCATCAGTTTACAGGTTATGGTTAATTTCTCTTATCCGAAAGCCAGAAATTATCTCCATGAATACTTTAATATTGAACCAGAATTTGTTATTAAGCTGCTGTACTGGTATGGTAAGAAAAAAATCAGTGAATGGATAGAAATATTATATACTTCTGTCCCTCAATTTAAAGATGCTGAAGCTTTCAGGTGCTTTGTACATATACTGGAAAAAAGTAAAACCAATTATTGTCAAATAATCCTGCCATTTACTGCACATGCATACCGTGAAATGCGTGCAATCGCTTCTTCTGCTTTAGGTTCCCTGAACAATAAAACTAAAAAAAACCTAATAAACTATTTCATTTCTGGGCTTACTGATACAGATCAGCGAGTAATCTATAATACATTAGTAGCACTAGAAGGTATCGTTGACAGCAGATTGCTTAAATACTATCAGACTATTGCCAAACAAAATGTTGATGAACAGAAAGATGACACAATATTATATCGTTTAAATAATTGTCTGACTTATTTCAAATTAACAAATAAAACCATTTTGAATATTAATACAGATAATTATAAAATTAAAAAATGGTTTCAATTTTGGAAAAAACCATAAATTGTTTATGTGCAATCTTCTATTTGTATCCTCGTGATTGATTATCTTTGGATTATGGATTTGTGTAATGAATTGACTTAATATAATTCAATCAAGCTAACATCACAGACAATTGATCCAATAATAAAAGCTATCCACTTATATTCTTTGTACCTAGCAGAGAGTAAATATAACATTTTGATTACAAAAATTTATTTAAAAAATCATTAGCTAAAAATGATTTTACCTCAGCGCTGCACTCCTATTATTGTCACAGGATTAAGATAAAGCTTCCTTATTTTCAGGAGTAAAACATGGGTTTACTGTGGACAATTATAGTTGGTTTTATCATTGGCCTGATCGCCAAACTGGTTTACCCCGGCAGGCAACAGCTGGGCTTAATTGTGACCACTTTGTTGGGTATTGGTGGCTCATTGCTCGCTGGTTATGTAGGACAGGCATTTGGCTGGTATCATGCTGGAGAAAAAGCCGGTTTGATAGCTTCAATTGTTTTTGCTTGTATTATCCTGTTTATCTACGGCAAAATTAAAAACAGACAGATGTAAAAAAATGGTGATGGATTTAAATCCATCACCATTTTTTCAGACAACAGCAATACTATTTCTTGGTCTGAACTTTTCCCAGCCCTTTATCACGCAACTGAGCAATCGTGGCATCAATGCCCTGCTGCTGGATTAGCTGATCAAACTGATTGCGGTATACCGTTACCAAGCTGGTACCATTCACACGAAAATTGTAAATTTTGAATACACCATCGGAGTAATACATCTGGTAACCAACTGTATAGTGTTTGTTATTGGCACTAACAACTTCGGTAAACGTTTCTAGCTTGTTGTTTCCCTGATTCACTACTTTCGGTAATACTTTTACCGTGGCATTGCTGGCACCCATTAAAGCCGAATGCGCATAGATACGCACAATCATGCTTTTAAACGCTGCACTGAAATCCTGCCTCTGCTGTGTCGTAAACTGCCGCCACGGCAAACCCACAGCTAAAGCGGAAATACGTTCATAATCCAGATACTGATCTGCATAACGCTCAACCTGACTAATTCGCTGCTGCTCATTCAGACTTTTATCACGCACCACCGACAATACCGCATCCACGTTCTGCTGTAATTGCTGTTGTGCCAGTTGTTCCTGCGTTGCAGCAAGCGTATATACTGAAAACATCAGCATCCATGCAGTCATACAAGCTTTTACATACTTCTGCATTTTATTCTCCTGTGAATAAGCAAAAAAAGCGGCTTATGTACTTCATCATCCATAAACCGCCTGCTATTTTTCATCTGCAAAAAACTTTATATTGCTTTAGCTGCTAGCCAATCTGTAACACTGGCCAAAGCCAGTGCCAACGCAGCTATGTCCTGACCGCCTGCCTGCGCTAGATCAGGACGGCCACCACCTTTACCGCCCACCTGACTGGCAACATAATTAACCAGCTCGCCAGCTTTAACTGTTTTGCTAAGTGCTTTCGATACACCGGCAGTAATGGCGATTCTACCACCATTTACTGCTGCCAATAACACCACAATATTGTCACCCTGAGCAGTTAAATCGGTAGCAATATCACGCAGAGCACTGCTGTCTGCATCAATCTGGCTGAGCACCAGTCGCGCCGTACCCACAGTTTGCGCCTGCGCCAGCAAAGCCTTACCAGCCTGTCTGGCCAATTCGCTTCTGGCTTCGCTTAACGCTTTTTCCAACTGTTTACTCTGGTTATGCATCGCCTGTAGCTTGGATAGCAAATCTTCGGCTGTCTGTGCTTTTGCTTCAGTCACCGCGGCTTTGAGCAATTCTTCCTGCTGCTGCACAAACTGTAGGGCATTTAATCCGGTTACCGCCTCAATACGGCGAACACCTGCGGCAATACCACTTTCCGATACAATCTTGAAAAGCCCGATATCACCCGTACGCGTAACATGCGTACCACCACACAACTCGGTGGAAAACTCGCCCATACTCAAAACACGTACTTCATCACCGTATTTTTCCCCAAACAGTGCCATCGCACCGGCTGCAATCGCCTCATCAAAACTCATATTCTGCGCACATACAGCCACATTGGCCACAATAGCCTGATTAACGCGGCGCTCAACTTCGGCCAGTTGTGCAGCACTTACCGGCTGCGAATGCGAGAAGTCAAAACGGGTACGTTCCGCATTCACCAGTGAGCCTTTCTGCTCAACATGTGTACCCAATACCTCACGCAAGGCACGATGCATCAGATGGGTAGCACTGTGATTACGCATACTGGCTTCCCGCAGCGCACTATCCACCTGCGCGGTAACCACACCACCCACTTTCAGGCTGCCAGACAGCATCTCTCCAAACTGGCCAAATACCTTAGCCTTGATTTTCTGGGTATCATCCACCTGAAAACGATTTTCACCAGCGAAAATATAGCCTGTATCACCAGTCTGACCACCGGATTCTGCATAAAACGGGGTGAAGTCAATCACTACTGTACCAGTTTCACCAGCATTTAGCTGCTCAACTGCCTCACCGTCTTTATACAAAGCCAGAATCCTACTTTCATTCTGTCGTTGCTGATAGCCGGTAAACTCTGTATCAGCGCCTTCATAGGCCAACTGCGTATTAGCTTTGAAATTCTGTGCAGCGCGCGCACGAGCGCGTTGTGCCGCCATTTCACGCTCGAAACCAGCCTCATCAAGATTGATATTGCGTTCACGTGCGATATCGGCCGTTAAATCATATGGAAAACCATAAGTATCATACAGCTTGAAAATCACTTCACCAGCCAGTGTCTGGCCACCGTCCTGCAAGGCATTTTCCAGCAGAGCCATCCCTGTTTCCAGCGTCTGTGCAAAGCGGCTCTCTTCCTGTTTTAGAACATCACTGATTTGCGCCTGTTTCTCAACCAGCTCAGGATAGGCTGCGCCCATTTCCTGCACCAGATCAGCTACCAGCAAATGGAAAAACGCCTGTTTACAGCCCAGCTTATAGCCATGGCGTACGGCGCGACGAATAATACGCCGCAATACATAACCACGACCTTCATTACTGGGCAATACACCATCGGCAATTAAAAAGGCACAGGAACGAATATGGTCGGCAATCACTTTCAGGCTCGGTACTTCCTGACTATACGGTACGCCTACTACCCGTGCCACGGCATGAAGCAAATGCACAAACAGATCGATTTCATAATTGCTGTGTACCTGCTGCAATACTGCTGATACCCGTTCCAATCCCATACCGGTATCAACTGAAGGTTTGGGCAGCGGATTCATATTGCCGTTTTCATCGCGATTATACTGCATGAATACACAGTTCCAGATTTCGATAAAACGGTCACCATCTTCTTCAGCGCTGCCCGGAGGGCCTCCCCAGATATGCTCGCCATGATCATAAAAGATTTCTGAGCAAGGGCCACAAGGGCCGGTATCACCCATCTGCCAGAAATTATCCGAAGCATAGCGTGCGCCTTTATTGTCGCCAATGCGAATAATTTTTTCTGGTGGCAGACCAATCTCATTTAACCAGATATCATAAGCCTCATCGTCATCAGCATATACTGTCGCCAGTAATTTTTCCTGCGGCAGATTCAGCCAGTCCTTGCTGGTGAGAAATTCCCAGGCAAAATGCAGAGCATCCCGCTTAAAATAATCACCAAAGCTGAAATTGCCCAGCATTTCAAAAAAGGTATGGTGGCGCGCGGTATAACCTACATTTTCCAAATCATTGTGTTTACCGCCAGCGCGTACGCATTTCTGCGCGGTTGTCGCGCGGCTGTACGGACGCTTGTCAAACCCCAGAAACACATCTTTAAACTGATTCATACCCGCATTGGTAAACAACAGGGTTTTATCATCCTGTGGTGGCACCAGCGAAGAAGAAGGCACAATCTGATGGCCCTTACTTGCAAAAAATTGAAGAAATTTAGAACGTAATTCTGCTGTTTTCATGGTAGTTTCAATTAGACGGGCAATTAATCGTATTCAGGCAGTCTGCATAAACACAGACTGCCTGAATATGGATATTAAAAACAGGACACTGGTTAATCCACCTCAACCATCACCCTTGTTAAAATCATCTGCTTATCTTACCGCAGTTTTACGCATAAGCCTACCAAAACAGCCTAAATTCCATGCCAAAATGACAATTCCAACAACAATACTGCTTTAATACGGTATAGTTAGCCTTAAAGCAAACAGAATGAAGTTACAAAGACGGTAATAACACGTAACTATGTTAGCCTGTAATTGGCGCATCTTTGAAAAGGACAAACATGAAAAACACAGCCTGCCTGAGTTTATCCGGTTTGATTTTATGTATTCTGACCGCATGCAGCGGTTCACATGATAACAGCAATCCGCAAGCAGCTTCTGTTGCCGCAGCCAACAATGCCGGTACTTTAAGCGATAGCAAAACATTAAAAATATATAATTGGTCAGATTATGTCGACCCAAAAACTATTAGTGAGTTTGAAAAGAAATACGGCATCAAAGTCACCTACAACTTTTATGACAGTGATGAAACACTGGAAAGTAAAATTCTTACTGGACAATCTGGTTATGATATTGTCGGGCCATCCAACTCTTTCGTTGGCCGCCAAATTAAAGCCGGAGCTTATCAGCCACTAGACAAAGACCAGTTACCAAACTGGAAATACATTAACCCGAAATTACTCGATTTATTGAAAGACGTCGATCCCGGCAATCAGTATGCCATACCCAACTATTGGGGCATGAATACCATTGCAATCAACACTGAGAAAGTCAATGCTGCCCTCGGTGACACCCAGATGCCGCAGAACAGTTGGGATTTAGTCTTCAACCCAGAATACACCGACAAGCTGAAAAATTGTGGTATCAGCTATATGGACAGTCCAGTAGAAATGATTCCACTTGCACTGCACTATGCCGGCAAAGACCCCAACACTCAGAACAAAGATGATATCGACATAGCTGCTAATATCATCAAAGCCAATCGCAGCAATGTATTGCGCTACTCTTCTTCCGGCTATATCGATGATCTGGCACGTGGCGATGTCTGCGTGGCCGTCGGCTTTGGTGGTGATTTAAATATTGCCAAACGCCGCCGGCTAGAAGCAACTGGCAAGAAAGATATTTTAGTACTGGTGCCTACACAGGGCGTTTCCCTGTGGGTAGATACACTCACCATTCCTAAAGATGCAGCCAATCTCAAAAATGCCTATCGCTACCTAAACTGGATTCTGGAACCACAAATTGCCGCCAGAAACGCCAATTATGTTTCCTATGCACCATCCAGCCTGCCGGCTAAAGAGCTGATGAAAAAAGAATACCGTGAAGACAACAGTATTTTCCCATCAGATGAAGTTCTGGCCAACAGCTATCTGGTTCTACCGGCCAAATCCGAAACTCTGAAATATGAATTGCGCTTATGGCAAAATCTCAAGGCAGGTAAATAGCCGTTCAGACTAATAGCAGCTTGAGAGCAAGCCCCTCAGAAGTGAGGGGCTTGCTGCACTTATTACAGCTACATAAAAGTACAATACTGCCTAACGACACAACTCAGGAAACTTCTTCCATGCCTGCGATAATGTCGTACCATTAGAATAAATATTGACCAAGCTTTGCGACATACCCGCTTTAACCACATCTATCTGCAAGCCTTCCACCTGCGTAAACGGATTCACCAGTGCTAGAGTCTGGCTGCCATTAGGATAAGAGCTGATTTTGTAAAATTCCCGTGGCAAATTAAAGCGGGACTGTAATTTATCGTGCAAGCACTTACTCACCTCAATTACCGGCCGGTTAATATTCAAACTGGCATCAGGTGGTGCTGTACGTTCAGGTTTCAGCACCGGTACATCTCTCGCCACTACCACACAGCGGAAGCCCTGTGCACCAGAAAACTGGCTAGGCTGCAATAGCGCCCTTGCTACTGCTTTCGAATCACACTCGCGCTCTTCTACAACATTGGGGGTTACCTGAGCGCATCCCATCAACAGGCTGGCGTACAGGCATGACCACATTATTTTTTTCCACAACATGCTTATATTTCCATTATTTGCATTTAGGTTTCAATCATTCAGACAGATAATATTTTTATTCCAGCGCAACATTGCTGGCTGTCTAAACTTAATTAATCTGTCACAATATCAGGACAATAGTGTCCAAACTGGCTGATAATTGTTTTCAACCGGATAAAAACGGCCGTATGCCAAATGTTATATCAAAACAAAATCGCTATAATAACAGGCATGTCTGGACACACACTAGTTTTATTATGATTTTCCCTAGCGCCAATCCCATCAAAACTGTTACTCTGGCTTTAACCGGCGCTTCAGGCATGCCCTACGCCAGACGGCTGCTGTCCTGCCTGTTGCAAGCCAATATCAGAGTCTGGTTACTGTATTCACAGGCAGCCCAGATAGTCGCCCAGCAGGAAATCAACTGGCATTTACCTACCAGTGCCAAACAGTGTACCGCAGCATTATGTGCAGAATACGCAGTCGACCAATCTATGCTTACCGTATTTGGCCGCGATGAATGGTTTGCTCCGCCTGCCTCCGGCTCCAATCCCGCTGATGCAATGATTATCTGTCCGGCCAGTATGGGTTGCATAGCGGCCATTGCTGCCGGCACCTCAGACCATCTACTTGAACGTGCCGCCGACGTTTCCATTAAAGAAAACCGCCCACTGATTATCGTGCCGCGTGAAACACCATTATCAGCAATTCATCTAGAAAACATGCTCAAACTAGCTCGTTTAGGCGTATGCATCCTGCCACCCGTATCAGCTTTCTACCAACACCCCAAAAGCATTGATGACATGGTAGATTTCGTGGTGGCGCGCATTCTGGATCAACTGCGGATTCCGCATCAGCTAATTACACGCTGGGGCGCAGAAAATAATTCTTGACACTACACTCAGAATATTTTATGGTGTAACAATGAAAAACGTAACCACTTTCTCTTTTGCTTATTATTGGTACCACACCTCGGTGCGGTGCTTTTTTGCGTTTATTTAAAAACCTGTTAGCAAAATAAAAAGTGAACCGCCCGGCCAATCCGAGGCGGTTTTTTTATTGCCCTAAACGCCTCAAACTAAAAGGCATTAAAAATGTATAAACCACTACTGGAGAACAAAATGTCTGCTTCATCATTAAAACAGTTACAACAATCAGCATCACCGGTACCACAACTTCAACGCTGGTACATGATTGTTGATGGCAACCAGCACCGCAGTGACCTATGCCAGCTACAACCACAGTTTCAGACAACATTTATGCTCAGCGAAGCACTTATTCCACAACTGCGTCTGGTGGCCATGTTAATTGCCGCACAACGGCTTGGTTTTGACCAGCCTACCCCAGATATCATCAGTGAAGAAGCAGATTGGTTTGCTGCACGCATACTGGTGATGGGCGTGAGGATTTTCCATCTCGACATTACCCTGATTCCGATGTTGAAAACAGCCAATAGCCGTGCCCGCAGTTTTGCGCAAAAACATAATCTACCTTTTACTCAGGCACAAATGCGCATGAGCCTGCACGCCGGCCGTCCTGAACAGATGTTGATTATTGAGACCGAAACCCAGTGTGAAGAAGATAAAGGACTAGTACAAAACAGCCTGCATTTTGCCCATAACCATTGCCTGACAGAAAGCAGCATACTGGCAATCTGCCATAAACAATAAACCAGCGTTTAAATATTATTAACCTAAAGCAGTCTGCGCAGCTTGTGACTCACCTTATAACGAGCATAAAGCGCAATCTGCTGCAAAAACCTTTCCAGCTCCTGTGCAGCAAAATTTGCGTGGATAAAATAACAGCCATCGCCAGTAATCTTGTAGATAGCCTGTACCGATGCAAATGTACCTACCAACTGCTCCAATTCAGCAAACCGACTATTATTCATGTAAATAGTAATAAACTGCTCAGACGGATAGTGTTCAATCAAAGTGAAACGCTCAATCACCCCACTATCACGCAGATTCTGCACTCTCAAACCTACCGCCTGTCCGCTAAGAAATACCTTCTTACCTATCTCTTTCCATGACATCCGGCTATTCATTTTCAACAAATTCACAATTGCCCGATCTTTTTTATCCATACTTTCATCCTGAAAACAAATCGCGCTAACCATTTTCATTAGCCTATTTCGTCAGGTGCTCTAGCAGCACATAATAAAACCATCAAAAATAACCAAGAAACAAAAAAATGAAACAAGCACTTATTATTATTGATGTACAAAACGACTACTTTGAACAAGGTAAAATGGAGCTGTATCAGCCACAACAGACATTAGAAAAAGTATTAAAACTACGTGAACATTTTCGCTTAAACCAACTACCCGTTTTCTATATCCAGCATTTCAATACAAAAAAAGGAGCCACCTTTTTCCTGCCTGAAAGCTACGGTGTAGCATTACATCCACAATTATTACCCGTGGCCAGCCATACTGAATTTATCATTCTAAAAAACCACCCTAACAGCTTCTGGCAAACAGATCTGCATCAAAAGCTTCAGCAGCAGAGCATCGAACAACTGGTTATCTGTGGCATGATGACGCATATGTGCGTTGATTCCACTACCCGCTGCGCTGCCGAACTCGGTTATCAGCCCATTTTAATTGCAGATGCATGCGCCACGCGCAGCTTAGAATTCAACAGTACAATTACCCAAGCACCATACGTGCAAAACAGCTTTCTGGCTGCACTCACTTCTTTTGCCAAAGTGCAATCTGTGGAACAATTTACACATTAATTATTCAAAATTTCATTCTTGCCACTATTCAGCCAGCAATTCATGGCATAAAAATACACCTATTTATTGCATAATAAACAGGTGTAAAATAAAACAGCACCCGCCCTTGAATTCAGTATTCAGTGGACAAGGTGCCTTTTACGATAAACAGAATTAATTACCAGTTTCGTGCCTTACATTGGCAGGAAACGGCTTGGATCTTGTGGCTGGCCATTCTCACGTAACTCAAAATGCAATTGTGTACGTTTGGCATCAGTATTACCCATCGTAGCAATCTGCTGGCCACGTTTTACCTGCTGACCTTCCTTTACCAGAATACTCTGGTTATTACCATAAGCCGTCAGATAAGTCTGATTATGCTGCACAATAATCAGATTACCATAACCACGCAAACCATTACCGGCATACACAACCTTGCCTGAGGCCGCAGCCACCACAGACTGGCCGGCACTGCCACCATAATCAATACCTTTACTACTGCCACCATAGTTTTGTAGAATGCTGCCAGCAGTCGGACGCTGCCATTCAATACCGTTCACACTGCGCACACCGCCAGTACTAACAGTTTTACTGGTTGATACCGTAGTAGAACTGGATGGCGTAGTTGTCGTAGTAGTGCTGGTAGTTGTGGTTGCACTAGGTGTATTTACCGGAGCAGTCACGGTATTTGTCGTATTTCTGCTGCCTGATGGCGCCACATAGCCAGCTGGTTTTACCCGTAACACCTGTCCCAGCTTAATATTGTTATCAATTATATTGTTCCATGAACGCAGATTATCCTGTGTAATCTGATAACGTTTTGAAATATTAAATACCGTATCACCACGCTGTACTGTATGCGTAGCGGCATTAATATCTACCGGCGAATAATTGCCTACATAACCAGTAGACGTACCAGCATTGGGTGTATAGGCCGGAGCGGTATTTGCCGGTGGAGTATAGGGAGCGGAACCATACGGATTATCGGCAGTGGTAGCAGCAGTACCGGCTTCGCTGCTGCCCGTTTCTGTCGGTGCTGCCGGTTGTTTGAAAAGAGTACAGGCACTTAATGCCAGCACCAGCAAACACCAGCCGGAACGAATCGCGTTTTTTTTCAACATCACGGTTTACCTTAAATCAATGCAATATTCAGGGCTAGCCAGCGCAACAGCGGCGGCAACAGCCAATTCAGACAATATCATAAACAATGCTCGGCATTGTGTAAAATAGCATCAAGCATAAACTATTTTAACATATCTTAATAATTGTGTTTAATCTGGTCACTTTTTAGCTGCAATTGCCCAGTCATATAAAGCTTTCTTGTTTTCACCACTAATCTGTGCTGCCAGCACAGCAGCCTGCTTGGTTGGCAGCTCCTGTGCCAGAATCTGCATCACACGAATAGCCTCAGACGATAAATCAGCATTCTTTTCTATTATTGCAGGATGTAGCACCAGTACCATTTCACCACGTTTCTGATTAGCATCCTCATGCAAAATAGTCTGAATCTGCGCCACAGTCCCACATAAATAGGTTTCATGGGTTTTACTGATTTCACGTGCCAGCATCAGACTGCGCTGAGGATACAATAATGCCATTTGTGCCAGCGTATCGGTAATCCGGTGCGGTGTTTCAAACATCACCACCGGATAGGACACCTCCTGCCAATCCTGTAGGCGCTGCTGACGTTCACCACTTTTTGCCGGTAAAAAACCGGCAAAGTAAAAATCCGACTGTGTTACCCCAGCCACACTCAAAGCCGTCATCACTGCACTGGGCCCGGCCACCGGTAATACCTGATAACCGGCATCGCGCACCCGTGTTACCAGCCGCGCACCAGGGTCACAAACAGCCGGCGTACCAGCATCAGAAACCTGTGCCACTACCTGTCCGGCAGCCAGCGCAGCAATGATACGCTCCGCCATACTTTGCTCATTCTGTTCACGCACACTGATCAGCCGTGCCGATAGACCATATGCGCGCAGTAATTGCTGAGTCACCCGCGTATCCTCCGCACAAATTAAATCAGCGCGGGACAGTATTGCAAGAGCGCGAAAACTCAGATCAGCCAGATTACCTATAGGAGTAGCCACTACATAAAGGGTTTGCGGTACAATGCTGGCAACAGCTTTCTGATAATGGGCTTGCATTCATCAATCCGTAATCTGGTTTAATATAAATAAGGCTTCAAGTTGACTACTGAGCAGCAAACAGCCTGAAGTTATTACTATACCACGATGTCACGGTGTTTCAGTATTAATGCATAACAGCTGTGCCCATACACAGACCAGATACTGCTTCAGTAGCCAAACCGCCTGAAACTCGGCACATTGCTCTGGTTCTGTGTAATATGAACCAGAATACAAAGCACATTGCCTGCATCCGCATCAATTAACACTTTAATTTATATGACAGAATCCATCTCCGTCCATCAACATTTTGCCGATAGCGCCCAGCTTCTGAACGAATGCGCAGATTTACTGGCAGAACCAATTGCCGAAGTTGCCCAGGGAATCCTGATGGCCTTGATGAGTGATGGTAAACTGCTTATTGCCGGCAATGGCGCCTATGCATCTCTGGCCAATACACTGGCCGCCTACATGGTTACCCGCCTGCAACAGGAACGCATGGCACTGGCTGCATTATCTTTGTGCAATAATCCCTCCGTACTCAGCGCATTAACCAACAGCGAGCCCAACAACCTGTTTGCCAAGCAGATTCATGCACTGGGCAAACAACATGATATGCTCTGTGTCCTGTCCGCAGATGGCCAGAGTATCAATCTGGTTAATGCAATCAAAACCGCACACGAACGCGATATGCGCGTACTGGCCATTACCGGCGGAAGCGGTGGGGAAGTGGCCTGTCTGTTACGCGATGACGACCTTTGGCTGAATGTACCCGGTGACCACCCCCTGCGCGTACTCGAAGCACATCAGGTAACCATTCACGCCCTGTGCGCACAGATTGACCAATTATTGCTGGGTGGTTTATAACCAGCAACAACACAATTTACAGGTGTATCTCATGAAAAAATACTTTTCTGCCCTAGCACTTGGGCTGTGTCTGACCACCACCCTAAGCGGATGCCCTGCTGTTTTAGTTGGCGGCGCCACTGTTGGTACTCTTTCCGCTATCGACCGGCGCACCACCGGCGCACAAACCGATGACAAAATAATGGAAGTACGCATCCTTGATGGTGCCATGTCCTATCTCAATAATCAGGCACAACAAAGCAAATTCCAGCCTACATTATCAGTTATCAGCTACAACCGGCAAATCCTGCTGCTTGGTCTGGTTGCCAATGAAAACGATAAAAATCTGGTGGAACGCGTAGCCCGTGCACAACCGGCCGCGCAGCAAGTGTATAACTACATTGATATAGCCAATCAAAGCCGTAAATTGAATCATGTTACCGATGATACGTGGATTACTTCAAAAATCCGCTCCAACCTACTAAACACAAAAGGGGTATTTCCGAAGCATGTCAAAGTGGTTACCTATAATGGCGTAACCTACGTAATGGGCATTTTGACACCAGCCGAGCAGCAGGCAGCTACAACAGCCATCAGTACAACATCAGGAGTACAGAAAGTGGTTACCCTGTACCAGACCTTTGAAAACACCCCAAACAGCACACAAACAACCCCTTGATACCCAACAGCCTGCTGCGAAAAAATCATACACAGCAGGCTGTAGTAGCAGCAAACAGCCAGCATCTGATTAGCGTAAACGAAAATTTGCGTATAATAGCCGTCTTATACAAGACTATATCCCAAAAAGGATGAGCAAATCATGAGCACTAAACCCACCGCACCGGAAACAAAAAATAAAAAAAGCGCGGTCAAAGCTGGTCTGAGTACCTTCAGTAAAATCCTGCTAAGCTTGTTTCTGATTCTGGCCATTGTCGTTGTCTGGTTTGTCTTCCACGCTTGGCGAGTTCTGAATACCACACCAGAAACCACCAGCTATGCTTCACAGACCAGCTTCGAAATACTGACACCCACCGGCGCACCGGGCACAAACAACAGCGTCCAGTCACCAGTATTTATTCCCAATCCAGCCATTACAGCCACTTCTGACAGCGAAGACATGAGCGCCGCTTCAGCACCAGCTACCACTGCAACTTCTGGCAGAAACAGTACAAAACCCACAGCAACACCAGAGGGACAGGAAATACAGCCTCTGGTACCAACCAATGTACCAGAAGCCACCGACAGAGACAGCAATCCAGACACACCTGCCGCCACAACACCAGCAACAAAACCAAAACCGAAACCGGCAGCCAATAATGCTAACGGCAAACCATTAGATAATCTGTTTTAAAAAATACTATCTATTGCAAACAACTACGCCCATCCAGAAAGATGGGCGTTATTATTTATGACATAAAATGCAGTAGTACAAATATCCCTAGCCGACTACCAGCCTTACCAGAACGAGTAGCAAAAACCTGTGCAAATCAGAAAATACAGACAACAAAAACCCGTTGTAATGTACAACATAAGTTGCACATTACAAGGGTATTAAACAAAAATCCTGCGCAGACGAAGTCTGCTGCAATATCCATATTGCAGCACGGCACCCGTTTTCGGCTCAGTAAATATCCAAACCCTTATCAACGCAATGCTTATTATTGATAAGGGTTTTCCAGCGTTGACATCAGCTCAGCCAAATAAGCACGCAGCTGCTTTTCCTGACATCCCATCAGCAACCCGTCTTCAAAGGCCTCCTGTGCCAGCTCGTAAATCTCCTGCATATTCTGCTGCATCACCTTAATTTTTTCAGTGCAAGAGACAACATTACCCGTATCATCCACCCATCTGGGCATCGGAGGTAAAGGCTTCATCAATGTTTCACCCTGCGTGCTGTCACAAAAGCACGGGACCAGTATCCCTGTTCAATACTGGTAATTTCAATATTCTTGCCCGTACGCGGTGCATGAATCATCCGGCCATTACCAATATACATACCCACATGTGAAATTCCACCGCCTCCGGGGCTGAAAAACACCAGATCGCCCGGCTGCAAGCTAGCCCGGCCAACTGCCTCACCTACCGTAGCCATCTGACGAGAGCTGCGCGGCAACGTAACACCCATACTGCGCCGGAAAATATATTGCATAAAACCACTGCAATCCAGCCCGCTGGTAGGTGAATTTCCACCAAAATGATAAGCTACACCCAGCAAACCCATCGCATTCATAATCAGGTCACTGGCGTCATCACCCGTACGTACTGCCGGCGTAGCAGTCCGGTCACGAATCAATTGTTCCAGTGCGGCATTATCAAGCCCCTCAGGCGCCGCCATTACTGGTGTAATCAAAATGAAATTGGCACACAGGCATACCGCTGCCGCTTTCATCAATGTTTTTATCCACTTCATGCCAACATTATTCCATCTATTCATCAAACAATTCTGCTATCCTGTAAACAGCCATTGTTTGGGACATCTTCAATATGTTTTCACCCAATTCATCCCGCATCAGCGATTGGGCGCGTATGCGCGAAATTCTCACCATTCTGGCCAAACACGGCCTTGGCGAATTTCTTGTTCGTATCAAATTACCGAGGCGCTGGTATAAACATTCCGACCCATCAGATCAGCACCAGCGCTATCTGAGTGCACCACGGCGAGCCCGGCTTGCCTTTGAAGAGCTTGGACCCACATTCATCAAACTGGGGCAAATACTGGCTACCCGTGTAGATGTCTTCGGAGAAGAATGGACAGAAGAATTTGCCCATCTGCAAAACAACATAAATCCTCTCCCAATATCAGATATTAGAAACATCATTCAAGCTCAGCTCAACCAGCCACTAGACAACATCTTCAGCTACATAGAAGCACAACCTGTTGGCAGCGCATCCATAGCACAGGTTCACCGCGCCATACTTAACAGCGGCGAACAGGTTGCCATTAAAGTCAAACGGCCGGGCATAGAATCAACTGTTAGGGCAGACCTGCATATTCTCAACCACATAGCACAACTGCTTGAGTCGGAAATACCCGAATCCAGACGCTACTATCCGGTACAAATGGTGCGATACTTTGCCCGCTCAATGGAAAAAGAAACCGATCTGTCTGCTGAGCGTCGCAATATGCAACATTTTGCCCGCCTGTACAACCACCAGCAGCAAATCCATATACCCCAAACTTACGCGGCATATTCTAACCGTCAAATACTGGTACAAGAATATATTGACGATACTTTACTTAAAAATCTTGTCCTCAGCAGCTGGAGCAAACAACAGCAGCATAACCTCGCCGCCACACTGGTAGACATCATACTCGACATGATATTACAGCATGGCCTGTTTCATGCTGACCCACATCCGGGTAACATTTTAGTGCGAAATGATGGCCGCATCACCCTGATAGACTTCGGGCTGGTTGGCCAGCTCAGCCAGCAGCGTCATCAGGAAATCATCACCCTGATTCATGCCCTGCTTGAGCGCGACCAGTTTGCCCTGCAATATGTTTTGTCCAACTGGGCACAGGGAGAAACCATCAACGAAGACCAGCTCGGTAGCGATGTACTGGAAATGCTGCTCAACTACGAACAGCTCAACAGCAGCGAACTGCGTATCAGCCAGATTATCAATGATATCACCCATATTATCCGAGAACACGGCCTTACCCTGCCAGCAGACCTCGTCATCCTGTTTAAATGCCTGATAACCCTCGATGGCGTTATTAAACAGATAGATGGCGACTTTGAACTGTTAAATCATGCCCAAACCACCATCCAAAAGGTACTGCGCCACCGTTTTAACACCCATACATTCTGGCGCCACAGCAAAATGCAGCTACATCTGCTGGCACAGCTAATAGACACCTTACCGCAAAACCTGTTACGTCTGAGCAAACGCATCCAGCACGGCGAATTGCCTGTCAGCCTCAATATTCAGCATATCGACAAACTCAACAACCAGCTGGACAGAGTAGTTAATCGCCTGACCATGGGCATCGTCACCGCGGCACTTATTATTGGTTCCTCCATAGTCATGAACATCAACGCCGGCCCGAAAGTATTCGGCCTGTCGTTTTTTGGACTAATTGGCTATCTGCTGGCATTCAGCAACAGCCTGTGGGTAATCTGGTCAATCTGGCGTTCAGGACGACATTAAACCACACTCACAGACCAAACCTACCCCCCTGTTAGAAACCAGCGGATTCTATTAAAATAACCACTTAAGCAGAATAAATACCATCAAACCGCACAATGCGTTATTAACAGCTAAATAACCACGTGGTTCGCAATCCATCCCACGCAAAAAAACTAGGAGTCTTACTACACATGTATTTACAGCATACAAAAATATTTCCTCTACTACCCTGCAAATTTCTCTTTATCAGCCAGTAAAGCCGAGGAAATATGTTCAAAATCGCTAAAGAATTTCAATTCGATGCCTGCCACATGCTTGATGGCCATCAGGGCAAATGTCACAACCTGCACGGCCATACCTATCGCCTGATTGTTGAAGTCAGCAGCCCACTGCACTCACAAGGTTCCAGTAAAGAAATGGTCATGGACTTCGCCGACATCAAAACCATCATTAACCAGCACATCATCAGCCAGCTTGATCACGCCTATCTGTATGATGAAACCAATAGCAACGAATGCAAAATTGCCGCCCTGCTTGAACAAATGCAGCGTAAAGTATTTGCCTTCCCCTGCCGCACCACAGCCGAAGGCATGAGCCGCTTTATTTTCAATCAGTTAACACCTTATCTGCCTGTATCCAGAATCATACTGTGGGAAACACCCACCTCCTATTGCGAATACCAGAATACCAAACCATGACCCAGTTTAACATCGTCGAAATCTTCGAATCCCTCCAGGGCGAAGGCTACAATACCGGCATGCCTGCCATTTTCATTCGTCTGGCTGCCTGCAATCTCAAATGCCCCTGGTGCGATACCGACTTCATGCGCTACCAAAGCATGTCCCTGCCACACATCCTCGATACCGTACACCAGTATCAAAGCAAAAACATCATCATTACCGGCGGCGAACCCACCATCCATAAAAAACTGCCCCTACTCTTACATCAGCTCAAACAGGAAAACTACTATCTCGCCATAGAAAGTAACGGCCTGGGTATCATCGACTCGCACATCGACTACATCGCCCTAAGCCCCAAATTTCACTACCGCCAGCACTACCCATTTCCAGCACAGAATCAAGCTGATGAAGTACGCATCGTCGTTGAAGACCACCCAGGATTCATCGAATTCTGCCTGAAAATCGAACAGCATATTCAGGCCAGACACTACTTCCTCTCTCCATGCGAACAAAACAACCACTTCAACATGCTCACCACTCTACAGACACTTGGCAAGCTCAACCAGCACCGGCACAGCAACAAATGGTTACTCAGCCTGCAAACCCATAAACTGGCCAATATCGAATAACGCCCATAACCTATTGCATATAGCATCTGCATTCAGAACCATTGAAAAAACACAAATCAGCCTGATATTATAATCAATACACCTTACACCAAAATTAAAATCAATAGTTTTATCGTAATTATGCATTTACACTGTGCATTTATACTAACAATTGTTACAATATAATCAACCTGAGAAATTATTTACCAACAAAATTATGGAGAATCCTTTTTATGCAGCCTCATAACAATTACGATTTCACCCAACTAGGGCAAGCAAACGAAAGCCAACAGGCAGTTGTCTTACGTAAAGCTTATGCCTTGCTTGGTATATCCTTCTTGCCTTGTGCTGCCGGTGCCTATGCTGGTGCTTCTGTAAACTTTTACTCCCTGTTCAGCAACTCATGGCTGTCGGTTGTCGCCTTCCTTGTCTTTGCTTATGGACTGAGTTTCGCCATTGAAAAAAACCGTTACAACAATGTAGGCATTGCCCTGCTCATGGTATTCACCTTCGGTATCGGATTTTTTGTCTCCCCGCTTTTACAATTCGCGCTAGCCTCTCCCATTGGAAGCCAGATTGTCGGCATGGCGGCTATGATGACAGCAGGCGTATTCCTTACCATGGCAACCATTGCCCACCATTCCAAATCTAACATGAACGGAATTGGTCAGTTCCTGCTCGTAGGTGCAGTTGTCTTAATCATCGGCATGATACTGAACATGTTCCTGCAAATACCTGCCCTATCATTAACCATTTCAGCAGGTTTTGTCATCTTCAGCTCACTCATGATTATGTGGCAAATCCGTACCGTTATCGCCGGTGGTGAAGACAGCGCAACCAGTGCTGCATTAACCCTCTTCATCTCCTTGTACAACATATTTACCAGCCTGGTACACATCCTGCTGGCCATCATGGATGATCGCTAACTAACCATATCAACCACGAAACTGCCTGAATCCAACGGAAATTCAGGCAGTTTTTTATTTAACCGCAAACATACACACAAAGCGCGCATAGCTACATCTTTACCCACACACACCATTTAACACCTCATTCTCTTATAATAGCCTTTTACATAATAAACCAACATGAACGAAACCATTCACTGGACAGAACACGGCCAGAACGTACAGGCTATCTGGGGCGGTGACAGCCGCCATCCGGCGCCCAGCCACATACAGACAATCAGCCAGATCAGCGCTGAACAGGCACTGCATCTTATGCGCCAGAACACAGCACTACTGTGGCGCGGTGATTACCATCAGGGCAAACAACTACTGGCCGCAATCAAAAAGCGCGTCCACAGCAAGGCCCGCACCCATACCGATTTTCACAAACATCGCCTGCAACAAGCACAGCACAGTCGCCTGTTTCAGCAACTATTAGTAGAAATCCAGCCACAAGGCCAGCTCAGAAACGGCCGTGCACCCAATGTTGCCGCCGTCCTTAACGACGTTTTCGGCAGCCCCAATCAGCACACCCTGCTCTTACCCCTGCACCTGCTACTGGGCTACATCGGCGCTCATGAATGGCATAAAGCCGGAGTTACCATACCTGCCTTAAATGGACAAAAAATCCATGTCCCATATGGCGTTTTTTCACCAATACGTGGAGAATATCTCGAACTCGTAGCTCAGGCCAAACTACCAGCTCCCTGCCACACAGCATGGGACATTGGCACCGGTAGCGGCGTACTGGCAGCCATACTGGCACAGCGCGGTGTACCCCATATCACAGCTACCGACAACAGCACACGTGCCATCGCCTGCGCCCAAGCCAACATACAGCGCTTAGGATTAACCGAACAAATTCATATTCAACACACCAGCCTGTTCCCCAGCGGCAGCACAGACCTCATCATCTGCAACCCGCCATGGCTACCCGCCAAACCAAGCAGCGATATCGAAACCGCACTATACGACCCAGGACATCAAATGCTACAAACATTTCTTACCCACGCCAAAAACCACCTTACCCCGCACGGACAAGTATGGCTAATCATGTCGGATATCGCCGAACATCTGGGTTTACGTCCAGCAGAAGCATTAGAACAATGGATAAACACCGCCGGACTAAAACCTATTCACAAAACCGATATCCAGCCCCAACACCCGAAAGCACGCCAGCATCACCATGCCCTCGCCAGCGCCCGCAACCGCGAAATCACCTCCCTGTGGCAATTGGCAGCCAAATAAAAACAGCTATTTACACCAGTATAGGCTCAAACGAAATATAAGAAGCGCGGCAAACTATTGCGGCAATGCGCTTGTAAATACCCATGGTTAGTACAAAATTGACGTGGCGCCCTACTTTTTTAGGAAGTAGTTATAAATAGGTTTTACTTCCTTCATAACCATTTGTAACCAGTTAATTCGCATACCGCGGTACATGAGTCGCGGTGCCATAAAATCTTGCTTATCTTATCGGTATGCCGGTTAAGCCATTACGGCTGGCATTCTGTAATGCGACACTAGCTGTCATTCCACCACGACTATGGTTGTTTAAATCTATCTCATAACCATGGTCTTTAGCATAAAAAATGTTGCTACTATCACACGCGCTTTATCGAAACTCAGGTACTATTTCTCCGCGCGCTCTTCGCTCAGCGCGTCGTTTTTCATCTTGTCTTACCTCATAAGTTTCAAAAGTGGGGGTACCTCGTCTTTCCATACATAAAGTATACATAGGAGTATTAGATACACCATTTTCATAACCTTTTCTTGCAACCCGATTTTCCGGCCTTGAGGCTAATTCCCTACAATATGCATCATTTTTTTTCCTCAGTTCCTTCATTTCTGGGGATTCAGCATCATAGTAAGCTGCACTTTTTTTTGTTCTTTTATAATGGAGGCTCTTTCCACATAATAACCATTATACCAGTCGGATATGCTGCAGCCAGTTAATAGCAGAATGAAGCCTGTTAGAAGCAGGAATTTTGGTTTAGCGCGGTGGATCTGCATGATATCTTTTTCCTTCAAAGTTAAAATAACGTTTGCCATTAACTTCATGTATTGGTATTCGCGTCATGTTAATTGGTTTATTTGTTATTTTATCCAATGTCACCATATTTCCATGCCTATCAACCAATCTGATGTAGCCGTCTTTTCCTATCACGACTGCTTTAGGATCAGAATAATTATAAGATTGTTTTTCTTGATGGTTGTTATACCAATCAGATATACTGCAAGCATTTAATGTTAGGGTAAGGCTAATTACTATTAGTAATTTTGTTTTAGCGCGGTGGATCTGCATGGTATCTTTTTCCTTCAAAGTTAAAATAGCGTTTGCCATGGATTTCATGTATCGGTGTCTGGGTGTTTTTAATATGCTATCCAATACTCTAACCAGCCACTAAGCTTATTTTTACTAGCCCCCAGGTATTATCTCTCCTCGCGCTCTGCGCTCGGCGCGCCGTTTTTCCGCTTGCATTGAGGCATAAGTACTATATGTTGGTGTGCCTCGTTCTCTCATGCATCTGTTATACATTCCCGAATTAAATACCCCATTCGGATAACCAGCCCTTGGCACTGCATTCTCTAGTTTGGATGCTAACCCTGTGCAATAGGCATCATTTTGCTTTCTCAATGCTTTCATTTGCGGTGATTCAGCCTCATAATAAGCATGACTGTCTTTTTGATCCTTTATAATGGCAGCTCTCTCGGCATAATAGCCATTATACCAATCAGATATACTGCAAGCATTTAATGCTAGGGTAAGGCTGGTTACTATTAGTAATTTTGGTTTAGCGCGGCGGATCTGCATGGTATCTTTTTCCTTCAAAGTTAAAATAGCGTTTGCCATGGATTTCATGTATCGGTGTCTGGGTGTTTTTAATATGCTACCCAATACTCTAACCAGCTACTAAGCTTATTTTTACTAGCCCCCAGGTATTATCTCTCCTCGCGCTCTGCGCTCGGCACGCCGTTTTTCCGCTTGCATTGAGGAATAATCGTCATATGTTGGTGTGCCTCGTTCTCTCATGCAAGCTTCATACATAGGTTCATTAAATACCCCATTCGGATAACCAGCCCTTGGTTCTCGATTCTCTGGTTTGGATGCTAATTCTGTGCAATAGGCATCATTTTGCTTTCTCAATGCTTTCATTTGCGGTGATTCAGCCTCATAGTAAGCATGTCTGTCTTTAAGATAATGTTTCATAGATGATCTATCCACATAATAGCCATTATACCAATCAGATATACTACAAGCATTTAATGCTAGGGTAAGGCTGGTTACTATTAGTAACTTTGGTTTAGCGCGGTGGATATGCATGGTATCTTTTTCCTTCAAAGTTAAAATAGCGTTTGCCCTGGATTTCATGTATTGGTATCTGGGTGTTTTTAATATGCTACCCAATACTCTAACCAGCTACTAAGCTTATTTTACTAGCCCCCAGGTATTATCTCTCCTCGCGCTCTGCGCTCGGCGCGCCGTTTTTCGGCTTGCATTGAGGCATAAGCGTCATATGTTAGTGTGCCTCGTTCTCTCATGCATCTGTTATACATTCCCGAATTAAATACCCCATTCGGATAACCAGCCCTTGGCACTGCATTCTCTGGTTTGGATGCTAACCCCCGGCAATAGGCATCATTTTGCTTTCTCAATGCTTTCATTTGCGGTGATTCAGCCTCATAATAAGCATGACTGTCTTTTTGACCCTTTATAATGGCAGCTCTCTCGGCATAATAGCCATTATACCAATCAGATATACTGCAAGCATTTAATGCTAGGGTAAGGCTGGTTACTATTAGTAATTTTGGTTTAGCGCGGCGGATCTGCATGGTATCTTTTTCCTTCAAAGTTAAAATAGCGTTTGCCATGGATTTCATGTATCGGTGTCTGCGTGGTTCTGATCGGTTTTAAGGTTTTACCGTCTATGGTGGTCATATTGCCCTGCCGATCAACCAGATTAATGTTACCATCGGCGCCGATAACAACTGCTTGGGCAAGGGTTGGGTTGTCATAGCGTTCATTTGCATTCGATTTAGGTTCCTCTACGGTATTTTTAATTTTACCAAATTCCGGATTTCGAATCGGTTCTTGAGTATTTTTATCTATATATTTATTGTTAAATGGATCAAGCAGATTGTCATCAAGTTCATAGGCTCCATTGTAGCTGCTGTGGCTGTAACATGAGCCTAGCGGGCTGCCGATACACTGCCCTGCGGTTACTGGATTATAGCCTACCAGCCCACCAACAAAATCGGTACTGTTGTTAGCCAGAAATAAGGTACTGTTAATGCCATCCGGATCAATGTAGCCATTTTTTTCGAGCATTTTATATTGTCCAGCTATATTTGCTGCTGGCCCTAAAAATTTGGTTTTTTCGATCGGTATGTCAGTTGCATTTAATCTATTCTGCAAATAGGCGTTGCTGACTTTGTCGGTGAGTGAACCGCGACTATGGTTATTACTGTTGATGGTGGTGTTGGTTTCTTTCGCCAGTAATTTTAGTGCTGCATTGGTTTTTTCTGCATTGGTTAATGGCAGTCTGCCACCCATCCATTCGTTGAGTTTGTCGTAGAATGCATAAAAGCCGACTTCGCCCAGACCGGGGATAACTTCTACAGTGGGGTTGTTGACCACTACATAGAGGTTGCCATTGGCTGCTGCTTCGGGATTTTGTTTGATGGCATTTCTGAATGCGGCATCTTCGTTGTTGTAGATGCCCGGATTAGAAATCAATACTGATTTGCCATCCATGATTTCGTTGTAATCATATATTTCTATAGCAGTTCCTTCAAATGGGGCATTTTTATTTTTTTCTTTGGTTATTTTGCTTGCATCACTGGCTTCTATGGCATCGTTAACATTATTGATGTCTTTACAAAAATACTGTGCTTCTGCGCCTGAGCAGGTGATTTTGTAAACTTTTCC
>NZ_MEIR01000074.1 GCF_002777825.1 Snodgrassella alvi | reverse complement strand
AGGCGAAGCTGGATGCGATTAAGGCGGAACGCAAAACAATTCCGCAGGTAATTCTGCCGCGCTATATCAAGCAGTTAGAAGCCGAAGGTAAGCTGCCAGTGAGCAGCCAGAAATAATAATTAACACTCTAAATATTGACGCATAACAATGTAAATTGATGACTATGGTAATAAGATAGCAGAATAGAATGCATTGAAAATATTATTAAATTTGAAACTAATAAGAAAGGCAGAAAAGATGCAGAAAAAATGGCTAGGGCTGGCGTTGCTGGCGGCTTTGCAGCTTACAAGCTGTGCAAACCGCTTTGAGCCTTTTGTAGGCATTACCTCAGGTAAAAACCGCATGTATGCCGCGCCGGTAGAAGCATATGAATACAATTATGAAAATATAAGTGGCGGCAGTATTGGCGGCGGCTGTATTCCGAATACGCCGGGAGTAGATGATTATGATGTGGGTAAATTAAGCTATGGTGGTGGCTCTACCTGTGGTGCAGCCGCGTTACGGGCAAAATGGACGCCGGGGATGACTATGCATATTTCCTGGAAAGTATTACCGTATCCGGGCTGGCAAGCCAGAGGATTAGATTTACCGGGCGTAAATGTAGATCAAAAAGAAAAGCGGATTATTGATAGTTATAATGAATATTATTCTACCGATATTCCGCTGCCGCCGCCGCCATCGGCGGGTGATGATTTTGGTAAGGTAGATAATATTACGGTGCATTTTTTGCCATGCAACCAGATATTTATTACTTATGGCACGGTAGAGGAAGGACGCCAGCGCGAGTACTGGAAACAGTTTGCCGAAAGTAAGAAACTCTGCACGCCGCGCCCGAGTATAAAATCGATGGCAGATTACCGTAAAAACAAGGCGAAGCTGGATGCGATTAAGGCGGAACGCAAAACAATTCCGCAGGTAATTCTGCCGCGCTATATCAAGCAGTTAGAAGCCGAAGGTAAGCTGCCAGTGAGCAGCCAGAAATAATAATTAACACCCTAAAAATTGACGCATAACAATGTAAATTGATGACTGTAGTAATAAGATAGCAGAATAGAATGCATTGAAAATATTATTAAATTTGAAACTAATAAGAAAGGCAGAAAAGATGCAGAAAAAATGGCTAGGGCTGGCGTTGCTGGCGGCTTTGCAGCTTACAAGCTGTGCAAACCGTTTTGAGCCTTTTGTAGGCATTACCTCAGGTAAAAACCGCATGTATGCCGCGCCGGTAGAAGCATATGAATACAATTATGAAAATATGGATGGCGGCAGTATTGGTGGCGGCTGTATTCCAGGTACGCCGGGAGTAGATGATTATGAGGTTGGAAAAAAGCGCTATGGGGGTGGGGGGAGCTGTGGTGTGGCCGCGTTACGGGCAAAATGGACGCCGGGGATGACTATGCATATTTCCTGGACAGTATTGCCGTATCCGGGCTGGCGACCCAAAGTATTAAATTTACCAGGATTTGTTTTGGATCGTAAAGAATTGGCTATTATTGATCAATATGATGAATATTATTCTACCGATATTCCGCTGCCGCCGCCGCCGCCATCGGCGGGTGATGATTTTGGTGAGGTAGTCAATATTACGGTACATTTTTTGCCATGCAACCAGATATTTATTACTTATGGCACGATAGAGGAAGGGCAGCAGCGCGAGTACTGGAAACAGTTTGCCGAAAGTAAGAAACTCTGCACGCCACGCCCGAGTATAAAATCGATGGCGGATTACCGTAAAAACAAGGCGAAGCTGGATGCGATTAAGGCAGAGCGGGCAAAGATTCCGCAGGTAATTCTGCCGCGCTATATCAAGCAGTTAGAAGCCGAAGGTAAGTTGCCAGTGAGCAGCCAGAAATAATAATTAAAGGAGAGTACGATGGCAGGTAATAACCCCAATAACAATAAAATTTCGATTCCTGATGTGTTAAATGGGCTGGGATTAGGTAAGGATGAAGCCAGCAATACGCCCAATCCGCCGCCGCCCGGCACCAGCAGCAAGCCCGCTAGCAGTGGCAGCAGTACGAATAGTGCCAGTGCCAGCGGCAATAAGAGTGGCGCAGGCAGCAATGCACTGGGTGGGGTGGTGAATAAAGCCGGTAAACAGATTAAAAAAATCGGCGATGGGATTAAGCAGCTGGGTAAAGACCTTAAGCATGCTGGCGAGGGCATCAAAGAAACGGCGCAGGATACGCTCGGGGATATTTTGCCCGGTAAAAGTATTGAATTCAAATGGCCGGTAACCCATAAGCCGAAAATATTTCCCACTGAGGCGGGCGGGCGCCTGCCGGCCTCAATTGAAGCAATCCAGAAAAATCGTGGCGACTGCTTTTATAAGGCGCGCAATGCCCCCAAGCCGTGCCAGAAAATTCTGAAAATCAGCTTTTTCTTTGATGGCACCAATAATCACGAAAAAGCGGATAAAGTGGTTACTGGTGCGGAACCACCAAGCGAGCAGGAGCTGAAAGCGCATACTGCAGCGGCGCCGCAGGCCAAGCTGATTGGCGCCTATACCTATCCGCGCACCAGCAATGTGGCGCGCCTGTATCATGCCTGTATGGGTGCAGGGGGAGGAGCAGGAGAAAATAATCTCGACCCCAATATGATCGAAAATGGCTGGTTCAGGTATTATATTCAGGGCGTAGGCACGCGTTTTGAGGAAATCGGCGATCTGGATCCCGGCTTTGCCGGCGAAGCCTTTGCCCGCTATGGACAAGCCAGAATCAACTGGGCGCTGACACGCCTGTGTGATGCATTGGGACAATGCAAAGTTTACAATGAAAAGCAGTTGAAGCTTACCACAGCGCAGAAAATGATTAAAAGCATGGATTCGGCTATCGGGCGCAAAGCTCAGCTCGACCAGTTTATCGATGCGCTGGTGCCGGCGCCGAGCAATAAGCCGCTGCCGCAGGCTATTAAGCTGTATGTAATCGGCTTTTCCCGCGGCGCGGCGGAAGGGCGCACCTTTATCAACTGGCTGCTGGACTATCTGCTGGAGCGGCCGGAAAATGCCGAGGCCAAGGAGCAGCTGGAACAATTGCTCAAACAGCGGCAGGAGCAGCGCGTCAAACTGCGCAAATACTATCGTAAATATCCGGATAAAGAAAAAGAAGCCATTAAAGCAGCGCAAGAACAAGAGGAAGAGGCCAATGGCGGCCCAACCAAACCACCTCAGGCCAATAATAACCCGCAGTCACAACCTAAACAGCCACAGGCTAACCCGCAGCCACAGCCTAAACAGTCACAGGCTAACCCGCAGCCACAGGGCGGTGCGAATAACAGCGCGCAGAGCAATGCCGGCAAGCCGGAGTTTATTTATCTGAAGCTGAGAGGCATTCCCATCAGCATTGAAATGGCCGGCCTGTTTGATACGGTGGCTAATGTGGGTATGTCGCCGCTGGTGTCGATGATTAGCGGCCATTTTGGCTGGGCGCATGGCACCATGTCGCTGGAGCGCGCCGCTGCCGCACGCTTTGTTAAAAGCTGCTACCACTTTGTGGCCGGACATGAGCAGCGCAAAAGCTTTTCTGTAGAAAGCATCTGTATTGATGGCGGCTATCCGCATGGCGGTGGCGGCGAATTTCGCGAATACACCTATCCCGGGGTACATGCCGATATCGGCGGCGGCTATCCGCCGGGGGAGCAGTTTAAAAGCAATCTGGGGATGGGGCATGTGGTGGCACAGATTGCCTTGCATGATATGTATGCGCGCTGCTGGGAACATGGTATGCCCATGCAAGTCTCGGTCGACCATCCGGCATTAGCCAAGCAGATGCAGCAAAAGCGCAAATTCAAATTAAAAAATTATGAGATTATGAATAAAAATACATCTCTTGAGTTTGATACGCAGCCGGAGATGGTGGCGCGCTTTAATGCGTGGCGCGATGTGTCGATTACCGATAATTTGGATAAAAATTTGCGCCAGCAGGTGCATCATATTACCGCTTGGCGCATTTTGCGCTGGGTAAAGGACGGGGTGGATGGCTATGCCACGTTTCTGGGGCTGCAAATCACGCCCAATAAAGGGACGGCGGGCGAGAAGGAAAATCCGGCGCAGGTGAGTGCGCGCGAGCGCATCATCCGTCAGGGGCGCAGTAATGCCAATGAGATGGCGCAGGCTCAAGCCGGCGTAGGCTTGCCGGCACCGGCGCCGGCGGACATTACTAAGGATGATGAGGTGTGGCAGCAGGCGGGGCTGGGGGATATTCCGGCGGATAAACGCGGCGACTTTATGAATGGCATGATCAATAAAAATTATGATCCGCGCAATGATGGCTGGGATATGCTGGAGAGTGCCAAGGATTTCAAGGCTGATTATTTGCATCAGTTTAATTTTGAGTCTTTTTTGTCGCTGGGGTTTTTAATGAAAACTTTTGCCGGCAGTATCTATATGCTCAATAATGTGGATGAGGCAGAAGAGTTTAAGGATATTCACGAAAACGGCGATATACTTTATTTTGGTGATGCGGATAAGAAGGCACCACCCACGCCGCTACCACCCAATCAGGATGATGGTTTTAATGATGATCCGGTGAACACGGGTACCCAGCCTGCGAATAAACCCAAGGTAGGTACTACGCCACCGATAGCACCGAATAATAAGAATAGTTCAATCTTCAGTGATTTATTTGGTGACCTGAATTTAAGTGAGGTGGTTACGGGTATTGCGGTTGATGTGCT